>NZ_CP076547.1:2571593-3214492 GCF_018889995.1 Subtercola sp. PAMC28395 | reverse complement strand
CAGGGGCTCCCTCGTCGAGGAACCGTCGCAGGTGACCTTCGGGTTCGGCAAGGGCGAAGGCGCGTTCGAGCGACTCGAGCGCGAGCGAGGTTTCGCCCTGTGCGTGGAACGCGACGGCCTGAAGCACGAGGATTTCGCTGGCTGTGCCCCTGCGATGGCCGTCTTCAGCCGCCTTGAGTAGTCGAGCGAGCAACTCTCGTGCGCTGTCGAGGGAGTCGCCTCGGGGGTTCAACCGGTGCTCGGCCAGCAACAGCCTGGCGAGGGTGACGTGCCCGAACTCGCGGAGGTAATGCGGTTCATCCGTGACATCCAGACCCTGTTCCTCCACCCACGCGTGGGCCTCGGGAATGAGCCCCTGCTTGAGGTGGATGCGCGCGCGCATTCCGCCGATCGGGCGCACGTCGGGAAAGAACCCGCGGCGGTAGTGTCGCTCTGCTTCTGCCAGCGCATCGAGAGACAGCCCGTACTCGCCTTCGGCCTCGTGCACTCGTGCCGTGGCCACGAACCAGCGGTAGCGGTGCTCGTGCGAGAGGGCGGCGTCGCCGAGCTCGGTACTCGCCGCCAGGTGGTGTTTCGCGGCAGTAAGTTCGTTGCGTTCGCGCAACACGTCGGCGAGCCCCGCGTGGAGGTCGGCTGCGGGCTGGCCGCCGTTGATGTGGCCGCTGTTGCCCTGCGCGCCGCTGCCCTGCCCGCCGCTGCCCTGCCCGAGCGACTGCTGCAGGGCATCCTCGTAGATTCTCTCGGCTTCGCGCAGCCGGCCGAGCGGAAGCAGCATGTCGGCCATCACCATGGTGGTACTGAGGGCATCGGTGAGGTTTCCCGCCAGGCGCAGGCTCGTCGCGGAGGCCCCGAACGCGTTCACGCCCGCCTCGAGGTCGCCGCTGGCCCAGGACGCGATACCCAGCAGCCCGGCTGACGCGCCGCGGCCCAGGTGATCATCGGGGCCAGCCGCATCGAAGGCTCGCTGGGCGTGCAGCGTGATACCAGCCTGGTCGCCGGTTGCCAACGCGATGGATGCCCGGTAGAGCTCGATCGTCACCGGCAGAGTCTCCAGCTCCCCGCCGGGCTCTGAGCTGTGGGTCTGTGGGTCACTGTCGTTCTGTGGGTCACTGTCGTTCTGTGGGTCACTGTCGTTCTGTGGGTCACTGTCGTTCTGTGGATCACTGACGTTCTGGGGGTCACTGTCCTTCTGTGGGTCCCTGTCGTTCTGTGGGTCACTGTCGGCGTTGCGTGCGAGCAGCTGTTCGGCCTGAGCCAGCTGGCGTTCGACAGAGGCGATATCGCCGGCGACCAGCGACGACCAGGCGGAGAACACGAGCAGCACGGGCCTGCGCTCCTTGGTCTCGTCGGGCAGTTGTGCCAACCAACCCAGGAGAGTCGAATCCTGCCTGCTCTTTCGCACGCCAGGGATGGTCGCCTCGATCAGGCGAGCTGCCCGTTCGAAATCGGGTGCCTCGAAAGCATGTCTGATTGCCTCTTCAGGTGATCCGTTCAGCTCGAACCACTCGCTGGCGCGGACGTGCAGATCTCTGATGTGCAGATCCCCGACGTGCAGATCTCCGATGTGCAGATCTCCGACGTGCAGATCGTGTTTGCCAGGCGCTTGGGTCGGGGAAGGGTCGCTCGCGAGCAACCTCGAGCGCAACACATCAGCGAAGAGGTGGTGATAGCGATACCACTGCCGCCGATCATCCAGAGGCACAATGAAGAGGTTCGCCCGTTCGAGCGACTCGAGCGTCACGGCGCTGTCGGTGCGCCCGGTCACCGCGTCACAGAGCGGGCCGCTGAGTCGCTCGAGGATGGCGGTCTGGCTGAGGAACTCACGGACGTCGTCGGGAACGTGGTGGAGCACCTCTTCGGCGAGATAGTCGATGACGAATCGGTTGCTGCCGGTGAACGCGTCGATGAACGTGTCGATCATGCGAGGCACATCGGCGCTGTTGCGCAACGAACCCAACGAGAGCGCGGCGAGCTGGAGCCCGGCGATCCAGCCCTCGGTGCGCCTCTCGAGAGCCGCGATATTCTCGGGGGTGAGCGAGAGACCGGTCACCTGATGGAGGAATGCGGCAGCCTCGACGGGGGTGAATCGCAGATCGGCGGCGCGCAATTCGGTCAGGTCACCGCCTGCCCGCATCCGTGCAAGCGGGAGAAGAGGGTCGGAGCGACTCGACAGAGCGACGTGCATCGTCGCGGGAAGATGATCGAGCAGAAAGACGACCGCCTCACGCACGCCGATGTCTTCGATGAGGTGAAAGTCGTCGAGAAAGAGGATCAGAGGGCCGGGCCCGCGTCTTCTGTCGGCGTTGCCGTCGGAGTTGCCGTCAGAGTTGGGGGTACCGCCAGCGATCGCATTGATGAGCGCGGTCAGAGTTGCTTCGGCAGACGCGCCCGTGTCGTACTCGCCCGTGCCCGTGCCCGTGCCCGTGCCCGTGCCGAGATCGGGGTCGGCCCGATGCAGGGTTGCGGCCAGATAGCTGAGAAACCGAGCGGGGTCGTTGTCGCGTTCGTCGAGTGACAGCCACGCAATGCGCACTCGCGGATCCCGCCGGCGCATCTGGTCGATCCACTCAGCGAACAGCGTGGTCTTTCCGAATCCAGCGGGCGCGGAGACGAGGGTGAGTTTGCGCCCGGCTTGCACTCCTGCGGTCAGCTGGTCGACGAGACGGGGGCGTGAGATCGCCCGGGGTCGCGGCCGCGGCACGAAGAGCTTTGTAGCCAGAACCGGCATCGCCATGCGCTCATCCTAGGATGCAGTGCTCGCTCGAGTGATACTCCCGCGCCTCGCTCAGGCACGTCTCGCGCACGAGGCTGACAGGCTTGCCCTTTCCGCGCACCGCCCACGGGACCTTCGACCCTTCCCGGACGAGGGGCAACGACGTGAAATAGAGGGAACGGGATCGCTGACGGCACGCCTGATGGCACGCCTGACGGGATCGCCAACGGGAACGGCAATGGGAGTCATCATGCGAGCGCTCGTCGTCTATGAATCACTGTGGGGAAATACCGAACAGGTCGCACGGGCCATTGCCAGCGAGCTCGAATCGACAATGAGCGTCGAGCTGGTCGACTCCGACTCGGCGCCACCGACCGTCGACGGCTACGACCTGCTCGTTGTCGGGGGGCCGACTCACGCCTTCTCCATGACGAGAGAAGCCACCCGCGACGGAGCAGTGAAGCAGAACGGTGCGCCGCGGGCACCGAAGCAGGGCATCCGCGAGTGGATCGCCCAGCTGCCTGCGGACGAACCCCATCCGTCTGACTCTCATACGTCTGACTCTCATACGTCTGACTCCCATACGTCGGAATCCCATCCGTCGGAGCGCCACCTGCCGGCCATCACCTTCGACACACGAGTGGATGCTCCCCGTCTGCCAGGTTCGGCCGCCAAGGGTGCTCGCCACGAGCTTCGCTCACTCGGCTTCGACGTCCGTATCAAGCCCCGTTCATTCCACGTTCACGGGTACGGTGGCCCGCTTGTTTCCGGGGAACTCGCGAAGGCGGCCGCGTGGGCCAGGGAGTTCACAGTCGAACTGAGCCTGCCAGTCTGAACCTGCGGGGTTGAGGGTGCCTGTCTGAACCCACCGCGCGGAGCGTGCCCGCCTGGACCTTGGTGCATCATCCATGAACGCAGCGGGCGACGATGTCTCTCGCTGCGCGCCTGCCCTCTGGCGCAGGAACAAGGGGATACACGTGAACTGCCCCTGGGCACACGTCGAGAGTCATCCGCCAGCCTGCACGCTCAGCCTTCTCGCGGAGCAGCTGGACGTCGGGGTAGAGAATGTCGCGCGTGCCGATGTAGAGGTGTGCGGGTGGCAACCCCTGCAAGCTGCCTGACATCGGGCTGAGCCGCGGGTCGTTCGGGTCGTCTCCTCCGGCCCAGGCGAGACCCTGCTGCCGCAGCGCAACGGCACTGAGCCAGGGGTCACGACGCTGGAATGCGTCGATTTCGGGGTTCGTGAGGGCCAGATCGAGCCACGGTGAGATGAGGAGGAGTTGCCGGGGCATCGGCACGGGGGTCGGCGTGGGCGCTGGTGTGGGCGCGGGCACGTCTACGCCTGGTGGTGGTGGTGGTGGTGGTGGTGTTGGTGTTGGTGTTGGTGTTGGTGATGGGATGGGTGACGATAGAGGCGCGGATCTCGGTGCGGCGACGAAGGTCTGGGCGAGACCGAGGGCCAGCGCGCCGCCGGCAGAATCGCCGACGATGGTGATGTTCTGCGAACCGGCTTCGGCGTGGAGCGCACCATAGACCGTGGTCAAGAACGGATATGCATCGCGGTGGGTGTATCGCGGCGCGAGGCCGTAGTCGGCGACGTCGACGCGGAGCCCGGCATCGACCATTCGGGAGACCAGCGCCCAGTGTTGTGGGGCCATGCCGTTGACGTATGCCCCACCGTGTATATAGAGAACGGCGCGGGGTTGGGCAGAGTGCCGGGCTGTGTGCTCGTCTGTGTGCTCGTCAGTGTGCTCGGTAGTGTGCCGGGCTGCGTGTTCGGCTGAAGGCGCACTATCGCGCGATTCCATCCCTGACCGATCGTGACGTGGACGGACGGAGAAGTTCGTGAAGTCGCCGAACTGCTGGTCAATGACGATGTGGCGTGTGCGCAGTGATGCCGGCGGCATCGATTGAGCCTTCTGCTGGGCGAGGCCAGCGTGTACCTGCTCGGTCGTCGTCGATCGAGGTCTCTTTGTGGCTCGGAGCAATTCTGCGACGATCTTCATCTGGATGCTCGTCATGGGGCGCTTGCCAGCCCTGCCGTCGTCATCAGCCCGGTGCGTTGCAGCCCGGTGCGTTGCAGCCCAGTGCATTGAATCTCAGTGCAGTGAATTCCATTGCGTTGCACTCCATTGCGTTGCATCGCTCAAGGATATCGAGTTCAGCGTGTGAGCCGGCGGAGACGATCTGAGCCCGCAGAGCAGCCCCGTTCCGGCGCAGCTGCCTCACGAGGAGGTCGGTTCCCGGCCACGATCCCCGGTAATTCGCGCCATCAGGCAAGAAACTGCGCAAAAGCTGCGCGAATTGCGCCCGGATCCCAGCGGGGCCGCAGAGGGTGCGACCGCTACTGTTCTAACCGGCGCTGCACCAATCGGTACACCAATCGACTTCGCGCCCCTCACTTTCACACCTGTCACTCATCCAGCAGACTTCGCTCATCCAGCAGACTTCGCTCATCCAGCAAGGGAACACCGTGCAATCCACCACCCCGGCCACCCCCCGCCGACTCACTGTCCGACACCTGATCGCTGGTCTCGTGGCTCCTGTCGTCATAGTGTTCGGCACTGTTGCCGCCGTCGCTGCACCTGCCTCGGCTGCTCCTGTCGTCTCGGTGCCGGCCGGCACCAACCTGGTCTCAGAATCGTTCTCCGGTACGACGGTCACCGAGAGCTCGTGGCGGGCGCTCGGCGACGGCTGCCTTACCCGCGCGACCGCGGCCCCTGCATCGACCGCATCGAATCTCGGCGTCTGTACACTCCGGACGGGTTCGCCGGCCGTCGACGCGGCAACGGGTTACCTGCAGCTCACCGACACGAGCACGAGCCGCAAGGGTGGTGCGGTGTACACGAAGGCGTCAGCATCCAATCTCGGACTCGACGTCACGTTCGACCAGTGGCAGTACGGATCGGCAAGCTCCGGTGGTGATGGTCTCAGCTTCTTCATCGCGGACGGCTCGGCGAACATCACCACGCCAGGCGGGTCGGGCAGCTCGCTCGGGTACGCCCAGAACACAAACCAGCCTCCGGCTCCGAACGGCATCGCCGGGGCATACCTCGGGGTAGGACTCGATGTTCACGGCGCATTCGCGAGCACGTCCGACGGGCACGGCACTGGATGCACGACCGGCCAGTCAGCGACCTTCCAAGCCAACTCGGTGGTACTCCGGGGCCCCGGCTCGGGCAAGGCGGGGTACTGCTACCTCGCAGCGACCAACCTTCCGACCGCGTCGCAGAAACTTCGTACGAACCTGAACGACCCGGGCGTCATCACTCCAGCGATGGCCCGAAAGTTTCGCGTGACGGTTTCGGCCGACCGCTTTCCGACGGTCACGGTGTACGCAGCCTTCCCCGCGAACGCCGACCTCAAGCAGGTCCTGCAGTACACGATGACCGATGCGGCTCCCTCGAGTTACCAGTTCGGGTTCGCCGCGTCGTCGGGATCGCTGACCGACGAGCACCTGGTGGGCAACGTGTCGGCAGCAACCGTTCTTCCGATCGACACGACTGCCCCTGTCGTCACGATCACCGGCGGCGCGAAAGCGCTCGTCGCCACGTCGACTCCGACGATCACCGGTGCCACCGATGAGGCCGCAGGCGCTGCGGTGTCAGTCGCAGTTGGTACAGGCGCTGGCTCGCAGAAGCTGCCGACGACGGTTGCCGCTGACGGCACGTGGAGCGTCACGCCGTCGGCGCTCGCCGAGGGCACCGTGACGGTCACGGCGTCTGTGACGGATGCCGCAGGCAATGTCGGCTCGGCGTCGCAGGCGTTGACCGTCGACACAATCGCCCCGGTGGTCTCGATCACCGGCGGCTCGAAGGCCACGGCCGTCTCGGCGACACCGCTGGTCAGCGGTACGACGGATGCGCCCACAGGCACCGTGCTCAAGGTCACGATCGGGAACCAGGTCTTCACCCCGACCGTCCAGTCCGGCGGGACCTGGTCGGTCACGCCGGCCGCGCTCGGAAACGGTGGCGTCACGGTCACCGTGGCGGCAACGGATGCTGCGGGCAACATTGGCGTGGCGACGCAGTCGCTCACGATCTCTGTCCCTGCACCGGTGATCGTGCCGACCCCGACACCCACCCCGACACCCACCCCGACCCCGACACCCACCCCGACCCCGACACCCACCCCGACCCCGACACCGACCCCGACACCGACCCCGACACCGACCCCCACCCCGACCCCCACCCCGGTGGCGGCGAGCGGATGGGTCGCGAACTACTCTGCCCCGATCATCCAGGGCACGACGGATGCGGCGGTCGGCACGAAGGTCACGCTCACGATCGCCGGTCAGGTGCTCACGACGTCGGTGAAGGCTGGCGGTCTGTGGGGCATCCGGTTGAACCCGATGCCGAACGCCACGTATGCGGTCACGATTGCGGTCACCGATCCGGCCGGCAAGCGCGGTTCCGTCACTCAGAACCTGCGCATCGACACGACATTCGGGGAATCCGCGGGCAGTGGTTCGACGCCCTGTGGCTTGCTCACAGCCAACAAAGAGGTCACCGTTTCCGTTGCAAGCCAGACGCTGAACGCGTCGATCGCACGGCTGGGCGTGTGGGCCGTCGCACCGACCTCCGCCGCGAGCTGCGGGTTCGTCGTTGTCGCATCGGTTGCTGACCAGGCCGGAGACACGGGCATGTTCAGTCGCGTCGCAGTGGGGCAGAACCCTGCTCCGACAGTGACCATCTCTGGAGGTGCCACCGCACCGGCCACGACATCGACGATCTCGGGCACCACCACTGCACCGGTCGGGTCGAAAGTCGTCGTGCGCTACGCCGACCAGACCCAGACCACAAAGGTTCTGGCTGGTGGAACCTGGAGCGTCGTGCGTAACACGCTTGCCCCGGGCGTGCACCAGGTCGTCGTGGCCATAACCCCTGCTGTCAACTCGGCCACTGGCACCGGATATGCCATGCAGCTGCTGACCACGAAGTAGGGGGAATTCGGCCGGGACTTTCGGCCCGTGGTCGCCGGCAGCCCGGTGCGACACTGGGTTCGCGCAAGAGTTGCTCGAGCGAATGGAGTGCGCGATGACAGGCCCAGCGACCAACCCAGCGACCAACCAAGTGACCAACCCCGTAACAAGCCCAGTGACAAGCCCCGAGAGCACAGCTGACAGCCCGCACAGCTATGTCTACGACGACAACCGCGACTTCGTGGATGCCCGGCGAGGCCTGATCGAACGCCTGGAGCCCGGGACGATCTTCACTGAGTTCGGTGACCCCGTCTGGGACGCCGACGCGTACCATTTTCTGCACGGTGACGCTCCGGAGACGGTGAATCCGAGCCTCTGGCGCCAGTCCCAGCTGGTTGCGATCCAGGGCCTCTTCGAGGTCGTGCCGGGCATCTACCAGGGCCGCGGACTCGATCTCTCGAACATCACCTTCGTCGAGAGCGACAACGGTGTCATCGTCATCGACCCGCTGATCTCGACCGAGACGGCTGCGGCCGCCCTCGCCCTGTATCGAAAGCATCGCGGCGACCGGCGTGTGGTGGCCGTGATCTACACGCACTCGCACATCGATCACTTCGGCGGAGTCAAGGGCGTCACCACACAGGCCGATGTCGACGCGGGTCTGGTGCAGATCTATGCTCCGACCGGCTTCATGGATCACACCGTCGAGGAGAACCTCTTCGCGGGCACCGCGATGAGTCGTCGAGCCGCCTACATGTACGGCATGAACCTGCCGAAGAACCCCCGCGGGGGAGTAGGGGCGGGCCTCGGCCAGATGACATCGACGGGCACGGTCACCCTCATCGCACCGACGATCGAGATCAGGGAGACCGGCGAAGAGCACGTGATCGACGGCGTGCGCGTCGAATTCCAGATGGCGCCGGGCACTGAAGCCCCGTCGGAGATGCACTTCCTCTTTCCCGACCTTCGCGCACTGTGCATGGCTGAGAATGCCACGCACACGCTCCACAATCTCCTCACCCTGCGCGGCGCCGTGGTTCGCGACCCCCACGTCTGGTCGCAGTACCTCACCGAGGCCATCGAACGCTTCGCCGACCGTACCGACGTGGTCTTCGCCTCGCACCACTGGCCGACCTGGGGCCGCGAGAACTTCGTCGACTTCCTGGGCACACAGCGCGACCTGTACGCCTACCTGCACGACCAGACGCTCCGGATGATCAACCAGGGCATGACCGGAATCGAAATCGCCGAGGCGATCGAACTCCCTCCGGCGCTCGAGAAACGCTGGCACACGCACGGGTACTACGGCAGCGTGAGCCACAACGTGAAGGCCATCTACCAGCGGTACATGGGCTGGTACGACGGGAACCCCTCGCGACTCTGGCAGCACCCGCCGGTGGAGGCTGCCGTTCGCTATGTCGATTTCATGGGAGGCGCAGACGCGGTTGTCGAGAAGGCGCAGGCCTCGTTCGACGCGGGCGACTACCGGTGGGTCGCCCAGGTGCTCGATCACGTCGTCTTCGCCGAGCCTGGTCACGACGGTGCGAAGAGACTTCTGGCAGACGCGCTCGAGCAGCTCGGATTCGGCAGCGAGAACGGCACCTGGCGGAGCGTCTATCTCTCGGCCGCCCTGGAGCTTCGTGAGGGAAACCAGGGCACGCCCGTTGCGGCAGGCTCGGCGGACCTTCTCGCGTCGATCACAGCGGAGCAGCTGTTCGATTCGCTGGCGATCCAGATCGACGGCCCCAAGGCATGGGATCTCGACGCCTCGATCACCTGGAACTTCACCGACACCGGTAAGAGCTTTCGCACCACTCTTCACAACGGGGTATTCATCTCCGTCCCCGGATCCTCGGCTGCCAGCGCGCTCACGGTGTCATTGCCGTCGGGCGCGATTGCTGCGCTTGCCTCCGGATCACTGCAGAACGCGGTCGACGCCGGTCTTGAGTTGCATGGCGACCAATCCCAGCTGATGACCGTGCTCTCTGTACTGTCGCCGGGGGATGTGGCGTTCAACATCGTGACGCCGTAGCGTCTGTGTCCGGCCTCCCTCTCACCCTGCGATAGATTCGACCCCATGCGGCTCGGGGTACTCGACATCGGTTCGAACACGGTTCATCTCCTTCTTGTCGACGCTCACCCGGGCGCACGGCCGATACCGTTCGGCTCACACAAGAGGCCGCTTCAGCTCGTGGCGTTCCTCGATGAAGCTGGCGCGATCTCCGAACAGGGACAGCGTGAACTGATCGACTTCATCACCGAAGCCGCCGAGTTCGCCCGGACTAACGACGCCGAAGACCTGCTGGCCTTCGCGACCTCAGCCATCCGGGAATCGGCGAACGGCCCGCAGGTGCTCGAGCGCGTACGGATCGAGACCGGCATCGTGCTCACCGAACTCAGCGGCGCCGATGAAGCTGCCTCGACGTTCCTCGCGGTGCGGCGCTGGTACGGCTGGGGTTCGGGCACGATTCTGAACCTCGACATCGGCGGCGGATCGTTCGAGCTCGCGATGGGCGCTGACGAGCATCCGGAGCTTGCTGTATCGGTGCCGCTGGGTGCCGGTCGGCTCACCTGGGATCACCTCGACGCAGACCCGCCGACGGCCAAGAGTGTGAAAACGGCGCGCAAGTACATTCGGCAGGTGCTCGCCGAACCGATCGCAGCGTTTGCCGAGCTCGGAACGCCGACGATCGTCGCGGGTACCTCCAAGTCGTTCCGGTCGCTCGCGCGCATCACGGGTGCCGCTCCCCGGGCGGCCGGCCCGTACGTCAAGCGCGAGTTGTTGCTGCACGACCTGACCCTCTGGGCGAACCGTCTCGCTGCGATGACGGCCGACGACCGGGCAGATCTGCCGGGTGTGTCGGATGTGAGGGCGAAGCAGCTTCTCGCCGCAGCCCTGGTGGCCGAAGCCGCGATGATGGGGCTCGGGGTCGATTCGCTGCAGATCTGCCCCTGGGCTCTTCGCGAAGGACTCATTCTTCGGCGGTTCGACCACCTGCAGTCTGCTTGATGCCTCGCCGAGAGCTATTCACCTCTGAGAATTCTCCGTTTCGCACGAGAATTCGTGGTTTCCACCCACGTATTCACCCGATCAGACACTCCAACAGGCAAGCGATCAGGACATAATCGACTCAGGTGGAGTGCGCCCACAGCGGTGGTGAAGATACCGAATGGGGGCGCACGTATTTCGTGGGGCGTGGGGAGAGGTAAACAGTGGCGAGCCGGTTCGGTATGAGGGTGTCTGCAGATTCGAGACGACCTGGGTTCAGCATCCAGACGAAGCTTCTCGTCATGCTGCTCGGTGTCAGCATCGGTTCCTCGGTGGTCGTGGGTCTGGTGGGCTATATCTCGGGATCAGACTCGCTGAGGCAGGCCGCATATGCCCAGCTGACCGAGACCCGCGAATCGCGTGCGCGCGAGATCACCAATTTCTTCACGACGACCGAGAATTCGCTCGTCGTCTACACGAGGGGCACAACGGCGATCAACGCCGTCACGGACTTCACCGCAGGGTACAAGGCTCTCGAAGGCAGCCAGCTGAGTGCCGCCCAGAGTTCGGGACTCGACGAGCTGTATACCTCGACGTTCGCGCCAGCACTGGCGAAGCGCACGGGTTCGGAGACTTCGGCTGCAGCGTTCATTCCCACAGACCCGGCGGAGCGGTACCTGCAGGCAACCTACACAGACCCTGGACTGGACACCACCAAGAGCATCACGGTCGCTAATGCGGGGGACGGGAGCGCGTGGTCTGCCGCGAATGACCGGTACCACGACTATTTTCACGAGATCATCAACCGCTTCGGTTACGAGGATGCTCTGCTCATGGACACCGAAGGTCATGTGGTCTACTCGGCAGACAAGAATGTCGACCTCGGTACGAACCTGCTGACCGGGCCCTACAAGGGCACAAGTCTCGCCAGCGGTTACAAGGAGACACTCAACTCGAACGTGGTCGATTTTGTGAAACTGACTGACTTCGAGCGATACCAGCCGGCACTCGGTTCGCCAGTGGCATGGATCATGTCTCCGGTGGGGGAAAACGGCGTCACCAGTGGTGTGATGGCGCTGCAGGTGCCCATCTCCCAGATCAACACCATCATGACCGCAGACAATGGTTGGGCCGAAGACGGGCTCGGCGCGACAGGGGAGACCTACCTTGCCGGACCCGACATGCTCATGCGGTCGGTTTCGCGTGAGCTCATCGAGAACCCCGAGCAGTACCAGAAAGACGCGATCTCTGCGGGGACTGCTCCTGAAGATGCAGCACGCGCTGTCGCGGTGAAGGGCACCATTCTCATCCAGCCCGTTCGAACAGCTCCGGTGAAGGACGCACTCGCCGGGCAGACCGGCCTCGTCCAGGGCACCAGCTATCTCGGCACCGAGACACTGTCAGCGTATGCGCCGCTCGACATCAACGGCCTGCAGTGGGTGATCGTCGCGAAGATCAATACGAGCGAGGCGTTCTCGGCAGTAAGCGATTTCACCAGAAACCTCATTCTCGCGATCGTCGCGCTGATCATCGTGGTGTCACTGCTGTCATTGGTCCTCGCGCAGGTCTTCGCCCGCCCGGTTCGCCGCCTGGTGGGCGCCGTACGTCAGGTTTCGGCGGGTGACCTTGCGGTGGAGGTGCCGCAGGGCGGCCGCGACGAGTTCGGTGACCTCGGCACGGCGTTCAACGAGATGGCGAGATCGCTGCGCATCAAGCAGTCGCTGATCGACGAACAGTCGGCTGAGAACGAGAAGCTCCTGAGCACGCTGATGCCGGCCGATGTGGCCAGAAGATACAAAGAGGGCCAGGAGACGATCGCCGACGTTCACCAGGATGTCTCTGTTCTTTTCGCCGACCTCATCGGGTACAACGACTTCTCCGCCTCGTTCCCCGCAGAGAAGGAGTTGTCCCTGCTCAACGGAATCGTGGCAAGTTTCGACGAGGCGGCTACCCGCATGGGCGTCGAGACGGTTCGGACCCTGCGTGAGGGGTACCTGGCCAGCTGCGGACTGGTGGTTCCCCGAATCGACAATGTTCGGCGCATGGTCGACTTCGCTCTCGAACTCCGAAAGATAATCGAGCGGTTCAATGGCCAGCACTCCACATCGCTGAGCATCCGGATCGGCATCGATGCCGGCACGGTCAGTAGTGGACTGGTGGGTCGGTCGAGCCTCGCCTACGACATGTGGGGTGACGCTGTGAACCTCGCCAACCGAGTGCAGAGCGTCTCGGGTTCCGCGGGCATCTTCGTGAGCCAGTCCGTTCGCGACCGCATGCGGGACGCCGCCGTGTTCGTCGAAGCAGGCACACTCGATACCGCCGACGGTGAACAGACCGTCTGGAAGATCCAGTAGGGCTGCCGGTCATGGCTGACATCTGGAGCGAACCGTGGTTCGGCCTCGCGCTGGCCATCGCCATCGGGCTGCCCATCGTGCTGGTGATTCTCACCGAGTTGCTCGCGTACCTGGTGAGGCGCGAGCATCCGGCGGCGAAGCCCGTGCGGCTGCTGCGCAACCTCGTACTGCCCGTTGGCGCCCTGCTGGCGCTGCTGAGCCTGGCGAGTACCTCGCGGGTGGAGATCACCTGGGTTCGCGTGGTGGCCACGGTCTTCGGGTTCCTGGTCATTCTCCTGCTGCTCTCGAGTGTGAACGTTGTGCTCTTCGGCAACCCGGCGGAGGGGAGCTGGCGTGAGCGGTTGCCCTCGATCTTCATCGACCTGGCCCGGCTCGGCCTGATTCTCGTCGGCCTGGCGCTGCTCTTCTCCTGGGTCTGGGATGCCGACGTCGGCGGGCTGATCACCGCTCTCGGTGTGACATCGATCGTGATCGGCCTGGCGCTGCAGAATGCGGTCGGCTCGGTGATCTCGGGCCTGCTTCTGCTCTTCGAACAGCCGTTTCGCATCGGCGACTGGCTGAACGCCGGTGGTGTTCAGGGGCGCGTGGTCGAGGTGAACTGGCGGGCGGTGCACATCGATACCGGCAATGGAATCCAGATCATGCCGAACGCGTCTCTTGCGGGTTCGTCGTTCACGAACCTGAGCCAGGCGCCCGGTGCCTTTCGGGCGACTGCGACGGTCAAATTCTCGACGGATGATCCGCCGCACCAGGTTCTCGAACTCCTGCAGAGCGTTGCCAGCGCGCTGCCGATGCTCGAGCGCAGCGAATCGATCGATGCGTCGTACGCCGGGAGTGCGACGTATTCCATCTCCATCCCGGTCGTGGGGCCGGCCGATGCAGGCAATGCGACTGCACTCTTTCTGGCGTGGCTATGGTACGCCGCCCGGCGCGCGGGTCTCGCGCTCGACAACGATTCGACAGACCCGATTTCCACGCCAGAGCGTCGAGACGAGGCTGTCGCCGCCATGATCCGGGTACTTCGACTGGCCCCCGGGGACTACGGATGGTTGACTGGCAGGGTTCGCCTGGAGCGCTACGGGCACGGTGAGGTCCTTCATCGCTCGCACACCATTCCCGATGCATTCCGGTTCGTGCTCGACGGTGAGGTCATCCTCTCGGTTCCCACGGAGCTCGGCGAAGTCGCCTTTCAGACCTTGCGGGAGGGCGAATTCTTCGGGATGCTCGCACTCAGCCGACAGGTCGATGCGAACTCGGCGGTGGCGAAGGGGACCACCACCGTTCTGCTCATCCCGACCGGTGTCGTAGATCAGCTGATCGACGCGAATCCGGGCATCGCGAGAGACATCGGGCGGATCATCGACCTGCGCAGAGACGCGGCGAAGGCTGCGGTGACGGCGCTCGGTATCAAGTGAGGGTGAGCGTGAGGGTGAGCGTGAGGGTGAGGGTGAGAACCGGAGGGTGAGCGCGCTCTCTCACGGGGACGGGGTGAGATCGACGACCACGTCAGCCAGAGAGCGCGGATTCTCACGCGCTACGAATTCGTTCTCCTGCTCAGCCCACATGTCCCAGTACGGTTCGTAGGTCTCTCCGTCGCGTGCGAGCGCGCGTTCTCGCCTGGTCTCGTCACCCAGTTCGAGCCAGACGGTGAGGGTGGCGAGCGAGGCATTCTGTCGGCTGAGGCTTCCGGTGCCCTCGATGATGAGGGGGACTGACGGGTCGACGGTGACCCAGTCGGCCGCGAGGCCTGTCGCCCAGTCGTGACGGCGCCAGCCCGGGCCGGCCGGATGCCCGGCAGGCGGGGTGGCGCTGGCCGCGCCTATAGCTGCGCCTGCGGAAGCTGCGCCTGCTGTAGCTGTAGCGCTGTCTTCGTCTGGTGTCTCAGCGCTTGCGAAGGGGGACAGCAGCGAATCATGCACGTGCTGGCTGGCTGCCTCGAGTCCGCTCCAGCCGGGGTAGATGTCGTCCAGGTGAACAAGGGTGACAGGGGAGAGCCATCGTTCGGTGAGGGCCTCGGCGAGTGCGTTCGAGAAGTCCGTCTTTCCGGAGCCGGAGCGCCCGTCGACCAGGATGACCACACCGAGGAATGAGGTGCACGCCCCGGATTGGTGGGCACGAGCTTCGTGGATCAGGTCGAGCACAGCATCCACAGCGTCAGTCACCGCTGAGAAGTGCAGCAGGGTCGCGGGCCGACGTGAGAACGCTGGGGTCATGTCGTGGTGAGATGAGCTGTGCTGAGCGGCCCGGCGCTGAATAGGCCTGAAATCGCGGCCCACTGGAGCAAGATCACCGTCTTCGCGTCGACGATACTGGTACCGATCTGGGCGAGGGCTGCATCGAAGTCGAGCTCGACGTTCTCGATGTCTTCGCCTTCCTCACGCAGGCCACCGCCCTGGCCGGCCTGCGCATCGGAGCTGTACTCTGCCGCGTAGAAATGAAGCTTCTCGGTGACGGAACCGGGGCTCATGAAGAGGTCGAACAGGTGCCGGGCGTCGGAGATCGCAAAGCCCGTCTCCTCCGCCGTTTCGCGCGTGATCGCGGTGAGGGGGTCATCGGAGTCGAGCAGGCCAGCGGGCGCTTCGACGAGGTACCCGTCGGGGTGGCCGTTGACATAGGCCGGGAACCGGAACTGCCTGGTCAGCAACACCGTGCGGTTCTCGAAGTTGTAGAGCAGGATCGTCGCGCCGTTGCCGCGATCATAGGTCTCGCGCTGTTCCGTCGACCAGTGGCCGTCGCTGTGCCGAAAGTCGAACGTCGTCGTTCGCAGAACGAACCAGTTCGACGACAGCAACGTCACGTCACGGACGATAACGTTGCTGTTCCCAGAGAGGTCACGGCCCGTCTGGTCGAGCCCGGTGCGTCCGCGGCGATCGTGCACATGGATGCCCGGAACGCCTATCCCTGTCTTGGTGTCGCCCGGAGCGTCAGCGTTGCTCATCGGGCGATCAGGAGAAAGACAAGTCCCAGCAGCGCGGGCGTGCCCTGCAGAGCGGCTGCTCGCAGGCGCTCCCGACCGGTCGAGAGCAGTACGAGGGCGGCGCACACGATCGACGCCATCGTGAATACGGAGAGAGCGAACCCGGCCTGGTGGAAATCGGGGATCCAGTAAAGCACGAGCCCGATCGCGGCCCCGATTGCCAGGAACAGGTTGTAGAAGCCCTGGTTGTACGCCAGCGGTGCGGTGGTGTCTGCATCAGCCTGGCTGGTGAGCCCGAATCGTTTCCAGATTGCCGGGCGGCGCCACTGGATGCTCTCCATGACGAAGATGTAGACGTGCAGCAGAGCCGCGAGAGCGACGAACACCGTTGCGAGAATACCCATGGCCCCAGTGTAGAGATGTACGGAGTGCAGGGACCTACGCAGCGCAGGGATCTACGCAGCGCAGAGAATTGCACAGCGGGGAGGCTCGCGGCCGGTCACTCGGCGGGCGGCGCCTCGAGCAGCTGCCACAACCAGTTGGGCCCTCGAACAGCCGCACCGAGAAGTTGAACCCTGGTTCGGAGTTCACGGTCTGCGGTCACCACCAGCACCTGCGGGCTTGGCGTGCCGGGGAACTCCGGCGCCAGTAGTCGCTGCACGGTGTCGACGATCGCCTGGTCACCGTCGGCTTCGGCGCGAACGAGCGAGAGAGCGGTCGCGAGGTCGTGGGCCTTCGCGGGTGTGCCGGGACGGGCATCCGTTTCGGGGTGTGCCTCGTCTCCGATGACCGTGCCCCTCGCCTGGCCCTCGACGACGACGAGGATCGATGGCCACCAGGTGGAACTGCCCGGTTCACTGTCGTGTTCGATGCCGAGTGCTTCTGCCGGGAAACCATGAATGGCACGGCCGGCCAACGCGGTGGCGAAGCGTTCGGTAGCGCCGAGCCTGTCGTTCCACCAGCCGTCGGGCTTGGAACCGACCACGTTCGCCGCATCGACGACGAGAACCGTGCCATGCTCCAGCCCCGTTCGAAGCGCCGGCCACGCCGATTCGAAACCCGGGTGCAGGGGCAGAGTCGATACTTCGTCGATGGGTACCCAGCGCACCTCGATGCTCTCGGCGTCGGCGATGACAGCATCGAAGGGTGTCGCCACGTCGACGACGACTGTCGTATAGCTCCAGAATCCGAGGTCGAGCGTCGACGTGAATCGCAGGGTGAGCGCTTCAGCGGGCACGCCCGCCTCTTCGTTTGCCTCTCTGATGGCGCCCTGCACCGACGTCTCGTCGTGATGGCGGGCACCGCCCGGCAGACCCCAGGTGCCCCCGAAGTGGCTCCAGTTGGCCCGGTGCTGCAGCAGGATACCGCGTTCCCGGTCGTGGGCGAGGAGGCCTGCTGCTCCGAATCGACCCCAGAATCGTCGGCCAGTGCCGTCTTCGACCCAGCCGTCGCCGCTGTCTCGGTTGAAGCTCAGCGCGGGAGGCACGAAGGAGTGCGGGGACGGGTGCGGCGACGGGTGCGGCAGGGGGTTGTCCGCCGGGTCATCTGCAGAATGTGGCGAGGGATTCGCCGATTCGGTCATGGTGCAATTTTGTCACGCACCACACGATCCCCTTTACACGGACCCAGTCCATCGAAACAAACCCAGCACAGCCGCAAAACTCGCCGCACGGTTACCGGCTTTACGGCGAGTCTCCGCATAGGGTGTCGGTGTGTGGCGCGCCGATAAGAAACGAGAGTCAGACCCGACAGAGGCTGACAGCACTGTTGCTGACAGCAGCGGGGCTGACGATGACAGAGCCGCGACGATCTGGGGTCGCCGCGGCGACTTCGACGGCGGCTACGGCAGGCCGGGTTCGGGGTCTGGTGCAGGGCAGGGCGACGGGGGCAAATCGGGCCTCATCATCTCACCCGATGACCTGGTTGAGCCATCGCGGGAGCGCTGGCGCGAAGAACTTCGCGGGCTCGGCGGCGTCTCACCGCTCATCCACTTCGACGATGCCCCCCGCACGCGTGTCGATCTCACCACCACACACCCGAGCGGCCTCGCCCAGTTCATCACCGGCAATGCCACCCTTCTCTCGAGCCTGATCCGCGACGAGCTCGCCCTTCGAAGTGCGCGCATCGCGGCGGGAGCCATCACCGACAAGGGAGTCGAACTCCGGTCGGTGCGAGGCATCGATTCTGTTCACCTGGCAATCGGCCTCGCCCAGTGGAAGATCACTGATGCCGAGCAGAACGACACGCACTTCACTGCCCCCGTGCTGCTTCGCCCGCTGTTGATCCGCCGCTATGGCCGCGATTTCGAGCTCAAGCTCCGCGGCCTCCCGTTCGTCAACCCTGAACTCGCCCGTGCCCTCCAGGAGCAGTTCCAGATCACCCTCGACGCCGAGACCATGGTGGCGCTGGCCGCAACGAACGGCGTGTTCAAGCCGCAGCCGGTCATCGACCACCTGCGTGGCCTGACCTCTCATCTACCGTGGTTCAGCGTTCAGCCGAGGCTTGTCGTGTCGTCGTTCGCCGACGTCGCCAATTCCATGGTGTCCGATGCACGGCAGCTCGATCATCCGGTGCTCGACGCCTTGGCCGGGTCACTGACCGCCAGGCGCGCTGTCCAGGAGTCGTACCACCCGGTCGACGCCACGCCACAGGATGCCCGGCCGCCGTCGACCGACACGCTGCTGCTTGACGCCGATGCCGAGCAGGAGAACGTGATCGCGCAGATCTCTGCGGGCAATTCGCTCGTGGTGAAGACGCTGCCTGGTACCGGCGGCACCCAGACCATCGTGAATGCGATCGGCGCACTGACCGGCCAGAACAAGCGTGTGCTCGTCGTGAGCCCCCGTCGTCTCAGCCTCCGCGGGATCGCGAGGCGGTTCAACGACGTCGGGCTTCCCGGTATCGCCGTGTCGCCGCGTACGCTGCGGCGCGACCTCATCCACTCGATCGGGCGCAACGAGAAGGCCACGCAGCCGCACGTCGCTGACGTCGATGAGGCCCTGGTGCGCCTACGACACGTGCTGCTCGACTACCGCGGGTCGCTCAGCCGCGTCGACCCGCTTCTGAAGGTGTCGGTGCTCGACTCCCTGCGCGAACTCGCGCGCCTCTCCCTCCTCCCTCACCCGCCGGCGACCACCGCGCGCCTCGACCGGCAATCGCTTGAGGCGTTGGCCTCTGGCAGGAGCCGGGCAGCCAAGACGCTGATCAAGGCCGCGGCACTCGGCGAGTTCCGCTATGGCCCTGACGATTCACCGTGGTACGGCGCGTCGTTCGACTCGGCCGACGATGCGACGAATGCCCACAACACGGCCAAGCGTGTGCACCGCTCCGACCTTCCCAGCCTGCTGACACGAGCCTACGAACTCATCGGGCAGACGCACATGCGGCAGTTCACGACGGTCTCCGAGCTGGGTTCCTATCTGCGGCTGCTGCTCGACATCCGCGAGACGCTCGACAAGTTCCTGCCCGTCGTATTCGACCGGTCACTCACCGACATCATCGCTGCCACCGGGCCACGCCGTGATTCGGCGCAGATGACCGGCACCAGTCGCCGCCGGCTGCGCAGCCTCGCAAAGGAATACGTCAGGCCCGGCGTGCACGTCGGCGACATCAACGCCTCCCTGCGCCGCATCCAGCAGCAACGTGTGCTGTGGCACCGGTATGCCGCTGCAGGCATACCTCCCGAGGTTCCGACAGGGCTCGCCGACGTGCAGGTCGCGTTCCAGCGGGTGAATGAAGACCTTCTGCGACTGGATGTTCCGCTCGGCACACTCGGAACGGCACGCCAGCTCAATGAACTCCCGATCGGCGAGTTGATCGGCCTGCTCGATGCCCTGGCTGCAGACTCCGAGGTGCTTGCGAACCTGCAGGAGCGCACAGCACTGCTCGACACCCTGCGCGAGCTGGCGCTCGACCCTCTGCTCACCGACCTCTCGCAGCGCCACGTGCCCGAGAGTGCCGTGGCCGATGAGCTCGAACTCGCCTGGTGGCAGAGTGTTCTCGAACAGATGCTCGCCAACGACCGCGCCCTGCTGGGTGCGAACACGGGCATTCTCGACCGGCTCGAAGCAGACTTCAGGCTCGTCGACGAGGCGCACGCCTCCGTCAGCGGTCAGATCCTGGCGTGGCAGCTCGCCGAGACGTGGAGCGTCGGTGTTGCCGACCATGCCGACGAAGCGGCGTCGCTCAAGACCCTGCTTCGTACCGATGCCGTCGATTCGCTCACGCTGCAGAGTGCGGCACCGTACCTCAGCAAGGTACTCGCTCCCATCTGGCTCGCGTCGCCATATGAGGTCGCCGAGATCAGCGACGACATCGTCTTCGATGCCGTCGTACTCGTCGACGCCGGCGCCACGACCCTCGCCGAGAACGCAGCGGCCATCCGGCGGGCCCGGCAGGTCATCGCCTTCGGTGACCCCGTCACGCAGACGCCGTCGCGCTTCGAGATCGCGGTGCCGGCCGTGGTGCAGCCCGCCCCACGGTCGAGCGTCGCCGACACCCGCTCGGTCGAAGAGCGTTCGGTCGAAGAACTGGCCAGTGATTCCTCGTTGGCTCGCCTCGCCGAACTTGTGCCGACTCTCTCGCTCACCCGCAGCTACCGCGCAGGCGGAGAAGATCTCGCCGAGCTCGTCAACCACCGCTTCTACAACGGCAAGATCGATTCTCTGCCCTGGGCGGGCACCTACCTCGGTCACGGCAGCCTCACACTGCACTACCTCGAGGGTGCCGGCGGCATGCCCGACAGCGAGACCGGAGCCGTCGAGAGCGTCGACGCCGAGGTCGAGCGCGTGGTCTGGCTCGTCATGGACCACGCCCAGAAGTACCCGCGCGAATCGCTCATGGTCATCACGGCCAGCGCAAAGCACGCCGTGCGCGTGCAGCAGGCCGTGCTGTCGGCGTTCGCGAAGCGCAGCGACCTCAGCGACTTCATCCTGAAAGACAGGGCAGAGCCGTTCATGGTCGCAACCCTCGAGCAGTCGGTGGCACAGAGCCGTGACCGCGTGATCTTCTCGGTGGGCTATGGCAGAACCCCGCACGGCAGGGTCCTGACCAACTTCGGAGCCCTCGCGAAACCGGGCGGCGAACGCCTTCTCGCCATCGGCATGACGCGGGCTCGCCGGTCGATGGACATCGTGAGCTGCTTCAAGCCAGCCGACATCGACGAGGAGCGCATGAACTTCGGAGTGGTCACGCTCCGCCAGATCCTCACCGAAGCCGAGAATGGGCCGACGCCTGACACCTTCTCAAGCCCCGGGGATGCCCTGCTGATCGACCTCGCACGGCGCCTCGGTGCCCGTGGGCTCGAAGTGGCGTTCGAACACCGCGGCAAGCTCACGCTCGTTGCCTCCTATGAGGGCCGTGCCGTCGCCGTCGAGACCGACTCCGTCGTGCACTCGATGAGCCTTCGCGAGTCGCTGCGGCTGCGACCCGACATGCTCAAGCGCCTCGGTTGGCACTACCTTCGTGTTCACAGTTTCGAGCTGTTCACAGACCCCGAGGCGGTCGCCACCAGGATCGCCACCGTGATCGGGGTACGCCAGCTCGCTGCTGTCTAGCCGTCGGCCTGGCACTACCAGTACGAGTACGAGTGCCATTGCGAGTACGAGTACCCGCCACCCCTACCAGTGCGGCGGCTTGTCCGCCCTCAGACGCTCGTCGTTCGGCCCGGTGCCCGGTGCTGTCGCATCGCGGGTGTCGTCGGTGTCTTCTGCGGCTCTGACGACGGCGAGGTTCGACCGGAGGGTCTCGGCTGACTGGGGCCGGGCATCCGAACCCTGCACGGGTTCGGTCTGCACACGGCGACGCCCGATGCGCCTGACCTTGAGTTCAGGCTCTGTGCCAGACCCCGTTCGTGGCTCTGACGTCACTCGTTGGGCCACGGGTGATCGGCTGAACCGGGGGCCCCTGCGGCACGCCCGGTCGGCGCGCCCGTGCCCTGCTGCTGAGCGGCGAGCAGGTCGCGGATCTCGGCGAGCAACTCGAGGTCGGTGGGCGGAGCCTCGGCGATCACTTCCTCGGCGGGACTCTGCTTGCTCTTGAAGAACGACACCTTCTTGAGGTGGTTGATGGGCAGAACGAAGACGAAGTAGACGACGACAGCCACCAGAAGGAACTGGATGATCGCGCCCAGCACAAGCCCGAACTTGAGAGTGCTGGCACCGACCTGCACCTGGAACGCGTCATTCAGGGCTTCAGCGCTGAAGAGCGCAGCGATCAGGGGGTTGAAGATGCCCGTGACGATCGCGGTGACGACCGCGGTGAATGCCGCACCGATGACCACGGCGACGGCCAGGTCTATGACGTTGCCGCGAAGAATGAACTCTTTGAAACCCTTGATCACAGTGAAGCCTTACTTTGATGCGCTTGAAGCGGCGGAGGAGGAGGGGGATGAGGAGGAGGTGCCGGATCCACCGGAGCCGGATCCACCGGAGCCGGATCCACCGGAGCCGGAGCCGGAACCGGAACCGGAACCGGATGAGCCTGAACTGCTCTCGGATTTCTTCTCACTGGACTTACTGCCCTCGGACTTACCGGAATCGGACTTGCCGCCCTCAGATTTGCCGCCCTCACTCTTCCCGCCCCCGGATTTGTTAGCTCCGTCGGATGAGCTCTTCGTCGCCCGCGAGTCGTTGCGGTAGAAGCCCGACCCGTTGAAGGTGATGCCGACCGGGCTGAACACCTTGCGGAGTTTGCCGCCGCACACCGGGCATACGGTCAGTGAATCGTCGGTGAAGCTCTGCTGAATGTCGAAGGCGTTCTCGCACTCGGTGCAACGGTAGGAATAGGTAGGCACGGGATGCTCTCCAGATTGGTTAGAACAGAGTTTTGGGGCTTTGGGCTCTGGGCTGTGGGGTTGTGAAGCTGTGGGGTTGTGGGGTTGTTCTAGAACGTCACGATGCGTGTCGGTGTGACGACCCCGTTGACCGGTTCGTCGTGCACTTCGCGCGGCACGGAATCGAGCAGTTCTTCGTCGTAGATCATGGCGAAGACGGGTGGGCATTTCTGCATCGACCCGAGAGTCTTGTCGAAGTAGCCCCGCCCCCAGCCCATGCGCATTCCGGTGCCGTCGATAGCGGCCGCTGGAACGATGATCAGGTCGACATCGTTGATGGCGATGGGCCCCAGAAGTTCACCAACAGGCTCAGGCATGCCGAACAGGCCCTGGGTCTCTGTCTCGCCGTCACCGTGGGCCCAGTCGAGCAACCCGTCTTCACGGGTGATCGGGAAAAGCGTTCGAACGCCATTTGCAAAAGCCCAGTTGAGGAATGGGCGTGTGTTCGGTTCGTTCTGCGCCGACAGATAGCAGGCCACTACGGTGGCCTCGTGCTCACGGGTGAGCGCGATGAGATTGGCGGTGAACCCTGTCGTGGCCTCTTCGCGCTCGGTGCACGTGAGAATGCGCCGTCGCTCACGGAGTTCGGCACGCAGAGCGCGCTTGATGTTGCTCGTCTCCGACAGCATGTTTCGATTTTACGTGCAGTTTTGTAACACGAGTGTTTCGGCGGGTCCCCTGGAGGGGGGCCATTCTTGGATATTGTTTCACCCATGACCTCATCTATCACCAAAGTTGTGATTCCTGCGGCCGGACTGGGGACTCGTTTCCTTCCCGCCACCAAAGCCCTGCCCAAAGAAATGCTGCCCGTGGTCGACAAGCCGGCCATCCAGTACGTCGTTGAAGAAGCCGTTGCGGCGGGCCTCGTCGACGTGCTCATGATCGTCGGTCGCAACAAGAATGCGCTGGCGAACCACTTCGACCGCAACACCGAGCTCGAGCACACTCTCGAGGCGAAGGGCGACAACAAGAAGCTGGCGCTCGTCGCCGAGGCCAGCCAGCTCGCCGACGTGCACTTCGTGCGCCAGGGAGACCCGAAGGGACTCGGGCACGCCGTGCTGCGGGCCAAATCGCACGTGGGGAACCAGCCCTTCGCGGTGATGCTCGGCGACGACCTGATCGACGCCCGCGACGTTCTGCTGACGAAGATGCTCGACGTGCAGGATGAGCGCAAGGCCAGCGTGATCGCCCTCATGGAGGTCGAGCCGTCGCAGGCGCACCTCTACGGGATCGCCTCGGTCGAAGCGACCGAAGAGACCGACGTCGTTCGCGTAACGGGCCTCGTCGAGAAGCCGGAGCCGGGCACCCAACCTTCGAACTACGCCATCATCGGCCGCTACGTGCTGTGCCCCGAGATCTTCGACGTGATCGAGAAGACCGAACCGGGCAAGGGTGGCGAGATCCAGCTGACGGATGCTCTGCAGACGATGATCGCCGGGCCCATCGCCGGCGGGGTGTACGGCGTGGTGTTCCGAGGCCGTCGGTACGACACCGGTGACCGGCTGGACTACATCAAGGCGATCATCCGGCTTGCGAGCGAACGAGACGATCTCGGCAAAGACCTGCGACCGTGGATCAAGGAATTCGCCGAAGAGCTGTGACCCGCGCAGGATCGGCTGGCCGTTCGGCTCTGACTGTGTGGCTTCGGCCGGGCGAATTGCGCCCGGCCGGGCCGCGTAGCTGATTATCATTGCCTATGTTCGTTCCCAGCCTCGCCGAGGGTGCCATTGGCATTCGTCCCATCCGCATCCGTGATTCCAAGGCACTCGAGAACGAGCTCATCGCCAATCGCACCTGGCTGCGAAAGTGGGAGGCGACCAGCCCGAACGCTCCGATGGCGTTCGACACTCGGGCGAGCATCCGGTCACTGCAACAGAATGCCCGCGCGGGCTACGGCCTGCCGTTCGTCATCGAATACAAGGGTGAACTCGCCGGCCAGCTGAACGTGTCGTCGATCAGCTACGGGTCGGTATCGTCGGCCAGCATCGGGTACTGGGTGGCAGAGAGGTTTGCCGGGCTCAACATCACGCCCACGGTCGTCGCGCTCGCAACCGACCACTGCTTCTTCTCGGTGGGCCTTCATCGCATGGAGATCTGCATCAGGCCGGAGAACGGCCCGAGCCTGCGTGTGGTCGAGAAACTGGGCTTTCGCTACGAGGGTCTGCGGCGTCGCTACATCCACATCAACGGCGATTGGCGCGACCACTTCTGCTTCGCGTTGGTCGGCGAAGAACTGCCCGTCGGTGTGCTGCGCCGGTGGAAGGAAGGTTCGGTGCCCGCCGGTCAGGGGAGTGTGCCTGAGTCAGACCGTCGTGAGGCGCAGACGCCGATCGCCACTCGGCCGCGCTGAAGGCCAGGGTTCGCGTTTGGCACAACGTGTCACTGAGCTCTGCGCACACCCGCCACTGGGTCTGTGGGTGAGCGATGAGCACCGTGCGTGAGCGACACGCGCTCCAGCCTCAGGCAGATACGGCATTTCGGCTCATACCGTAGACCCATGACATCAGACTGGCTGGGCGGGGGCCTCATCATCGGCCTCGCCGCCGTGCTCTGGCTGATCTATCTGCTGCCCACCTGGTTTCGCCGGAACGAATACCTCGCCACCGAGCGCAACGTCGTCCGGCTGCAGCAGACACTGCGCATTCTCGCCGAGACGAGCGAAGTGCCCGACGAGGTTCGAGTCGAGGCGAGCGCCCGGAGCGTCGTCGAGCAGCAGCGCCTGCTCAAGAAGGTCACCGTGCAAAATACTCCTCCCGCTGTGCGCGCTGCGGCGCACATCCGAAAGTCTCGTGCCGTCACGACGGGCATTCTCATGCTGGCGCTCGTGGTCTCCGTGCTCGGTGCCATTCAGATCGCTGTCAATGGCACCTGGATCATCCTGGTCGTCGGCCTCCTCTCGGCATTTCTCTGCCTCACGCGGCTCGGAAGGCTGGCGAAAGACGGCCGAGCGCTTCGGCTTCCCGGTTCTGCCATGGATGCCGCAACGACCGCGTCGCGCCGTGCAGGTTCGTCGGCCGGGCGTCGCCGTCTTTCACAAGCTGGGCGAGGGACTTCTGGTGCCGATTCGTCGTCGTTCGACCATGACGTCGACGACCTCGACAGTGCTGGGTTCGACGAGTACGCCGATTCTGCGGAATCGAACCACGACGCTCTCTCGACCGATGCACCGGGTTCCGGGTCGGCATCAGACAACGACGGCAGCTCCTGGACCCCCGTGCCACTACCCAAGCCGCTGTATGCCGGTCGTGCCGGCCAGCGCCATTTCGTGAGCAGTGCGCCGAGCCTCAGCGATGCCGAGCGGGCTGCCCTCCAGGCCGAAGATGTGCTTCGAGCCGCTGCAGCCCAGTCCGAGCAGGCGCTTCGCGCCGCACAGGCAGGTGCCATCGATTTCGATTCCGTCGGCGCGGCTGGTCGAACCGGAGACGCTGACGAACCGAGCGGATCTGGCGAGTCCGCATGGGTTCCGTCGCCACCGCCTGCTCCGAAGGCCCCTTCGAGCAGATTCAGCCGCATGGGCATCATCGATGACGCCGAAACCGGCGCACTCGACGTCGACCAGGTGCTTGCGCGCCGACGGGCCGGCTAGCGTCACCAGAGGCACGGTGGTTCCTGCAATTCCGTCGGTCGTCTGGGTCGATCATGTGGGCCTGTGGCCGTTTGGGGTGGCCTTGCTCCCGTGGTAGTCTGAGCGAGTTGTTTTGAGGGGCTATGGCGCAGCTGGTAGCGCGCCTCGTTCGCATCGAGGAGGTCAGGAGTTCGAATCTCCTTAGCTCCACAACGACACAAAGGGTCCGCTCGCTGAGCGGGCCCTTTTTTTGACTCGAGGGTCCGCTCGCTGAGCGGGCCCTTTTTTTGACTCGACAGTGAGGGCAGACCGCACACCCCACCCTCACCCGAAGGTCGCGTGCACCATGTTGTCGTCGACGACGTCGAGCAGCTTGTCGAATTGGAAGCTGGTGAACGAGGCGGCGTCGGCGGCAGCCACGTAGACCGAGAGCCGGGTCACCAGGTTGTCGTGGCGAATGTCGACGGAGTAGATGATGTCACCGGCCGAAGCGCCCTGACCCGTTTCCTTCCAGCCCGCCGAAGCAAGACCAGGAACAGCGGAGTACGAGGTGACGTCGGCCGACCACGCCTTCGTCGAGACCGTCGGGCAGAAGTGAACCGCGCTCCGAACACTCTCGATATAGGCATCGGCTTCGGCTCCACCCGTGAACACACGCGTCGACTGGCTGGCGATCGAACCTGTTCCTATCTTCAGGATGCTCGACCGCAGTTGCACCGGCTCCGTCGAACCGACTTCATCTACGGTTGCGAGCACGGGGAATGACGTCGATACGAATCGACAATCCGTGTTCGACGGGTTGGCGGCGACCGAAGACCATTTGTCGACCATGTGCAGGCCCACGGCATCCACCGTGCTCGTCTGAGCCGGATTGTCGCTGTACGTACCCCAGGCGGCCGCCTGCGAAGGGGTGAGGAATGCCTGGGGAGCCTCTGCAGGGGTATAGAGGGGCTCCGTGATCAAGGGTGCGTCGGTGGGCGACGGTGTTTTCGGAGTCGTCGAGTGACCGGGCGAAGCTGCCGACCCGAACGGTGCGCGGGCCGTATTCAGTGATTGGGAGACGATCGTGGCGGCCGCCAGCGTTGCCCATATGCCCGGTAGGAGAAGGGCCACGAATGCGATCGCGCTGATGGTGACCCAGAGGCCGGTGCTCGAGCGCGACCCAGATTTCATGGTCTCACTCTAGGCCGCGCGCGGCCAGCGCGTCGGCCAGGTCGTCGGAGTGCTTCAGCGACATGACCAGCAGCGGTACGACGAACGTGCCCAGGCGAACCGGAACGCCCCGGGCCCGCTGGGCCTCGCGGATCGTGCCGGCGAATCCCGCGATCACGGGAATCGTGGTGATGGTGATCGCCAACAGTAGACCGATCGCCCGCGGGTTGACCCCGAACCTCGCGAATGGTCCGAGTGCACGTTCGGTGGCGTCGAGCAGGTCGGGGATACGCGTGGTCAGCGTGATGAGCGAGGCCAGCACGATCACGGTCAGAACACGAGCTGTCGTCGTCGCGGCGATGGCGAACGGCAGGAAGATGAGCTGCGTGACGAGCATGACCACCACGACCCACCGGACCGCGAGCACCTGCGCCACAATCTCACTGGCTCCGAAGCCGGCGAGGAGATACGCGGCAACCGTGATGGCGGCGGCGACGGGCAGGCTCCAGGCGCTGCCTGCCCACGCGCTGCCGGCCAGCACGCTGACGGCGATCGCGAAGCAGGCGAAGAGAAGCACTTTCAACCCGGCAGGCGCGCGGTGCACGAGGCTCGACCCGGGTCGGTAGAGCGAAATCACGAGTGATCTCTCGTATAGCTGTCGATGACGGTGGCTGGTTCGTCGATGTCGAGTATTCGGCCACCCTCGAACCAGATCGCCACGTCGCAGCGGGCAGCGAGCGCCAGGTCGTGCGTGACCAGCACGACCTGCTGCGGCAGTGTATCGAGCAGGCGGGCGCTGATCAGGCGAGTGTTCGCGGCATCGAGCAGGGCAGTCGGCTCGTCGGCGACCACGAGAGCCGGATCGGTGATCAAGACGGCGCACAGGGCGAGAAGCTGCTTCTGCCCGCCGGAGAGGCTGTGGGCCGGGGCATCGGCGTGTGCAGTCAGTCCGAACGTCTCGAGAGCCTCTGCGACACGGGTTGCGATCTCGTTGTGGCTCAGTTTGCGGCCGCCCAGCTCGCGCCCCCGCAGCGAGAAAGCGACGTCTTCGGCAACCGTGGGCATCACGATCTGCACGTCGGGGTTACTGAAGATGAATCCCACCGTGCGCCGTAGTTCTTTGCCCTGTTTCACCGGATCGAGTCCGTGCACCCGCACCGAACCCGAGGTTGGAGTGACGAGCCCGTTGAGCAGGCGAGCGAAGGTCGACTTGCCAGAGCCGTTGGAGCCGATCACGGCGATGCGCTTCTGGCCGAGCGCCACCGAAACGTTTTTCAGGGCGGGGCGTGCGGCGAATTCGACGGACACGTCGTCGAACACGATCTGTGGATGCTCGGTCACCGCACCACCTCGAACAGCGCTGCGACGCCCATTCCGCCGCCGATTGCGGCTGTTGAGATTCCGAGCGTTCCCGTCGGCGCTCCACCTCGCACGAGCCGTGAGAAGAGCCGCACGACTCCGACGGCACCGCTCGCTCCCCAGGGGTGGCCGAGGGCGAGTGCGCCGCCGTCGGAGCAGACCCGATCATCCACTCGAAGTGTCGTCACGGCGCTGTTGGTGACGCTGTTGGTGGCACCGTCGGCGTCGCTGTCGACTGCGTTGGTGGCGCCGTGGCTCCGACCACGGCTTTCGGGCACGTCTGGAGCGAATTCAGCTAGTCCGAGAGCCAGGAGCACAGCCAGACTTTGAGCCGCAAAGGCTTCGACGATCTCGAATGCAGCGATGTCTGCCATGGTCAGCCCGGCCTCGCCCAGCAATCGGTTGACAGCCCCGACAGGACCGATTCCGGGGAGTGCCGGGTCGCAGCCGACGGTGGCATGGGCCCTCAGTGCCAGGGCGGGTGCGGTGCCGCGAAATTGTGCGGGCACGAAGGCCACGGCGGCAGCGCCGTCACTGATTCTGCACGAATTGCCTGCCGTCACGGTGCTGGGTGCGGGCTGGACTGCGGTGTGCTGGCCGTGTTCGGCAGTCGCAGGCCCGGCAGTCGCAGGTCCGGCAGTCGCAGGTCCGGCAGTGCGAGTGTCGTCGCTGCCTGGCTCGCGCGATCGATAGAGCGGTACGAATCGGCCGAGCAATGCGGCTATGCCGGCGCGCGGACCATCGTCGGCCCGTACGCCGTCGACCGCAACGATCTCTTCGTCGAACGCTCCGCTTCGCGTGGCCGACACGGCAAGTCGGTGACTTCGCTCTGCGTAGGCATCCTGTGCGGCACGGTCGATCCCGACGACCCGGGCGAGTGCGTCAGCGGCCGGGCCCATCTCCGGGTCGGGAAAGCCTGTCGGGGCGAATGGCGCCCGAGCATAGGCCACGCCACCCTGAACTCGCAGCGGCGCAGTCGAAGCGCTCTCTGTGCCTCCTGCGACAATCATTCGCCTGCCACCGGCGCGGATCGACTCTGCGGCAGAGATGATGGCCGACAGTCCGCTGCCGCACTGTCTGTCGATGGTCATTCCCGGCACAGAAACGTCGAGGCCGGCCGCCAATGCTGCAGACCGGGCCACGTTGCCACCCGGACCCATGCAGTTGCCCAGCAGAACGTCACCGATCTCCAGGTGCGAGCCTGTGGCCCGGTGGGCATCGTCGACACACGACCGGATAACCGGTGAAGCCAGCTCGTCGGCCGCGACTCCCGCCAGATCCCTGCCCTTGGTGGTGATGGGGGAGCGGCGCGCGGCAACGATCATCGGCCAGGTTGCGCTCTGCGCACTGGAAGCGGAGGCGGCAGTGTCAGTCAAGGCGGGGCAGCCTTCCTTCGATGGCATCGGCACGAATCTGTGCGCGTGCAGGTTTTCCGGCGGAATTCCGCGGTAGTCGATCGGTGACATACCAGCGCCGGGGCAGATGCGTGAGGCTCATCCTGTTCTCGGCCTGTTCCCTCAGTTCTCGTATTCTCGGTCGGGGGGCGTCTGCCGACGTCTCGATGACAGCGGCGACGAGAGAGCCCGCGCCCGAGTTCGGGAGACCGAAGACAACCACATCGTCGACTCCCTCGATTGTGCGGAGAGCTGCTTCGACGTCTTCGGGGATCACTGTTGCGGCCGCTGTCAGTATCGCACCGTCACGACGGCCACGGAAAAGCATCCGCCCGCTGGTGTCGAGCTCCACGAGGTCACCGACGGTAGCCCAGCCCTGATCGTCGCGACTCAATGCGCCGGTGTCTGGGGTCGCTGGCGATGTTGCAATCGGTGGCTCTTGTGATGCTGCAACCCCAGGCTCCGGTGCCGAGACGTAGCCTGCCGCGAAGTAGGGTGATCGAACCCACAGAACCCCGGCTGCGGTGTCGCTAGTACCCCCGTCTGCTTTGCGGTTTCTCGCTTCGATTCGAGTTTCGACCCCTGGGAACGCCCGTAGGCCGTGGCCGTCGACATCGACCGCGACGAAGGAGAGTTCGGCGGCCCCGTAGTACGAGACGATGCGCACTCCAGCGACTTCAGCCCGGGTGCGCAGACCCGGGTCGATGGCCGCGCCTCCGACGAGCGCCGCACGCAGCCGATGGTGAGCACCCGCCTCGATGGCGTCGACGATTGTTCGGAGCGCGATCGGCGTGCAGTGCACAATCGTGGCACGCTCGAGATCGCCTGGGGTGATCGAATGATTGCGGGGCACGATGAGGGCTGCGCCGGTCGCACGAGCGTGAGCGAGAGAGAAGAGCGACATCGACGAAACAAGCGGGGCCGGGAGATAGACCGTATCGCTCTCGGTCAGACCGAGCAGGTCACTGAGCGCAGAGAACGACTGCGACCACGACGATTCCGACCGGATGATCACCCGTGGTGTGCCGGTACTCCCTGAGCTGAACGTAGCCCACGCGATGCCGGCTTCGCTGGTGTCTGAAGGGTCTGCTTCGGTCTCAGCGTTACGACGGGCATGGGCATCATGGGGAGACGTGGCGTCGTAACCGGCTTTGGCGTCGCGACTCGTGCTCGTGCTGCGGCGGCGGCCGTGGCCGATTTCTGTGTCAGAGCGAAGGTTGACCATTCCGGCCCGCCGTTGAACGTGCTCCCAGTATTCGTCTGACCAACGGTCGTCGCCGACCAGCGGCACGTCGCCGGTCTCGCGAACGGCCAGCGTCTCGATGATCGTCTCCACCGGGTCTCTGTGTCTGATCGGCACAAGCCGTTGAGTTTGGGCAGCTCGTGCAAAGAGCCCAGAGCGTGATTCTCCTGAAGTCGGTGCCGCTCCAGCAGCGTTTGCGTGCTCATCGACGATGATCTCAGCATCCGATCGCCGATCGTCGAGCATCCTGTGCGCGTGTGAGACCACTTGGGCACGCAATTGGGTCTCGGAAAGCGCCTGCGACCCGCAGATCACGGCCGGTCGAGCAGTGGTCAGGTTCGTCACACGCTCGTTGCCACGGGCTTGCGGGCCCGGCCTTCGAAGGCGCGAGGGTAGGCGCGCCAGAGCGAGAGCGTGATGATGGTCGTCACGATCACCTTGATCAGATCGCCCGGGATGAACGCCAGCGCTGACAACGCGGCGGAGCTCAGTGGCAAGCCGAGGACGAACGCCTGGACCGGGATCCCGAAGGCGTACACCACACCGATGCCGCCGACGACGCAGCCGAGCGCAGTGCGGTACCAGGTCGGTCTGAGGCGGTCAGCACGCACGATGGCTCCGATCACGAAGGCGCCGACGATCCAGCCGATCAGGTAGCCCGCCGAGGGGCCCACGAAGACCCCGGCGCCACCGCGGCCGCCCGAGAGCAGCGGCAGGCCGATCAGCACGAGTACTTCGAAGACGGTGACGGCGGCCGCACCGCGCCACGAACCGAGAATCGCTCCGGCGAGCATCACGCCCAGAGTCTGCGCCGTGATGGGTACTGCGCCGTTGAACGCCGGAATCGCGCTCGGGATGCCCAGCACGGCGATGATCGCGGCGAAGACAGCGATCTTGGTGATGTCGCGAGTGGTGATGCGAGTTGCGGGGCGGGTTATGGGGCGGCTTGTGGTGCGGGGCTGTCGGGTCATCGTGAGCTCCTGCTGCGGTGTGGTGGTGAGGCGAGTGTGGTGGGGCGATTGTGGTGAGGCGAGTGTGGGTAGGCACTTGTGGCTCGGTGGAACAGTGTTGTCGTGAGCAGCGTTGTCATGAACGGCCTCGTCATGAACAGTGTTCACCTGAACGCTGTTCATGATAGCTGCTAGAGTCGTCGCGATGAACACTGATCCCGCAACGACCGCCAGGTCGACCCGTCACTCCCGGGTCGATGTTGTGGATGCCGCACTCGGCATCCTCGACGAATTGGGCCTGCCCGACCTCACCATGCGTCGACTTGCGGCGAAGCTCGACGTGCAACCGAGTGCGCTCTACTGGCACTTCGAGAACAAGCAGGCGCTTCTGGCCGCGGTCGCCGACCGGATCATCGCGGGGGCGCGGGTGCCAGATGCGGCGCGAGATGTGATGCGAGATGGGGCACAAGCAAGGGATGGCGTGAGCGCCGCGGCTTCAGAACGGGCATCCTGGCAGCTGGCAACCCGGGCAGAGGCTCTGGCGCTGCGTGACGCGCTGCTTGCGTATCGAGACAGTGCCGAAGTCGTGTCGAGCACACTGGCGCTGGGACTTGGAGCAGGCGAAGCGCACCTTCGGTTGGCAGCGGCGATCGCCAGCGGGGGATTTGACGCACAGACGAGCGAGGCGTCGGCCGCCGCCCTGTTGCACTATGTGCTCGGTCATGTCTGGCACGAGCAACAGAGGTTGCAGGCCGACAGCCTCGGGGTTGTAGCGCCTGCCCACGCTGTTGGTCCCGAATCCGCGAGTGAAGTGCACGCGACGGGGGGTGGGGTGAGCCCGGCGAACGGAACAGCAGCGTTCGAATTCGGACTCACACTGCTCCTCGGGGGACTTTCGCTGTTGACGCAGGCCCGCAGCTGACGCGGGCGACGCAGGTGACGCAGGTGACAGGCCCGCGGCTCACGCCGGCCCGCAGCTCACGCCGGTCACGCCGGTGACGCCGGTGGCGCAGGTGACGCAGGTGACAGGCCCGCGGCTCACGCCGGTGACACAGGTGACGCAGCCTCGCAGATGACGCGATCGCTTTGTTGATCCACGGTCTCTGATGCTCCCGCATCACACGTCCCTGGCAGCGCGGCTCCGCTTGTTCCTCGCCGACAAGCAATAGATGAGTGAATGTCAGTGGTTGGTGCGATGCTTCATGCATGACCGATTTGCAGGAGGATTCCCCCTCCGCGGCTGAGCCCGATCCGCGCCCCACCGCGGCAGGGTTCTCCGGTGCGGCAGGGCTCTCCGGGGCGGCAGGCTTCTCCGGTGCGGCAGGGCTTTCCGCTGCGGCACCGCGGTCGGGAGTGCCGGCACAGTATGGCCCAGCAGAGAGATCTTATGAAGTGCCGCTCTCGAGCGTGGCAGAGGGGCTCATCGCGGTTGTCGCCGACCTTGACGGTATCGGGGCATTCGATGCGGTGGCACCATTTGGCCTTGCTGACGACGAGGTCGTGGCTGCAACCGTACTCGCCGAAAAGCTTGGCAGGGTGGCCGATGCCGCCCGAGTGAGGTTCGCTGGGCTGATTGCCGAACGGTCTGAACCCGAACGGGGCGATGCGCGGCTTACTGTGCGGCACGGCGTGCCGACGGTGCCGAAACTGGTCGCCCGACTGACCGGGGTTTCGATTCACAGCGCAAAAGGGCGCATCACGCTGGCGGCGGCAGCACAATCGACGATGAGTCTCATAGGCACGAGCAACGAATCGAATTTCCCAGCGGTAGAGAAGGCGCTCATCGAGGGTTTGATCAATGTGGACGCGGCGGCGGTGATCACAGAGAAACTCACCCAGGCTGCGAGACGATCAGGCTTCGGCGCAGACCTGCACGAAGCTGAAGATACGCTCGTGCTTGCTGCCCGTCCTCTCGTCGACGGGGGCACGGGCTTCACCGCAGATGAGGTCGACCTGCTGGCGACGCGGTTGCGCGAACACCTGGACCCAGACGGTGCAGAGCCCCGCGACGAGGATCTGCAGGAGAAGCGCGGCATGACGTTGACGTCGCTGCCTTCGGGTTGGTACAAGATCGCCGGGCTGTTGCCGCCAGATGTCGCGGCCAAGTGGCTGGCTCTCGCCGAGTCCTTTCTGAGTCCGCGCACCAGACCCTCATTTTCAGGTGGAGCTGCTGGAGCTGAGGCCGAAACTGGAATCCAGACCGAGGCTGAGACCAACGTCGGTGGTGACCCGACACTCGTGGAGCCACGCACGAGGCCACAGCTCTTGCTCGACGGTTTCACCGAACTGCTCGTCAAAGCTGCCGGTCTCCCCGAGATGCCGCGCCTCAATGGGGCCAGGCCCACGGTCAACCTCCACGCGTCGCTTTCTGATGTTGTGAGTGGGCGGGGTGTGGGATGGATCGATGGTCTCGTCGAGCCTGTTCCCGTTTCCACGGTTCGGCAATTGCTGTGTCACGGTGACTTCATCACTACTCTCCTGGGCGAGAATGGCCGAGTGATGCAGCACGGCAAGACCCGGCGCCTGTTCACCGCCGCGCAGAATCGGGCCCTTGCAGTTCGCGACGGAGGGTGCGTGTGGCCGGGCTGTGAACGACCGCCGTCGTGGGCCGAAACGCACCACGTCACGCCCTGGCTCACTGAGTATCACCCTCGCGGGCCTACAGACATCGACAACGGGGTGCTCCTCTGTCATTTTCACCATGCAAATGTGCACAAGTCAGGCTGGCGAATGGTCATGCGCGACGGAGTGCCGCACATCATCCCTCCGCCCTGTGTCGACTGGAGGCAAACGCCGCGCCCCTGCACGCAACGCCGCACCAGTCTTCAGTGATGTGTACCTGTAGTGACGTGTGCCTGCAGTGATGTGTGCCTGCAGTGATGTGTGCCTGAAGTGACGTGTGTCTGCAATGACGTGTGCCCGCCATGAGGTGCTGCCGCAATCACTCGCACCTGTTGTGACTCCGCGCGTCACATCAGACCGAGAGCAACAAATTCCTGCTGGATGACCGGGCCGATGTGCGCCGAATATTCCGCCGTGAGGTGCACCGAGTCGTACTTCGTCGGAAGGGTTCCGGCGAAAGCCGGGCACACGCCGTTCGAGCAGCTGAACGGCAGCGATGTCACGAAGTGGTCTCCGTTGGCGCTTGCGGCTGCTTCGGTGGCGCCGGCGAAATCCTGCCAGGCCTGGTCGATACCGGCATTACAGTCCTGCGGGCTCGACACCTGTGAGTAGCAGCGACCCAGGTCAGAGCCAAGCGGTGGCGGTGCGAGGTATACCAATCGGCCCGCAGCATTGTATTTCGCACTCTCCGCGAGGGTAGAAGTCGTGATGTCGTCAACACTCAAGGGGGTGCCGGCGCTCGATTTACCGAGTGCAAAGGCATTCGAGACGACGACGAGTCGGGGTGCGTCTGCAGCGATCTTCGCAGCGATGTCATCCTTTCGCTGCGTGCACACATCCATCACACCAGACCCGTCATTCTGCACCAATACATCGGTGAATCGGCAGCCGTAGAGCCCCACGGCCGTCACCTGCCACAAGCCGGCGCTGGCCTCGGCGATCTCCTTGAAAGCGGGTGCATACGCAAGCGCCGTCGAATCGCCCACCAGATACAGGTGATTCGGGGCACTGTGGCTGCCCCAGGTGCAATCGTCGAAATTCGGCGTGTCTCCTACGGCGAAACAGCTATTTGCCGGGTTGTCGCTCGACGTGCGTGAAATCGCGTCGTCGAGTGACGGTGAAAGGTCGCTCGGCCATGCTGATGACGAAGCCGCTGAGGCCAGGTCTGCCTGCAGGGCGACGGTGGGATCCTGATCGGGAACAGCAAGGCTGCTGGAGACCGGTGCGCCGGGCAACGGTGCATCACGAAGTGACACCTCGATAGACACAGCGATCACAGCGACCACGGCGACGAGTCCCACCGTCGAAAGGATGAACTGGGTTCCGAACCGGTCGCGCCACTCCTGCCACGCTGCCGAACGCGCCTGTCGGCGCGTCACGCCGTCGGTGTCGTGGGTGGGTGGCTCTGATGTGTGTGGCCCTGATGTGTACGGCCCTGATGTGTGCGGCCCCGAGTCGAACGACTGCAACCACGGTGATCGGTGGAGGGGCTGCTCGATCAGGAAGTATGAAACGAGCGACACCGCGAGAATGAGGGCACCGATGATCAGGGTGTTCTCGAGTGTCGGCGCCGGGAGAAAGAGCAGGGCGAACACGATCACCGGCAGGTGCCAGAGGTAGAGCGAATACGAGAGGTTGCCGACGAACACGCTCACCGGGTTCGTGAGGGGAAAGAGCCCTGTCGTCGAGCCCCGGATACCTGCGGCGATGACCAGGAGGGTCGCGCCCACCGGCAGTGCGGCCCACGGCGCGGGGAAGGGAAGCGTGTCGTCGATGACGAAGAGGGAAGCGATCAGGATGATGGAGCCAACCCATGCGAGAAGCACGCAGAGGGCGCGGGGCATCCTGGCGAACAAGGGCGCGGAGATGGCGAGAAGAGCTCCCGCTCCCAGTTCCCACGCGCGGGAGAACGTCGAGAAGTAGGCTGCGGTGGGGTGTGTGGCGGTCTCGGTAAGGCTGAACGAAAATGAAACCACCACGACGGCAGCGACGACTGCCCAGACGATGAGCCGTCCAGGAAGATTCGGGTGCCACTGCGACCCGCCTTGCTGTGACCTGTCCTGCAGCGACCCGCCCTGCTGTGACCTGTCCTGCAGCGACCCCTGCTGCTCTGACCCGCCCCGCAGCGACCCCTGCTGCTGTGACCCGTCCCGCAGCGACGAACGGGTGAACCGCGCCCCGAGTGCAAGGCACCCCAGGACGAGCACGGGCCAGACGAGGTAGAACTGTTCCTCTAGTGACAGAGACCAGAAGTGCTGCAGGGGAGAAAGCGAGTCTCCGGCCTGGAAGTAATCGGTTCCGGTCGCTGCGAAATGCCAGTTCGAGACGAAGAAGAATGCGAAGACGGCATCCCAGAGCGTCGACAGCGCCTTGCCGCGGTTGAACAAGAGAAAGCCGAGCGTCGTGGTCACGACGAGAACCGTCACTGCGGCGGGAACGATCCTGCGGATGCGGCGTGTGTAGAAGTCGGTGAAAGAGTGTGAGCCTGGCGCGTTCGTGGCCGCCGTGTCATGCATTCGAAGCAGGATGCCGGTGATCAGGAAACCCGAGATCACGAAGAAGATGTCGACGCCGGCGAAACCGCCACTTGGCCAGTGCAGCAGATGATCGAGCACTACCGCTATGACGGCTATGGCGCGGAGTCCTTGAATGTCGCGACGTACGCGGGGCCCGGCGATAGCGGTTGGCGTGACGCCTTCGACCTGGATCGTGGCTGTCACGCGTGTCCTGCCCATCTCTGAGTGTCAGTTGGTATGTGTGTCAGTTGGTCTGACTGTCTGTTTGGCTGTTTGTCAGTTGGTCTGACTGTCTAGTTGGCTGTCTGGTTGGCTGTCTGCTTTGTCGCTTGCACGAGCCCGACTGTGAGAGCGCTCTCAAATCCAGGTTTCAGTCTAGGCGGGTGAAATGCTCGCCCTGAACAGATGACGGGGCTTGAACGCCGCCAATATAATTCGGGAACACGCTGCAGCATGAACCACATGAGAGGGTGCCGCAATGAAGCGATCGGCTGTCCAGATGCGATTGTCTTTCTTCAAGCGATTGTCCGTCCAGAAGAGATTGCCCGTCCAGAAGCGATCGTCCGTCCAGAAGAGATTGTCCGGCCGGAGACGATCTTCCGGCTCGGCTGTCGCCGCGCTTGTCGTGGTGCTGGGTTTCGCCCTCACCGCGTGTGCGCAACGAGGCTCTGCTCAGACAGTCACGTCCTCTCCGGCTGCCGTAGTCGATTCGACGTGCGTTTCTGGTGTCGCGTCGGTCATCAGTCGCCAACCCACGTCCCAGATGATCACCGGCGTATTGCCCGCGGCCGTAACTGATTCACTGGACGCGGCTGCCCGGTCGTCGTTCACTGAAGCTGCCTCGCCAGGGGCAATCGTCGGCGTACGTACTCCGCAGGGCACCTGGATGTCGGCATACGGAGTAGCTGATCCGTCGACAGGCGCACCGATGCAGGTGGGCATGCACACTCGAATCGGCTCTGTGACGAAGACCTTCACCGGCACACTGCTGATGCAGCTGGCTGAAGACAAGAAGCTCTCGCTCGACGACACGATCGGAAAGTACATCCCGGGCATTCCGAACGGCGACCAGATCACCCTGCGCCAGCTCGCCTCGATGACGAGCGGCATAGCAAGCTACACGATGAATTCTTCGTTCACCGACGTGTATTTCGCCAAGCCTGAGACGATCTTCACGCCGACCGAGTTGGTGGCCGCGGGGGTTGAGAAGTCCCCGATCTTCGCGCCGGGAGAGCAATTCGACTATTCGAACACCAACACCGTTCTCCTGGGTCTGGTCATCGAAAAAGTCACGGGTGAGCCGGTTTCAGACGTCTTTGCCGAGCGCATCCTGAAACCACTCAGCCTCACGAGCACGTCGTGGCCGGGTGACCAGACGGCCATGCCCGAGCCGTACGCCCAGGGTTTCACCCTGCAAGGGGATTATGCGACCCCTTCCGCCCCGAGCAACGCGACGAACTGGAACCCCGCCTGGGGCTTCACCGCCGGCGAGCTGATCTCGAACATGCCCGATCTGCTCACCTACGGGAGGGCGCTTGCCACGGGCCAGGGCCTGCTCGACACGGCCAGCCAGACCGAACGCCTGACATCGTTCCCGGGCGCGGCCGGTTATGGCATCGCTGTGGGCTGCATCGGTGGGTGGGTCGGGCACACGGGTGAGCTACCTGGGTACAACACCAGTCTTTTCTACGACACGACCACAGACACCACTGTTGTCGTGCAGACGAACAGCGATATTCCTTCGGGCAATTGTGAGGTATCGCCCGTGCTGACCGACGATCCACGTACAGCAGTGTGTTCGTCTCCGGCTACACGGATGTTCGTGGCACTGTCGACTGCGCTCGGGCATACCTTCACGCCGAACCCCTCGAAGTGACGTTCATCTCTCGCATGAGGGTGATGTGCTAGAGTACGGAGCGCGTGCTTGGAAGCAGACTAGCTTGACTGCAGATCTCCAGTTGGAGAAGTCCTTCATCGGATACAAGACGCCACAACACCGCCGAGGCTCGCCTCGAACTCCCACGCTCCGCACTGGGTTGGCATTCACATGTCTTCATACAGTGCCGTTCGTGGGTAACCGTGGTTCGCAGCACAGTGAAGAGCGTCCTTGATTCTTTGATAACTCGGGGCATTCTTTGAAAACGCGCCGACCACATTGTTCGAATGCCTCACGTGGGTGTCGAGGCGAGCGTGAAGAGCCGAGCGATTTCCTGTCTGGGCTGACAGAACAGGAAATCGCAGCCGCGGCCCGGCACAGTTGATGGGTATGGTCAATGTGGCTGGCTAGCAGTCCGGTTGCCTGGCTTGCCGGCTGCCCTCAGTGGTCACCGTTGTTGGTCACAGTGACGGACGTGCTGGCCTTCTTGCCGTTTCAAGCCACGATCGTGATCGTGTAGCTGTGGTTGTCGGGGCAGCCATAGACGAGATCGTCAAAGGATCCTGAGCCTGGCGCCAGGGGGCCCGCATAGGGTGCGGCTTGAGCGTCGGAGGCGTCGACGCCGATCCACGCTTCTTTTCCGCCGGTACTCGTCCAGGTGATGTGCAGTGGCGTGCTCTGGAATCCGCTGGTGCCCGGCGCGCCGGTGGAGCAGGTGACGGTGGTGGGCATGACCGAGAACGAGGTGACGGCGAGCGTGGACGCGGTGCCAGACGATGGTTGTGATGTCGGTGCAGTCGATCCGGGCGCTGAAGGGGAGGATCGCGTTGTCGGCCCAGCAGACGGCGTTGACGCCGGTGCGGAACTGTCTGAAGGCGATGAGCTGGCCGGTGACGTACTCGCAGCCGCGAGAAGCTTCGAGTTGTTCTGAGCGAGGACGACCACGGTGATCACAAGACCTGTCACCACAAGTGCAGTTACGCCGACGATCAGCCAGATCATCCACTTCTTTCGCGCCTTCATGACATCTCCTCATGTATCCCGGGAGATCACTCTGTCAGATTCGGCGGCAATGCGCATCCCCCCAGAGATGCCCATGTTGCAACATTCACGCAACACGGCCGATATTCCGGCGTGCTAGCGTCTCGAGCGAATCCGATCGAAAGGCACACAGCTCATGTCGAATGTCTCAGCCCTCAGCCCCGAGTTTCTCGCCGGATTGCCGAAGTGTGAGCTGCATCTGCACCTCGAAGGCACGTTGGAGCCGGAACTCAAACTCGCCCTCGCCCGGCGCAACGGCGTCGACGTCGGCCAGAACACCGTGGAGGAGGTGCGGGCGACCTACCAGTTCGATTCGCTGGCGAGTTTTCTTGCTGTGTACTACCCGGCGATGGATGTACTCGTCGAGGAACAGGACTTCTACGACCTCGCCTCTGCCTATTTTGTGCGGGCAGCGGCCGACGGCGTGCGGCGGGTCGAGGCCTTCTTCGATCCGCAGGCGCACACCTCACGAGGGGTGCCGATTTCGAACGTGATTCTCGGCTATTCGCATGCTGCGCGCGACGCGGCTGCACTCGGGGTGTCTGCGGAGCTCATTCTCTGCTTTCTGCGTGACTTCTCCGCCGAGAGCGCGCTCGAGACGCTGCGCGAAGCCCTGGCGTTCAAGGAACACTTCATCGGGGTCGGCCTCGACTCCGATGAGCGGGAAAATCCTCCGGTGAAGTTCCAGCCCGTGTTCGAGCTTGCCAGGGCCGAGGGTCTGAAACTCACCATGCACTGCGACATAGACCAGCTCGGCAGCATCGAGAACATCCGGCAGGTGCTCGAAGACATCGGCGTCGACCGCATCGACCACGGCACGAACATCGTCGAGAATCCCGCTCTCGTCGCGCTCGCCATCCAACGTGGGGTCGGTTTCACCACGTGCCCTGTCTCGAACAGCTTCGTCACAGCTGATATGAAGGCAGACGAAATCGTCGAGCTCCTGCGACAGGGCGCCCTGGTGTGCGTCAACTCTGACGATCCGGCGTATTTCGGGGCGTATATCGCGAAGAACTATGTCGCGCTCGTCGAGAGGGCGAACCTCAGCCTCGACGACGTGGTGACGTTGGCCAGGAATTCATTCGATGCCTCCTGGCTCAGCGACACAGACAAGGCGATATACCGTGCGGAGATCGACGCCTATGTTGAGGGGTTTGTGGACGCCTGAAGACCGATGCCGGAATACTGACGGTCGTGAAGCGAACTCCTAGGCCGCAACCCCCAGCATCGCGTTGGCCGTCAGCTCGACGGAGCGAAGGCGATCGGCGATGTTCTGCGACTGGAACCCGATGATGAGTTCGTCTGCCTGTGCTGACACCGCGAAAGCCTCGAGGTAGTCGCGCACGTCGTCTGGCGTGCCGGCGACGGTGTACTTCATCATGTTCGCGATACCTCGGCCGTTCGGTGTGGTGAGGAACTGGTCGATCTCGTCGTCGCTGTACTCGTTCGCCGGCCCGCCAGCTGTGTTGCCAGCAGGGCCACGCGAGAGCATTCCCCGAACGCGGGCGCGGCGGGTGGTGATGAACTGCTGCTGGGCATCTTCTGCGTCATCGGCAGCGATGACATTGACGCCGGCGATGACGTGCGGTTCGGCCAGCTGCCGCGATGGTGTGAAGTCACGGCGGTAGATCGCGACTGCTTCGTGCAGGGCATCCGGTGAGAAATGCGAAGCAAAGGCGTACGGCAGACCGAACGCGGCGGCGAGCTGGGCGCCGAAGAGCGAGGATCCGAGAATGTACAGCGGCACGTCGGTACCGGCCCCTGGTATGGCTTGCACGCCGGGCACCCGCGATTCGCCGCGAAGGTAGCCCTGGAGTTCGAGCACGTCTTCGGGGAACTGATCTGACGACTGCGCATCGCGGCGCATCGCGCGCATGGTGACCTGGTCGCTGCCGGGAGCCCGGCCGAGGCCGAGGTCGATGCGGTCGGGGTAGAGGGTCGCCAGGGTGCCGAACTGCTCAGCGATGGTGAGTGGCGCGTGGTTCGGCAGCATGATGCCTCCGGCACCAAGCCGAATGGTCGAGGTCTGGCCAGCGACATGACCGATCAGGATGCTCGTGGCCGATGACGCGATCGAGGCCATGTTGTGGTGCTCGGCGTACCAGACGCGCCGGTAGCCGTGTTTCTCTGCCGTCTGTGCCAGCGCCACGCTGGCGGCGAAGCTGTCGCGGGCGGACTGCCCGGGTGCGATGGGGGCGAGGTCGAGCACGGAGAGAGCAATGTGCTCAGCAGAAACAGTCATACCTGGTACAACAGCGGCGGGGCCGATATCGTTCCCGGGCAGTCGAGAGTTTCAGCCGAGAGTTTCAGCCGAGAGTTTCAGTCGACCGTTTCAGTTGACAGTTTCGGTCGACAGTTTCAATCTACCAAGCCGGGCGACGTCTCAGTCGATTCTCGTGCCTCGGCGGTGGCCACCACGAGGGTCGCCACGATCAGCACCACGATCATGGCCGTTACGATCTCAGCCCAGGGCGTGAAGGCGCTCATGGCGATGAATACTGCGGCCACGGGGATGATCGTGTTGACGATTGGGCGTGCGCGAACCAGTGGGTTCTTCGGCCGGATCGTCAGTACCCAGACGCCGATGATGAAGATCGCAACGGGGAGGGTGAGGGTCAGAGATGCTTCGGTATTGGTGAGTTCGGTGTGGCCGGCGTAGAACTCCACGGCCACTTCTATTCCCGCAGAGACAGCGCCGGCGGCAGCGAAGATGAAATAGTGCGAGTACCCGAACTTCAACGACTGGCTCAGGTTGCCGAGCCTCGAATGCTGCGGCACCGCGAAGTAGATCCACCACATACCGGCGACCACGATCAGGCCGCTGGCCGCGAGCACAATGAGGGGCAGAACATGTTCGGAATCCGTCATGCCGTTGACGATGGCGTTGGCTGAACCCAGCAGCCCCTCACCGAGCACGATCAGGGTGAAGAGGCCGTAGCGCTCTGCGATGTGGTGGCTGTGCCAGGGCGTGACGGTCTTGCGCTCGGCCCAGATCGGAACCAGAACCTCGGCTGCGACCAGTACGAAGAAGCTCAGCACGCCGAACTCTGCGGGCAACAGCAACCTCAGTACCCAGAAGAGCTGAACGACGGTGATGCCGGCGGCGTACTTGAGTGCGGTCATCCGGAACCGGGGTGAATTGCTCGCGACCCTTATCCACTGGCTGACCATGGCCAGCCGCATGATCACGTAGCCGAAGGTGATGAGCACGAAGTCTCCGTGCTCCATCGACTGTGGCACCCCGGCAGCCAGAACGAGCACCCCGGCCATCTGCGTGATGGTTGTGACACGGTAGAGCCAGTCGTCGTTGTCGAAGGCTGTGGCGAACCAGGTGAAGTTCATCCAGGCCCACCAGATGGCGAAGAACACCATGCAGTAGTTCAGGAGCCCGGCCCATGCCTGGTGCTCGACCTCGAGAGTATGCAGCGATACGGATGCGAAAGAGACGGCGACGACGAACACGAGGTCGAAGAACAGTTCGAGCGAGCTCGCGGCCCGATGGCTCTCGTGTCTGTCTCTCGGCAGCACCGGTCGCAGTCGAAGCCGCGCAAGGGTTGGCTGGGCAGGTGGCATAGTGAGAGTGTATTCGGGCCCGAAGTCACTTCGACTGCCCGCAAGGCGGCCAGACAGTGGCACCATGTCCACCACGCACGTGCACTGTCGAGCCGCCGGCGTGCTATTGGCTCGTAGCGCTCTTCACCCTGTCGATCAGCTCCCGCCACGAGTCGGTGAGGTCGGATTCAGCCACCACAGCACGGCGTTCGGGTTGCGCACCGTCGTCGGTCGAGGTTGAGACGCTGATGCGATAGGTGAAGCGGTCAGGCGCGGTGGATTCGTCAACGGGTATAGACCCGACAGGGGGGTCAGTACTGTGGGTTCCTGGGTCGCTCTCCCATGAACACTCATCAAGCAGGGTGCACCAAGCGCCGACGTCGGCGTCACCGCTCGCCTCTGCCGTCCAGATGCGGTTCAGGCCTGCAAACCCGCCTGAACGCGCGACGGACACGAGAAGTTGCGGCGATGCAGCAGGCTGGCGGGGTGCTGTTCGCCGCGGGGGCGGGACCGGGGTTTCAGGTGCGTGAACCACCCTTCAAGACTCCCACTTTCACCCACGCGGCGCCAACGGCTTCTGCTTCTGGCGAAGCAGCGCCGTACCGGAGGGTCGCGGCGGTCACGGTTGCTGCGGCAAAGGTGGCGAAGTCGGCCTTGGCTGGAAGGAGGGTGGGTGCAACAGAGCCAGCAGGTGCGCCCGCAGCGGTCATCGTGTCGTACCAGATCTGGCCCGCGCGCTGCCAGGCGAAGCCGCCGAGTTCAAGCGCGGTGAGGGCGAAAGCCCTGTTGGGGATGCCCGAATTCAGGTGCACCCCGCCGTTGTCGTCGGTCGTCTTCACGTAGTGCGCCATGTCGGCTGGCTGCGGGTCTTTGCCGAGCACGTCGTCGTCATACGCCGTGCCGGGAGCGGTCATCGACCGGAGCGCCTTGCCCTGCACCGCGGGGGTGAAGAGCCCCTCACCGACGAGCCAACTGGCTTCAGCGGCGGTCTGGTTGTTCTGGTGCTGTTCGACCAGTACTCCCATCACGTCGGAGAACGATTCGTTGAGTGCGCCCGATTGCCCCTCGTAGGCCAGCCCGGAGCTGAACTGGGTGACACCGTGGGCGAGTTCGTGACCGATCACCGAGACGGAGGAGGTGAAACGGCCGAAGACTTCGCCGTCGCCGTCGCCGAACACCATTCGCTCGCCGTCCCAGTACGCGTTGTCGTAGCCGCGCCCATAGTGCACCGTGGCGAGGAGGGGCAGGCCCCTGCCGTCGATCGAATCACGCCCGAATACCTGGCTGAAGAGGGTGAAGGTTGCTCCGAGGCCGTCGTACGCTTCAGTGACCGCCACATCTGCGGTTGCCGATTCGCCCTCGTGACGAACGATTCGCCCGGGCAGTCTTTCGGCACCCTGGGCATCGGAGATCGTGCGGTGGACGACCGGGGGGACCGCGTGGACCACAGGGCGGGCGGCAGGATCGCCTTTCGAGTGGGGAGTGCTGGCGCTGAAGTGCTGTACCTCTGTGGCATGGAGACGGCGTTCTTCGTGCAGCGGTTCGGTGCCCTCGAGCGCGCGCCGCGCCGCGGCGGCAGCAACGGCCATTCCGTGCTCGTCGGCCTGGGCGATCTTGGCCAGGAGATACGGAGGAACAATTGAATGCTTCATGAAAAGACCCTAAGTCAGCCCGCCGACAGTGTCACGAAACTCTGTTCTCCACCCTCCAGACGAACTTCAGGGCAGACCAATCGCTATCGAGTGCGGCCACTTTGACGTCGACGATGCCGAAGGAGAGTGCAGTCTCCCGGATCACACTGTCACCGAGGTCGCTGATGTGACCGGCCGCCTTGCGCGGCCAGGCGATCCACAGCGCTCCGGTGGGGAAGATGCTGGCTGAGAGTGACGGGAGCCGTTCTGCAAGCTCCTCGGCACGTCGGAAGAAGGCCACGACCAGCTCGGGCAGCTCGGGGGGATGCACGTCGGCGGGATGCACGTCGGCGAGGTGCACGTCGGCGAGGTGCACGATGTGGATGTCGGGCGGGGGAGAGTCGAGCATCCAGCCGGGGGGAGCTTCGTCGAGGCACACACGCATCGCTGGCTTGAGTCCGAGCTTGCGAGCCTGGGGTGTGGAGGAGTAGCCAGCCTGGGCAGAAGGGGCATCATCCGCATTCATGGGTTGATTGTAGGTGACGCACTGACCGGGCTGATGCAGTTGAATGGATCGGTGAGTTCACCCTTGATAGCCCGATTGCGCCGAGACCTGATCACCTCCTCATTCACGGTTGAGACTGTGGGGGAGCTGTGGGGGGAGGAGGCTGCAGCTGCCCTGTTCCGTGGGCAGAGGTTGCCGGCCGTTCGGGCGCTCCGTCGGCGCCGGGTCGCCGGTGTTCCGCAATCGAAAGCCGAGACGCTTGCGGCGGTATTCGTTCTGAACGTGCTTATCACGAGCAGGCAATTGGATGATGCTCTTCCGCAGCTCGGATCGCGGGGTGCTGAGCAGCTGGGGTTGGTGGGGCCTGCGTCTGGCCAACCGGCGCTGGATGACGATGCCCTCGTGTCAGCGCGGCTCGACCTGCGTCCGTACAGTTTTGTCGACAACTTCGGAGCGGGTAGCTGGTGGATCGCCTCGGATCTCGGGGAGACGGCGCTGGGGCGGCCGCTCGATGTGGATCATGTGCTGGGGGTTGGTGGAGCATCCATGACCCTGAGCGGGTTGATGCTCACGACGCAGGTTGCCAGTGTGCTCGATCTGGGTACGGGGTGCGGCATTCAGGCCATGCACGCTTCGCGGCACGCCGATCGTGTGGTGGCGACCGACATCTCGGCCCGTGCGCTGGAGCTTGCGGCGCTGAACGCCGAGCTCAACGCGATCGACAACATCGAGTTCCGTCTCGGCAGCCTGTACGAGCCGGTCGCGGGGGAGAGATTCGATCAGATCGTATCGAACCCGCCGTTCGTCATCACTCCGCGGACCGCGGGAGTTCCCATGTACGAGTATCGAGACGCCGGGCTGGTGGGTGACGCGCTCGTTGCGGCGGTCATCCAGGGGGCGGAGTCGCACCTGACAGAGGGCGGTGTCGCCCAGCTCCTGGGGAACTGGGAGTATCGTGCGGGTGCGGGTGCGGGTGCGGGTGCGGGTGCAGGTGCAGGTGCGGGTGAGCCCGCCGACGGGCTCGACCGGGTCAGTGCGTGGACGAGTGAGACGAACCTCGATGCGTGGGTCATCGAGCGCGAACTGCAGGATGCCGCGCTGTACGCGGAGACGTGGATCCGTGATGGTGGTACGCGGCCGGGTACACCGGAATTCGACGAACTCTATGCCGCCTGGCTCGACGACTTCGAGGCCAGGAGTGTGAAGAGCGTCGGTTTTGGTTACGTGCTGCTGCGACGGGCTTCCCGACCCGCAGGTGTCGGCTCCGCAGGTATCGGGCCCGCAGGTGTCGGCTCGGCAGGTCTCAGCTCCGCACGTCTCAGTGCAGGACCTCTTCGCCGCTTCGAGCGACTCACCGACGCGCGAGGTTCGAACCCAGCAGGACTCGGCCAGTACTTCGAGGCCAGCCTCGCGGGCTTCGACTGGCAGTCGGCGCTGTCAGACACTGCGCTTCTCGGTTCGACGGTCACGTACGCGCACGATGTGACCGAGGAGCGACACTACTGGCCCGGCCAGGAGAATCCGACGGTGATGACGCTTCGGCAGGGCAGTGGATTCGCCCGCTCGGTGTCGCTCGATACGGCACTCGCTGCCCTCGTCGGGGCCTGCGACGGTGACCTGGCGATCGGCCAGATCATCGGGGCGCTTGCACACCTGCTCGAGGCGGATGAGACCGCGCTCGTCGCCGATCTGCTGCCGCGGGTGCGGGCCCTCGTGAACGACGCGTTCCTGGTGCCCCAGACTGACTGAGTGATTCTGCCTGACTGAGTGATTCTGCCTGACTGAAGGATTATGCCTGACTGAGTGATTCTGCGGCTCACCCCCCAGGGCTAGCCTCGGCGGCGCTTCGCCTTGTCGAAGTCGCGGGTGAGGCCGGTGCCCACGAGGATGCCGAGGGCGATGGAGAACAACGACAGCCCCGTCGTGACGAGGGTGGAGACGCTGGCTGCGGCCCCGCTCACGGCCGTCTGCGCTGCGGCCTCATTGATCCCGATGAATCCCAGGGCGCCGGGCACCAGCAGCCAGAACGAGGCCAGCATCATGACGGTCGCCGGCGGCGCCGTTCTGAACTGCGCGAAGAAGCGGCTGAGCGGCACGACGACGAGCGCCCCGACGAATCCTGCCAGCTCGGGCCCGATGACGAGGGCCCCGAGGGCCTGGGCACCATACGACGCGAACAGTGCGACGACGATCCAGAGCAGAGCGCGGGGAGGTGCCGAGAGGAACAGCAGGAATCCCACCGCCACGAACGCTACACCGACCAGCGGTGCCCACCAGCCCAGAGTCTGGCCCGTCGTCGACACGGTGACGTTGCCTGTCACCGTGAGCCCGGCGATCACACCGAATGCAAGCAGGAGCAACTGCGCCACACCGTAGACGATCCGACTCGCCCCGGCGATGATCTGATTGCTGGTGAGCTCGATCGACGCCACCGTGAGTGTGAGCCCCGGCAGAAAACTCACCAGCGCCGGGGCGATCAGCTTCAGCGGGTCGTCGCCGACGGCATTCGCGAGAAAGAGAGAGGTGACGACGGTGACGATGAAGGCCGCGAACACCGGCATCGCGCTCGCCAGGGTCGGCAGGCGTCGGCCGAGCAACAGAAGCACTCCGACCAGTGCACCCAGCAGAACGTAGGCGGGCAGGGCGGCGAGGGTGGGATTCAAGGTCAGCCCGAAACCGACACAGAGCACGGTGTGGCCCAGCACGGTCATCCACGGCCCGAAGCGCGGGGGTGCTGCCCTGATTGCAGCGAGGCGGTCGAGAGCGTCGGCGGGATTCAGGGTGCCCCTGCGGGCATCGTTGACCAGCCGCTCGATCGCTGCGGCCTGGTCGAGCCGGATCGAAACCGTCGAGACGGTGTCGAGGTCGGTGCGGCCCGCGCGCGCGATCCCTGGCTCGCCGGGGCTGGGTCTGGGCGCATAGGGTCTGGGCACACCGGGGCCGGGCAAACCGGGGCCGGGCACACCGGGTCTGGGCACACCGCGATTGGGCGAAGGAGCACCAGAAACGGTACCGCGCTGGTGGCGTGAATCGGTGTGGCCGAGCACGATGCGCTGTGCCCCGGTCTCGAGCGAGATCGATCCCGTCACCGGGCTTTCTCCAGGCCCGGCGATGGCATCGAGCTGCAGGATGACCATGGTGGGCAACACGGCGATCCGGATGCCCGTCAGCTTGTACGTCGCGGCGATCTCATACAGCGTCGATTCGACGTCGTTGGTGGCCTGGCTTGAGGCGAGCATCGCTACTCCGAGAGTGCGGAGCATCGTGAGGATCGCCGTGTCTTTCGTCGTCGCTGCGATTCCGGCCGCGTCGGGGTCGAGGGGCACGGGCGGTTTCAGCGTCTTGCCGAGAAGTCTCCTGGCGGAGTGCCATGCCCGGCGCGGGTCGGTGTGCCGCGGTTCTGGCTGGGATTCTGGCTGGGATTGCGACTGGGATTGCGATTGGGATTGCGACTGGGATTGCGACTGTGATTCCGGCCAGCGGTCGCCGTGGGCGTCTGGCTGGTGTTCAATTCGGCCGGGCATCGCGGCACTTCACGCTGTCGGGGGGAGATGTGCAGCGAAGAACCCCAGGGTCTTCGCCCACGAGTCGCTGGCTGCGTCAGCCCGATAGGCGGCCGGGTTGGAGTCGTTGAAGAATGCATGTGCCGCACCGGGGTAGCTGACGGCCTCGAAATCCACACCGGACTCCCTCATCTGCGTGGTGAGTGCCGGCAGCGCAGAGAACAGCGCGTGGTCGTCTTCGCCGACGAAGTAGAGCACAGGGCAGTCGATCTCGCTGAGCAGCTCGTTGGTGAAGTTGGCGTAGCCATAGAACGGCACGGATGCCCGGACCCTCGAATCGGCGACCGCGAGGCTGAACGCGTAACTGCCTCCGAAGCAGAAGCCGGTGACGCCGATGCGGCCGTCGACGCCGTCCAGCGCCTCGAGGAAGTCGACGCAGTGCACGAGCTTCGTGATGGCCGAGGCGGCGAACTCCGGAACGGCGACGGGGGCCATCAATTCACGTAGTCGTGGCTGGGCCGCTGTGCGTACCTCGGGGTCTTCTGCGAACAACTGCTGCTGCAGAACGGAGGCGTCTTCGGCGCTCACCGCCAGGGTACCCATCAGGTCGGGAGCCAGCGCGATGTAGCCTGCTGCGGCATACCGGTCGGCGATGCTTTCGATGTGATCGACGAGACCCCACACCTCGTGGATGACGATGACCGCGCCCTTGATCTGCTTGGAAGGGAGGGCGGGCGTCACGACGTACGCTTCGAAGTACGCGCCGGGTGAACCGAGCTGCACGCGCTTGCTCGTCGAGTTGTCAATGCCGGGACTGCTACTCACGGAACTTCTCGTTTCTGCGTTCAGAGTGGGTGTTCGCCCTTACATTCTGACCCATATGCTGCCCGCCATTCAGCACCGCCTTTCAGCACCGCCATTCGGCACCGCCTTTCGATGCGCACCGCCTTTTGATGCGCACCGCCTTTCGATAAGCACCGCCTTCGATAGGCCCCGCCCGCTACTCTGCTGCGCGCAGGGCTCGCAGGGCATCCCGACGCCTGGCCTGCTCGATCGGGTCGGGAACGGGCAGGGACGCGAGAAGGCGCTGGGTGTATGGATGCTGGGGGGCACCGAGTACTTCTGCTCCGGTTCCCTCTTCGACCAGCTTGCCCTTGTAGAGTACGGCGATCCGGTCGGCGAGCAGGTCGACGACGGCCAGGTCGTGGCTGATGAACAGCGCAGCGAACCCGAATTCGCGTTGCAGCTCGGCGAAGAGTTCGAGCACCCTGGCCTGCACTGAGACATCGAGTGCCGAGGTGGGTTCGTCGGCGATCAACAGCGTCGGTTCGAGTGCCAGGGCGCGCGCAAGGCTGGCCCGCTGTCGCTGGCCGCCGCTCAACTCGTGCGGGTAGCGATCGCCGAAGGCCTTCGGCAGCTGCACCGCCTCGAGGAGTTCGTCGACACGTCTGCGGGCAGAGCTGGGGTTGCGAGCCACGCCGTGCACGATCAAGGGTTCAGCGACGCATTCGGCAATGGTGAGCAGCGGGTTGAAGCTCGATGCCGGGTCCTGGAAGACGAACCCGATGTCGCGCCGTGACTTCTTGAACGTTCGTTCCCGAACGCCGTTCATCTCGTGGCCAAGCACGGTGAGCGACCCACCGGTGACCCTGGTGAGACCGGCGATGGCGCGGCCGATGGTGGTCTTTCCCGATCCGCTCTCGCCGACCAAGCCGAGCACCTCCCCTGCGCGGATCTCAAAGCTCACTCCATCGACGGCGACGAAACCGCCTCGGCCGAGCCGCCCGGGGTACTGGATGCGGAGCTGGTCTGCAACCACGACGGGTGTGGCATCCTGCCAATCGGCCAGGCGGGAAGATGCTCGTTCTGCCGTCTGCAGGGCACCCTGCCCGACGTGGGGCACCGAGGCCAGCAGTGCCTTCGTGTAGTCATTCTTCGGGTTCGAGAACAACGTGACGGCATCGGCCTCTTCGACGACTTTGCCCTGGTACATGACTGCCACACGGTCAGCGAGGTCGGCCACGACACCCATGTTGTGGGTGATGAGCACGATCGCGGTGCCGAACTCGTCACGGCACCGGCGCAGGAGGTCGAGGATCTCGGCCTGTACCGTCACATCCAGAGCCGTTGTCGGTTCATCAGCGACGATGAGCCCCGGTTCGAGCACAAGCGCCTGCGCGATCACGACGCGCTGCTTCTGGCCTCCCGAGAATTGGTGGGGGTAGTAGTTCACTCTCGTCTCTGGGTCGGGGATTCCGACCCGACCGAGAATCTCGATGGCCTTCGCCTTCGCCTCAGCGTGAGAGTACTTTCCGTGCGCCCGGAGGCCCTCGGCGATCTGCCAGCCGACGGTGTACACAGGGTTGAGTGCGGTCGAGGGCTCCTGGAAGACCATGGCGGCGTCAGAACCACGGATGCCCCGCAACTGTTTCTTCGACAGGGTGATCACGTCGTTCGTGACGCCGGCAGTGCTGTTGTTGTCGCCGTTGTTGTTGCTGGCGCGACGGGCGAGGATGACGGCACCCCGCGCAGTGGCGGTCTCCGGGAGAAGGCCGAGGATCGTCTTCGCCGTGACGGTCTTGCCGGAGCCACTTTCGCCCACGATCGCGAGCACCTCGCCGGCTGCGACCGAGAGACTCACTCCGTCGACGGCCTTGATGGCACCGGCGTCGGTTGCAAACGAGACCTCGAGGTCGCGGATGTCGACGACGGGTTGGTTCTGCGTGTCGTGCACCTGCATGTCGTGCAGCTGGGTGTTTCGCGTGTTCATGACTCCCGCCCATCGTCGACGTGCACTGCTTCGGCGTTGTCGTCGAAAGCGCCGCCGCCCTCGAGCCCGCTGAGCCCGCCGGGGCCCGCTTCGAGCGGACCTCCGGGAACGACCGAGGTCTGGGCGATGTCGCCGGCGGCAGCGGCCACGGCACGGCGACCGCGGAGGCGCGGGTCGGCCAGGTCGTTCAGGCTTTCGCCGACGAGCGTGACGCCGAGCACCGACAGCACGATGGCAAGCCCGGGGAACACGGCGGTCCACCAGATGCCGCTCGTCACATCAGAGAGCGATTTGTTGAGGTCGTAACCCCATTCTGCGGCAGAGGTCGGTTCGATGCCGAAGCCGAGAAAGCCGAGGCCCGCGAGTGTGAGAACGGCTTCAGAGGCGTTGAGCGTGAAGATGAGCGGAAGCGTTCTGGTGGAGTTGCGGAGCACGTGGCGCACCATGATGCGCGTGTTCGAAGCGCCCATGACCTTGGCCGACTCGACGAAGGCCTCGCCCTTGATGCGCACCGTCTCCGCGCGGATCACGCGGAAATACTGCGGAATGTAGACGACGGTGATCGAGATGGCGGCAGCGAGAATACCGCCGTACAGGCTCGACTGGCCTCCGGAGATCACGATCGACATCACGATCGCGAGCAGCAGCGACGGAAAGGCATAGATCGCGTCTGCCAGAACGACGAGAATCCGGTCGAGCCAGCCGCCGAAGTACCCGGAGACGAGTCCCAGAAGCACCCCGGCGAAGATCGAGAGGATGACCGCTACCACCATCACCTCGAGCGCCGTCTGCGCTCCCCAGATGACCCGGGAGAACACGTCGTACCCACCCACCGTGGTGCCCCAGATGTGCTCGGGGCTCGGGGGCAGCTGGGCACCGAAGGGGCCGTCGGGGCCTCTCAGTTGCGCGAAACCGTAGGGTGCGATCCATTGGGCGAAGACGGCGCACACGATGAAGACTGCAGTGAGAATCAGGCCGGCCACGAGCATCCCTCGCTGCAGGCCGACGCTCTGCCGGAGCTGGTGCACCACGGGCAGGCGTGAGAAGAGAGACTGCTTGCGTCGCTTCTGCGGCAGCGGTTCTGTGGTCGAGCCGGGTGTGGCGCGGCCGGGCGTGGTGCCGGGCGAGGTACTGGGTGTGGTGGTGCTCATGTCAGTACCTCACCCTCGGGTCGATCAGCGCGGCGATGACGTCGACGATGAAGTTGGTCAGCGCGACGATCACCGCCAGCAGTGCGACGATGCCCTGCACAGCGACGAAGTCTCTCGCCGCAAGGTACTGGGCGAGCTGGAAGCCGAGGCCCTTCCATTCGAAGGTCGACTCGGTGAGCACGGCACCGCCGAGCAGCAGGGCGATCTGCAGCCCGATCACGGTGATGATCGGGATCAGCGCCGGCTTGTAGGCGTGCTTTCGCACGAGCCGGTACTCGCTCACACCTCGGGAGCGAGCCGCATCGACATAGTCGGTCGAAAGCGTTCCGATGACGTTTGTTCGAACCAGCCGGAGAAAGATGCCCGCCGTGAGAAGTCCGAGGGTGATGGCTGGCAGGACGGCGTGGCTCAGAACGTCGGCGATGACGGCCGGGTCACCGGTCTGGAAGGCATCGATCAGGTAGATGCCGGTCTTGTTGGGCAGGAACTGCATCGCAAGCTCTGAGCTTGTGGATGCCCGGCCGGCCACCGGCAGAACGTTCAGCCACACCGAGAAGACCAGTTTGAGAAGGATGCCGGCGAAGAACACCGGCGTCGCGTAGCAGAGGATGGCGAAGACGCGGAGCGCGGCGTCCTGTCCCTTGTCGCGGTGGTAGGCCGCGAGCATTCCCAGGGGAATGCCGACGATGAAGGCGACGATGAGGGCGTAGAACGCCAGCTCGAGGGTGGCGACGCCATAGGTCAGCAGAATTGTCGTGATCGGTCGGTTGTCGCTGATGCTCGTTCCGAAGTTGCCGGTGACGATCTGGCCGAGGTATTCGAAGTACTGCACCAGGATGGGCCGGTCGTAGCCCGCGGCGTGGATCCGTTCCTGGAGCTGCGCGCCGCTCAGGCGGCCACCGAGGGCGGCCGTGATCGGGTCGCCTGTCGAGCGCATCAGGAAGAAGACGAGCGTGACAAGGATGAAGATCGTCGGGATGATCAGCAGGAAGCGCACGACGATGTAGCGCCCGAGCCCACCACCCGCTGATTTGGACCGCGGGCTGACGGCCGAGGTGCCGGGCGTGGGGGAGCCGGGTGCCTCGGAGCCCACGGTCGATACGGTCGCTGTCATCGGTGCCAATCGGGAATCGGGAAGTCGGGAATCGGGAACGGATGAGACTGGTCATGATCGTGGGGCGACCCGAGGAATCGGGCCGCCCCACTCACACCAGACGGTTGTTGCCAGGCCGCAACTCAGCCCTTGGAGAGGGCGCCGTAACGGAACTTGAACGAGGCGTCGAGCGTGTCGGAGGTCCCGTTCACGGTCGAGCCGACGACGGCCACCTGCGAACCCTGCAGGAACGGGATGGTGGACAGGTCGGCCGCGACCTTGGCCTGGATGTCTTCGATCTCAGAGGTGCGCTTGGCCTGGTCGGTCTCGCCCACCTGCTGGGTGATCTCGTCTTGTACCGCGGTGTTGTCGTAGTGGTTCGCGAGGAAGTTTTCCTTCGAGAAGAACGGCGTCAGGTAGTTGTCTGCGTCGGAGTAGTCCGGGAACCAGCCGAGCTGGTATGCCGGGTACAGGTCTTTGACGCGGTCCTTCGAGTACTGCACGTAGTCCGTCGACTGGAGGTTCACGGTGAACAGACCGCTCGATTCCAGCTGGTCCTTGATGAGTGCGTACTCGTCACCTGATGATGGGCCGTAGTGCTCGGTGGCGTACTGCAGGTTCAGTGTCACCTTGCCGGTGACGCCGGCTGCAGCGAGTGTCGACTTCGCCTTGTCTGCACTCGGCTTGCCCGTTCCGTCACCGTAGAGGCCCTTCAGCACATCGGTCGCGCCGGTGAGCCCTGCGGGAACGTAGGAGTAGAGAGGGGTGTAGGTGCCCTTGTAGACCTGCGTGGCGATCGCATCCCTGTCGATGAGGTCGGCGACGGCCTGGCGAACAGCGAGCGCCTTCGCAGGATCGGCTTCTGCTGTGGTCGAACCGAAGGGCTGCGTGTTGAAGTTGAAGACGATGTAGCGGATCTCGCCGCCGGGGCCGTCCACGACCTTGACCTTGGTGTTCTTCTTGAGGTCGTCGATGTCAGTGGCCGACAGGCTGCGGAATGCCACGTCGATGTTGTTCTGCTGCACGTCGAGCTTGAGGTTCGCCGACTCTGCGTAGTACTTGACGTTGACCGTCGCTGTCTTGGCTGGCCCGAGCAGGCCCTGGTAGTTGGGGTTCGCCTTGTACTGGATGGTGTTGTTGAAGTCGTAGCTCGAGATCACGTACTGGCCCGCGAAGGCGTTGCCCTTGACGATGTCCTGGTCGCTGGTGAGTGCGGTGGGGGAGAAGACCTGCTCGTCGACGATGGGGCCTGCCGGGCTCGAGAGCACCTGCGCGAAGGTCTGGTCGTTGGGCTGCTTCAGGGTGAACACGATGGTCGTGGCATCCGGTGCTGCGGTGCTTGCGAGGTTGCCGAGCAGCGAGGAGGGGCCGTTGGCATCGGCGATGGCGAGCTGGCGGTCGAAGCTGAACTTGACGTCAGATGAGGTGAGATCGTCGCCGTTGGCGAACTTCAGGCCGCTCTTGAGCTTGACGGTGTACTCCGTCGGGGAGGTGAAAGTGGCCGATTCGGCGATGTCGGGCTTGACATCCGGGCTGCCGTAGGGGCTGTTCATCAGGAACGGGAAGACCTGGTTCATCACGGCGAACGACCCGTTGTCGTAGGAGCCGGCCGGGTCGAGCGTGGTGATCTTGTCGGTGGTGCCGATGGTGATCGAGCTCGCCGTCGCTCCCGACGTGCTGTTCGAACCGCCGGAGCAGCCGGCAAGCACGAAGGCGGACGCAGCGAGAGCCGCGGTCACCCCGATCAGTCGTGTGCGATTCAGTGATGAAGGCATAGGCGTGACTCTTTCTCGAGAGGTGCTGGGAGTGTTTGCTGTGTATCAAGTCTTAACACACCCAGAAAGTGCCTCTGATCCAGACGCGGGAATCCTTAGCGTCACGCAACAGATTGGCCGTGAATTGCTTACAGATGAAGCAAAAGTCCGGCTGGAATTCTCTCTGGCGACGGAATCTGCAGATATGGTCAACCCGAACGGACCAGTCTGTGCCGTTAACGAAAGAAGGCCCACCCGCGCCAGGCGGGGAGGCCTTCTTTCTTTACTGTGCAGTGCTTTTCGCTATGCAGTGCTGCAGTGCAGTGTTGCCGTGCAGTGTTGCAGTGTTGCGAAGGGTGACTACTTGGTGTTGACCGTGATCTTGGCGACTCCGACGAGGAGGCCTTCCTTGACGGCGGTGGTGTTGTAGGTCTTGTTCAGCAGGGCAGCCGCATCAGCGGAGATGTGAACCGTGGTGCCCTCGAGGATGGCCGTGTTGTTCGGGCCGGTCTGCAGGGGCTTCAGCGTCGAACCGTCGAGGTCGAACAGGAAGGCCTGCTTGACGACGGAAGCGCCGTTGGCTGAAACATCACCGTAGAGCTTCGAGGTGCCCGGGTCGATCGTGAAGTTGGTCAGGTCGACCTCGGTGCCGCCGGCGGAGAGGCTGAGGCCCGAACCCTCGTGCTTGATGCTGCCCTGGACGTACGGGCGGTAGGACTGCGACGGGTCGTAGTACTTCACGTTGCCGCCCGTGATCGGGAAGGCGAGCACTCCGGCGTTTGAGAGCGTTGCGGTTCCCACCACGCCCGGCGTGAGGCCGAGTGTCTTGAGTGCTGCGAGGAAGCCAGCGTCAACGGTGACCTCGGTGTCGACACCGCTCAGGGCGGGAATCGAGGCGACCGGGGTGGGAGTCGAGGAGGTCGACGCCGAGGGTGAGGTGCTGGTCGTGCTCGACGTCGATGAGCAGGCGGCGAGTGAGAAGGCGAGTGCGCCGGTTGCGGCGACGGCCAGAACAGCGGTGGTGAGCTTGCGCATGAGAGATTCCGTTTCTGTAGGTGTTCCACGCACGCCGAATATCGTTGGGAGCAGCGCGAACGAGTCGCCCTGTCACACGAGATCCGGCGTCCAAGTGGAACTTGGTTTGTCGGTGTGATTGCCTGACGCTATGAGTTCGGTTCCCTCCCCGAATCGGGTTGGTATCGGTTTTTCTACTCAGCTGGCTCTCAGGTTCGCGAGGTTTCGATGCGCCCTGCGGGCTACCGAACCGGCGCGGACGCAACCGCGCGGCCATACACGCGCTGGCGGTAGGTCCGGTAGGCCAGACCGGCCAGAACGACGGCGATCGCCAGTGCGAATGAGACCCGGGCAACGGCAAGTGTCGGTACAAGCAGCCCTGCGGTGAGAGCAGCGGGTACGGCGAGCCACTCCCAGCGCCCACTGAGTGCGATGAACGGTACGAGCAGCAGGGCGTACCAGGAGTAGTGCGGCGTCACCACCAGCAGTGTGGTGCCGATCATCACGACCTGCCCGAGCCACGGGTTGGCTGGGTCGGTACGACGCCAGACCTGTACCGCCGTCACGAGCAGTATCACTGCAGCGATGACAAGGGCGGCAGGCCCGGGCAGGATGATCGACAGCAGGGCGAAGCGACTTCCGTCGTCGTAGCCCTCCTCAGAGAGATAGCCCGGGAGAAACCCGATCACCGCGATTCCTGTCGCTGCGACATAGGGGATGTAGACAGCTACGAACGCGAGCACGGCCGGGATGGCCACGGCGAACGAGTGCCTGCGAAGGAGGGCAGGTGCGCCGATGACAGGCACCAGCTTGACAGCGACGGCGAGCCCGAGCAGCAGTCCGCCAGCGATCACCTGCCAGCTGCGCACGAAGTTCTGCCATCTGTGCGCGTCTGGCCGCGGTGGGGAGACACTCCCACCCCGGGCATCCAACTCGCTTGCGCGCCTCTCTTTTTCAGCGAGGGCAGATCGGGCAACCAGAAGAGTCGCTGCGAGCAACAGGAGGGCGGCCAGTGCATCGACGTGTGAATTGGTGACAGCTTCGGCTGCGACGAACGGGCTCCACGCCCAGATCGCCGCCCAGCGGGGATTCAGTCTCCGACGGAGCATCGTCAGCACCAGAAGACCTGAGATGGCAACCGAGATGAGTGCTCCGGCGACCTGGAACGGCCAGTATTCGACCGACGGATCGACAACGAACCGGACCCCGGCGAAGTACAGCTCGGCCACCGGCGGGTAGATCGTGTGCACCTGTGGGCGGTTGATGGCCGTACAGAGAACGGTGAAGGAGGGCACGCTGATCGTGCGTTGAATCCGGGGACCTTCGCACTGGGGGTGGCCCTCATCGTCGAGCACCACCTGCGGAAAGAGCCACGATGTGCGAAAGGGAGCGAGGGCGTCGTCTGCCGGTGTGTAGGCGTAGGGCGAGACACCCTCGTTCTGAACGATTCCGTCCCACGCGTAGCGCGCCGAGTCAGTGCTGGTGTTCGGTGGGCCTGCCAGCGCTGCCCCGCTCAGCACGGCAGAGCCGGCGAGAACGAGAACGATGGCGGTGCGTGCCGGCACCTTCCGTACCAACACCAGCGCTGCCGCGAAGAGCGCCCAGAGCGCGGCGGTCACCCAGACCACGCCCTGCCCGTTCGCCGTCGCTCCTGCCGTCGTTCCTGCCGGGGCGGCAGGGTCGAAGTATCCGAAGGTGCCGACCATCAACGCCGTGGCGGCGGCCATCACCACGAGGACGAGTGCGAGAACGACGGTGAGCGCGCGCGAACGGGTCGATCGTAGGCCTTCGACGACGACATCCGCTGCAGGTTTCGGCACCCGGCAATCATCGCACCTGCCGTAGACTGCGCCCGAAAGCGCGCGCGACCCACCGATCCACGGCGCCGCTCCGAAGAGAGTGCATGAGATGGGTGCTGTTGAACATGCAACGTGCGGTCGCCGCACCCACCCGCAACCCCCGGTTGGCTGTCGTCATCGGTCGCCTGCTCGCCAGCGCCTTTCTGATCTGCTTCGCGACGGGCCTCTACAGCCACTTCCTGCAGGAGCCGCTGCCGTGGATGCACTTCGCCACCACCCCTGCCCAGCTCTACCAGTTCAGCCAGGGCCTGCACATCACCGCAGGAATCGCGTGCTTCCCCCTGATTCTCGGGAAGCTGTACACGGTCTTTCCGAAACTCTTCGAGACCCCCGCGATCACTGGCCTCGGGTCAGTGCTGGAACGGGCATCCATCGCCCTCTTCGTGGGTGCGTCGCTGGTGGAGATCACGATCGGCCTTCTCAACACCTTTCAGTTCTACCCGTGGCCGTTCGGTTTTCGCGAGGTGCACTTCGCGCTCTCGTTCGTGATCATCGGTTCACTGGCCATTCACATCGGTGTCAAGCTGCCGATCATCGCGCGTTACTGGCGGCGGCGTGACGGTTACGCGCCAGAGCTGTCGTTCACCGTCGACGAGCAAGCCGCGATGGATGCTCCGCTCATCGACGCGCTGCCCCCTCGTGTGGCTGCGGTGCCCGGCGCCCGTGCCGTCTCAGGGGTCACCGGGCGGATCTTCGCGTGGCTCGATGGGCCGGCCCCATCCGCTGAATCAGAATCCGCTGGGTCAGAATCCCCTGAATCGGTATCCTCTGGATCGGTATCCTCTGGGGCCTTGTCTTCGCACCAACCGCACCCCGTCGGGCGCCGAGCTTTTCTCGCGACGATCGGCACCGGGGTCGCGGCCGTCGTGGTGCTGACAGCGGGGCAGTCGTTCGCGTGGCTGAGCCCGTTCAATGCTTTCGCTCCTCGGGTCAAAGGCATCGGGCCGCAGGCCGTGCCGATCAACCGGACGGCTGCCGCCGCTCAGGTCACCGATACGGCGATGAACCCGGACTGGGCGCTCAGCGTCTCGAACGGCTCGCAGACCCTCAGCTTCACTCGCGCCGAGCTGTTGGCTCTGCCGCAGACCACGGTCGACCTCCCCATCTCGTGTGTGGAGGGGTGGAGCCAGATGGCCACCTGGCGGGGCGTGCGCCTCAGTGACCTGGTCGCGAAGGTGGTCGGCAATGACTCCGCGGCCGGCAGCCGGGCGCTCAGGATCACGAGCCTCGAAAAGGAAGGCGGGTATCGCGTGACCCAGATGGGGTCGGAGTACGTCAGTGACTCCAGCACGCTGGTCGCCCTCGAACTGAACGGCGAGACCCTCGACATCGATCATGGTTTCCCGGCACGAATGATCGCCCCCGGGCGGCCCGGTGTTCTGCAGACGAAGTGGCTGAGCACACTGGAGGTGCTGCGATGAGTGCAGAGGCAGATGTGACGCAGAAGCGGCCGATGAAACCCTCGAAGGCCCTGTCGATCGCCCGGTCGGTTCTGATCGGGGCCGGGGTTCTCGGCCTCCTGCTGGGCGCCGTTGTGCTGGTCTCGAAGCAGAGCCCGCTGCAGATCGTCGGGGTCGCGCTCTGGATGCTGGGGGCCATCATTCTGCACGACGCCGTTCTCTCACCTCTCGTGCTGGTGGCGGCCGTAGTGTTTCGACGAGCCGGCCGGAAACCAGCGACTGCGTCTGCTTCTCTCTCTGCGCGGTCGCGCCGGACGTGGCGCGGGGTGCTGCTGATCATCCAGAGTGCGGTCATCGTCGGCGCGATTCTCACGCTCATCGTCGTACCCGAGATCTACGCGAAGACCCTCGGAACGGCCAACCCGACGATCCTGCCGTCGGACTATGGCCTGAGGCTTGCGGTGATGTGGGTCGTGATCGCCGTCGTGACAGCGCTCACGAGCGTTGTCTACGCTCGACGTTCCGCGAAGAACTCACCGCGAGACTAGTTGTTGCCGACCGTGCAGGTCTGCTCTGCTGCAGTCTGGCCGCTGACCGATGTCGGCAGGGAGACGATTGTGGAGCTCGGCGTCGGGGTGGGTGCGTCTGTCGGCGAAGCGGTGCCTGTGGGGGTGCCGGTGGTGTCGGCCGTCGAGGTCGGCGCGGTGGTCGGCGTCGGGGTCGGCGTGCTCGTGGTCGACGGATCGGCTTCTGCAGCCACACCGGTACCACCGGTCAGGGAGATCGGCTGGTTCTTCTGGAGTGCCGTATTCAGAAGCAGCGCGGCGGATTTGTTCGGGATGACGCGGTTCACGTCATCCGGATCTGTCACTGAGGGGTACTGAACGAAGACCATGCTGCTGAGGCTGATGTTCTTGAGTGCCAGTGCGATGGCGACCATGGCGGTCGGGTCGGTGAGCGTCGTGGAGAGCTGCATGTTCGTGACGGCCGCGTTGGCGAGGGAGTAGAGCGTGAGGGGGTTCGTGAGCACACCGGCGCTCGTGATCTTGCGCATCAGGGACGAGAGGAACACCTGCTGGTTGCTGATGCGCCCGAGGTCGCTGCCGTCACCGACACCGTGGCGACTGCGCACGAAGGCCAGAGCCTGGTCGCCGACGAGGGTCTGGTTTCCGGCCTTCAGGTCGAGGCCGGTGAAGGAGTCCGTGACGTCGGTGGCGAGGCAGACGGTTACTCCGCCGACGGCGTTCGACATGGCGATGACGCCGTCGAAGCTGATCTCCGCGGCGTAGGGAATGGTGAGCCCTGTCATCTTCTCGACGGTGAGCACGGTGCAGGAGAGTCCACCGCGTGACAGCGTGGTGTTGAACATCGCGAGGTCGGTCGCCGCGACGCTCGAACCGTCGCCGCTCGGGTCGGGGCACTTCGGTACGGGCACCATCAGGTCGCGGGGAAAACTCACAACGGTCGCGTTCGTGTGGTCGGCCGAGACGTGGAGCAGCATGGTGACGTCGTTGTTGCCGAGACCCGAACTCGCGTCTTGATTGGCGGAGTCGGAGAATGCCCCGCCCTGGTTCGTTCGGGTGTCGGTGCCCACGAGAAGCAGGTTCACTTCGCCCTCGATGGCCCCGACGCTCGGCACGGCGACGCCGGTGGAACCGGGAAGCTGGGCCAGCTGGATACCCGGCTTGATGCGGCCGACGGTCTGCCAGACGGCGATCGCTGCGACAGAGGTCGAGCTCACCGCGAGAACGACGATGATGGCCAGGGCGATTCTGCCGACGGTGGCGAAAGGATTCTGTGGGGCGCGCCGGCTGTGCTTCAGCGGTTGGTCGTGGTGGGTCATGGGGGCCGGCCGAGAAACCTTTCGCTGCAGTCAGGTGAGACGCTGAAATCGACCCGTCGGTGTGTGACAGGTCGATTCTTTCGCGACACTATCGTTGCTTGACAGAGTCGTTAGTTCACCATGGTGCCGTACGACTGTGTCAATTGACTGCAATTGGCCGGTTATCTCGGGGGATTCTACGAAGATCCCCAGTTTGCGGGAGTCAGCCTGTGGCATCAGCTTGCGGCTGTCAGTCCGCGGGTATCAGACCGCGGGTGCCAGACGGCAGAAGGTCCGGCCGTCTCTGCTCCACGATTCGACCATGCGCAGGCCTGCACCGACCGAGCGGTGAGCGAGTGCGTGACTGCCGATCTCGGCCCAGGGGAACGCGTCGCTTGTGTGCCCGTCGTCACTGGTCACCGTGCAGTCGAAACGACTGTCGGCAGCATGGTCGTTCTCCACCTCGACGAGCACACATCCCGCAGGGGCGAGCAACTGGGCACAGCGGGCGAGCAGGCGCGAGGGGTCGCCGCCGATGCCGATGTTGCCGTCGACGAGGAGGGCGGTCATCCATCTGCCTTCGAGTGGAAGCTCGTCGAAGACGCTGGCCCTCAGAACGGAAGCCCCTGAACTCGAGGCGAGGTCGATTGCCGCCTGCGAGACGTCGATGCCGAGGGCGCGGTAGCCGACGCCCGACGCGGCCCGCACCATCCGGCCAGGGCCACAGCCGATATCGAGGAGTGGCCCCGTGCCCTCTTCGATGAGACTCATGTCGGTGGCGTCGGCGTTTGCCCGCCAGCGGGCGATGTCCAGGGTTGTGGTGGTGGCGGTGGTGGTTGTGGTGGTGTTGTCAGTCGAAGTCGCGGACGCGGTGGCTGCATTTCCAGCGACGGCTCCCTGTCGCACCAGGTGAAGGCGTCCCTCGCCTCGGAGCGCTCTCGCATAGGGGTCACCACCGCCGGAGCCGAAAGTGGGCACGTGGGTCGGCGTGAGTGCTGCCGGAGCTGAGGTGCTCACGATCAGGCCGCGGCAGCGCGATGTGCGCCGACCAGGTTGTCTGCGAATGCTCGGGCGACAGCCTCGGCGAATCGCCCGTCAGGCGCGATCTCTGCCACCTCTGCGGCGTCGCCGACCGTGTCGACGTCGCTCAGCACGGGCAGGAGCTTGACGCGAAGCCCGGCATCGAGAAGACGCTCGAGCTGTATACGCCCGGTGTCCGCCTGCGACATCGGTACACCGCGGATCAGGGAACCGTCGGGCTCAGCCAGGGCGAGGGCCCAGAACCCGCCGTCCGTCGCGAAACCGAACCAGGCGTCGAGTTCGCCACTCCAATCGCCGAGGGCCGGTTCAAGCACGCTTCGATCGACCTGGGGAGTGTCCATCCCGACCAGCAGGGTTGGGCCAGCGCACTGGTCGAAGATCGCGGCCAGCCTCTCTGACAGGTCGCCTTCGACCTGGGGAATGATCTCGAAACCTTGCGCCTCGGCGGGTGCATGGGCTGGTCGGCCGTCGAAGGCCAGAATCCTCCGTGTCGCGGGCAGAGCGCGCACCACGTCGAGAGTGTCAGCAAGGCTCGCGGATGCCACGGCGGCGGCCTGCTCGAAAGAGAGTTCGGGCGTGAGCCGGGTCTTGACCCTGCCGGGAAGGCACTCCTTGGCGATGACGATGATCGTGAGCATCTGCGACTCCATTCTCGGAAACGTCCTCTCGCGTTCGGGAACGCGCGGGATGGCTTCAGTGTGGTGTCAGGAGTTACTCGGTCAGCACCCCTGCACGCTTTGTTCGGAGCCGTGTGGGGGTTGGATGGGTGGGGGTGGATGGTGTGTTCAGCGAACGCACAGCTTTGGCGACAGAGGGGAGGAGGTCAGGTGAGGCGCGGGCGCTCGAGTGGGAGCGCAGGATGGGGCGGCGGGGCGCGGATTGGCTCAGCGAGGCTTCTTCACCTGGGCGAGCAGCGCCGACATGTCGGAGATCGCGCTGATGGTTCCGCGAACCGTACCCGTGACCTTGGAGGTGCCCACGCGGGGGGAGTAGGAGGTGTCGAGTTCGATGATGGTGTGACCTGCCGCGTTCGAGCGGAGCACCATCTCTAGAGGGTAGCCGCTTCGTCGATCTTCGAGCCCGAGGGCGAGCAACTGCTCGCGGCGCGCGACGCGCAGCGGGCCCAGATCGTGAAGGTGGATGCCTGCACGCACCCGGATGAGGCTACTGAGTGCACGGTTCGCGACCCGGGCGTGTAACGGCCAGGAGCCGCGCGCTGTTGGCCTGCGGCGCCCGAGCACCAGGTCGGCCCTGCCTTCGAGAATGGGGGTCACCAGCCGGGGAAGCTCTGCCGGATCCATCGACGCATCGGCGTCGCAGAAGGCGACGAGCTCAGCGGTGGCGGCAAGCAGGCCCGCATGGGCAGCTGATCCGAACCCGCGACGGGGTTCGGTGATGACGAGAGCGCCATGGGCGCGTGCGACGTCTGCGGAGCCGTCGGTGGACCCGTTGTCGACCACGATCGCGCGGTAGCCCTCGGGGAGCCGGCCGAGCACCCAGGGGAGGGCTGCGGCTTCGTTCAGGCACGGGAAGATGACGTCGACCCTGGCTGAGTGCGCATCAAACGAGGCGTGCGCAGTTGCTTCGGGGGCAGTGGTTTCGGGCGCAGTGGTTTCGGGCGCAGTGGCTTCGGATTGCGCTGTGGCTGTGGCTTCGGGTGCAGGAGGCTGCACGGCTGCACGAAGGGGGGCGGTCGCGAATTCCGTCATACCCGCCTCGAACTCGACCGAGGGTACCCAGCCCAGCTCGACCTGAAGCCGGTCGGACGACGCCGTGATGTGCCGAACATCGCCGAGCCGGAACTGCCCGGTGACGACGGGGGCAAGCCCCCCGGAGTTGCGGCTGAGGGCGGCCGCAAGGTCGCCGATCGTATGAACCTTTCCGCTGCCGACGTTGTAGGCCCTGAATCCGGGAGACTCGGCAGAGGCCGTGCGGGCGAGCGCAGCGAGGTTGGCACGCGCGACATCGACGACGTGCACGAAATCCCGTCGCTGGCCCCCGTCTTCGAAGACCTGGGGCGCCTCCCCTCGCTCGATCGCCGAGCGGAACAGCGAAGCGACTCCGGCGTAGGGAGTGTTCTGGGGCATACCGGGGCCATACACATTGTGGTACCGGAGCGCGATCGCGTGACCACCGGTCGTGCGCGACCACGAGGCCGCGAGGTACTCCTGCGAGAGCTTGCTTGATGCGTAGACGTTGCGGGGGTCCAGCGGGTCGTCTTCGTAGATCAGCGCGGGAAGGAGCGGCTGGCCGGTCTCGGGGTCGATGGGGTCGAAACGTCCCGCCTCCAGATCGGCCACGAGTCGAGCCGGCGGGCGGATCGTGATACTGCTTGCCTCAGTGCTGGCTGCCTCAGTGCCGGCTGCCTCAGTGCCGGCTGCTTCAGTGCTCGTCAGGTCACTCCGCGTGTAACTGCCCTCGCCATAGACGACCATCGACGATGCCAGAACGAGTCGATGGATGCCCAGCCGGGCCATTGCGGCGAGCAACACAGCGGTACCGAGCTCGTTTGTGGCCACGTAGTCCGGCGCATCGGCGAAGTCGACTCCGAGACCCACCTTCGCCGCCTGGTGGCAGACGGCCGTGACGCCCTGCAGGGCATCCGCCACCGCCTGGGGGTCGGTGATGTCGGCATGAATGAACTCGACTGAAGGATCGATCTGCTCGCTGGAGCCGCGGGTGGGCGGGTGTACGTCGGGGCGCAGGGAGTCCAGGACCCGAAGGCGCCAGCCGTCAGCGAGCGCCTGCACCACGATCTGTGAGCCGATGAAACCGGCGCCGCCGGTGACGAGAAGGAGGCCGGGTTGTCGGGTGTCGGGCATGGCTCCACGGTAACAGGGCCGTGCCGAAAGGAGGCACCGTGACCCTGGAGCTGCTGCAGCTTGCGGGGCCGCGAAAGTGGGCGGGACTACGGCGGCCCGCGTGCCTACTGCAGCTCGCGGCGGCGCATCAACGCCAGTGCGGCCAGAGCTGAGAGGAGGGAGAGCGCGAGCATCCAGACACCGCCCGTCCAGTCGGTGGTGGAGCCCGTGGTCACAGGGGTGTGCGTGAAGGGCGAGGTGTTGCGCAACCACTCGGGGAGCCCGAGCACCGCACCATACAGGCCGAAGACGATTCCAGCCGTCAGGGTGCCCCAGCCGATCGCTGCTGTCGCGCGAGGCAGCAGGGTGAAGACCACTGCGAGGCCGCAGAGATAGACGAGAGCGACCGGAAGTTGGGCCACTGTACTGAGGAGGATGCTCTGCCAGGCATCGGGGTACCCGGAACCGCTGAGCAGCAGGGCGGCCGGAATCGCTGCTGCCAGCAGGACGATGACGACGGCGGCAGACCCCACGACGAGATAGCCCAGTAGATAGCGCACACGTGAGACAGCCGAAGCAAGCACGAGTTCGGCGGTGCCCCTGGCCTCCTCCTGGCGCAACCGGATGATCGACTGGATCGCGCTCCCCGCCGCGAGGATGCCGGCGACGCCGAAGATTGCGGAGATGAACATCTTCATGACGTCGTTCGTATCGCCGGGCGCTATGAGCTTCAGCGCGGCAGTGATCGACGAGTCTGTCGACACCGCGGAGAGCATGGCCGGCCCGAGCGTGCCGACGATTGCGCCGAGTGCGGCGGAGCCCAGCGCCCAGCCGGTGATCGTCGGCCAGTGCAGGCGCCAGGCCAGGGCAGTCGGGCCGGAGAGCCAGCGGCGGGCCGTGGTGCGACCGGTTCGGGCTGCGAAGAGGCTCGCCCCGACGTCACGAGATGACTGCACGACGAGCGCGAGGGCGACCAGGCCTACTACCGCGACGACATCCAGCAGCAGCGGCAGGCCCGTGGGCCGCGTGAACGGGTGGGACTGCTGGCCCCAGCCGATCGGCGAGAGCCAGACGGGCCAGGCCGCGGCGACCGCGGTGCCGTCGGGTGACGCGGCGCCGGTCGCGTTGCCGATCCCGGCCGCGAGGTAGGCGAAGCCGACGAAAGCTGCCGAGAGGCCGTTCGCACCCCTCGATGTGCTGACGAGCTGGGCGACGACGAGCGCCACAGCCATCGAGGTGAGCCCGACCCCGGCCACGCTGGCCCCGGCCAGGATCGACCCCCAGACCGCTGACGACGGCGTGGGAGACGATGATGTGAGTGAGTTGGCCAGCGCCTGGAGTGCGGTGGCAGTCGCAGTTGCGGCCCCCGTCGCAGTCGGGTCACTCGCGTTCGCGACGTTCTGAGGGTTGCCGCTTGCCGACAGGTAGCCCGCGGCCACGATGATGCCGAGAACGAGGTTCGCGCTCGTCGCGAGGATGAGGGTGGCGAGAGTGGGAGCGCGGCGCGACGCAGGGGTCGCGCCGATGAGTTCGGCGCGACCTGTTTCTTCTTCTGCCCGCGTGTGGCGCGTGACGAGGAAGGTACTCATGAAGCCGGCCAGAAGGCCCAGGAATGAAAAGAGTTCGAAGAACCCGAATCCGCCGTTCGAGATACCGTCGGGAAGCCCACGGAGCAGGAGGAGAACAGGATTCGCGGTGGCAACCTGCAGAATGCCTACACGGCTCACTGCCGACGGGAACGTGGTGTTGACGGAGGCAAGCGAGGCGTAGGCGAGCAGGCCGATTCCTACGATCCAGATGATGAGGTGTGCGCGATCACGCCTGAGCCTCTGAGCGAGAAGGATGCGAACGGACTGTCGTTCGAGCTGCCGTTCGAGGCTCTTCACGGCTGGGCCAGTTCGACCGGTGCATCCGGTGCATCGCCGTAATGGCGGAGGAAGAGTTCCTCGAGTGAGGGCGGTGCGATCGTCAGGCCTGTGACCTCGAGAGCGGCCAGCTGGGGGAGAGCCGCTACGAGCTGCGTCGAGTCGACGGTGAGAAACACGCGGCCGTCGGCGGTTCGCAGATCGTGCACGTTCGCCAGGGTGGCGAGCCGGGCATCCGTCATGCCGGCTGAGGAGAACGAGACCTCTGTGCGCGTCAGATGACGGAGGTCAGCCAGAGTGCCGGTCTCGACGGTCGCACCTGCCCTGATGATAGTGACCCTGTCGCAGAGTTCTTCGACTTCGGAGAGGATGTGGCTCGAGAGCAGCACGGCGGCGCCATCGTTCGTGACCCGCGTGACTTCGCGGGCGAACACCGACTCCATCACCGGGTCGAGCCCGGAGGTCGGCTCGTCGAGAACGTACAGCTCAGCGGGAGTGGCGAAGGCGGCGATCAGGGCGACCTTCTGCCGGTTGCCCTTTGAGTACGCTCGGCCTTTCTTGCCCGGATCGAAATCGAACGCGTCGATGAGGGCATCTCGCCGGCGCACGGTGTCACGACTGTCGGAGGCTCCTCGCTCAGTGGAACCATGTTCGCGCCCGTGCCCACGCCTGTTCCCACGAACGGCGCGCAGGCGGGTGAGCAGGTCGATCGCCTCGCCGCCGGTGAGGTTCGGCCAGAGGGTGACATCTCCTGGAACGTAGGCGATCCGGCGATGCAGCGACACGGACGCCGCCCACGGGTCTTCACCGAAGACTTCGACCGTGCCACCGTCGGCGCGGGCGAGGCCGAGCAGGATGCGGATGGTCGTGGACTTGCCAGACCCGTTCGGTCCGAGGAAACCGTGCACTTCGCCGGGGGCGACGCTCAGGTCGAGGCCGTCGAGTGCTGCCACGTGACCGAATCGTTTGACGAGCCCGCGCGCTGCGATGACCGGCTGCCCTGGCCCCACCCCGGGAGTCGTTCCCGCCCCCACTGTTTCTGAGTTCATCGTGTTCTCCGACCGTGTGCGGCCAGACTACTCCCGGAGCGCTGTGGCGGAGGATTGGCGGCGAAGCAGCGGCGAAGCGGCGGCAGAACAGGGCTGGAGGAGCACAGTAGCCCTGATCGTGCCAGTCGTCAGCGAGCTAGTGGTGATCACGCACCTCTGACTCCGACAGGACGTGGCCCGTGTCGTGAGCAGGGGGTTCCGGCAGGAAGTTCAGGCCACTGCCACTGTTCGCCGACTCCATCAACGCGTCGACCCACTCCCGGTTGATCGAGGGGATCCGCGACCCGAAATAGCGGTAGCACAGGGTGCTGCTGGGGTCGAGCCAGATCGAACTGCGACCACTTCCTGTCTCGGGGGCGTCGTTCCAGGAGAAGACGAAGCTCTCGTGCCTGCGAAGCTTCGCGGTGATGACGATCTGGAGGTGCTGCAGTGCCCGGTCATCGAATTTGATCTCGATACCTGGGCTTCCGTAAAGCAGAAGACCCATCAGCCAACGCCCCCCTCTTGCCCACGCATGGTCTGCATCCACGTCCGCTCGTACTCGAGGCTTGTCGGGTGCAGCGGCCAGCGCGTCGGTGCGTTGTTCGTGTGGCAACACTCTATTGCTTACCGGTCGAGCTGTTCAGCATTCCACGACATTCAGGGCCAGCCCGCCCCGCGCGGTCTCCTTGTACTTGTCTTTCATGTCAGCGCCGGTCTGTCGCATGGTGAGAATGGCCTGGTCGAGCGAGACGTGGTGGGCGCCATCGGTGCGAATGGCCATCCGCGCGGCCGTGATGGCCTTGATCGCACCGACGGCGTTCCGTTCGATGCAGGGGATCTGCACAAGGCCACCGACCGGGTCGCAGGTGAGACCCAGGTTGTGTTCGATGCCGATCTCCGCCGCCATCTCGACTTGCCGCGGTGTACCGCCGAGCACCTCGGTGAGACCGGCGGCCGCCATCGAGCAGGCTGAGCCCACCTCGCCCTGGCAGCCGACCTCTGCGCCGGAGATTGACGCGTTCTCCTTGAAGAGGATTCCGACCGCGGTTGCCGTGAGCAGGAAGCGCACGACGCCGTCTTCGGTGGCGTCGGGCACGAAGTCCGTGTAGTACTTCAGCACCGCCGGGATGATGCCTGCCGCGCCGTTGGTGGGTGCTGTCACGACGCGTCCGCCGGCAGCATTCTCCTCATTCACTGCGAGGGCGAAGAGGGTGACCCACTCCATGGCACGCAGGGGGTCGTCAGGGTTGGGGTTCTGCTCGAGCTGGCTGCGCTGCACCGCTGCGCGTCGCCGAACCCTGAGCCCGCCGGGAAGGATGCCCGTAGCGGTGCTGCCGCGTTCGATGGTCTGCTGCATCACCTCCCAGATGTGGAGGAGCCCGTTGCGGATCTCGGCTTCGCCCCGCCAGCTCCGTTCATTGGCGAGGATCACGTCGCTCACACGAAGGCCGGTCTCCTCGCAGAGGGCGAGAAGCTCGTCGCCGCTGCCGAACCGGTGTGCCACGGGTGTCGGGTCGGGAATGAGTCTGCGGGTACCCGCCTCGTCCTGGTCGAGTACAAAGCCACCACCGATCGAGAAGTACTCGCGCACCTCGACAGGAGTACCAGCAGAATCGAACGCGCTGAACCTCATTCCGTTGGTGTGGAAGTTGAGCCGTTCGCGGCGGTGCATGACGATGTCATCCCGCCAGGAGAAGGCGATTGCATGCGTTCCGCCGAGTTCCAGGATGCCCTCGGTCGTGGAGCGTTCTGCCTTCGCATCAGCCGTGGTGGGGTCGACGAGTTGGGGCTGCTCACCCTGGAGACCGAGAATGACCGCCTTGATCGTGCCGTGCCCATGGCCAGTGGCCCCGAGCGACCCGAAGAGATCGACTCGCACGCGCGCCGTGCGCTCGAGAAGGGAATCGTCGCGGAGCCGGGCGACGAAGCTGTAGGCCGCGCGCATCGGCCCCACCGTGTGAGAGCTCGACGGCCCGATACCGATGGTGAAGAGGTCGAATGCGCTCAGACTCATGGGAGGGAGTGTACGCGCAAGCCCTCACAGAGACAGATCCCGCCGTCAGAATTGCAGGCTACAATCGTGCGCACACGAGAGCATTCGCAAGCCAGGGCACGCCGAACGAGGGAGTTTCGATGAGCGGACCACGAGGTGGTGCCGGGCTGCGGTTTCGGCCGGCTGTCGACACGGCTGCCCGCACAGCTGTCGAAATGCTCTGCGTCTCCGAAGTGAAGGCATGACCATGGCGGATCGCGCACAAGACCAGAGCCCGGCTTCTGAACCTGATTCGACGCTCGTCGAGTTCGACCGGCTGGCTTCGGCGATCCTGGAGAACCTGCAGAAGGTCATCAACGGCAAGACCGAGGTGGCCACGCTGTCGCTCGTGGTGCTTCTTGCGGAAGGTCATCTGCTCGTCGAAGACGTTCCGGGTGTGGGCAAGACCACACTGGCCAAAGCGCTTGCCCGCTCTGTCGGTTGCACCGTCAGCCGCATCCAGTTCACGCCCGACCTCCTGCCGAGCGATGTCACGGGGGTCTCGATCTACAACCAGCACGAGCGGGAGTTCGAATTCAAACCGGGCGCGGTGTTCGCCAACATCGTGATCGCCGATGAGATCAACCGGGCTTCTCCGAAGACCCAGTCCGCCCTCCTCGAATGCATGGAGGAGCGCCAGGTCTCCATCGACGGCCAGACCTACTATCTCGAGGCGCCCTTCAGCGTGGTGGCGACGCAGAACCCCATCGAGATGGAGGGCACCTACGCCCTGCCAGAAGCACAGCGTGACCGGTTCATGGTCCGGGTGTCGATGGGCTACCCCGACGCGCGTGCAGAACTCGCCATGCTGCACAATCGTGAGCTCGTGAGCCCCCTCGACCAGATCGAGGCGGTGGTGACCCGCTCGGAGCTGCAGTCCATGATCGAGACCGCGCGGAATGTCTTCGTCTCTCCGGCCGTCGAACAGTATGCCGTGAACATCGCCCAGGCGACCCGTCGGGATTCCGACATCCGTCTGGGCGTCAGCCCGCGGGCGACGCTGCACCTGGTGCGGGCCGCGAAGGTGACGGCCGCTCTGGATGGCCGAGACTACGTTCTCCCCGATGACATCGATGCGCTCGTGGTGCCGGTTCTGGCTCATCGCGTGCTTCTGACCCGCCGCTCGCTCGCCGACAACCGTGGCGGCAGCGCCCAGGCGGTCGACGATGTGCTTCGGAGAATCGTCTCCAACACCCCTGTTCCACTCGTGGCCACCAGGATGGCGTAGGCGAGCTGCCATGTCGAAGCTCCCGCACCTGACCCTGCGCGGCTGGGGTTTCGTGAGCGTCGCCGTCGTCTTCTTCGTGGTGATGCAGGTGCTGCAGCACCGGGAATTCGGTTTCGTCGCGTTGCTTCTGCTTGCCCTTCCACTCATCGGCCTGGCCAGTGTCTCGCTGTACCGCCTGCCTCTGACGGTGGAGCGTCGGTTCCAGCCGGAACTCGCTCCAGCAGGATCGCCCGTCACGGTGCGGTTGACGCTCCGAAACGAAGGTGTGCGTGCAGCGCCCGGGGCCAGCTGGTCGGATTCGGCCGAAGCGCCGCTGAAACCGAGCGAGCCGGCCGAGCTGCCACTTCTTCGCGGATTCCGCTCCAGCCGATCCGATGCCCCCCTTGCCCACACCCTGAGCTACGAACGCAATGCCACCCATCGGGGTCACCACGCGATCGGGCCACTGGTGCTGCTGCTCGTGGATCCCTTCGGCATGGCGTACCGCCGGGCATCCGTGGGTGCCACCGATGTCCTCACCGTGACGCCATCGATCGTTCCTCTGCCGAGAGGAGCACTGCGGCTCGCGTCCGGTTCCGGAGCCGCTCAGCAGTCCAGGCAACTCGGCAGCGGGGGAGAGCACGACGTCATCTCACGCAAATACCAGACCGGTGACTCGATGCGCAGGGTGAACTGGTCTGCCACGGCGCGGTTCGGTGAACTCATGGTTCGACAGGATGACCAGCAGAACGACCAGCACGCCGTCGTCATTCTCGATTCGTCGCGCCAGAGCTATCGCTCCGTCTCTGATCGCTTCGACTCTGGTCGCTCCGACTCTGGCCGGGAGGGCGACTCCTGGTCGCCCGAGTTCGAATGGGCTGTCTCGATGGCAGCGTCGATCGGCGTGCATCTCCTCGAAGAGGGATTCCACGTGCGCGTGGTTGACAGCGCTCACCCGGAGGGCCGGCAGTTCGAACCGGATTCGGCCGGTAACTTCGCCGATCTCCCCGGCGAACACGCTCTTCTGCTCCACGCCGCACAGGCCGACCTGGTCGACGCAGTCGATGTCGACTTTCGGCACTCAGTGACTCGCGACGACTCCAGTGCGGGCGACGCTCCGCCGCTCTTTGCTGTGGTGGGCCGGCTCGGGGCAACCTCGACTCAGACCCTGGCGGTGGCCGCGCGGCTCGCGTCGAGTGCCGTCGCGGTCATCGTCGTGCCCGGCGGGCGAGGAGTGCCAGGGGATCCCGACTGGGCCGTGGCGCTTCGCGATGTGCTCGAGGACTCGGGATGGGTCGCCCAGATCGTCTCGAGCGACGATGCGCCGTCGTCGGTGTGGGGCGCCAGCAGCGGCGAACGGCTGACACTGTGAGTGCAGACACTGTGACGGCACTACTATGACCACCCTTGCACCGGCACCCGGCTCGTCAACGCCCGGCCCGCGGCCGCATCAGCGCTCCGATCATCGGCCCCACGGGCATCCGCACCCCCCGAAGGGCGCGCACGACCCCCGCCGCGGCACGGAGCGCTCGCCGGAGCACGAACCCGGTCGATTCGCCTCCAGGGCCCGTCTGGGTGCGCTCAGCGGGCTGATTTTCGTGATGCTCATTCTGCCGGTCGGCGGATTGTCCGCACTCCTCGCCGGCGACAACTGGTGGTGGAGCACGGCCTCGTTCGTGGCCCTGGTTCTCGGTTCCGCTGCACTGGTGCGGCTGCTTCCCCTGCCGGCCTTCCTCTCGTCCCTCGTGGCCACCATCACAGCGCTGCTGGCCTGGACCATCTGCATCACCGTGGTGTTCGCACCCGATACCGCCTGGGCGGGATTCGTTCCGACCCTTGAGACGGCACGTGCCCTGCGATCCGGCCTCACCGCAGCCGGGGAGTCGATCGCGGTCCAGAGCATTCCCGCTGATCCCGTGCAGCCGATCGTTCTGCTGCTGGCCGTATCCGTAGGCCTGCTTGCCCTGCTGGCCGACGCCCTGGTCTTCGCCATCCGGATGCCCGCCCTGGCTGGGTTCGTGAGCCTGGCCATCTTCGCGGTGCCCTACGCCGTGCACCAACAGGACCTCGACGTGTGGCTCTTCGTCTGCACCTCCGCGGTGTATCTTGCGCTGTTGTGGGTGTGGGGGAGACTTATTCACCGACCACGCGGAAGACGCGGTCGCACCGGCCTCAGGGCGTTGGTGTCAGGAGCTCTTGCGATTACGATCGCCGTGGCTCTGCCCGCATTCACCCCCGGGCTTACCCCTGAGTCGTTCCAGGCGCCGACCCGGGGCCAACTGGCGTCGGTCTACTCCAGTGGAGTCGATCCGAGCATCCAGCTGAGCCAGGATCTGCGTCGTTCGAACCCGCTCCTCGCGCTGACGTACACCACGACATCCGCAGACGGTCTCTACCTGCAGTTGGTGACTCTGAGCGCCCTGATCGACGGGCCGTGGGAGCCCGAGACCGCCGGCACCGCGCACCCCCTCGAAGCCGGCTACCAGGCACCGACAGGCCTGGCCCCCGATGTCGCGACCGCAGCCGTCACCACCGACGTCTCGGTCAGCGGGCTGAGAAGTGACTGGGTGCCGGTTCCCTACCCGGCGACCGGCGTCACCGGGCTGACCGGCGATTGGATCCTGACGCCCGGCAGTCTCACCCTGACCGGCCAGGGGGCCGGCTCCCTGGGTCAGAACTACACGGTCTCGAGCCTCGAAGTGACGCCCACCGCAGCCCAGCTTGCGGCGGCGACAGGCCCGCTGCCGGGCGCGATCGCCGGCTACACGGCTCTTCCTGACGGCATCCCCGCGGTCATCGGCAACACGGCGCAGTTGGTGACCGCGTCTGCTGCGACGCCCTACGACAAGGCAGTGGCGCTGCAGCGGTACTTCACCTCTGGCGCGTTCCAGTACTCGGTGACGGCTCCGGTCGAAGGTCACTACGACGGAGGAAACTTCGCCGCAGTTGCGACTTTTCTCTCGGCAAAGAGCGGCTACTGCATCCATTTCGCGTCGGCGATGGCGGTGATGGCGCGCACCCTGGGCATTCCCTCACGCATTGCAATCGGCTACCACCCCGGCCAGGCGAGTGAGCGCAACGCCGACGGCACGTCGACCTTCCAGGTCTTCAGCGACCAGTTGCACGCCTGGCCGGAGCTGTGGTTCGAGGGCATCGGGTGGCTGGCCTTCGAACCGACGCCCGGGCTCGGAATCGTGCCGCCCGACTATTCGTTGCCGAGCTACGCGATCACCGGGGTCGGTGCACCGGCGCGCGACAGTGCCGGCAGTGCACTGCCCCTACGACACCGAAGCCCGTCACGGAGAAGGACACCGCCTCGAATCCTGTGATCGACGCGCAGACCCAGGCCCAGACGCAGGGGCGCGCGTGGCTGATCGCCCTGGCCGTGGCGCTCCTCGTGGTGCTCGCAGCCCTCACGCCTGCCACCGTGCGCAGACTCCGCCGCCGCCGGCGGTTGTCGGCGATGATGCGGGCCCCGAACCCGGCAGCGCTGGGCTGGAGCGAGGTGTGCGACACGGCCAACGACTACCGCATAGAGGTCCCGCATTCCGAAACCGCCCGTGCCTTCGCGGCGCGCCTGGGGGCGATCTACCGCATGCCTGCCGAGCCGGTTGCTGCTCTGCTGGGGGCGCTCGAGCGCGAACAGTTCGCCCGTCGCGGTGCCGGCGAGACCCGCGCAGACGAGCGAGCGGAGTTGGTCGAGCACGTGCGGGCGATCATCCGGGCAATCAGTGCACAGGCGAGTACGGCCGATGATCGGCGAGCCGTGTTTCTGCCTCTGTCGCTGCTGGCCGGTTTACCACTACTCTCGGGGGAATAACTGAGCCATCAACCAGCTGGCGCGTGAAGAACCAGGGCCTGGCACAAACAGGATCTGGACGCATCAGTGCGGCGGGGCTCGACTCCTCACGAGAACGGCGGAATGAGAATGACTGCGGTTTCAGCACAGGGTGGTTCAGGGGCGGGCTCAGGGGGAAATCCGGGCGGAAGCCCTGGTACCGGCGCGGGGGCCGGTGAGAAGGGCCTGAAGTCAGGTTCGCTCGGGCTGGTCTCGAGCATCGTCGTCGGCATGGCGTCGACGGCTCCGGCCTACAGCCTCGCGGCAAGTCTCGGGTTCATCATCGCCAGCGGCGGGGCGCTGCTGGCAGGAGTCAAAGCCCCCGCCATCGTTCTTCTGGCGTTCGTGCCCATGTACCTCATCGCGGTCTCGTACCAGGAGCTCAACAAGGCAGAGCCCGACTGCGGCACCACCTTCACCTGGGCCGCGCGCGCCTTCGGCCCTAAGACAGGCTGGCTCGGGGGTTGGGGCATCATTGCGGCCGACGTGATCGTGATGGCGAACCTCGCACAGATCGCGGGGTCGTACTCGTTCACCTTTCTCGGGGACCTCGGGTTGACAGGTGTCGCGGACCTCTCCAACGATGTCTTCTGGTCGACGGTGGTCGGTGTCGCCTGGATCGCCATCATGACCTACATCTGCTATCGCGGCATCGAGGTCTCGGCCCGGCTGCAGTACTTCCTGCTCGGGTTCGAGGTCATCATCCTGATCGTCTTCGCGGTGGTGGCCCTGGTACGGGTCTACTCGGGCAACGCTGAGTCATATTCGCTCGTGCCGCAACTGGACTGGTTCCTGCCGACCGGGCTCGACTTCGGCTCGGTGATCGCCCCGGCGATGCTCGTGGCGATCTTCATCTACTGGGGTTGGGACACGGCGGTCGCCTGCAACGAGGAGAGCGACGACCCGGGCAAGACACCGGGCCGCGCGGCCGTCATCTCGACCCTGCTGCTGCTGGCGACCTACGCCATCGTCTCGACCGCAACCGTGGCCTTCGCGGGCGTCGGCACCGATGGCGTCGGCCTCGGGAACCCCGACAACGCCAGCGACGTCTTCAGCGCGATCGGCGCCCAGCTCTTCGGCGACAGCGTGATCGGCCACATCATGATGCTGCTGCTGGCCGCATCAATTCTGACCTCCGCAGCAGCGTCGACGCAGACGACGATTCTGCCCACCGCCCGCACGGCGCTCTCGATGGCCGCCTATAAGGCCATTCCGCAGAAGTTCGCGCGCATCCACCCGAAGTTCCTGACCCCCACCTGGGCGACGGTCGCCATGGGCGTCATCTCGACGGTGTTCTACCTGATCTTCACCTTCATCAGCCCTTCGCTGCTGTCGGCTCTGATCGGCTCGGTCGGCCTGATGATCGCGTTCTACTACGGGCTCACCGGTTTCGCCTGCGTCTGGTTCTACCGCAAGACGCTCACGACGTCGTTCCGCAACTTCATCATGCGCGGTGTGGTACCCCTGCTCGGCGGGCTGATGCTCGCGGCCGTGTTCGTCTTCGGCCTGTACAACTATGCGCAGCCCGACTGGCTCACCGACGACAACGGCGACAATGTCACGATCTTCGGCATCGGTGCGGTCGCGGTTGTCGGTATCGGGGCCATGCTGATCGGCGTCGTCGTCATGATCATCTGGTGGGTGCGTTCACCCGACTTCTTCCGTGGTCGCACGCTCGAGAAGCGATCAGACGACCTGGTGCTGGCCAGCACGGACGGCTTCGTCGCGAGGCTCGGCCTGCCAGACTCCGGAGATCGGCCGGTCGTGATTGCCCCCGATCTGTTCAACCTGCCGCCGGGTGCGACGGCTGTCGACCCCGAGACGGGCGAGGAGTACAAGAAGCCGTAAGGCGAGCGCGGCGGGCGCCCCGAATGGGCGCCCGCTTCCAGCGAGCGAGGCGCACCGCACTCCGCCGACACGCCTGTCGGCTCCTCAACCGGCGTGGGTGCGGGTAGCCCAAGTGAGAGCGTCGGCGGCCCGCACGAGCGCGAGGTGCGAGAGTGCCTGGGGGGTGTTGCCGGCCTGCCGGTGGCCGGTGACGTCGTACTCCTCTGACAGCAGTCCCACGTCGTTGCGCAGGGCGAGCAGGCGCTCCATCAGGGCCGTGGCGTCATCGACCCTGCCCGACCGGGCGTACTGCTCGACAAGCCAGAACGAGCATGCCAGAAAGGGATGCTCGCCGGCCGGCAGCCCGTCGACACCAGTCTCTGTGCGGTACCGCATCAGAAGCCCGTCCCGGAGCAGCGTCTTCTCGATCACCGCCACCGTCGCCAGCATGCGCGGGTCGTCGTAGGCGCAGTACTCGACCTGGGCAAGTTGCAGCAGCGAAGCGTCGACCTCCGTGCCTCCGAAGACCTGGGTGTAGGCGCCCGTTGCCGGGTCCACGCCATGGCTCTCGATCTCTGAGCGAACCTGCTCCCTCAAGCTGCGCCACATCTCGACAGGGCCGCGCAACCCGAACTCCTCGACACCGCGGACCCCCCGGTCCAGAGCCGCCCAGATCATCACGCGGGAGTGGGTGAAGAACTGGTTGGCACCACGGATCTCCCAGATACCACTGTCAGCTCGATCGAGATTGGCCTCGACGAACCCGAGCAGTGCACGCTGGAGCGCCCAGGCCTCCTTCGTCTCGCGAACGGTGTGCACGCGAGACTGGTGCAGGCCCACCATGACCTCGCCGATGACATCGGCCTGGTACTGGCTCACTGCCCCGTTGCCGACCCGCACGGGAGAAGCGCCCTGGTAGCCGGGAAGGCTCGGAATGGTGTGTTCCGGCAGGTACCGCTCGCCCTGCAGGCCGTACATGATCTGCACATCGGCCGGGTCGCCGGCGATTGCGCGCAGCAACCACTGCCGCCAGTCACTCGCTTCTTCGATGAAGCCGTGGTCGAGCAGCACCATGAGGGTGAGTGAAGCGTCACGAAGCCAGACGTAGCGGTAGTCCCAGTTGCGCTCGCCGCCGAAAGCCTCCGGCAGGGAGGTCGTCGCGGCGGCGACGATTCCGCCAGTGTCTTCGTGGGTGAGGGCCCGAAGCACCAACAGCGAGCGCACCACCGCCGAAGAGTAGGCCCCGCTGCTCGTGCTGTTCGAACCCCACTTCTCCCACCAGGCAGCCGTCTCGGCCAGGACCTTGTCGACGTCGACGGGCTGCGGCATCGACCGGTGTGAGGGGTACCAGGTCATGACCATGTCGACGAGCTCACCTTCCCGAACGGTGTACTCGCGGCGGTGTGAATGGCCTTTCGGGCTGAGTTCCGCCCCTCGAAAGAGAACGGCATCCGGGCCCGCCACGGCCAGCAGCGAGCGTGTCGTGCGGGGGCCGCTCCTGCCACTGGTGCCCGTGGAGCTGTCAGTTCCAGCGCCAGAGCCGGCGCCTGAGCCAGCGCCAACTCCGAAGCCAGTGCCGTCGACGATGGGCTCCTCCACCTGCCTGACCCACGGTATCGCTGTGGCGTAGGCGAACCTGATGCGCAGGTCGACGGTCATCTCCACGCTGCCGCTGACACCCTTCACGCGACGAACGAGGTCGGCCCTGCGATCGCCGTGCGGCATGAAATCGGTCACCTCCACCACGCCGGTGGGGGTGGTCCAGGTGGTCACGAGGATGAAGGTGTTGCCGAGGTATTCACGCCGTGAGTGCGCCGACGGGTCGGTGGGGGCGATCATCCACCGCCCGTGGCTCTCGTCGCCCAGCAGTGCACCGAACGTGGAGGGGGAGTCGTAGCGGGGCAGGCACAGCCAGTCGATGCTTCCGTCTCGCCCGACGAGGGCCGCCGTGTGGCAGTCGCTGATGAGTGCATAGTCTTCGATCGGCAGTGACATGTCACCATCTTGACCGACGAACACGTGCAATGGTGTGTTGTGCCCCGGGTGCGCCGGTGGGTTGACACTCCCGCGGGCTGACACCTCCGTGGGTTGACACGCTGGTGGGTAGGGAAGCCCGTGGTAGGGATGCCCGTGAGTACGGATGCCCGGGAGTACGGATGCCCGTGGGCTGGGTGCCGTGACGCGCAGGTCAGGCGCACGGCCTGGACGCACGCCGTAGTCTTGTCGGGTGAGTATTCTCAGTGACGAGCTGATCGAACGCATCCGGTCGCGTGCGGCGGGGTACGACGCGAACAACAGCTTCTTCTTCGAAGACCTCGACGAGTTGCGCGAGGCCGGCTACCTGCGCATGTTCACGCCCCTCGACCGTGGGGGCCTGGGCTTCGGGCTCGAACAGGTTGCCAGGGAGCAGACCCGACTGGCCACGGCAGCCCCCGCGACCGCGCTGGCGATCAACATGCACCTGGTCTGGGCGGGGGTGGCCAAGGCACTGCTCGATCGCGGCGACGACTCGCTGGCCTTCGTGCTCGACGAAGCCGCGCACGGGGAGCTCTTCGCCTTCGGCAACAGCGAGGCGGGCAACGACCTGGTGCTGTTCGGGTCGACGACGAGGGCCGAGCCGCAGGCAGGCGGCGGTTACCGGTACTTCGGCCGCAAGATCTTCACCTCTCTCTCGCCGGCGTGGACGAGGCTCGGTATCTTCGGCCTCGACGACTCACGCCCCGGGCATCCGATGCTCGTGCACGGCTTCATCACCCGCGATACGCCCGGCTATGAGATCGTCGACGACTGGAACACGCTGGGCATGCGCGCGACGCAGAGTTCGACCACCATTCTCGATGGGGCCCTGGTGCCGGCCGACCGAGTGGTGCGAAGGCTGCCAGCAGGCCCGAGCGCAGACCCGTTGATCTTCGCGATCTTCGCCAACTTCGAGATTCTGCTGGCCGCCGTGTACACCGGTATCGGTGAGAGGGCATTGGCCCTTGCTGTCGAGGCAGCCCATCGGCGAACGTCGATGAAGAACGATGGCCGCAGCTACGCCTCCGACCCCGATATCCGCTGGAAGGTGGCCGACGCTGCGATTGCGCAGGACGGGATCTACCCGCAGATCGACGCACTAGCCCGTGACGTCGACACGCTCGCTGATCATGGCCGAGCGTGGTTTCCGCGACTCGTCGGCCTGAAGGTCCGCGCGACAGAGAACGCCCGGTTTGTCGTGGACCAGGCGCTTCGTGTGTCTGGCGGGTCGTCGATGGCGTCGTCGAGCGAGCTCGGCAGGCTGTACCGTGATGTCGTCGCGGGAATCTTTCACCCCTCCGATGGCGAGTCAGCGCACTCGACCGTCGCCAATGCTTGGTTAGGCCCGGTTTCATGAATGTCATCACCTTCGCAGGTCACACCCCCCTCATCGACGACGCCGCCTGGGGCGCCCCGAACGCGACGGTGATCGGTCAGTTCACCGCTGCAGCACGATCGAGCATCTTCTACGGCACAGTGGTGCGCGCCGACCGTTCTGGCATCAGCCTCGGCGTGGGCAGCAACCTGCAGGACAACGTTGTTGTCCACGGCGACGCCGGATTCGCCACCACGATCGGCGCCGGCGTCAGTGTGGGCCACGGAGCGGTGCTGCACGGCTGCACCGTCGCCGACAACTGTCTCATCGGCATGAACGCCACTGTGTTGAACGGTGCCGTCATCGGTGAGGGGTCGCTGATCGCCGCCGGCGCGCTCATCCTCGAAGGCACCGTCATACCGCCCGGCTCTCTCGTCGCGGGCGTACCAGGGAAGGTCAGGCGCGAGCTCACGACCGAAGAGCAGCAGGGCATCCGGCACAACGCCTTGACGTACCTCGAACTCTCGGCGCGGCATCGTGAGGCCGAAAGCAGCGGATGATCGGGCGATCCGGGCCGTCCGGGTCCGGCCTGCGTCGACCTGAGCGGTGCGGACCTGAGAGGTGCGGACCTGAGTGGTACAGGCATGAGTGGTACAGGCATGAGTGGTGCGGCCTGTCTGGCCCGGGTCTGAGGCCCGCGTGACCTCGCGGCGTCGGGAGCGGGTGGTGAGCCGACTGCGGCGCGGACGAGTGCCGTTGGCCGTCGGCGGGATTCTTGTGCTCGCCGGGTGTGCGGCCGGGTCATCGTCACCCGCGACCGGAGCGCCCGCATCCTCATCCGCCGTGCATTCACTCCCGTCGGTGGCTCCATCGCTGGCGAGAACGCCCTCACCGACCACGCCCTCACCGACCACGCCCCCACCGACCACACCCTCACCGACTGCGCGAGCATCACGGCCTGCGGCGACGCCCGTGCAACTGAACCGCTTGTATGCCGATACACGTATGCGATCCATGAGCCTGGCAGACAAAGTGTCGACGCTCTTCATGGTGCAGTTGCCGGGCACAGATCCTGCGCCCCTGGAGGCCTATCTCGCTGCAAATCGGCCGGCCGGGCTGCTGCTTCTTGGTTCCAACATCCCGGCCACGGCGGCCGAACTTTCGGGCCAGCTCTCGGGGTTGGGCATCACCACCGGCCTGAAGCCGCTCATCGCCGTCGATGAAGAGGGTGGCGACGTGACCCGACTGCCTGAAGACGACTTCGCTGGCGCAGACCGCCTGAAATCCCTTCCGGTCTCAGCAACCACTGACGCTTTCACCCAGCGTGCTGCGCTCCTCGAGAGCGCAGGGATCTCGGTCAATTTCGGCACGGTGGCCGACGTGACCTCCGACCCGGCTTCATTCATCTTCGACCGGGTGCTTGGCACTGATCCTTCATCGGCAGGTGAACGAGTTGGCGCTTCAGTCGCTGCGCAGAACGGTTCGGTGTTCGCAACGCTCAAGCATTTTCCAGGTCACGGTGAGACGAAGGCAGACTCGCACACGACCATCCCGTCGACCGGCATTACGTTCGCCCAGTGGCAGTCGCAGGATGCCCCGCCATTCCAGAGCGGAATCGACACGGGTGCTCCGCTCGTGATGTTCGGGCATCTCACCTACGCAGCCGTCGATTCGGCACCGGCATCGTTATCACAGCGCTGGCACGAGATTCTGCGCGGGGAGCTCGGTTTCACGGGAATCGCCATCACCGACGACATGCTCATGCTTCAGGATTCGGGGGACCCCTCGTACTCCGACCAGGCAGCGAACGCCGTGCGGGCAGTTGCCGCAGGCAACGACATCCTGCTCTACAACAGTGCAATCGATATGGCGCCTTCGGTGGCTGCCATCATGGCCGCCGTGAAGTCCGGCCAGATCGCCGAGGCCCAGATCGACGAGTCGGTCGTGCGTGTGCTCAGCCTGCAGCGTGCGGCCTGGCTGCAGGCTGCGAGCTAGAAGGCCCGGCACCCAGTTGCGGCACCCAGTTGCGGCACTCAGTGGCGGCAGTCAGTGGCGGCACGGAGTAGCATGACCACCCATGTGCGGCAGATTTGCGATGAACAAGGAGACCGACGACCTCATTCTGGAGTTCGTCGCGAGGGGCGGGCGCGCCGAGGACTGGCGGCCGAGCTACAGCGTGGCTCCGACCGACGTCGCCCCGATCATCCGGCAGCGCAAGGGTGCTCATGCTGGTGATTCCGGCACCGGTGCTTCGGGCAGCGGTGCTTCGCCCAGTGGTTCGTCGGGCAGTGGTTCGTCGGCCAGCGGCGCTTCGCTCAGTGAGAGTGGGGCGGGCTTCCGCGAGATCGAGATCGCGGCGTGGGGGCTGAAGCCGGCGTGGGCGAAACCGGGTGGGCCCGCACCGATCAATGCACGGTTGGAGTCGGTGGCGACGAACGGCATGTTCCGCAGTGCATTCGCGTCGAGTCGCTGCCTCGTGCCGATGACGGGGTACTACGAATGGCAGGCGGTTTCCGATGGCAAGCAGCCGTACTTCATCCACGCGGGTGCAGGCGCTGGTGTGGGTGTCGAGTCGACCAGTGCGAGCCGTCTGCTCGCGGCAGCCGGGCTCTACAGTGCGCGCAAGCTCGACGACGAGTGGGCAGTGACGTTCACGATCATCACGCGGGAGGCCCGTGATGCCTCGGGAGAAGTGCACGATCGCATGCCGGTCTTTCTCACGCCCGATGCGTGGGACGCCTGGCTTGATCCTCGAAAGATCGAAGCGAACAGTGCCGGTCAGGGGGCGATTCTCGATCTGCTCGACAGGAGTTCGACGGCGGTTGCGTCGACGATCACAACGTACGCTGTGGATCGTCGGGTCAACAACTCCCGAACGCTCGACAGCTCGGATGCGACGCTCATCGAACCGCTGGATCGTTCAGATGACGATTTCACCGGTTGGAATGCCGACCCGCTGACGGGCGAGATCCTCGACTGACCACGAGCACGTCAGTCTGTGTGCCAAGCCGACAGGCTCGTCAGTTGCGAACCGCTGCCGCGGCCTCGAGCGCGGGAAGCGCGGCGGCGATCGTTTCGATGGCGCTGTCGCTCTGCTCCGCGAGCATGGCGACGACTCGTTCGGTTCGCGAGGAGCGGGCTTCGGCAACGGTGCCGAGGCCGCTGGCGGTTGCACGCAGCAGGAACGACCGGCCGTCGACGGGGTCTGCTGTGCGCTCGACGAGTCCGCGCTGCTCGAGGTCTGCGACAATCCGGGTCATCGTGGGGGCAGCAACATTCTCTAGACGAGCCAGATCGCTCGGCCGCAGGGGGCCGGAGTTCTTGACGCTCGACAGGGCCGACAGGAGCCCGTGGCTCAGTTCGTCGCCGACAGGGCGGATGCGCCGACTCAGCCGGCTCACAACCAGGGTCAGGCGTTCGGCTACGTCGTCACGCGAGAGCGGAAGTGTGTCGGCGACCGGTTCAGCGCTAGATTCAGGCATTTTTAGACCCTAACATCGCTCGGTTGTGTCTGTGCTGCGACCAGATACTTGCTCTAGTCTAACTAGTTATTCACAGTTGCGCGTTTGCTGGGTCTGCGCGACACCCAGATTGCGCCAGCTCCGAGCGCACTGATCACCACAGCGATCAATACGACATAGAAGGCGACAGACGCGTATCCTGCGGCCGATGTCGTCGGGTTGAGGAACGGGTACGGATACCACGGCTTGCCGGTCGCCTGGTCTATCGCGAGGGGCCCGCGAACCAGCGTGTAGGCAACCCACACCACGGGGAAGGCGATGATCGCCCACAGGCGCTTCCAGTCGAGCGGGACCCGGCCCGGAGCGAACAGCCAGTCGAGCAGAAGATAGATCGGGCCGACCACGTGCAGGATCTCGTTCGACCACGCCACTGTGGTGCCCTGTGGAAGCGCTATTCCCCGGAGCAACAGGTTGTAGACGATTCCCGTGGTCACCATGTACGTGACGACTGAGGCGCGAACGGTTGTATAGAGCAGCGGGTCTGAGTACACCACCTGGTCTGAGTAGCGGGAGCCGCCCGAGAGCCCGCCCTGCCTGATCGCGAGCCCGGCCCCGACCAGCAGCACCACCACGCTCGCCGCGTTCGAGTCGACCGTGAAGAAACTGAAGAAGTTGACGACGACGAACCCTACGCTGGCCGGGTTCGCGTCGAAGGCGATCGACACCGTCTTGGCGAGCTGGGCGATGATGGCAGCACCGATGGCGAGGGCCACAGCCACCCGCAGAATCACAAAGAGCAATCGCATGGTGATCAGCATAAGAGGTTTCGCCAAGAGGTGGCGGCACAGCACGCACAGACCAGCGCGGTCGTCGGCACCTCTTGGCGAAACCTCTCGGCTCACGCTCGACCGATCGTGGGGCGACGCCTCACTGCCCGACTATGCGGCCTTGGCGAACCCTGCGTCCCGGCCGGTGTTTCTGCTGGCATCGCCGCGCCCTGCCGGTGAGCTCGTGAGCTGAGCGTCATCGGCCAGAACGCTGTCGTGGGCGATGAGCGAGCTGTCGGCGACCATCACGCGATCACCGATTCGTGTGTGGCTGCCGATCTTCGAACCACGGCCGATCCGGGCATCCTGCCCGACGTGCACGTTGGCACCGATGAAGACTCCGGCGCCGATGACGGCACCGCGATCGATCCAACTGCCGGCGCCGATCCAGGCACCCTGGCCGACTTGGGCGTCAGGCTCGACGAAGGCCGACGATTCGATGTACGCGGTCGGGTGCACGGCCGAGGTCGCTGAGATGAACCCGCGACCGTTCAGGTGGTGCTTGTATCGGGCGAGTTCACCGAACTCATTCTCGATTTCTACGTAGATCTTGCTCATGTGTGTCTCCCTGCTGGGCACTGCACTGAATAGCTGTGGTTATCAGCCCTGCGTGTGCCTACGAGGTGTGCAACAACGATCGACCGCTGAGGATTCCCGCCTGCAGACAATCGCACCGGTCGTGATCAGGCATGTCGTGAGCAGGTGTGTCGTCAGTTCGTCGCTTTGCGTGAGCCGCTGCGCCGGGCGAACCGGATGACCAGCAGTACTATCGCGGCCACAAGCGCTATCGCAAGCAGCCACGGCAGTGCGATGCCGAGCACGACGAGCCCGCCGGCGGCTCCCGCGACAAGCGATGACCACCCTGCTGCCAGGCCGCCCCAGAAGTCGTTCGGTGCTCCGGTTGCCAGCACGCTGTGGCTGGTGATCGTGAGAGTGACAGAGGCGTACTGAACCTGGTCGGCCAGGGCCGAACTCTGTGCTTTCAGGCCGTCGAGTTCGGCCTGGCGCTGGGAGAGGGCGGACTCGAGGGCGATGAGGTCGGCTGTCGTCGTCGCCTTCGTCATGAGGTCGAGCAGCCGGTCTACAGACGTCTGCAGTGCAGTGATGCGGGCATTCACATCGGCGACCTGCGTGGTGACGTCGGTCGACGTCAGCGTCACCGAGTCGACGGTGCCGAGTTTCTTCAGTGCATCGACGGTCGACGTGACCTGGGCATTCGGAATGCGGAGCGTGAGGTCGGCCCGTGCGCCCGCGGTGCTTGACGACGAGGTTCCTGACGACGAGGTGCCCTGCGTTGTGCCCGCCGGGTCGTTGGCACCCAGGGGCATGATGATGCCCGGCCCGCCGGTGTTGCCGAGCGATTCACTCCGGTTGTCGACATGCCCGCCTGCCGCCTCGACGGTCGAAACGGCTTTGTCTGCGGCTGCAATCGGGTCGTCGGCGATGAGCGCAATCGATCCCGTGGTGATGACCTGGGTGCTCGGAAGGGTAGCTGCACTACCCACGCTGCCCGCTGCACCGCCCCCCGAGGCGCTGTCTGCAGACCCGGCGCCCGGAGCCACGATTGCCGGGCCGGCCTCTGTGCCCGATGTACCGGAGGAGCCAGCGCTGCCGGAGGAACCCGACGAGTTCGAGCCGGCCAGAGCCGAGCATCCCCCGAGTGCGAGAGCAGTCAGAGTGACAACGGTGGCGATCGCGAGAATTCTTCGCTTCATGGGGTAACTGTATTGACTCCGCGCTCTGATGTGCTGTGAAACGGCGGATGGTTATGGGATGTTCACCGTCTTGTGATGAGGCTGTTACGAGCGCGTGCCCGCAGACGTGCAGGGGCATAGTCTTTCTGCATGGAATACCGCGAACTCGGCAGAACCCACCGCACCGTCTCGGTCATCGGCCTCGGCACCTGGCAACTCGGGGCCGACTGGGGCGAGGTGAACGAAGCGGATGCCCTGGCTGTTCTCGATGCGGCCGTCGACTCCGGCGTGACGTTCTTCGACACCGCTGATGTGTACGGTGATGGCCGCAGTGAGCAGCTGATCGGCACGTACCTCGCCGCGCATCCCGGGCATTCGATCACCGTCGCGACGAAGATGGGTCGCCGGCAGGAACAGCTCGCAGAGAACTACGTGCTCGAGAACTTTCGCGCGTGGACCGACAGGTCCAGGCGCAACCTCGGCGTCGAGACCCTCGACCTCGTGCAGTTGCACTGCCCGCCCTCCGAGGTGTTCCGGAGCGACGAGGTCTACGACGCCCTCGAAACGCTGGTGTCTGACGAGGTCATCTCGAACTACGGTTTCAGCGTCGAGACGGCCGCGCAGGCGCTCGACGCGATTTCGAGGCCAGGCACCGCGACCATCCAGATCATTCTGAATGCGTTCCGGCTGAAGCCTCTCGACGAAGTGCTGCCGTCCGCCATTGCCGCAGGGGTCGGGATCATCGCGCGGGTGCCATTGGCGTCAGGCATGCTGAGCGGCAAATACACCTCGGCCACGACGTTCGCAGCGAACGACCATCGCAACTACAACCGCGACGGCAGTGCGTTCGATGTGGGGGAGACCTTCTCTGGCGTCGACTACGAAACCGGACTGGCTGCTGCCCTGGAATTCGCGCGCCTGGCGCCGGCCGGCATGAGCCCCGCCACCGCCGCGCTTGCATGGGTTGCCCAGCAGGCTGGCGTGAGCAGCGTCATTCCGGGTGCACGGAACCCGGCACAAGCCGTGAACAACGCGGCCGCGGGTTCGGTCGGTCACCTCGGGGCCGCCTTCGACGCGGGTGTGAAGGAGATCTACGACCGGCACTTCCGGGCGGGCATCCACTCGCGCTGGTGACGCAGGCCCTCCTGACACACATTCCGGTGGTGCAGACACTGGTCGATCAGACGGAGAACCTGAAGTTCAGTCGAAGTCGTCGGGGTCTTTGCCGGTGCGCTCGCCGCTGTTGAGAGTGGCGATGGTGGCCAGGTCCTCTGCGTCGAGGGCGAAGTCGAAGACATCGATGTTCGCTGCGATGCGCGAGGGCGTCACCGACTTCGGAATCACCACGTTGCCGAGCTGCAGGTGCCAGCGGATCACGACCTGGGCCGGCGACTTCCCGTGCTTCAGAGCGACGGCGTCGAGAACCGGGGTGTCGAGAATCCGGCCGCGCGCGAGGGGCGACCAGGCTTCGGTCACGATCGAATGTGCGTCGTCGTAGGCCCGCGTCTCGGCCTGGGGTAGCCACGGGTGCAGCTCCACTTGGTTGATGCTCGGTACCACACTGGTCTCTGAGCCGGTTTCTGAAGCAAGCCTCTCGAGGTGGTGCGGGTGAAAGTTCGAAACGCCGATAGAACGGGCCAGACCGTCGGCCTGGATCTTCTCGAGCGCCCGCCAGGTCTCGACGTAGAGGTCCTGACGCGGAGCCGGCCAGTGGATGAGGAACAGGTCGACATAGTCGAGCTGAAGGCGTTCCAGGCTCGCGTCGAAGGAACGGCGGGCCTTGTCGTAGCCCTGCTGGTCGTTGAAGACCTTGGTCGTGATGAAGAGCTCGCTGCGGGGGATCGAACTTCGTCTGACGGCCTCGCCGACACCCTTCTCGTTGTCGTAGAGGGTCGCAGTGTCGATGTGCCGGTACCCATGCTCGAACGCAACGGCGATGGCGTCGATCGTCTCGGCGTCGGTCGCCTTGTAGACCCCGAGGCCGAGCTGCGGAATGCTCGAACCGTCGTTCAGCGGAATGCGGGGCACAGAAGGAGTGAGTGTCATCCTTCGATTATCCGGCCCGAAAGTGTCTGGCCGGTGAGAGCGTCTAACTGGTGATGGCCTCGATCGGCTCGGTGTCAGGGATGGGGCTTGCGTCCTTGCCTCGGAGGTCGGGGTGCCAGCGTTTGCCCAGCAGCGGAACAGCGAAGCCGGCCAGCGCGAGGGCGGCGGCGGCGATGAACGCCCCGGTGGGGCCCTGTGAGTCGATGAGGAACCCCGCGACGGCCGAACCGAGGGCCGCACCGATGAGCTGGCCGGTACCGACCCAACCATAGGCCTCGGCGGTCTCACTGAAGCGCACGCTCGAGGAGACGATCGAGAACATCACGGCGAGGGCCGGCGCGATTCCGACACCGGCGAGAAAGAGGAAGACCGAGAGCCACCAGATGTTCAGCGAGAACGCAGCGACCGCCGTTCCCGCGAAGACGATGAACATGCGCCGGGCGAGCGCCCAAGGGCCGATCGGAACGTGCCCGAGCGCGAGGCCGCCCACGAGCGAGCCGATGGCGAAGACCGCCAGAACGATCCCGGCCTGCGGGCCGTCGTGGCCGAAGGTCGACACGACGCCGGCCTCGATGGAGGCACAGGCAGCGACGAGCAGGAAGCCCACCACGGTGGCCAGCAGCACCGACGGTTTGGCCAGCACGGCACCGATGCGCCGGCGACTGCGCGGGATGCGCACCCGCCCGAGCTCGGGGCTTGCAAGGAACCACGCACCCCCGCCGACCAGGAACGCCACAGCGAGCAGGATTCCTGCCACCGTACTGATCTGCGTCGCGGCGAACGTCGTGATCACTGGGCCCACGACCCAGATGATCTCCTGGGCGGAGGCATCCAGCGAGAAGAGCGGGGTGAGCTGGCGCGAGTTGACCATCTTGGGGTAGATCGTGCGCACGGCCGGCTGGATCGGCGGCATGGTGAGCCCGGCGACCAGGGCGACGACCATGGTGACCGGGATCGTCATCGGAATGAGGGCGATCGAGGTGATCGCGACCGCACAGACCGCGATCGTGCCAGAGATCACCGGCCGCATTCCCCAGCGGCCCATCAGCCTGCTGGTGAGGGGCCCAGCGATAGCCTGGCCGATCGAGAGAGCGGCGAGCACCAGCCCGGCCGAGCCGTACGAGTTGTGGACGTGCTCGATGTGCAGCAGGAAGGCGAGCGAGAGCATGCCGAACGGAAAACGGGCGACGAGCTGGGCGGCCATGATGCGCCCCACGCCGCGGGTCTTCAGAAGGCTTGAATAAGTGCTCACAAGCAGTTAAGTGTACCGGTTGGACTGTTACGCCCGGCCGGTGACTCTGAAGCGTCGCTTCACGTTCCCAAGAGCTTCACTATCCGTTGCAGCGAAACAGGCTCGGCTGTGCCGAGCGACTGGGCGAAGAGGCTGATCCGGAGTTCTTCGATCATCCATCGCGCCTTCACCACCGGAGCCCCGATGGCCAGCCAGGCGTCGAGAGGGAGCGGAAGCACGCCGCCGGCGGCCTCGTAGCGCGCGGTCGCGTTCTGGGCCTCTGTCATCCACGCGCGGTCGCGGGCGGGAGCGTCGGGCAGCTTCTGCAGGCGCTGCTCGATCCCGGTGAGGTATCGCGGCAGGTTGCTCAGCTGGTCGATGCCCATCGAGGCGATGAAGCCGGCGAAGACGAGGTTTCCGAGCTGGCTCCGTGCGTCGGCGAGAGCGGTCAGCAGTGTCACGCTGGTGACCTTCTTGAGCGCCCGTTCGGCATCCCTGGCCCTCGTTAGGCTCGTGGCGACGGTTGCGACTGTCTGGTACATGAGGTCGATGATGCTCGACGAGAGCGTGTCGCGAACGGCCTCGAATTCTCCGCGCGTGAAGACCCTTCCGTCCGGGTGTGCGGTGCGCAGTACATGGTCGGCTGCGGCAAGAAGGCAATCGTCGAAGAGCGCCTGGATGCTCGGGTACGGGCTCGTCGCCAGAACCAGTTTCTCGTTCTGGCTGAGGTGCTCGCGAACATACGAGACGGGGGAGGCCACGCCGAGCAGCAGCAGCCTGCGAACGCCGGCAGGGGTGAGCCGTGCCGCCTCTGCTGGCGTCGTCACCAGGCGAATCGCCACCGACGTCTTCTCGTCGACGATCGCGGGATAGGCACGGATCACGCTGCCCGGCTGTTTCGTATCGAGGTGCTGCGGCAGCTCGTCGAAGTCCCAGGTGGTGATGCCCCGGCGTTCGATCAAGCTGGCTGCCGCACCGGATGCCCGGGCCACACTCTCGCGAGCGGCGCCCTTGAAGCGGCTCTGCAACGAGCCGAGGTCTTTCGATGCCGCGAGCGTCTTGCCCCGGTCATCCACCACCCGGAAGGAGACCGAGAGGTGCGACGGAATGCGCGCGAGGTCGAAGTCGGCAGCCGTGACGGGCGTGTAGGCGAGGCGCGACATGGTGGCGGCCAGCGCGGCGACGAAGGATGCTGAACCCGCTGAACCCGCTGAACCCGGTGAACCCGTTCCAGCCGTGTCGTGGACCGGCAGCTCGAGCAGGAGCTTCTTCGCCCAGTCGGTCGCCGGCACGAAGTTCTTGCGGATGTTCTTGGGCAGAGAGCGGATGAGCGCGGTCACGAGTTCGTCGCGGAACCCCGGCACCTGCGATTCGAAGCCGGAGGGCTCGAGGCGGGGCAGCAGGGTGAGCGGAACCGTGACGCTGACGCCGTCGTCTTCAGTGCCCGGTTCGAAGCGGTACGAGAGGGCAAGCTGCTGGTCGCCCTGCTGCCAGGTGGCCGGGAACTTCGCCTCGTCGATCTCGGGCGCGCCTTCGGGAACCAGCGAGGTGAGAGTCATCGTGAGCAGCTCTGGCGTGTCGTACTTCGCCTTCTTCCACCAGCCGTCGAAGCTCCGGGCGGTGTTCACCTCGCGGGGAACCCTCGCGTCGTAGAACTCGAAGACGGCCTCGTCGTCGAGCAGCAGGTCACGGCGACGGCTGCGCTCCTCGATTTCGGCGAGTTCTGAGCGGAACCGGCGGTTGTCGCGGTCGAAGGCGTGCTGTGATTCCCAGTCGCCCTCGACGAGAGCGTGCCGAATGAAGAGCTCGCGAGCATACGCAGGGTCGATCCGCGAGAACTGCACGCGGCGCTTGGGAACGATGGGCACTCCGTAGAGTGTGACCCGCTCGTAGGCGACGACTGCGCCCTGCTTCTTCTCCCAGTGGGGTTCGGAGTAGGTGCGTTTGCAGAGGTCGCCGGCGAGCGACTCCGCCCAGGCCGGATCGATCGTTGCATTCATTCGCGCGAAGAGGCGGCTGGTCTCGACCAGCTCGGCGCTCATCACCGAGTTGGGCTGCTTCTTCGCGAGGGCCGACCCCGGAAAGATGCTGAACCGGGTCTGGCGCGCCCCGACGTAGTCCTTCTTCGCCACATCTTTCAAGCCGATGTGCGACAGCAGGCCGGAGAGGATCGAACGGTGGATCCCGTCGGGGTTGACCGACGGCTCGCCGATTGTGAGGTTCAGCGGTTTGCTGAGCTGGCGCAGCTGACGAAAGACGTCCTGCCATTCACGCACCCGCACGTAGTTCAGGTGTTCGGCCTTGCAGAGCCGGCGGAAGGCACTGGAAGAGAGCTCACGTTGTTTCTCCTCGAGGTAGTTCCAGAGGTTCAGCAGTGAGAGGAAGTCGCTGCTGACGTCGGTGAACCGGGCGTGCAGTTCGTCGGCCCGCTGGCGTCGCTCGAGCGGGCGTTCGCGAGGATCCTGTACCGTCAGCCCCGACACGATGATCATGACTTCCCGGCTCGTACGGTGGTTCTTCGACTCGATGACCATGCGGGCGAACCGCGGTTCGATCGGCATGCGCGAGAGGTCGCGGCCGACGCGGGTGAGCGTCGGTACGGCGCTCGCGGTGCCGGGTCGTGCGCTGCTGTCAACGGAAGAATCTGTCGCGCTGCGACCCGGGTTCTCCCGGTTGCGACCGCCGCCACTTCGATCGACACCGCGCCCTGCACGCTTGGCATCACTCGGAGGGTTGATCGCGCCCAGTTCGCTCAGCAGGTCCAGGCCGTCTTTGATGCCGCGCGAATCCGGCGGCTGCAGAAACGGAAAGCTCGCAATGTCGCCAAGGCCCAGCGAGATCATCTGGAGGATCACTGCGGCCAGGTTGGTGCGCAGGATCTCCGGTTCGGTGAATTCAGGCCTCGCCAGATAGTCGTCTTCTGAGTAGAGCCTGATGCAGATTCCGTCGCTTGTGCGCCCACTCCGCCCCGCGCGCTGGTTCGCCGAAGCCTGCGAAATGGCCTCGATGGGCAGCCGCTGCACCTTCGAGCGCACACTGTAGCGACTGATACGGGCGGTACCGGTGTCGATCACGTACTTGATGCCGGGTACCGTGAGGCTTGTCTCCGCGACGTTGGTCGCGAGCACGATACGGCGACGGATGCCCGGGGCCGACGACTTCTGGAACACCTTGTGCTGGTCGGCCGACGACAACCGGCCATACAACGGCAGAACCTCGGTCGCCGCACCGAGAGCCCCGCCCCCACCCGAGTTGAGACGCCCGCGGATGGCCTCTTCAGCATCCCGGATCTCGTTCTCGCCGGAGAAGAACACCAGCACGTCGCCGTCGCCTTCGCGAGCGAGCTCGTCGAGCGCTTCGTTCACGGCGTCGAGAGGGTCGCGATTCAGTGCAGGCCGTGCCGCTGGCCCGCCATTCGGGCCCCCGCCCGAACGCGTACCGCTGTTGCCGTTCGACGCGCGCCGAGCAGGCGCCGCTTCATCGTCGTCACTCTCATCGTCGACGTCGTCGCTCACCTCGCCGTCGGCGACGAGCGGGCGATACCGTACTTCGACCGGGTAGGTGCGCCCAGACACCTCGATGATCGGCGCCCCGCCGAAGTGCCTGGAGAAGCTCCCCGGGTCGATCGTCGCCGAGGTGACGATCACCTTGAGGTCGGGTCGCTTGGGCAGCAGCTGGCGCAGGTACCCGAGCAGGAAGTCGATGGTGAGGCTGCGCTCGTGAGCCTCATCGATGATGATCGTGTCGTACTTCGTCAGCAGCCGGTCGCGGTGGATCTCGTTCAGCAGAATGCCGTCGGTCATCAGCTTGATCTGGGTGTTCGGTCCCACCGTGTCGGTGAAGCGCACCTGGTAGCCGACGCGGTCGCCGACCTCCTGGCCGAGCTCCTCCGCGATGCGTTCGGCGATCGTGCGTGCCGCGATGCGCCGGGGCTGCGTGTGCCCGATGCTCGTTCTGCCAAGCTCCAGGCAGATCTTCGGCAACTGGGTCGTCTTGCCGGACCCGGTCTCGCCGGCGACGATGACGACCTGGTTCGCGGCGATCGTGCGTGCGATCTCTTCGCGCAACTGGCTGACGGGCAGCTCGGGCGGGAAGTAGATCGACTCGGCATTCATCAGCGCTCCAGTCTACGGCTGGCCGGGCATCCACGTGCCCGCACCTGAATGCCGACGGCATCGAAGTGACGCGACACGCCCGGTGGATGCCCGGGGTGGGGCGAATCGCGTCAGCTCGAGGTGCAGCGGGGCGCTCGGGCGCGCGCCCTCGTCAGGCCGACGCCGCGCGTAGGCTTGCCTGATGGCCAATCGATTGGGCGACGCGATCAGCCCGTACCTCCGTTCGCATGCCGACAACCCCGTGGACTGGTACCCATGGGGTGAGGCCGCATTCGCTGAGGCTGCCCGGCGCGACGTGCCGGTGCTCGTGTCGATCGGGTACTCCACCTGCCACTGGTGCCACGTGATGGCGCGCGAGAGTTTCAGTGACACTGGCCTGGCGGCGGTGCTGAATCGCGGGTTCGTGGCTGTGAAGGTCGACCGGGAAGAGCATCCGGAGGTCGACGCGGTCTACCTCGCGGCCGCAGGGGCATTCACCCAGAACCTCGGCTGGCCGCTGAATGTGTTCGTCACGCCCGACGCGAAGCCGTTCTTCGCAGGCACGTACTCGCCGCCAGTGGCCGTGCAGGGTAACCCGTCGTTCGGGCAGGTTCTCGGCGCGGTGGCCGATGCCTGGGCGAACCGCCGCGAAGAAGTCGAGTCGACCGCAGCGCAGCTCACGAAGGCGCTCGTCGCTGCGTCGAACGGTGAGCAGCCCGGCGAACTACCTGCTGAAGCCCGCAGCAAAGCACTGCCCACCCCGGCCCAGCTGGCGCAGGTCGTCTTCGAGCTCGACGCCTACGAAGACGCCCTTCATGGCGGGTTCGGGGGTGCCCCGAAGTTCCCGGTGGCGCCGGTGCTGAAATTCCTGCAGGTCATGGATGCTCCGCTCGCCGATCGCGCGCTCCGGGCTATGGCCGCCTCCCCGCTCCGCGACCCGGTCGAAGGGGGCTTCTTCCGTTACGCGACGGCCTCTGACTGGAGTGAGCCGCACTACGAGCGCATGCTCTACGACAACGCACTGCTGCTCGACGCGTACACGACGTCGGCGCAGAAGGCCGGAAGCACGGGCGCCGCCAAGACACCGGCAGACCACTGGGCCGGCGAAACCGCGGCTGGCATCGCCTCGTTCCTCGTTTCGACGATGCAGATCGATGGCGGAGGATTCGCCTCAGCGCAAGACTCGGAGAGCGTCGTTGCCGGCCAGCAGAGCGAGGGTGGCTACTACGCACTCGACGCTGAAGCACGGAAGGGGGAGACTCCGCCGAAGCTCGACCTCAAAGTGCTGACCGGATGGAACGGCCTGGCCATCTCGGCGCTCACACACGCGGGGGCGGCCTTCGGCAACGAACAGTGGCTGAGCGCAGCGGCGTCGGCCGCCGACTACGTGCTCGAGCATCACGTGCGCGCTGATGGAACACTCGCGCGTGCTTCCCTTGACGGCCAGCTGTCGCCCGCGCGGGCGATACTCGAAGACTACGGAATGTTCGCCGACGCACTGCTCCAGCTGGGTTCCGTTCTCGGCAACGAGCGGTACCTCCGGGTCGGCCGCCAACTGGTCGACCTCACTATCGGCGCAAGTGCTGCGGCAGGAACAGGAGCAGGAGCGGAACCGGAAGCAGGAGCGGAAGCGGGAGACGGAGCCGATGGCAGGCCGCCGTTCCTCGCGCCCGGTGGCGGAGACCCGGTGCTCGCCGCGCATGGCTTGCTCATCGAGGGTGACGTCTCCGAAGGTGCCTACCCGTCCGGGCTTTCCGCCGTGTCGAGTGCAGCCTGTGCCCTCTTCTTCGCGTCGGGGGAGCAACGGTACATCGACGCGGTTCGCGAGTCGCTCGCGTCTGTGGCAGAGGATGCCCTGCAGCGCCCGATCGGATTCGGTGCTGCCCTGGAGATTATGGCGAAGCTTGCTGCGACCGATCGGGCACGCGCGAATCGCTGAACGTGCGCGACAGGCCAGACGAACTCGAGGCGCCGATCGAATTCACCGCGCCGATCAATCTCGAGGGGCTGTTGAATCGCGGGGTGCTGTTCAATCGCGAAGGGCTGGACTGTCGTGAGTCTCTAGACGAGCGCCGCGCTCGGGTCGTCAGCCCATTCGTTCAGTGATCCGTCGTAGAGGGCGACCCCTGTCTCGCCGAGAACGGCGAGAGCGAGCGCGTCGAGCGCTGCGGCTATGCCGCCTGCGCAATAGACGATGATCGGTTGCGTTGGCCTGCTTCGCCCTGCGAGCACCGGGGCGAAAATGGCACGCAGCGCAACGGGCTTGAGAAGAGTGTTGGTGTCGCTGTTGATGACCTCGGCGGAGGGCAGGCTGGAGCTGCCGGGGATGTGCCCCAGTCGGGAACGGTTGCCGGAGTGACCCGCGAATTCGCGGGGTGGCACGGCGCAGATCAGCAGGGCATCCGTAATCCCGTTCACGACGGATTCGACGAAAGTCTTGTCGACCCAGAAACCGGGCAGCTCAGTCGCCTTGAATTCAGCAGGCTCAGCTTCTGTCAGAGCGGGTTGTATCTGCGCAGATTCCTCCGAGACGACTGCCGCGAAGCCGGCCTCGGTGGGGCGATCTTCTGCCCTCCACTTCGTGAAGCCGCCGTCGAGGACGGAGATGGCGTCGAAACCGAACGAGCGGAACAGCCACCAGACGCGTGCGGCCCACTGCCCACGCCCACTGTCATAGACGACTACTCGTGAAGATGCCTGCACGCCGACAGATGCCGCGGCAGCTTCGAATTGTTCAGCGGTGGGCCTCGTGAATGCAAAAGGCGCACCTGGATCGGAGAAATCATCGATCAGGTCGGCGAAGATCGCCGAGGGAATGTGGCCTGCATCCCGATACTCATCGCGACCGCTCTGCCAGTACGGCAGGCCGCCCGGGCCTTCGCCGGCCAGAACGCTGGCATCGAGCACGACCAGCGATTCGCCACCGAGGTGATCGCAGAGCCACTGCGTCGACACGACGGGGAAAGTACTGCCCGGGAGGGAGTGTGTCGGTGCGGCTGGGAAGGTCACGCTGTCAACGCTAGCTGCCAGTGGGCTCGGGTGGCTGTGGGTTGCAACAGAAAGTCACAAGTCCGTAACGGCCTATTCACACAAGCAGCCAAGAGGCTCGCGCAGCGTCGTCGCACCGAGTCGTCGCACAGCGTCGCACATAGGGCGGCAAGTAGGCGCTCGTTCAGCGCGACAACCAGCCGTCACACGAACTCAGTCGGCCGTCACTCGAGCTCAGAGGGCCTTCACCCTTATCAGGGAGCCGACGTCCCGAGTGTGCGAGCAACGTCAGCGCAGGCTCTTTCGCGCCGTGATCTGACCTGTGTCGAAGCCGAGCAGGTGCAGGCCGCCGTTGAACCGGGCATGTTCGACCTTGATGCAGCGGTCCATGACCACCGTGAGGCCTTTGCTCTCACCGTAGAGGGCCGCATCCTGGTTCCAGATGCCGAGCTGGATCCAGATGGTCTTCGCGCCGCTGGCCAGTACGTCGTCGATGACGGAGGGGATGTCGCTCGCCTTGCGGAACACGTCGACGATGTCGGGAACCTCTGGCAGTGAGGCAAGGTCGGGGTAGGCCTTCTGCCCCAGGATCTCGCTGGCGTTCGGGTTGACGAAGTACACCCGGTAGTCGCTGGACTGCAGAAGGTAGGTTCCCACGAAGTAGCTCGAACGAGCAGCGTTCGGCGAGGCGCCGACAATCGCGATCGACTTCGCTTTGCGCAGGATCTGGAGCCGCTCTTTGGCCGTGGGTCCGACCCAGGTGCGCTGCGACTTCAGCAGCTTCGCAAGCGGCGAACTCGATGGCACGTCACAGGTGAGCCCGTTCGCGAACTGCGCGGTGATCGTCTCTTCGTCTGCTGCAGTCGCGGTGTCGGTGATCGTAGTGCCGGTGATCGCGATGTCGGTGACAGTCATCACTTGCCTTCCGTTGCTTTGGCCAAGGCCTGGTCAAGGTCGTAAACGATGTCTTCGGGGTCTTCTATTCCGACACTCAGGCGCACGATGCCCGGCAGCACACCGGCTTCGAGCAATTGCTGCTCGGTGAGCTGCGCGTGCGTCGTGGAGGCGGGGTGGATCACGAGCGTCTTGGCGTCACCGATGTTCGCGAGGTGGCTGGCCAGGTCGACCGACTCGATGAAGGTCTTGCCTGCTGCCCGGCCAACTTTGACACCGAAGCTGAAGACTGAGCCTGGGCCCTTGGGCAGGTACTTGAGGCCTCGTTCGTAGTGCGGATGCCCGGGCAGGCCTGCCCAGTTCACGAACTCGACGCGCGGGTCGGCGTCGAGCCACTCGGCGACGATGCGCGCGTTGTCGACGTGCGCCTGCATGCGGAACGGGAGCGTCTCGACGCCCTGGGCGAGCAGGAACGCCGAATGCGGTGCGAGGGACGGCCCGATGTCACGAAGCTGCTCTGCCCGGAGGCGCGTGAGAAAGGCATACTCGCCGAAGTTGCCCGACCACTGCAGGCCACCGTAGCTCGGAACGGGCTGCCCGAACAGCGGGAACTTCTCGCTGTGCCAGTCGAAGCGGCCGCTTTCAACGACGACGCCGCCGAGGGTCGTGCCGTGGCCACCGAGGAACTTCGTGGCCGAGTGGATGACGATGTCGGCACCCCACTCGATAGGTCGGTTGAGGTAGGGAGTCGCGATCGTCGAGTCGATGATGAGCGGAATGCCGTGGGCGTGGGCCACATCGGCGAGACCCTCGATGTCGGCGACCTCGCCGGAGGGGTTCGCGACCGTCTCGGCGAAGATCAGCTTGGTCTTGTCGGTGATCGCTGCTGCGTAGTCGGCGGGGTCTGAGCTCTTCACGAACGTCGTGTCGACTCCGAAGCGGCGCAGGGTGACGTCGAGCTGTGTGATGCTGCCGCCGTACAGGTTCGCTGACGAGACGATGTGGTCGCCGGCACCGACGAGAGAGGCGAAGGTGATGTACTGCGCGGCGAGGCCGCTCGCCGTGGCGACGGCGCCGAGCCCGCCCTCGAGGCTGGCCACCCGCTCCTCGAACGAGGCCACAGTGGGGTTGGCGAGCCGGCTGTAGATGTTGCCGTATTTCTGCAGGGCGAAACGGGCCGCGGCGTCTTCGGTGTCGTCGAACACGAAGGCTGAGGTCTGGTAGATCGGCAGGGCACGCGCACCCGTCACCGCGTCAGGGATGTTGCCTGCGTGGATTGCCCGAGTTCTGAAGCCGTATTCGCGATCTGCCATGCCTCAACGCTAGTTCAGGCATGGCGAACATCTGTGGCGCTAGAAATTCTGACGTAACACTTCGCAGCGACAACCGAGCGCGTGCGCGGCGTCAGACGCGCCGCAAGACCATGCCTCAACGCTAGTAGAGGCATGGCGAACATCTGTGGAGCAAGGAATTCTGACGTAACACTTCGCAGCGATCACCGAGCGCGTGCGCGGCGTCAGACGCGCCGCAAGACCATGCCTCAACGCTAGTAGAGGCATGGCGAACATCTGTGGCGCGAGGAATTCTGACGTAATACTTCGCAGCGATCACCGGGATTCGGTCGGCTCCAGACTTGTGCGGTAACAAATGTTTCCTACGGCGCGCCTGTGCACTGGTAGTCAAGTCCCTGCCTCTGCACAGCCATGGCGATTACACTGATCGAAAGTCAATGACGACCGAAAGAAGCCCTCCGATGAGCGCAGGTTTTGCCACTGTTTCCGTTGCCTCGATCCTTGTCGAGACGGCACGCAGAATGCCCACGAACGTCGCCCTGGTCGTTGGGCCGACCGAGACCACCTACGCCGAGCTCTGGCAGCAGACTCGCGAGTACGCCGGTGCCCTCCGCGATCGCGGGGTCGGGCCGGGTACGCCCGTGGCCATGCTCATCCCGAACGTGGCCGACTTTCCTCGTGTCTACTACGCCGTTCTCGCCCTCGGCGGGGTCGTCGTACCGATCCACGCGCTCCTGAAGGCGAAAGAGATCGAGTACGTCTTGCGCGACAGTGGTGCCCAGCTGCTCGTCTGTGCGGCTCCACTGCTCGGCGAAGGCGCGAAGGGGGCTGCGCTCGCGGGCGTGCCCGTCATCTCAGTGCTGCTGCCGGAGGCCGGCCCCGAGCTGCCTGCCCGCCTCGAAGACGAAGCCCGGGCATCCGTGCCGATCGATACCTACGTGCAGCGTGACCCGTTCGACACGGCCACGATCCTCTACACCAGCGGCACAACCGGAACGCCGAAGGGCGCAGAAGGTTCCCATCTGGCCCTTGTCGAGCAGGTGAACGTCTCGCTGCTGACCACCTTCGACATGAAGGCGGACGACCGCGTTCTCGGCGCCCTTCCGCTGTTCCACACCTTCGGCCAGACCTGCACCATGAACACCGTCTTTCGTGCAGGCGCGACACTCGTCATGGTGCCGAAGTTCACCGGTGACACCGCACTGCAGGTGATGAACGAGCAGAGGTGCACGATCTTCATGGGTGTGCCGACGATGTACATCGCGCTGCTCGACGCCGCCTCGCGAAGCACCGACCGCCCGTCGCTGCGCTACGGCATCTCCGGTGGCGCGGCCATCCCGGTTGCCGTCATCGACCGGTTCCGCGAGCAGTTCGGCACCGAGATCCACGAGGGTTACGGGCTCACCGAGACGTCTCCGGTCGCCACCTTCAACATGGTCGGGGTGCCTCCGCGACCCGGAACGATCGGCACGCCGATCTGGGGCGTCGACGTCGAGATCGCCGACGCCGAGATCGAGGATCGCATCGTGCTGCTGCCCGCCGGCGATCTCGGTGAGCTGGTCATCCGTGGCCACAATCTCATGAACGGCTACCACAACCGGCCCGAAGACACGGCGAAGGTCATGGTCGACGGCTGGTTCCGCACCGGTGACCTCGGGCGAAAGGACGATGACGGTTACCTGACGATCGTGGACCGCACCAAAGACATGATCCTGCGCAACGGCTACAACGTGTACCCGCGTGAAGTCGAAGAGGTGCTGGCCAGGCACCCCGAGATCCAGATGGTCGCTGTCTACGGGGTTCCGCACGAGACCCACGGCCAGGAGATCGTGGCATCGGTGGTGCTGGTGGCGGATGCCCGGGCCACCGTCGATGAACTGCTTGAGTTCGTGCGTGACGATGTTGCGGCCTACAAGTATCCGCGTCATCTCGAGATCGTCGAGGTTTTGCCGCTCGGGCCCTCTGGCAAGGTGCTCAAGCGGGAGCTCGTGGCGACCTGGGTCTCCCGCGAGGAGGCGAGCGTCTCGCACTGAGGTCTGGCGCTCGCGTTCGCGGGTGTCGGCACGCACGTGATGCTGCTCGCCCTGCGTGAATCTCGCCGTCGCCGGTGAAGTCGAGCCGCGCTGTATCGAATTGTCTGTGACAACCGGTTCTCGACAATCGGTACTCGAGAACGGGCGGAGCTGAGCCGATCTCCCGGCGAATACGGTGCCAGTGTTGCTCAGCTCCGCCCGTTGTGCTGTTTGGGTGGTCAGCGCTGGGGGTTCGGCGCAGGGGGTTCAGCGCAGCAGGTTCAGCGCAGCAGGGCTTAGCGGCGGGGCTCAGCGCAGCAGGTTCACGGCGGCCAGCGACATCACCGCAATGAGGGCCCACGAGACCAGTCCGACGATCAGCGCACGCCAGCCGGTGCGTGCGAGGGCGGCGAAACGGATGTTCGACCCCAGTGCGAACAACGCCATCGCCAGCAGTGCGGTCTGCAGGGTGTCTGCGCCAGAGAGCACCACATCGGGCAGCGGCACGAACGTTCGGATCAGCACTGCCACGAGGAACCCGGCGATGAACAATGGGACGATCGGTGGGCGTCTGGCACGCACGGCTGGCTCTGACCCGGGCCTGCTGTCGGCCGCGCCCTCGCCATCCGCGCTGCCGTCCGCGCCATCGCCATCCGCCTCGGTGTGCGTGCTGAATTCGGGGTCGAACGCGAGCGCCGGGCTGCGGATCCCCGTCAGAGTGGTGCGCTCAGCACGCTTGTCGCGGCCGCGCTCGACGAGCCCGACAATCGCGACCATCGGCGCGAGCGTGAGCACGCGCGTGAGTTTGACCACCACGGCCGCAGCGAGAGCCGCCGGCCCAGCGATCTGGGCGGTCGCGACGACCTGGCCGACGTCGTGCACGCTCAGGCCGACCCAGAGCCCGAAGTCTTCGGCGCTCATGCCGAGCGGAATGCGCAAGACCGGCAGGACGAAGATCGCCAGCGTTCCGCAGAGCGTCACCAGGGCGACCGGCGTCGCCTGGTCTTCGTCTTTGCTCCGCGTCACTGCGCTCATGGCGCCGATGGCGGATGCTCCGCAGATCGAGAATCCAGCGGCAATCAGTATGGGCTGGGTACCCGGCAGGCGAAGCAGCTTTCCCAAGCCCAGGGTCGCGGCGAACGTGATGCCGACAATGAGCACGATCACGACTATGGTCGGCCAGCCGAGGCCCGCGATGTCGAAGAGCGAGAGCTTCAGCCCGAGGAGCACGATTCCCACGCGCAGCAGACGACGGGCCGAGACGGCGATTCCCGGCTTGAGGCTGCCGTCGAGCATCCGCTGGCTTGCGGGGATCTGGCCGACGATCATGCCGAGCCCTACGGCTGCGGTGAGGAGAGGCACCACAGGGAACAGAGTGTGCAGCCCGAATGCTGCCGCTGCAGCGACCCCGGCAACGACGACGCCGGCCAGCCAGCGAGGAGAACCGCTCTTCGGATCAGCTACCGATACTGAACCAGCTACCGCCACGACGGCAGCCAATAGTGCAGCGTGAGCAGCCACCCGGGAATCGGCTGCGCCGTCCACACCGGGTAGAAGAACACTGTCACGAGCGAGGCAAGTACCAGATAGGCCGCCACAACGATGAGTGCGGCGGTGCGTTTTCGCCGCGGATCGTCACGCGAACCGAGTGCGAGCCCGATCACGAAGGTGAGCCCGAGGATCATGTACGGCTCGAAGGCGATCGTGTAGAACTGGAAGATCGTGCGGTTGATGTACATCAGCCAGGGCAGGTAGCCCACGACCATGCCCATCAGGATGAGCCCCACCTGCCATTCGCGCTTGCGGATCAGCCGGTAGACCAGGTAGAAGATCGCGGCCGTCGCGGCCCACCAGATCGCCGCATTGCCCACCGAGGTGATGTTCGCGTAACACGTGTCTTCGCCACAGCCGCCGGTGCCACCCGTGGTCGTGTTCACGTACATCTGGGTCGGCCGGATCATGAACAGCCAGGTGAGCGGGTTCGACGCGTACGGGTGCGGGTCGTGCTCGTTCACATTGAAGTTGTAGACCGAGACTTCGAAGTGCCAGAAGTTCTGGATGACCAGCGGCACCCAGCTGAGCGACCCCGTCCACGGCTGACCGTCGGTCTGGGCCCAGTTGCGGTAGTACCCGCCCGCCGTCGTGAACCATCCCGTCCAGGTGACGAGGTAGCTCGCCAGGTAGAGCGGAACCAGCAGCACGACATTGGCGAGACCCTGTTTCAGGATCGCCGCGCTGATCCAGAACGGCAGGCCCACCCTGCGGCGGGCCAGTGAGTCGACCAGCACAGAGTAGAGCCCGAACCCGATGAGGAAGAACAGGCCGGACCACTTGACTGCGCTGGCAAGCCCGAAGGCAACCGCGGCTGCCATGAGCCAGGGGCGCCACCAGAGCGTCGGGCCCCAGGTCGGTTCACGGCCCTCTGCTTCGCGCGCGACCACCCATTCGGTGAGCCGTCGCAGATGCCACTCGCGGTCGAGCAGCATGGCCCCGAACCCGAGCAGGAGGAAGAGCATCAGGATGCCGTCGAGCAGCCCCTCGCGGCTCATGACAATGGCGTGCCCGTCGATCGCGAACAGGAACCCGGCGATGGTACCGAGAAGCGTGGACCTGAAGAGTTTCGTGCCGATCATCGCGATGAGCAGAACCGCGAGGATGCCGCACACGGCGACGGAGATCCGCCAGCCGAAGCTGTTCTCGGCGCCGAAGGCCGCCATGCCCAGCGCGATGATCCACTTGCCGAGCGGCGGGTGCACCACGTAGGAGCCGGTATCGGTGTAGGTGTTGACGTCACCGGCGTTGAACGAGGTGTCGGCACCCGACGGCCAGGCGCCCTCGAAACCGAGGTGAAGCAGCGACCAGGCATCCTTCACATAGAAGGTCTCGTCGAAGACGAGACTGTGCGGGTCGCCGAGGTTCCAGAGCCGGAGGATCGCGGCCAGCAGGGTCACAGCGAGTGGGCCACCCCAGCGCCAGGCCCGTTGCCTGCCCGGCGTGCTGAGCAACCGGCCCCACCAGGCATCGAGCCTGCTGCCGCGGGGTTCGGCAGAGGAAGGCTCAGGTGAAGATGGCCCAGCAGAGTGGGCATCGGCGTGGGCTGGCACGTCGATGCCGGCCGGCGTGGGCGGTTCTGAGTCGGTCGCAAGGCTCACCCGCCCCATGCTACCCACCGCGGGCTGCCAGCCTGCTCAGCCCACGGGCATCCTGTGCCTGCAAGTGTGGGCCAGAGTGCAGTGCGTCGGGCAGACTGGGCAGATGATCATCCTCGCGGCGACGCCCATCGGCAACCTGAAGGATGCGTCGGTGCGCCTCATCGAGACTCTCGAAGCAGCCGAGACGGTCGCGTGCGAAGATACACGGGTCACCGCGAAGCTGCTGCGGGCCCTCGGCGTCGAGAACCGGCCCCGGCTCCTGGCGCTGCACGACCACAACGAACGTGAGAAGGCGGCGGAGCTGGTCGAGGCGGCGAGAGAGGCAGACCTCGTCGTGATGAGCGATGCCGGCATGCCGACGGTCTCCGACCCGGGATACCACCTCGTGCAGGCCGCGGTCGCGGCGGGGGTCGGTGTCACGATCGTCCCGGGCCCGTCTGCCGTGGTTTCAGCGCTCGCGATCTCGGGGCTGCCGACCGACCGGTTCACGTTCGAGGGATTTCTGCCGCGTAAACAGGGCGATCGGCTCGGCGCGCTCGGTGACCTGGTGCGTGAGCGCCGAACGATGGTCTTCTTCGAGTCTCCCAACCGACTTGCTGCATCGCTGGCCGACATCGCCAGCGTTCTGGGCGACGAGCGGCGGGTGGCTGTCTGCCGCGAGCTCACCAAACTGTTCGAAGAGGTCAAGCGCGGGGGAGCTGCATCACTGGTGCCCTGGGCAGAGGCCGGTGTGAAAGGCGAGATCGTGCTCGTCGTCGCCGGAGCCGAGCCACTGGAGGTGAATCTGGCAACCGGCGTTGCGCAGGTGCTCGAATTGGTGGCCGACGGAACCCGGCTGAAGGATGCTGCAGCAGCCATTGCCGAGGCGACCGGACTCAGCAAGCGCGACCTCTATGAAGCGGCGTTGCAATCGCGGCGGTGAGGAGTCCGCTTCCGCACCCCCATGCTCCCGCTGTACCCGGTGTTGGCTCGACCGGGCACACGCTGCGTGCGCCGAGGGAGAGCGTGTCGTCCACAGCGAGAATGAGGGCCTCGACTGCCCACACCCGCGGTAACACGGCGGCGCCCTGCGGCTCGACCGCTTAAGATGAACCTTATGTCTGACGGCTCCTCGTTCTATATCACCACGCCCATCTTCTATGTCAATGACGTGCCCCACATCGGCCACGCCTACACCGAGGTGGCGTCTGATGTGCTCGCGCGCTGGCACCGCCAGGCCGGCGACCCCACCTGGTTCCTGACGGGCACTGACGAGCACGGCCAGAAGATCCTGCGCACAGCGACCGCGAACGGCGTGACACCCAAGGAGTGGGCGGACCGCCTGGTCGAAACCGCCTGGCAGCCGCTGCTGAAGACGATCGACATCTCGAACGACGACTTCATCAGAACGACGGATGCCCGGCACGAGGTGAACGTGCAGCTCTTCCTGCAGCGGCTCTTCGACGCCGGGTACATCTACACCGGCGACTACGAGGGCGCCTACTGTGTGGGCTGCGAAGAATACAAGCAGCCCGGCGACCTGCTCGACGGCACCGGCCCCTACGAGGGCCAGCAGGTCTGCGCCATCCACTCGATACCCGTCGAGCTGCTGCAGGAGCGCAACTACTTCTTCCGGATGAGCGACTTCACCCAGCCGCTGCTCGACCTCTACGAGTCGAATCCCGACTTCATCCAGCCCGAGAGCGTGCGCAACGAGATCGTGGCGTTTGTGAAGCGTGGGCTCACCGACCTGTCGATCAGCCGCCAGACGTTCGACTGGGGTGTGAAGGTGCCGTGGGACGACAGTCACGTCGTCTACGTCTGGTTCGACGCGCTGCTGAACTACATCACGGCCGCGGGCTACGGCTCCGACGAGGAGAAGTTCGCCCGTCTCTGGCCGGCGACCCACATCGTCGGCAAAGACATCGCCCGGTTCCACGCCGTCATCTGGCCTGCCATGCTGCTCGCAGCGGGGCTCGCCGTACCCAGGCAGGTCTTCGGCCACGGCTGGCTGCTCGTGGGCGGCGAGAAGATGTCGAAGTCGAAGCTCACCGGAATCGCCCCGAACCAGATCACCGACACCTTCGGCTCCGACGCGTTCCGGTACTACTTCATGAGCGCCATCAACTTCGGCCAGGACGGCTCGTTCAGCTGGGAAGACCTCTCAGCCCGCTACCAGGCCGAGCTTGCCAACGGCTTCGGCAACCTCGCGTCGAGGGTGATCGCCATGGTCACGCGGTACTTCGACGGCGACATCCCGAACCCCGGAATCTCCGAGGGCGCAGACGAACGCGTGCGAACCGTCGAGCGCCGCGTGGTCGACGAGGCCGATGCTGCCATCGAACGCCTGGCCATCCATGAGGCACTCTCGGCGATCTGGGAGCTCGTCGACGAGCTCAACGGCTACATCACAAGCCAGGAGCCGTGGGCGCTGGCCAAGAAGCCCGAGCTGGCAGACCGTCTGCAGACCGTGCTCTTCACCGCCGTGCGCGGGCTCGGCACGCTTGCCGTGCTGCTCTCCCCGGTCATTCCCGAAGCGACCGCGAAGCTCTGGCAGTCCCTCGGCGGAGTCGGCGAGATCGCCGACGTACCCATCCGCACTGCTTACCACTGGGAGACCGACGGCAAGGTCTGGCCGCTGGAACCGCTCTTCCCGCGCATCGAGAACATCGAGGGTGCAGACGGCCCAGCCTCGACGGGCGCTCCGGCCGGAGCTCCAGCTTCCAGCGCTGGTGCTGTGTCTCCTTCAGCCGCCACCACACCATGACCAGCGAATCGCCATACATCCGCCAGCGCGACGCTTCACCGGGTCGCGACCTGACGTACCCACCGCTGCCGCAGGCACTCACCGTACCGGTCTACGACAATCACACGCACCTCGAAATAGCCGTCCCCACTCGCTCGGCCGCCACGCCGGTCCCCGGCGCGTCGGAACCGGCGAGCGTGGGCCCAGGCGATGACCCGCTCTCGTATCGCGAACACCTCGACCGGGCATCCAGTGTCGGCGTGCGAGGTGTCGTGCAGGTGGGCGGCGACGTCGAGACCTCACGGTGGTCGGCCGAACAGGCGCTCCGGGAGCCACGGATGCTCGCGGCCGTCGCTCTGCACCCGAACGAGGCCCCCGTGTACGACCTCGCCGGCGGCCTCGACGACGCGCTGGCGGTCATCGCCGAACTCGCCACCAGGCCCCGGGTTGCCGCGATCGGTGAAACCGGGCTCGACTTCTTCCGAACATCCGGTGACGTGGCCATCGCCGCGCAGTACCGATCGTTCGAAGCCCACATCGAGATCGCCAAAGAGAACAACCTCGCGATGCAGATCCACGACCGCGATGCGCACAGCGAGGTCATCGCGACGCTGAAGCGCGTCGGCGCACCCGAACGCACGGTGTTCCACTGTTTCTCAGGCGACGCCGAACTGGCCCGCATCTGTGCCGAGAACGGGTGGTACATGTCGTTCGCCGGCAACGTGACGTTCAAGAACGCCGGCAACCTGCGCGAAGCCCTCGAGGTCTGCCCGCGGTCGCTGTTGCTCGTCGAAACCGATGCGCCCTTCCTGACGCCGATGCCGAACCGAGGCCGGCCGAACGCACCCTACCTGCTTCCGTTCACGCTCCGGGCGATGGCCGCCCACCTCGGCACTGACGCCTCGATGCTTGCGGCGCAGATCTCCTCGAACACCGAACTCGTCTACGGTTCGTGGGACGCGGAGCCCGTCGTGTTGCCCGCCCTGGACGCCTGATGGCCGACGAGAAGGCGGCGCTGCTGGGCCCCGCTGAGATCCGTGACCTTGCCGGCTTGCTCAACCTGACACCGACCAAGAAGCTCGGCCAGAACTTCGTCATCGACGGCAACACCGTGCGCCGCATCGTGCGCATCGCTGGGGTGCAACCGGGCGAGACAGTTGTGGAGGTCGGGCCCGGTCTCGGCTCGCTCACCCTGGGAATCCTCGAGATGGGTGCGGAGGTGATCGCGGTCGAAATCGACAAGCGGCTCGCCGAACAGCTGCCCGTGACCGTCAGTCTTCTGCAGCCCGACGCGAAACTCACCGTCATCCGTGACGATGCCCTGCGCATCCTGAGCCTGCCCGGCGCCCCGACGCGCCTTGTTGCCAACCTGCCGTACAACGTCTCTGTGCCCGTGTTGCTGCACTTCCTCGAGCACTTCTGGAGCATTCTCTCGGGTGTGGTGATGGTGCAGGCCGAAGTGGGCCTCCGCATTGCGGCAGAACCCGGCTCGAAGATCTACGGTGGCCCGAGTGTCAAGGCCGCGTGGTATGGCACCTGGCGAACAGCAGGGCAGGTCAGCCGGCAGGTGTTCTGGCCGGTGCCCAACGTCGACTCGATCCTGGTCGCGTTCGAGCGCTCGCCCACCAGCCTCGCCAGTGAAGAGCTTCGTCTCTCGACGTTCGAGATCGTGGATGCCGCGTTCCAGCAGCGCCGCAAGATGCTGCGCCAGGCGCTCTCCGGGTTGTTCGGCAGCGCCCAGTCTGCGTCGGAGATCATCACCGTGGCGGGCCTCGACCCGACAGCGCGCGGCGAACAGCTGACCGTTCGTGACTTTCTCGCCATCGCCGAGACCCGCGCCGCACTGGAGTGATCTGCCGATCGATCGGAGCGGTGGCCAGCGGTGTGAGCCGTGTGCTCACCGCCCGCGGATCGACACACGCTGGCAGTGAGCTAGGTTAAATCTATGACGGCGAACGCGGGCTCCCAGGCGATCCATGTCAGGGCACCCGGCAAGATCAACGTCTTCCTCAAAGTGGGGGCTGTCATGGAAGACGGCTACCACGATGTCGCCACGGCCTACCAGGCAGTGTCGCTCTACGAAGACGTGCGCGCCTACCCCGCCGACGATTTCTCGGTGTCGTTCACCGGCAGCATCGACACCTCCACGCTGAGCACAGACGGGTCGAACCTTGCCATCCGGGCCGCGAGAATGCTGGCCCACAAGGCGGGATTCCGGGGCGGAGTGCGCCTCGAGATCTCCAAGAACGTGCCCATCGCAGGCGGAATGGGCGGTGGGTCTGCAGATGCCGCTGCCACCCTCCTTGCCTGTGACACCCTCTGGGGCACAGAGCTGGGTCGCGAAGAGCTCGTCACCCTCGCGGCCAGACTCGGCGCCGACGTGCCCTTTGCGTTCACCGGCGGCACGGCTATCGGCACCGGGCGCGGCGACCAGCTGAGCCCTGCGCTGGCGAAGGGCCAGTTCCAATGGGTTCTCGCCCTCGCAGAATTCGGTTCGAGCACGCCCGACGTCTATCGTGAACTCGACCGCCATCGCGACCGTCATGCCCAGGACATCTTTCCGGCCCAGACCCAGCCCTCCGTCGACGCCGATGTGCTCCAGGCCCTGCGTGCCGGCGACCCCCACATGCTCGCCGAATCGATGCACAACGACCTGCAGGCCCCTGCGCTTCATCTGGCGCCGCAACTGGCTGCCGTACTGGAACTCGGTGAAGCGAGCGGCGCGCTCGCGGGGATCGTCTCTGGCTCTGGCCCGACTGTGGCCTTCCTCGCTGCTGACTCCGACAGTGCTCTCGACTTGCAGTATGCCCTGAGCTCTGCCCGTCACAAGGTCGTACGCGCGACAGGTCCCGTTCACGGGGCCCGAGTCGTGAATGGCGCCGAGGCAAGCTGAAGCGCACCCCCTGGAGTCCACCTCTGTGCGGTCGTGGCCGCCCTCGCGACTGGCTCTCGAGGGCCTATGGAACCGCATTCCCGGCAACGCCGCATCAGCCTTCGGCGAACGTGCTGCCGAACCTGTGGTCAACTTGAGTAATGGCACATCTACTGGGGGCCGAGTCCCTCCACCTCGAATTTCCGACCCGCGTGATCTTCGACGACGTGACACTCGGCATCAACGAGGGCGACCGCGTCGGCATCGTCGGGCGCAACGGCGACGGCAAGTCGACGCTCCTGCAGCTCCTGGCAGGCACGCTCGAGCCTGACTCCGGCCGTGTCACGCGCCGAAACGGCGTCACCCTCGCCATGCTCGACCAGTCAGACACCCTCGACGACTCCCTGAGCGTCGGCACGGCGATCGTCGGCGACATCGACGAGCACGTCTGGGCGGGCGACCCGATTGTGCGCGACGTCATCGCAGGCCTCGTCAGCGACATCCCGTGGGAATCCAGCGTGGCAGACCTCTCCGGTGGCCAGCGACGCCGGGTTGCGCTCGCAGCCCTGCTCATCGGCGACCACGACATCATCTTCCTCGACGAACCGACGAACCACCTCGACGTCGAGGGAATCGCCTGGCTCGCTGGTCACCTCAACCGCCGTTGGTCGACGAACTCCGGTGGGCTCGTGGTCGTGACTCACGACCGGTGGTTCCTCGATGAGATCTGCACGGCCACCTGGGAGGTGCACGACCGCCTGGTCGAGCCGTTCGAGGGTGGCTATGCCGCGTACATCCTGCAGCGCGTCGAACGCGACACGATGGCCGCGACGATGGAGGGCAAGCGTCAGAACCTCATGAAGAAGGAGCTGGCCTGGCTCCGCCGCGGCGCGCCGGCGCGCACGGCCAAGCCGAAGTTCCGCATCGAAGCGGCAAACGCACTCATTGAGAACGAACCCCCCGCGCGCAACTCGATCTCGCTCGCCTCGATGGCCATGCAGCGCCTCGGAAAAGACGTCGTCGACCTCGAGAACATCTCTGTGGTCTACAACGGCAACGCAGGCGAGAAGCGGGTACTGCACGATGTGACCTGGCGGATCGCGCCGGGGGAGCGCACGGGCATCCTGGGCGTGAACGGAGTCGGCAAGAGCACGCTGCTCAGCCTGGTCTCGGGTACGCTGCAGCCCACCACCGGCCGTGTGAAACGCGGCAAGACGATCAAGGTCGCCACCCTCACCCAGCAGCTCTTCGAGCTCGACGAGATCCTGAACGATCGTGTCAGCGACGTCATCGCCCGACAGCGGAGCACCTATGTCAGCGGGGGCAAGGAGATGACGCCGAGCCAGCTGCTCGAACGAGTCGGCTTCTCGAGCGCCCAGCTCTCCACGCCTGTCAAGGACCTCTCCGGTGGCCAGAAACGGCGCCTGCAGCTGCTGCTCATTCTGCTGAGCGAGCCCAACGTGCTGATTCTGGATGAGCCCACCAACGATCTCGACACCGACATGCTTGCTGCGATCGAGGATCTGCTCGACACGTTCCCCGGCACGCTGCTCGTCGTCTCACACGACAGGTACCTGCTGGAGCGCGTGACCGACAACCAGTACGCGGTGATCGAGGGAGGCCTCATCCATCTGCCTCGCGGTGTCGACCAGTACCTCGAGGTCCGTGCGCTGCAACAGCGCAATGCATCGCGTGGGTCGAGCACTGAGGCCCCGAAGGCCAGCTCACCCGGCGCGGCCACTGCGAAGCCGACGCTCGGCGGGGCCGAACTGCGCTCGGCACAGAAGGAACTCGCCTCGGTGAACCGTCGCCTCGAGAAGTACGGCACCCAGGTTGCCCAGATCCACGAGCGCATGGCCGCTCACGACCAGAGCGACTACCCCGGGCTGGCCGCTCTCTCTGCAGAGCTCGACGGGGTGCAGAACACGCTCAGCGACCTGGAGCTGCGCTGGCTCGAGTTGTCGGAGCTGCTGGCTTAGAGCTGCATGATCAGAGTTCGAGCGTCGTGCTCAGCTTTCTCAGGAGCCCGGCAAGGCGCTCCTGTTCGAGTCTGCTGAGGCCAGACAGCAGCGTCGACTCAGAGGTGACCAGCACCGCGATCGCGGCGTCGACCCGGGCGAGGCCGTCTACGGTCATGGTGACCAGGATGCCCCGGCCATCGTGGGGCGAGGTACGACGTTCAACCAACCCGCGTGCCACAAGCCTGTCGATGCGGTTCGTCATCGTGCCCGACGACACGAGGGTCTCCTCAAGCAGCGCCTTGGGGCTGAGCTGGTAGGGCGAACCCGCCCGGCGGAGCGCCGAGAGCACGTCGAACTCCCAGGAGTCGAGATCGCTCGTGCTGAATGAGGCACGCCTGGCACGATCGAGGTTGCGGGAAAGCCGCCACACACGCGACAGTACCTGCAGCGGCTCGAAGTCCAGATCGGGCCGTTCCCGCTTCCACGCGCCAACGATGAGGTCGACTGAGTCTGCAGATTCCGATTCGGGCATATTCCATTATCCAAGTTCTTTGCTTCTTCCTGGCTGCTCCTGGGCCACCGGGGTGCCGTGGGGGAGCCGGAATGCCCTCCGCGCGGTCGAATGCCTGACGTGAACTCCGAGAATCTGTGAGTGCAGATTCCGTTTGTGCGACGCGCGACCCCCGAAGCTCTGGCAGACTTGTTTACTGCACGCGGCCCGGGGCTTCGTGTGATCCGCCTTGGTGTAACGGCAGCACGACAGCCTTTGGAGCTGTTAGGACTAGGTTCGAATCCTGGAGGCGGAGCAGTATTTTGCCAGACGGGCTGCAGCAGTGCCGCTCAGGAGACAGGGAGAAACACGTGACCGACTCCACGCTCGCGATCATCATCCTGGCCGCAGGCCAGGGAACCCGCATGAAATCGGAGACGCCCAAGCTCCTGCATACGCTGGCGGGAATTCCGATCGTCAGTCATGTGCTCGCCACGGCCAGAGAGCTGGATGCTGCCTACACCGTCGCGGTCGTGCGGCACGAACGCGAGCAGCTCGTGTCTGTGATCGTCGATGAGCTGCCAGATGGCCTCGTCGTCGACCAGGACGACGTTCCCGGCACCGGCCGTGCCGTCGAACTGGCCGTTCTTGCGCTGCCGGCCGGGTTCGATGGCGATGTGCTCGTGATCAACGGTGACACCCCGATGCTCGACGTCCAGACGCTCTCCGGGCTGGTTGCCGAACACAAGCGCTCCGGCGCTTCGGCGACACTGCTCTCGGCATTCCTTGATGACGCATCCGGCTACGGGCGGATCGTCAGGGCGGCATCCGATCGCGACGGAGCAGGCAAAGTCGACCGCATCGTCGAACACCGCGATGCATCCCAGAGTGAGCTCGCGATCTCTGAGATCAATGCTGGGGTGTACCTCTTCGGTGTCGCAGAACTCCGTGACCTCCTGCCGAAGCTCACGCTTCACAACGCGCAGGGTGAGAAGTACCTCACCGATGTCGTCGAGCTTCTGCGAAAGGCCGGTTCCGAGGTCAACGTGCTGCCGGTCGCGGACTCCTGGCTCGTCGCCGGCATCAACGATCGCGCCCAGCTCAGCGAGGCCGCTGCGAAGATGAACGCGATCATCGTTCGCACCTGGCAACTGGCGGGCGTCACCGTGCAAGATCCCGCCACCACCTGGATCGACCTCAAGTCGACCTTCGAACCCGACGTCACGCTGCTGCCTGGCACGCAGATCCGCGGCGCCACTACGATCGCCCGTGGTGCGATCGTGGGCCCCGACACGACTCTCGTCGACTGCGAGGTCGGAGAGGGAGCCATCGTGAAGCGCACCGACGCCACGCTCTCGGTAATCGGGGCCGGGGCATCCGTCGGACCGTTCGCGTACCTCCGACCCAATACGATCCTGGGCGACAACGGCAAGATCGGAACGTTCGTCGAGACGAAGAACGCCCAGATCGGTGAGGGAAGCAAAGTGCCGCACCTGTCGTACGTGGGCGATGCGCACATCGGCGTCGGAACCAACATCGGGGCCGGCGCGATCTTCGCCAACTACAACGGCGTCGTGAAGAGTGAGACAGAAGTCGGTGCCCATGTGCGCATCGGGTCGCACAACGTCTTCGTCGCCCCGGTTAGAATTGGCGACGGAGCCTACAGCGGAGCAGGCACGGTCATTCGCAAGAATGTGCCAGCCGGCTCGCTGGCGATGAACGTCGCTCCACAGCGAAACCTGGAAGGGTGGGTGGCTGCGCATCGTGCCGGCAGTGCTGCCGACGTTGCTGCCCAGGCGGCTGCTGCAAGCTCGCATTCAGCAGCAGACAATTCAGCAGGAAACAATCCATCAGATTCAGCGCCCGACGCTGAGAAAATCGGAGACTAAGTGGCTGAGATCACGTCGAACGGCGAGAAGCACCTCGTACTGGCAAGTGGCCGGGCACATCCGGAACTCGCCGAGGCAATCGCCCTCGAGCTCGGTACCGGTCTGATCAGCACGACGAGCCACACCTTCGCCAACGGTGAACTGTACGTTCGCTTCAACGGCAGTGTGCGGGGATCTGATGTCTTCGTCATCCAGTCGCACTCGACCCCGATCAACGAGTGGTTGATGGAGCAGCTCATCATGGTCGATGCGCTGAAGCGTGCCTCAGCCAAACGCATCACCGTCGTCGCCCCGTTCTACCCCTATGCCCGCCAGGACAAGAAGCACCGGGGTCGCGAGCCGATCTCGGCGCGCCTGGTCGCCGACCTCTTCAAGGCGGCGGGAGCCGACCGGATCATGTCGGTCGACCTGCACGCCCCACAGATCCAGGGCTTCTTCGACGGCCCCGTCGATCACCTCTTCGCGATGCCGGTGCTCATGCAGCACATCCGCGAGACCTTCGACCTCAGTCAGCTCACCGTCGTCTCGCCCGACATGGGCCGCGTGCGGGTCGCCGATGTGTGGTCCGACAAGCTCGGCACACCCCTGGCGATCATCCACAAGCGTCGCGACCCCCTGGTGCCCAACCACGTCTCTGTCCACGAGATCGTGGGCGACGTGAGCGGCCGATGGTGCCTACTCGTCGACGACCTCATCGACACGGGCCGAACAATCGTTGCCGCGTCGGAAGCGCTCAAAGACGCCGGTGCGAAAGGTGTCATCGTCGCTGCGACGCACGCCGTCTTCTCCGACCCTGCGTCACAGATCCTGCAGTCCGACTTCATCGATGCAGTCGTCGTCACCGACACCCTGCCGATCGCCGAGGAGAAGCGGTTCCCGACGCTCACGGTGCTGCCCATCGCCCCGCTGCTGGCCCGCGCCATCCACGAGGTTTTCGACGACGGCTCTGTGACCTCGATGTTCGACGGCGACGCGTGATTCTGCGCAGAAACCCCCGAAGGAAATATTCGCTCCCGTTCGAAGGTTGACCCCAGCATGACCGCTACCACCGACTTTCTCCCCGCTGCAGACACGATCACCATGTTCTCGACGTCGTGGTGCGGCTACTGCAACCGGTTGAAGACGCAGCTCACCAAAGACGGCATCGCCTACACCGAGATCAACATCGAAGAGGTCGAGGGCACTGCGGCCCTGGTCGAAGCGTTGAACGGCGGCAACCAGACGGTTCCGACGGTGCTGTTTCCCGACGGCTCCAGCGCGACCAATCCTTCGCTCATAGAGGTCAAGAGCCGCCTGGGCCTCTGACTCTCGGTCGCACTGTGTCGGTCGCTGACTATCAGCTGCTGACGCTTGGCACGGTCTGCGACGGGAACGACGGTATCAACCCGAGCGGCGCGACGGGCTTCTTATCGCCGCCGTATGCGCCGACGGTGTAGCACTGCCAGCCGATGCCGCCAGGGCCGAACAGTTCGAACTTCGCCTTCGACCCGCGCGCGCTCGGCGAGAGGTACGCGACGCTCGCCGCACACGCGGCTTCGGCTGTCGCCTTCGCGAGGCTGTAGGTGGTCAGGATGCCCGGCAGAACCAGCGCGACGATCCCCACGATCACGGCAGCCCGCATGAGCTGCACCTTGCGCGCACTCCGCAGTGGCCTCTCGTGCGGCTCGTACCCGGCGAGTTCGGGTTCGTCGTAGTAGTCGGTCATCCGCGCCTCTGTCGTCTCACGTCACTCACACGCTGCCCACACGCTGCCCACGTGCCACTCACGGGGCGACCCACGTCGAGGTGAGCCCGGTCACCACGCTGCCGTCGAGGTCGCGGAGCTTCGCGCCGACGAAGGCCGTCGCTCCGTCTGACGACTGCAACCGGAACGGCACGGCGTCGGCCGTCATCGCACTCACGATCACGTCGGCGACACCCTGCGGCTGCTGCGCGTTCGCGAAGCTCGTCCCAGTGCGCTCGATGTAGTGGTCGAACGCCTCGGAGTACACCGCTCCGGCCAGCGAATCCGCGTCGCTGGTCGCGCGCACGCTCGCCACGAAGCTGGTGGCCACGGCTCCCGGTTCGACCACGACCACCCTCACCCCGACGGCCGCCGCAACGGGGTGCAGGCTCTCCATCAGGCCTTCGACGGCGAACTTCGCAGCACAGTAGCTCTCATTGAACGGTTGACCGACGATTCCTCCGACACTCGTGACGGTGATGAGGATGCCGCGCGACGCCCGCAGAGGCTCCATCGACGGCTTCGACACGTTCACCACGCCGAAGTAGTTCACCTCCATCACCTCGCGGATCGCCTCGAGGGTATCGGTCTCCAGGGTGCCCACGTGGCCCGCTCCGGCATTGTTCACTACGGCGTCGAGCCGGCCGTAGACCGAGACGACGTCGGCGACGAGCGCGGCGCTCGCCCGGGCATCCGTCACATCGAGCAGCCGTACGTCGAGCTCGACACCTGCGATGCCGGCTGCCGCGAGAAGTTCTTGTTCGCTGCCCGGGCGGCGAACAGTCGCAATCACCCGCCAGCCCGCCACCGCTGCGGAAACGGCTGTTGCCAGCCCGATACCGGTCGAGGTGCCCGTGACGATGACTACGGGTTCTTGAGCATCTGGTTCAGCTGGTTCTGTGGTTTCGCTCGTCATCATCACATTATGCGCCGCGAGAATGGGACATCGAAGTCCGGCGAATAACGATTTCGCCTGCGTGCATGCGCGCGGCGGAGTGTTGGCACGGGGTGCGGCAGCTCCACGTCCCGGCCATCTCCAAAAAGGGCCCGTCTCCGTCGATGTCGAAGGCGGGCCCTTGTGGGGGATGGCGAAGACGGCTAGTGCGAGCTGCCCTCAGACTCGATCTCCGTGCGGTCGCCCGACCAGAGCGTGTGGAACGTGCCCGGCATGTCGACGCGCTTATAGGTGTGCGCTCCGAAGAAGTCGCGCTGGGCCTGCACGAGAGACGCCGGCAGGCGCTTCGAGGCGAGCGAGTCGTAGTAGCTGAGTGCCGACGAGAACCCGGGAACGGGGATGCCCGAGAGGGCCGCCGTCGAGACGATCCGGCGCCAGGCCGCTTCGCCGTTCGCCACAGCAGAGGCGAAGTACGGGTCGGCGAGAAGCGTCTTCAGCCCGGGGTTCTTGTCGTACGCCTCGACGATCCTGTTGAGGAACTGCGCACGGATGATGCACCCACCGCGCCAGATCTTCGCGATGTTGCCCTTGTTGATCTCCCAGCCGTACTTCTCAGCGCCCGCGATGATGGCGTCGAAACCCTGGGCGTAGGCGACGACCTTCGACGCGTAGAGCGCGGCGTTCACGTCGTCGGAGAACGAGTCGCCGACCTCGACCGGCGTCGGGCGGGAGGTGATGACAGCCTGGGCTGCCTCGCGCTGCTCGGGGTGGCTCGAAACGGCACGGGCGAAGACGGCTTCGGCGATGCCGCCGACGGGCACACCCAGGTCGAGTGCGTTCTGAACGGTCCAGACGCCGGTGCCCTTGGATCCGGCCTGGTCGAGCACGATGTCGACGAACGGCTTGCCTGTCTTGGCGTCGACCTGCGTGAGTACCTCTGCCGTGATCTCGATGAGGTACGACTCGAGGTCGCCCGAGTTCCACTCCGTGAAGACGTCTGCAGTGGCAGCGGGGGAGAGGCCGCCGATCTTGGTCAGCAGGTCGTACGACTCGGCGATGAGCTGCATGTCGGCGTACTCGATGCCGTTGTGGATCATCTTGACGAAGTGGCCTGCGCCGCCGGTGCCCACGTGGGTGACGCACGGCTCGCCCTCAGCGATAGCCGCGATCGACTCGAGAATCGGGCCGAGCGTCTCGTACGACTCGTTGGAACCGCCGGGCATGATCGACGGGCCCTTGAGTGCGCCCTCCTCGCCACCCGAGATGCCGGTGCCGACGAAGTGGATTCCCTTGGCCGTCACGGCCTCCTCGCGGCGGATCGTGTCGGTGAAGAGCGCATTGCCGCCGTCGACGATGATGTCGCCCTCTTCGAACAGATCGGCGAGCTGCGAGATGACCGCATCAGTGCCCTTGCCGGCCTGCACCATGATGATCGCGGTGCGCGGCTTCTGGAGCGAGGCGACGAAGTCCTCGATCTTCTCGCTGGCCACGAAACCGGCTTCCGGATGCTCGTCCACAAGAAGGGTCGTACGTTCCGGTGAGCGGTTGTACACCGCCACGGTGTTGCCCTCCCGGCTGGCCAGGTTGCGTGCCAGGTTCGAGCCCATCACCGCAAGCCCGACGACCCCGATGTTTGCGGTTGCGACGCTTGATTCAGCCATATTCTTCCTCCAGATTTGTGCCCTTTCAAGCGTAGCGGTTTGACCACTACCCTTAGCTGACACCAGCGCGGGCTCATGACGAGAGGCACACCAGTGACGACAAAAGCCATCAGGGGAACGTTCTTCGACTTCACCGACGACCCCTGGAAGCACGTCGGCGACGAAGAGGCGTCGGCGCGCTTCGTCTCCGATGGACTGCTCGTCATCGACGACGGAATCATCGTCGCCTTCGGCCCCTTTGCTGAGGTGAGCCCGTCGTACCCCGACGTGCCGACGACTCACATCGAGCACCGCATCATCACGCCCGGCTTCATCGACGGCCACATCCACTTTCCCCAGACCCGGGTGCTCGGCGCCTTCGGCCTCCAACTGCTGCCGTGGCTGCAGAAATGGGTGTTCCCCGAAGAGGCGCGCTACGCCGACCGTGAGTACGCCAGGGACGGCGCAGTGCGCTTCTTCGACAACATCCTCGCCTCGGGTACGACGACGGTGCAGGCGTTCACCAGCACCGCGCCGGTCTGCACCGAGGAGTTCTTCGAGGAGGCCACCAGGCGCAACATGCGGGTCATGTCCGGTCTCACGGGCATCGACCAGAATGCGCCAGACTACTTCGCCGACACCCCCGAGAGCTTCTATTCCAACAGCACGGCGCTCATCGAGAAGTACCACAATGTCGGCCGCAACCTCTACGCCGTGACGCCGAGGTTCGCGTTCGGGTCGAGCCCGGAGCAGATGCAGAAGTGCGAGCAGCTGAAGGCCGAGCATCCGGATGTCTGGGTCAACACGCACATCTCAGAGAACCCACATGAGATCCGCGGTGTGCTCGCACTGCACCCCGACTGCGACGACTACCTGAGTGTCTACGAGAAGTACAAGCTCGTCGGCCCGAAGTTCAGCGGCGGTCACGCGGTCTGGCTCTCTGACGACGAGTTCAAGCGCATTCACGACTCAGACGCGTCGGTGACGTTCTGCCCGCACTCGAACCTGTTTCTCGGCAGCGGGCTCTTCCGCCTCGGCAAGGCCACAGACCCTGACATGCGCGTTCGCATGTCGTTCGGCACCGACATGGGCGGCGGCAACCGCTTCGGCATGCTCGCCGTTCTCGACGGGGCCTACAAGGTCGGCATGATCAACAACACCGTTCTCGACGGCAGCATCGACCCGTCACGGATGAACGCGGCCGAGTCGGAACGCAACAAACTGTCGGCCTTCCGGGCGTTCTACTCGATCACGCTGGGCGGAGCAGAGGGGCTCTACATCGATGACAAGGTCGGCAGCTTCGACGTCGGAAAAGAGGCGGACTTCGTCGCCCTCGATTGGAAGGCGGGCCCTCCCGGTGCCGAGTGGCACGCCGAGCTGATCGCCGACGGCGGAGACCCCGTCACCGTGGACGACGCGGCGAACATGCTGTTCGGCGTGATGATCGTGGGCGACGAACGTGCCGTCGCCGAGACGTGGGTCATGGGCGAGAAGGCGTACCAGCGGGCGGAAGCCGTAGCTCCCACCTTCGCTCGTCACTTCGACCCGGCCCACTAGGCCGTGGCCGCGGGAGCGGGGTCTGCGCCGGTGCCGGCAACCGAGCCGTCAGCCAATCTGTCGGGGGGGCCTGTCGTCTCGCTGATCATCGAACGGCGGGTTCTTCCGGGAAGCGACGAGATCTACCGCGCGTGGCAGAAGAAACTGGGGGCGGTGCTTGCCGCATGGCCGGGGTTCATCGACCGGCGCGTGATCGAGCCCTCGCCGCCCACGCAGGTGGACTGGGTACTGGTGCAGCGTTTTGTGAACGCCGAAGCCGCGCGACGCTGGTTGCAGAGCCCGGAACGCACTGCCCTGTTCGAGGAGATCAAAGACCACTTCGTCGGGCACGAAGACATCCACCTGGTCACAGAGGCGGAGACCCAGGCGCCGCGGGCCGCCTCACTCATTGTGACGAGCCACGTCGAGCCCGCCGATGAGACGGCGTTTCTCAGCTGGCAGCGCAGGATCTCTGCCGCTGAAGCCAGTTTTCCCGGATTCCTCGGGCACAAGATCGAGCGGCCGACCCCCGGTGTGCAGGAGGACTGGACGGTCATCCTGAGCTTCGACAGCGACGCGAGCCTCACGGCATGGGAGACGTCTCCGGTGCGCACGAAGCTGGTGAAGGAGGGGGAGGCGTTCAACTCGCAGATGCGGGTGAGCCGGTCGAGTTATGGCTTCGACTTCTGGGGTGCCGGTCGGCAGAGCCGAGCCACGATCTTCAAAGACAACCTGCTTGTGCTGCTGGTGCTGTACCCGATCGTGTTTCTCTGGGGCTACTTCATCGGCGCACCGCTGCTCGAAGCGAACGGCGTACCGTTCTGGGCGAGCCTGTTCATCGGCAACGTGGTGAGCACGCAACTGCTGGGCTGGTTTGTGGCCCCCTGGATCTTCAGGGTGTTCGACTGGTGGCACAAGCCCGGCGTCGGTACGCGCCGCAACGTCATCGGCTATGTCACTCTCGCTGTGCTCTACGCCGCGAGCATGGGCCTCGACGCCTGGCTGGTCTCACTCAGGGCGTAGAGGCCTCTGCCCCGCTGTGTGAGGTGCGCTGTGTGAGGTCGCGCTGTGTGAGGTCGCGCTGCGGCAGCGGGGCGTGTAGACTCACACACTGAACTTCGGCGAGGGATGCCGCTGTCAGATCGCTGTTGTCAACGCAACAGAACTGCCGGGTATCCGTAATCGACGCGGTGGACGAGGCTTCATGTCTTTCCTCACGTGTCTCATCTGAGTACTCAACCATTCAGGCGCGTTCGAGTTGAAAATACCAACCCACACAATGCATTACTCACGCGATGCATTGCCAACACAACGCACGCGGGTGTGTGTGCCTTCCGGGCCGCACGACTCGTGAGGAGAAATCATGGCTGACGACAACAAGATCGTTGCGGAGACCCGCAACTCATTCGGCAAGGGTGCGGCGCGCAAGCTCCGCGCAGCCGGCAAGATTCCCGCAGTGATCTACGGCCACGGCGCAGAGCCGCAGCACGTGAGCCTGCCGGGCCACGAGGTCTTCCTGCTCATTCGTAAGTCGAACGCTCTGATCGAGCTCGACATCGAGGGCAAAGAGACGCTCGCCCTCGTGAAGGACGTTCAGAAGGATCCCGTACGCCAGATCATCGAGCACCTCGACCTCATCGTCGTCCGCAAGGGCGAGCGCGTTCAGGTCGAGGTTGCCGTGCACGTCGAAGGTGAGCCGGTCTCCGGTGCGACCGCCGACCTCGACACCTTCTCGCTGCTGCTCGAGGTGCTGGCCACGAACATCCCGACGCGCGTCATCGTGAACATCGAGGGTGCTGAAGCCGGCACCCAGATCCTCGCGAAAGACATCGCACTGCCCGAAGGCGCCGTTCTCGTCGGCGACGAAGACCAGCTCATCGTGGCTGTCTCCATCCCCGAAGAGCAGGACCTGGGCGACAGCCTCTCAGCCGGAGACGCCTCGACGTCTGACGCGCCGACGCCTGCCTAGGCGAGCGCAGCGGGCGCCTTGAACAGGCGCTCGCCCTGAGCGCGGCGCGAGACTACCGAATGGCCGCATCGATACGCTCGTGTGTGCGCCGCTTCTGCCGCTGGTTGAGTAGCGCGTCAGAGCGTATGAAACCCCTTAATCGTGCGGGTTTCTGTACGAACTTCGCACTGGCGAGATTGCGCGCCAGTCGAGCGCAATGCGGTAGCAGAAGGGTTCGGTGATCAGCGTGGCAGGTGACGAGCAGTGGCTGGTGGTCGGGCTCGGCAACCCCGGGCCGGAGTACGCCGGCAACCGGCACAACGTGGGCCAGATGGTTCTCGACGAGCTCGCCACGCGACTCTCGTCATCGTTCAAAGCCGTTGGGCGCACGAATGCTCGTGTTGCAGAGGGTCGGGTCGTGCCCGGTGGGCCGCGCTTCGTGCTCGCCAAGCCGAACAGCTTCATGAACAACTCCGGTGGGCCTGTCGCCGCGCTGCTCGCCTACTTTTCGCTCACTCCGTCGCAGTTGATCGTGGTTCACGACGAGCTCGACATTCCGTTCGACACGCTCAAGCTGAAGTTCGGCGGGGGTCACGGCGGGCACAACGGTATCCGGGACATCGCGGCCGCGACTGGCACGGGTGACTTCGCGCGGGTGCGGGTCGGGGTCGGGCGGCCTCCTGGCCGGCAGAGTGCCGCCGACTTCGTGCTGCGCGACTTTACGGCGACCGAGCGCGGAGTGCTGCCGAACATCCTCGCCGACGCAGCCGACGCGGTCGAGCTGACCGCCACTGACGGCCTCACGGCCGCGCAGCAGCGCTTTCACGCGCCGTCCCCGGACTGAGTTCCGCCCGCATCGGCCAGCCGGCGGCGGGGAGGGAGTGTCGGAGGAGGACCGTAGACTTGTGCGGTGATACTTCAGGGCTTGATCGGTGCGCTTTCGCGCGCCTCGACGTTCGACAACGCCCTCGCACAGGCCGGCCGCGACGCTGATTTCTCGCTCACTGACGGTCTTCGGGCTCCACTCCTGGCCGCACTGCTTGCCAGGCGGGCAGAGAACGAACTCCCGCAGGTGCTGTTCGTCGTCACGGCAACGGGCCGCGATTCCGAGAGCCTCCGTGCGAGCCTCGAGTCTCTCGCTCCAGACGCCGATGTGCTCGAGTTCCCTGCGTGGGAGACGCTGCCGCACGAGCGGCTGAGCCCGAGCGCAGAAATCGTCGGCAAGCGGATAGCCGCACTGCGCTCGCTCTCCGAGTGGGATGCTCAGACGAATGCCGCGGATGCGGCGGGAGTGCCCGCGCGTGCTGAGGCCCCGGCGCCGTCAAAGGGTGTGGCTAGAGGTGCGGGGAAAGCTTCATCGGAGAGCGCCGCACAGAGCGCTGCGAGGAGCTCCGCGAAGAGCGCTGCGAATCCGAAGGCCCGTGCCGGGTCGCTTGGTCCGGTGCGACCACGCCCGCTCATCGTCGTAGCCTCCGTGCGCGCTGCACTGCAGCCGCTCGCCGACAACCTCACCGACCAGCAACCCATACTCCTGGTCAAGGGAGGGCGTGGCTACGACCTCGCCCAGCTCACGACCGGGCTCGTCGAACTGGCGTACTCACGCGTCGACATGGTGACCCGCCGAGGCGAGTTCGCCGTTCGCGGCGGCATTCTCGACGTGTTCCCGGCCGTCTCCGAGCACCCTGTGCGGGTCGACTTCTTCGGCGACGAGATCGAGGAGATCCGCGCGTTCTCGGTCGCCGACCAGCGTTCACTCGATCTCTCTCTCGCCGACGTGAGTCTGCCGCCCAGTCGCGAACTCCTGCTCAGCGAGAGCGTGAAACAGCGCGCCCGCGAGATGCAGCACGAGTTCCCGAGCCTCGCCGGCATGCTCGAGAAGATCGGCCAGGGCATCCCGGTCGAGGGTATGGAGAGCCTTGCACCGGCCCTCCTCGATCGCCTCGTCACCGTCACGCACTACCTGCCGAAGGGCGCCGCGATCGCCGTCATCGCTCCCGAACGTGTTGCAAGCCGCGCGGTCAGCCTCACTGAGACCAACCGCGAGTTCCTCTCCGCCGCGTGGAACGCCGCCACCGCCGGCGCCGAAGCCCCGATCGACCTGGCCTCCGGCGAGTTCATCACCCTCAACGCGCTGCGTGACGCCGCGGGGCCGGCCCGCCCGTGGTGGACCCTGTCGACATTCGACAGCGGTTCATCATCCGTCGACGAGCACCTGCAGGCCATCGTCGACTCCGACACCCACTACGTGAGAATCGCGGCGGATGCTGTACCCAGCTTCCAGGGCAACGTCGACGGTGCCCTCGAGCACGTCGCGGCGCGCCTGCGTGACGGCTGGAGTGTTGCGGTCGTTGCGGGCGGCTCCGGCCTCGTGGAGCGCGCGGCCGATGTCCTGGGCGAACACGAGCTGCCCGCTCGAATCGTCGACGAGTTCCCCAACGACGTCGAGCCCGGCATCGCCTACCTGGTGAAGGCCACCGTCGAGAGCGGCTTCGAGCTGCCCGAAATCAAGCTCGCGCTCATCAGCGAGAACGAGTTCTACGGCCGCAGCGCGGGGTATGACGCGCGGCAGGTGAAGAAGCTGGCCACCCGGCGAAAGAACGTCGTGGACCCCCTTCAGCTGAAGGCTGGCGACGTGGTCGTGCACCAGACGCACGGCATCGGCAGGTTCATCGAGCTCACCCAGCGCGAGGTCTCCAGCGGTGGCCGCAACCCTGTGAAGACCACGCGCGAGTACCTGCTCATTGAATATGCGCCGTCCAAGCGCGGTTATCCGGGCGACAAGCTGTACGTGCCCACCGACCAACTAGACCTGCTCACCCGCTATGTGGGCGGCGAAGCGCCCGCGCTCTCGAAGATGGGCGGCAGTGACTGGTCGGCGGCCAAGTCGAAGGCGCGCAAGGCCGTTCGCGACATCGCCGTCGAACTGGTGAAGTTGTACTCGGCGCGCATGGCATCGAAGGGCTACGCGTTCGGGCCCGACACACCCTGGCAGCGCGAGCTCGAAGAGGCCTTCCCGTTCGCCGAGACGCCCGACCAGCTCACCACCATCGACGAGGTGAAGGCCGACATGGAGCGGCCCATCCCCATGGACCGCCTGCTCGCTGGCGACGTCGGCTTCGGCAAGACCGAAGTCGCCGTGCGCGCCGCATTCAAGGCCATCCAGGAGGGCAAGCAGGTAGCGATGCTCGTGCCCACGACCCTGCTCGTGCGCCAGCATCTCGAGACGTTCAGCGAACGCTTCGCCGGCTTCCCCGTGCACACCCGTGCCCTCTCGCGCTTCCAGACCGAGAAGGAGGCCCGGGAGACGATCAAGGGCCTCGCTGACGGCACGATCGACATGGTGATCGGCACCCATCGCATCCTCACCGAATCCATGGTCTTCAAAGACCTGGGCCTCGTCATCATCGACGAGGAGCAGCGCTTCGGCGTCGAGCACAAAGAGAAACTGAAGAAGCTCAAGACCAACGTCGACATCCTCTCGATGAGTGCCACGCCCATCCCTCGCACCCTCGAGATGGCGGTCACGGGCATCCGGGAGATGTCGACGCTTGCGACCCCACCCGAAGACCGGCACCCGATCCTCACCTACGTGGGCCCGAACTCCGACAAGCAGGTCGCCGCGGCCATCCACCGGGAGATGCTGCGCGAGGGCCAGATCTTCTTCGTGCACAACCGGGTATCGTCGATCAACCGCGTCGCCGCGCACATCGCCGAGCTGGTACCGGATGCCCGGATCGCCGTCGCACACGGCCAACTGCCCGAACACGTGCTCGAACAGGTCATCGTGGACTTCTGGGAGCGCAAGTTCGACGTTCTCGTCTCGACCACGATCATCGAGACCGGCCTCGACATCCCGAACGCCAACACTCTCATCATCGACCGCGCCGACAAGTACGGCCTGTCGCAATTGCACCAGCTGCGCGGGCGCGTCGGTCGTGGCCGCGAGCGGGCGTACGCCTACTTCCTCTACGACGAGAACAAGCCCCTCAGCGAGACCGCGCACGACCGGCTCTCGACCATCGCCGCGAACAACGAGCTCGGCTCCGGCATGCAGGTCGCGCTGAAAGACCTCGAGATCCGCGGCGCCGGCAACCTGCTCGGTGGCGAGCAGTCCGGCCACATCGCCGGTGTCGGCTTCGACCTCTACCTCCGCATGATCGGCGAAGCCGTCTCGACCTTCCGTGGTGATGTCGCAGAAGGACAGACCGAGCTCCGGCTCGAGTTGCCCGTCGACGCGCACATCCCCGAGGAGTACGTCGACAGTGAGCGCCTGCGTCTCGAGGCGTACCAGAAACTGTCTACTGCCTCGTCACCGGCTGCGGCCGACGGCCAGATCGACCAGGTGCTCGAAGAGCTCATCGACCGGTATGGCGAGCCGCCGGAGCAGGTCACGAACCTGATCACCGTGTCGAAACTGCGCCGGCTGGCGCAGCGCACGGGGCTCAGCGAGGTCGTCGCGATGGGGTCCAACCTGCGAGTCGCCCCGGCGAACCTGGCCGACTCCGTCCAGGTGCGACTGAGGCGCATGTACCCGAATGCGAAGTACCTGGCGGCAGCCGCTGCACTGAGCGTTCCGATGCCGGTCGTCAACGGGCATCCGCTGCCTGACGCCGACCTCATCGCCTGGGTGGAGAGTCTGCTCGCGGCGATCTTCCCGCCGCCTTCGGCCCCAGCCGCCGCACCGGCGTCTGCGGTCGGGGCTCCGGCCGCAGACTGACTCGTCTCGCCGTCGAGTCCCGAGCGGGGCTCAGGGGAGAGGCTCGGCTGGAGCCGGGCCGGGGCGGCGGGCGAACCGGGCGGCAGAGCGCACTGCGCCGATGCTCGCCGCGATGACGAGCGCGATCGCGACCGCCTCCACCCAGGTCAGGGCCTGCCCGAGGATCACCAGCCCTGCCAGCGCCGCAATCGCAGGAGCGAGGCTCATCAGGATGGAGAATGTCGCCTCTGGCAGGCGCCGCAGCGCGAGCAACTCGAACGCATACGGGATCGTCGATGAAAGCACCGCGACCGCCAATCCGAGCACGAGCGCCGTGGGCTGGAAGAGAGCGGCCCCGGTCGAGACAATGCCGAACGGCAGCGACACGATTGCGCCGACCGTCATGGCGATGGCGATGCCATCGAGCTGGGCGAACCGCTGCCCGGCCCTCGCCGACAGCAGGATGTACCCGGCCCACAGGGCTCCTGCACCCGCCGCGAAGGCGACGCCGACTGGGTCGAGTGCTGCCGCTCCGCCCTGGCTGAGCAGGGCGACCCCGGCGAACGCGAGCACCGCCCAGAGCCACGCAGAGGCTCTCCGCGCGACGACCACCGAGAGGACGAGTGGGCCGAGCACCTCGATCGTGACCGTGGTTCCGAGCGGCAGGCGGTCGAGGGCCTGGTAGAAGAGCATGTTCATGCCCGCGAGCACCACGCCGTAGGCGACCACGATCATCCAGTCGCGCCGGGTGTGGCCGCGCAGCTTCGGACGACACACGATCAGCAGGATGATCGCCGAGAACCCCAGGCGCAGCCCCACCATGCCGAGTGCCCCCACGAGGGGGAACAGCACGACCGCGAATGATGCGCCGATCTCCTGGCACGCGAGCCCGACGACCACGATGCCGACCGGCCACAGTGTTGTGAAGCCACCGGGTGCTGCGCTGCGGCCGGATGCCCGGGAGGGTCGAAGCGATGCGGTCACCCGTTCACGCTACCCTCTGCCCGGGCTATTCGACGAGCGCTCCACTGCGCTTCGTTTCGCGCGCCCGCTTGTATGCCCGTGAGCGCATACTCACCAGAATGGCTGCAGCCACGATCGAGACACCCGAACCGAGCAGCACTGCGATCGTGCCCTCGTCGGCGACCTCATGCACCCCGGCGAAGGCCAGTTCATTCATCAGAAGCGAAACGGTGAAGCCGATACCGCCGAGTCCGCCGACCATGACCAGGTCCTTCAGTGTGAGCAACGACGACGCATCGGATGATCGGCCGACCGTGCGCGCCCCGATCCACCCGGCCAGGGTGATGCCGAGCAGCTTGCCCACCGGCAGCGCCACCAGGATGCCCCAGAATGCGGGGCTGAGCTCTGCGATGCCGACCGAGGGAATCGCGACGAGCGCCGCTGAGAACGCGAACAGTGGCAGCACGACGGCGTTCGACCAGGGCTGCAGTGCGTGCGCAGCCGATGCGCCGGGTTTTCTCGCCATGACGAGGCCGAGTGCTACCCCAGCTATCGTGGCGTGCACGCCCGACTGGTACATGAAGTCCCACGTCAGTATCGCGACAATGACCATGACGATGCAGATGAGAACCTTCAGCGCGCCGGTCGGGCGAGAGCCGATCATCCGGCCCACGATGCGGCCACCGAGGAGCTGACTGAGCGCACCGAACACCACCACCCCGAGAATGGCGCCGCCGAGCGCCAGCAGATTGAGCGAGGTCGTGAAGAAGAACGCGATTATCAGAATGGCCACGAGGTCGTCGAGCACCGCAAGAGCGAGAAGGAACACCCGCACCTTCGTGGGCAGGGCACGCCCGAAGATCGCCAGCACCCCCAGCGCGAAGGCGATGTCGGTTGCCGTCGGGATCGGCCAGCCGCCGAGGTACGGGCTGCCGGCGTTGAAAAGCAGGTAGATGCCGGCGGGCACGATGACCCCACCGAGCGCGGCGATGGCGGGCAGTATCGCCTTGGTCGGCGAATTGAGCGAACCCGCCACGAGTTCGTATTTCAACTCGACGGCGACGATGAAGAAGAAGATCACGAGCAGGCCGTCGCTGATCCAGTGGCCGGTCGAGAGGTCGAGCCCAAGAGTCGGAAAGCCGATGTGTGCGTCGTTCGCCTCGAGGAGGCCGATACCCGCCTTCGTGTTGGCGAGGATGAGCCCGAGGGCTGCAGCGGCGAGCAGAAGCCCCGCCGAGTTGCGTTCTGACCGGAAGATGCTCATAGCGGGGGGTGTCCTGTCGTCGGGCCGAGGCGAAGTTCTCACTCTGCACGAGAGAGCCCCGCTTCAGCCGTGGCTGATAGCTCTTGCCGACCAGACTTCCCGGCGCACCGATTACAGTCTATCGAAAGGGGTACGCGGCCAACGGGCGCGCGGCCCGACCCCGGGCTCCGGGGCGATGCCACAGCCGATCGATGGGTGAACCGCAGTGACCACTCCACTTTTCTCGAACCCGACGAACGCCGCGAACGCATCGAATGTCTCGAATGACGCGTCCGCTTCAGACGATTCACCCGACGAGACTGACTCGCACACCGTGCATCGGGCGCACACTGTGCATGACTCGCTCACCGCCGATGGCGCGCAGTCGTCGGATGCTTCTCCGGTGTCCGAGCACGACGCGCCGTCGAAGCTCGACGAGCTGATCGCCGTGACGGCCCGGCTGCGCGCACCGGGTGGATGCCCGTGGGACGCCGAGCAGACGCACGAGTCGCTCGTGAAATACCTGGTCGAGGAGACCCACGAACTTGTCGACGCCATCGAGACGGGCACCCGCGAAGACCTCCTCGAGGAGCTCGGCGACGTGCTCTACCAGGTTGTCTTCCACGCCGACCTCGCGGCACACACACCGGGTGAGGAGTTCGACATCCAGGATGTCGCGGCCCACATGACGGCGAAGATGGTGGGCCGTCATCCGCACGTCTTCGGCGACACCGTGGCCGAGACCGCCGATGCCGTGGTGGCGATCTGGGACGACCTCAAGGCTGTCGAGAAGCCCGGCCGCACGAGTGTGCTCGACGGGATCCCGCTCGGGATGCCCTCCCTTGCCCTCGCCGACAAGCTGCTCGGCAAGGCCCACAAGATCGGGGTTCTTGACGAGGCGGCCGCGCCGATCATCCCGGTGTCGACCGAAGACGAACTCGGGCCACTGCTTCTCGCGATCGTGGCCTCGGCGAAATCGCAGGGGCTCGACGCCGAACGCGCCCTGCGCACGACCCTCCGCGGCCTGCAGGACGAGATCCGCGAGGCCGAAGCGGATGCCCGAACCTCCGCACGCCCGAGCAACCCCTTCGACGCCGACAACTTCGACGCCGGTATCGTCGCCCTGCCCGCCGCCGACTGAAGCCTTCGGGAGGAGAGGGGTCACGGTGGCGCTGCCGACGGCAACGCATTACCTGAGTTCCTCCCGAAGTCCGCCCCTGCCGAGGTCCGCTCCTGCCGAGGTCCGCTCCTCCCGAGGTCTGCCGCTCCCGAAGTCCGCCGCTCCCGAAGGAAACTGCCGCCCGCCGAGCCTCGTCCAGCTGCCAAGTCTCGTCCAGCTGTCGAGGTGGCTCAACAATCCGACGAACCTCAGCTCGACCGAGCCGCTATTCGCGTCGGTCTAGCTGAGGTTCGTCCGTTTGTGCGTGAGCCGGCGCACGTGGGGGGCACACGGCGGGTGGTCGTGGTGGGCGCGTCAGACTCCCGGGCGCGGCGCCTGAGGCGAGCACGGCGGGTACCGCACGCGCGGGCTGGCAGAATTGAGCACATGGCCCACGCAATCACCCCGCCCCGCGGCATGCGCGACTTTCTGCCCGCCGAGAAGGCGGCCAGGGAGCGCGCGCTCGGCATCATCCGCCGCTCGTACACCACCCACGGTTTCGACGAGATCGAGACCCCGGTGATGGAGGACATCGAGCGCCTGCACTCCGGCCTCGGCGGTGACAACGAGAAACTCAGCTTCAGCGTGCTCAAGCGGGCCATTCCCACGGCCGCCATCGAAGCGGCCGCAGCAGCCGACGACGCCCAGCAGCTCGCCGACCTGGGCCTGCGCTTCGACCTCACCGTGCCACTCGCCAGGTTCTACGCGAGCCACCGCGCCGAGCTCCCCGCCGTGTTCCGTGCCATTCAGATCGCTCCCGTCTGGCGTGCCGAACGCCCGCAGAAGGGCCGGTACCGCCAGTTCGTGCAGTGCGACATCGACATCATCGGCGAGCCGACCCTGCTGGCCGAATCCGAGATCATCACGGCTACGCTCGCCACGCTCGACGCACTCGGGCTCGAGAACTGCACCATCCGCATCAACGACCGTCGGCTGCTCACCGCGATGCTCGAGGTGTTCGGGTTCGCAGCTGCCGAGCATCCACAGGTCTTGATCACCGTCGATAAGCTCGACAAGATCGGGCAAGACGGCGTGGTCGCCGAACTGCGCGAGCGCGCTGCGACCCCCGCGGCGGTCGATGCGCTCGACGCCTTCTTCCACCGCATCCAGACGCGCGAGTTCAATCCGTTCGGCGTGCGGGCCATCACGAAGGCGCTGCCCCCAGGCGTCGACGAGGCCCTCATTGCTGAACTCGCGAGCCTCGCCGACTCAGTCGACCCGTCGAAACTGCAGTTCGACCCGTTCCTGGTTCGGGGCATGGGCTACTACACCGGCACGATCTTCGAAATCGCGCACCCCGACTTCGCGTTCTCGCTCGGCGGCGGGGGGCGCTACGACGGCATGATCGGCCGCTTTCTCGGCACCGACGTCGCTGCGTGCGGCTTCTCGATCGGCTTCGAGCGCATCGTCGACCTGCTGCAGGCTGACGATGCAGGGGTGACGGATGCCCTGCTGCTCCTCCACGACTCCGAAGCGTCGGCTGCCCAGCTCGTGGGTCTCAAGACCCAGCTCGTCGCGGCGGGCACCCGGGTCAGGCTCGAGCGTCGCACCAAGAACACGAAGGCGCAGCTCGACCGTGCGGCCACGGGCGGGTACACCTCGTTCGCGTTCGTCGGGGCTGAGACGCATTCGGTCGATGACCTCGACGTGAAGGCGATCTGACGAGGCTTCGCCCAAAATAGCCTCGAATGGCGGTGTTACTTAGTTCGGCTATACAATTACTTAAGTGAACAACCAATACGATCTCGACACACACGAACTCAGCACACTTCTCGGTGACCTCGTCACGGTCACCCACCGTCTCACCCGTCTTGCAGCACAGGCCACAGGAGAATCTACCTCACCCGCAGCGTGGCGAACGCTCAGCGTTCTCACCTCGGCCGGCCCGATGCGCATCGGCGAACTGGCTCTGGCCAGCCGCGTGAGCCAGCCCACGATGACCAGGATCGTCGCAAACCTCAACGAGGTCGAGTGGATCAAGCGAATCGCCGACAGCTCTGACGCACGGGCATGGCAGATCGCAATCGCACCCAAGGGCCAGAACGCACTCAACGACTGGCGGTACCGCCTCGGAGCCGCCCTCGAACCGCTCTTCGCCGATCTCACCACCCGCGAACTCGGCGTCCTCGCAGAGGCCACCGACCTCATCGGCGATCGCATCGGGGTTCAGGAACTCGCAGCCTGAGAAGGTCGACTCTCCTCCCCTTCGATCTCCTGATGTTGACTGCGCACACGGTCTGCGGGTTTCGACCCCGGGTGTTTGCAGGGGTTCGTTAGACTGGGCGGCGGATGACCGTGCGCGTGTCGGTCGTCGTGAAGCCGACCATCAGTGTGAAGTCGTCCGTTCCTCTGCAAACCCGTTCGTCCTGTATAAACCCGTTCGTCATCTACAAACCCAAGGAGACAATCCAGTGGCATTGATCGAAGCCGTAGGCGCTCGCGAGATTCTTGACTCGCGCGGCAACCCGACCATCGAGGTCGAGGTTCTGCTCGACGACGGCGTGGTTTCCCGCGCTGCCGTTCCGTCCGGTGCGTCCACCGGAGCCTTTGAGGCCTACGAGCTGCGCGACGGCGACAAGAGCCGCTACCTCGGCAAGGGCGTACTGAAGGCCGTCGACGCTGTCATCGACGAGCTCGGCCCGGCCCTCGAGGGCTTCGAAGCAAGCGACCAGCGCCTCGTCGACGGCGCAATGATCGCCCTCGACGGCACCGAGAACAAGAGCCGCCTGGGCGCGAACGCCATCCTGGGTGTCTCGCTCGCTGTTGCACGCGCTGCTGCAGACTCCGCTGACCTGCCGCTGTTCCGTTACGTCGGCGGCCCGAACGCGCACGTGCTTCCCGTTCCGATGATGAACATCATCAACGGTGGCTCACACGCCGACTCGAACGTCGACATCCAGGAGTTCATGATCGCTCCCATCGGCGCAGAGACGTTCGCCGAATCCCTGCGCTGGGGAGTCGAGACCTACCACGCCCTCAAGTCGCTCATGAGCGCCAAGGGCCTGTCGACCGGCCTCGGCGACGAGGGCGGCTTCGCGCCGAACCTCTCCAGCAACGCTGCAGCGCTCGACCTCATTCTCGAAGCGATCACCAAGGCGGGCTTCACCCCCGGCAAAGACATCGCTCTGGCGATGGATGTCGCGGCGAGCGAGTTCTACCGCGATGGTGCCTACCAGTTCGAGGGCAAGGCCACCAGCGCCATCGAACTGAGCGCCTACTTCGAAGGGCTGCTGGCCAACTACCCGCTCGTCTCGATCGAAGACCCGCTCGAGGAGGACGACTGGGAGGGCTACCAGCACCTCACCGCCTCCATCGGCGGCAAGGTCCAGATCGTCGGTGACGACCTGTTCGTCACGAACCCGGTTCGCCTGGCCAAGGGCATCTCGCTCGGCGCCGGCAACTCGATGCTCGTCAAGGTCAACCAGATCGGCACGCTCACCGAGACCCTCGACGCCGTTTCTCTCGCGCAGCGATCGGGCTACACCACGATGATGTCTCACCGCTCCGGCGAGACCGAAGACACCACGATCGCCGACCTCGCGGTCGCCACGAACTCGGGTCAGATCAAGACCGGTGCGCCTGCCAGAAGCGAGCGGGTCGCTAAGTACAATCAACTGTTGAGGATCGAAGAAGAGCTTGCTGAGGGTGCTGTGTACGCAGGGCGCTCGGCATTCCCTCGCTTCAAGGGCTGAAACCTGTAGCTGAAATCGGTGGTTGATATCGCTGGTTGAGTAGCGGCGAAGCCCGTTACTCAACCAGCGAAAGCGAGGAAGAACATGCGGCCCCCCATTCTCGGAGCACGGTCCGCCTCGCCCGCTGATGGCAAGCCGCGAAAGTCGGTCGGCGTCACTGGTGCGGCGAGCGGCTCCAGCACGAATTCCTCCGGAGCATCTCTCGGAGTTGCCGGTCTGGCCGGGTCGACGAACTGGTTGCGCAGCATCCGGTTCTCCGGTTTCACCGTGCTCATGCTCATCGTGCTGGTCTTGTTCGTCGTTGTCGTAGCTCCTGGAGCGCGTGCCTTCTTCGAGCAGCGGCAGCAGATCGCCGACCTTCAGAGCCAGGTCCAGCAGGCGCAGGCGAAGAACACCGAGTTGAATGCCGATGTTGCCCGGTGGAGTGACCCGGCCTACGTTCGCGCTCTGGCCCGCGACCGCCTGTATTTCGTCATGCCCGGCGAGACGAGCTTTCTCATCCTGAACGACACGACCACGTCGGGCGGAGCGGCCGCGGCACCCGTGAGTACGAGCATCCAGTCGACCGACACCAACTGGCTGGCCACGCTGTTCGCGTCAGGAATGACCGCCGGGCTCAGTAACCAGACTCCCGACCAGCTCGGTACGCAACTCGGTACTCAGCCAGGCGCGCAGACCAGTACAGGCACTCAGACCAGTACAGGCACTCAGACAACGACCGGGAATTCCCAATGACAACACCCCCATTCGACCCGGCCAGCACTGCTGACATCGCCACGGTCTCGGCCCAGCTCGGGCGCCCGGCGCGCAATGTGCTCGGAATCGCCGCGCGGTGTGTGTGTGGTGCTCCGACCGTCGTCGCGACCGCACCACGGCTCGATGACAATACGCCGTTCCCGACGCTGTACTACCTGAGCCACCCCGCAGCGACAGCCGCGATGTCCGACCTCGAGGCAACCCAGGTGATGCCCGTGCTGCAGGATCTCCTTGCGACCGACGACGCGATTCGCGAGCAATACCAGGCCGCACATGCGCAGTACATCGCCGATCGCGAGACCATCGCGGTGGTCGACGAGATCGCTGGGATCTCCGCCGGGGGCATGCCGGTACGCGTCAAATGCCTGCACGCCCTTGCCGCTCACGCCCTCGCTGCTGGCCCCGGAGTGAACCCGATCGGCGACCTGGCACTGGCCAGAGGCGACTGGTCGCCCCTCATTTGCGAGTGCATCGACTATTCTGTATAGCTGAGGCCAGTGCGGGCCATTGAACAGCTCCGTGGCTGTGCCTGGGCCCAACCGTCTGGGTGCGTGCCGCGGAGGTAGTAGCCTAATGGCTGTACCTTCACTGAGGAGATCCTTTACTGTGCCCAAAATCCTGATCGTCGGCGGCGGCTACGCCGGTTTCTATACCGCCTGGAAGCTCGAGAAAGCCCTGCGATCCGGGGAGGCCGAGGTCACCATCGTCGACCCGCTTCCCTACATGACGTACCAGCCCTTCCTCCCCGAGGTCGTGGCTGGCTCGATCGAGCCCCGTCACGCCGTGGTCTCATTGCGCCGCCATCTGAAGAAGACCACGATCATCGCGGGCAAGGTCGAGAAGATCACCCACGCCGACAAGGTCGTCACCATCGTTCCGAACATCGGCGAGCCGTACGAGCTCGAGTACGACACGATCGTCGTCACCGCTGGCTCCGTTTCGCGTACCTTCCCGATCCCGGGTGTTGCCGACGAGGCGATCGGCCTCAAGACCATCGAAGAGGCCACGGCAATTCGTGACCGCATCCTCACCAACTTCGACAAGGCCTCGCAGCTGCCAGAGGGCCCAGAGCGCGACCGCCTTCTGACGTTTGTCGTCGTGGGCGGCGGGTTCGCCGGTATCGAGGTCTTCGCAGAGATGCGTTCGTTCGCCAGCGCGCTGCTTGACAAGTACCCCGAGCTCGCGTTTGAAGACACTCACTTCCACCTGATCGAGGCGATGGGCCGCATCATGCCCGAGGTTTCGTTGAAGACCGCGGGCTGGGTCATCCAGAACCTGGCTGAGCGCGGCGCCGAGATCCACCTCGAGACGCAGCTCAAGTCCGCCGTAGGCGGAGTCATCGAACTCTCGACGGGCGACAGCTTCGAATCCGACCTCATCGTCTGGACCGCTGGTGTCATGGCCAGCCCCATGCTCAAGAACACCGACCTCCCCATCGAAGAACGTGGTCGCCTGCGCCTGCAGCCCGACCTCCGCGTCATCAACGACGACGGTGTTGTCGCAGACGCCTGGGGTGCCGGCGATGTCTCGGCCGTGCCCGACCTCTCGGGCGGCGGAGTCGGTGGCTTCTGTGTGCCCAACGCCCAGCACGCCGTTCGCCAGGGCAAGCAGCTCGCGAAGAACCTCGTCGCCGAGCTGCGGGGCGAAGACGTGAAGGACTACTTCCACAAGAACGCCGGAGCTGTCGCAAGCCTCGGCATCGGCGTTGGTGCCTTCCAGTCCGGCAAGATCGGCATCACGGGCCTCCCCGCCTGGTTCATGCACCGCGGTTACCACGGACTGGCTATGCCCAGCTGGGAGCGCAAGCTCCGCGTCGTCGGAGGATGGGTGAACAACTTCTTCCTCGGCCGTGACATCGTTTCGTTCGAAGCCCGCGTTCACCCTCGAGCAGCGTTCGAAGAGTTCGCCTCACGCCCCCGGCCTGCAGTCGCCGCGGCTCCTGCCGGGCATCCTGTGACCGCGGGTGCGCCTGTCGCCGTTGGTGGAGCCGTCTCGAAAGAGTAGCCTTCACAGGTTGCCCCCATAGCCCAATCGGCAGAGGCAGTCGACTTAAAATCGACACAGTGAGGGTTCGAGTCCCTCTGGGGGTACTGCGCTCGAAGGCCTACTATCCCTGATCCACGGGGGAGTGGCGCCTTTTTCTTTCGTCAGGAATCGTATTTTGCGGCCACATGAACTCGGCCCGTCGTCGAACCCACGCAGGAAGCTACTCGTTCGCCTGGATTGAGACGGGCACGGCACAATCGAGCAGGTCGCCGCTTGGGCGGTTTCGTTCATCCAACTCACGTAACAAAGGAGGGTGGCCCGCTCTCCGTTGGCTCACCGATCGAGTACAAGGCCTATCGCCTGTGAGTGAAACTGATGCTTGGCTCCCAATCGACGACCCGATTAATTGTTCGCGTCGCCGGATTCACCAGCCGAGGGTGCCCGGCGCCCCCTTGAACGGGCCGACGACCCGGGAGGTGATCCAGCCACCGTAGAAGTCTCCCTCCTGGCTCGTCACGACCTCCCCGCCCACAGTGCACTGCTGCATGGCCGATGGATAGACAGCGACTCTGCCGGCAAGCAATTCGTACCCGGGCGACGGGTCGGCGTAGTACCAGGCCGCACTCGGGGCAGTCTGCGAACCGCCGTGCACCGACAGGTACCCCGCGAGACCCTTGAACTCGCAGAACGACTGGCCACGGGCATCCGACAGCGAACCCGAGCGAAACGCAGCTCTGGGCAGGTAGTAGACCGGCGGATGGCTGGTCTCGAGCACACGAACCGAATCAGTTGTGTCGACGATGGTCTCACCGCCGAAGACGATGACGATTCGCTCGGTGGAGGGTTCGATGCGGGGAGGCCGCGGGTAGTCCCACACGGACTCCTGGCCGGGCTTCGGTTCCTCGGGGACGATTCGGCTGCGCTTCATACTGCGACGCTAGCGGTGTAGTCCGAATGGTGGCTGTGGCTGGCTGTGGCTGTGGTCTCGGCTGTGGTTTGGGTGGGGCTGTGGCGGTGGGGCTGTGGCGGTTGTTGTCGTGCCATTCCTCCGAGTCTTCGCGGTGCTTCTGCAACCGGCTCAGGATGCTCGCGCCTCGGTAAAGCTGAAGAAGGTCACCGGCGTACCTGTCGCCCCCTGTGCCCGGTAGAAGTCGAGGGCGCTTGCGTCGTCGTTGTCGGCCGCGACAAAGATGTCGAGAATGCCCTCTCGCGCCGCGGCAGCGCGCAATTCGTGAAGCAAACGCGCTGCGATGCCCTGTCGCCGGTGGTCGTGGTGAACCGCCAGATCGTAGACGAAGACCTCGGACTGAGCGGTTCGCGTCAGCGGAAGGGTGTGTGCGGTGAGCCCGCCGACTACCTCGGGCCCACGGAACGCAGCGATTGCCCAGAAGGAATCACTCCGGAGAAGGTTCTTGATGTACGAATCGTCGAGTGGGACGCTGGGTTCTTCGAAGACGGCGGCCATCATCGTGAACGAGGAGGCGGCAAGCGCCTCGTCGCCGGCAACCAGGCGCTTGACTTCGACATCGCTCATTGCACGATCATGCCACCCGTGCACTCATGGCACTGGCACATTCTTGCCACTCGCACACCGGGAAGGGGCGAGAGAAGTTCTCCACAGATTCAGAAAACCGTCGTTTTAGTGAGATTTACTCGAACATATGTGCGAAAATGGATTCATGAACCGACCCCACGCAGACAGGCAAGACGAGCAGCTGACTGCTGATCTCAATGCCGCCGGCGTGCTGCTGAGACGGTGTCGCGAGAGGCTCAGCGCCGGGTCGTCTGATGCACGATTGTTGGCCGACGACGAACTGCTGAGTTTGACCGCGTCCGTGGCCGAGGTTGGGCGAGCGTGCGGCTCCATCGAAATCGCCCTTGCTGGTGAGATCGGCGAACGGTCACGTCCGCAGCTGGGTGGCGAACGCCTCAGTGCATGCAAGGGGTGCAGAAACGCCGCCGAGCTGCTGCAGCGCATCACCCGCGTCTCCTCCGCCACAGCGGCCAGACTTCTCCGAGTGGGCGAGGCCGTGAGGCCGGCGGTCTCGATGACCGGTCAGACGCTTCCTGCTCGGTTCTCGATGCTCAGTTCGGCGCTGGAGAATGCCGACGTCTGCGTCGATGCGGCCAGCGCAATAGTGGGTGGGCTCTCGGTTCCTTCATTGCGAGCTGATCAGGTTGCCGTCGATGCTGCCGAGGTTGAGTTGGTGGCAGCAGCGCTCGGGTCGAGCGTGGAGTGCCCTGTACCCGCGACAGCCGATGACCTCCGGCTGCAGGCCGCGGTGTGGCGCCTGGTCATCGATCCTGACGGTGTCGAACCCGACGAAGAGCGGGCCATGTGCCATCGGTCGCTCAAACTCGGTCGAGCGACTTCTGCTGGTGTGCCGCTCTCCGGAGTATTGCTGCCCGAGGCCGCTGCCCGGTTGCAGCGCCTATTCGACGCCTACCTCTCGCCTGTGACGAGTGCTGTTTCATTCCCGGCCGAGGCCGTTCTGTGCGATTCCGCACCTGCCGAGACTGCACCAGCCAGCACCGCAGGTGCCGATACCGCATTTGCAGGTACCGCAGTTGCCGATCCCGCTAAGTCTTGTGCTGATGCTGCCGGCGAAGCGGATTCCGATACCGCGGAAGCAGAATTCAGTGCTCTGGCCGATGATAGGTCGCGGGTGCAGATACAACACGATGTGTTCCTGTCGATCCTCGACAGCGCGAGCCGCTCGGCAGACACCCCGTCGATCGGAGGGGCGCCGGCGACCGTCGTGGTCAGTGTTCGCGAGTCTGACCTCATGGCCGGTGCCGGAGTGGGCTGGGTCGATGGCAGCGACGCTCCACTTTCGGGCCGTACTGCTCGTCAGCTGGTATGTGCCGGCGGGGTGCAGCGTGTCGTGTTGGCAGACGATGGGCGCATCGTTAGCCTCGGTGCAGAGCAACGGTGTTTTGACGGTCGGCAACGGCGAGCGATAACCCTGCGTGACGGTGGCTGCGTGATTCCTGGTTGCCGGGTCCCCGCGTCGTGGTGCGAGATCCACCATGTCGACGAATTTGCCGAGGGTGGGTCGACACACACCGACAACGGCGTGCTGGTGTGTTGGTTCCATCACCGAACCATTGATCACTCGGGGTGGGAGATCCGAATGCACGCGGGGGTGCCACAGATCAAGGCACCACCCTGGATCGACCGAAAGCATCGTCGTTGGATGCCCGTGACGAAGTCCCGAACCAGACTGGCCCAGACTTTCGATGACCGGGCAGAGTAGCGGCCATGCCCGTACATCCTGCCTGACCCTAGGTTGCAGGCCCAGTCAGACCGGGTATTCGGATTCACTGGTGAGCGGGAACGCACCTCGGGCGTCACTCTCAGCTAATGGCGTACCGATGCATCGTCACGCCGCGGTCGAAATTGCCCTGTTCGAGGAGGTCGAGCTGGAGGGGTTTGGCGAGAGGCTGGTCCAACGTGTCGAAGAGCGGCCTGCCGGCTCCCAGTACAACGGGGTGTGTGAAAAGCAGCAGCTCATCGAGAAGGTTGGCCCGAAGTAGTTGTGTGGCCAGTGTGGCTCCACCGATGCCGATGTCTCCCTCGGTCCGCTGACGCAGCTCGGCAAGCTGTGCGATCGCGTTGTCGGCGCCGTCTCCACTGAAGCCGCCGCCGCTCAAGCCGTCGCCACCAGCGCCGCTGCCGTCACCAACGCCGCTGCCAACCCCGCTGCCAACCCCGCCGATGATGCGGGTGTTGTGCCCAGCAGTCGTACGGGTGCGCGAGACGAGCACTTTGGGCATATCCGTCCAGATTTCGCCGAATTCACGGGCGTAGGCAGGAAGCGATTCATCCGTGCGCGCGTCGGGCCAGAACGGATCCATCATCTCGTAGACGATCCGGCCTTCCACCATCATCGAAAGACGGCGGGCACGAGCGTTGAACTCGAGGTGCAGTTGCTCACTGAGGCGAACCCAGCCGGGGCCTTCGAGGTCGTTGTGTTCGCCCGGCTTGCTGTCGATGAAGAGATCGAGCGAGACATTCATCCAGTACACGAATCGGCCGGCCATGAGCACTCCTTCGCTGGAAGTCCTCTCGATCCTGGTGGACGCACTCAGAGGACGCGGTTTGACAGCATTTCACTGAATGGTAGTCCGGCGCGTGGGTGAGAAATCAAGTGGATTCTCGATCACAAAGATCACAAAGATCACAAAGATCACAAGGATCACAAGGATCACCAAGATCAGTAATCGTCAAAATCATTCGCCGCCGGAGCAATCACCTCCAGGGTCATTCGGTATGAGGTTCACTCCCCGGCAACGCCCTGACGTAGCCGACGACAGCATTGGCGTGGCCGTGCCCCATGCCATGCTCGGTCTTGAGCCACGCGACGATCTCCATGTGCTTGGAGACAGGAGCGTGGTCGACGAGGTCGAACCAGTACTGCATCGGGTGCCCGTACTTCTTCTCGATCGATGGGAAGTAGCTGGCCGGCCCCTTTATTGCTGCTGACGCTTCTTCTGTCATTGTCGCCCCGTCCTATGTCTAAATCCTGCCTCTTCAACCGCTCATCTACAGCAGCGGCTCTATGACCGTGTTTCTACAGAGCCCTCTCGACATCGGTGTCTTTACAGCCGTGGATCTACAGCGTTGTCTTTACAGCGGTGTCTTTACAGAGTTGTCTTTACAGCGGTGTCTCTACAGCCGTGTCTCCCCAACTCTGGCTCGGCAGCTCTGCTTTCGCAACCTCGTGACTGCTCCACATCATGAGTGATGACTCAGGTGACGGCCTTAGCGGTCGCGTCGACCCGCGAGCAGGGCATGCAGCAGCGGGATGATCGACCCGACCAAGAGTATGGTGCCGAATACCGCGTCACTGGCGTGGAGCACGGCCCCGGCGATCACGAGCGCACCGAACAACAGAGCAGACACCAGCCTGCGGGCCGTGCGTTCCAGTCGGGCAACGCGCTTCTCGAGAGCCGGGCTCGACACAGCCACGGTGCCGTCTTCGAAACGGGTGATGAGTGAGTCGAGCCGCTTCGGCAGTCGCACAGCGATTCCGGCGGTCTCGAGGGCCTGTTTCGCGAAGTCCTTGACTACGTTTCCGCCCTCATCACGCAGAAGCTTTGCGGCGTAGGGCTCGACGGAGTCCCAGAGGTTGAATGCGGGGTTGAGTGCGCTGCAGACGCCGGAGACCAGTGACATGGCCCGGATGATCAGCAGGAAGTTCTCCGGGAGCTGAACTGGCAGGGTGCGAACGACGTCGCTGAACTGTTCGGCGAAGGCGCGGAACTCCCGCGGATCCACCTCGCGCAGTTCGGCGAATCCCATGCCGCCGAAGCGGGCGAAGAGTTGGGTCATCGCCTTCTCGAGCTCGGTGGTGTCGGCGGAGGGGAGCAGCACGCCGACGTCGCGCACGGCATCGACCAGCCCCTTGCCATCGCGGGATGCCGCTGCAATCAGCATCTTTCGCAGACCGCTACGCGTGTTGCTCGGAACCTCGCCCATCATGCCGAAGTCGATGAAGGTCAGCTTCCAGGGGCGGCTGCTGGCTGCGGAGGCATCCGCGGGGGCACCTGCTGGCGCATCCGCTGGCGCATCTGCTGAAGTACCCGTGGAGGTGCCAGTGGAGGCATCACTGGTCGCATCAGTGGTCTTATCAGTCGGTGTAATCATCGTCGTGCCCACCGGCGTGACGAAGATATTGCCGGGGTGCGGGTCTGCGTGGAAGAACCCGTTCGTGAAGAGTTGGTCGAACATGACCGCGGCGAAAACCGGAGCCACTTCGGCTGGGTCGATTCCCGCCGCGATGAGGGCTTCGGTGTCGGTGATCTTGATCGCAGTGACGTCTTCCAGCGTGAGAACGCGCCGTGTGGTGCGCTCCCAGACGACGGCGGGAACGCTCACCCGGTCGTCGCCTTCGAAGTCCGCAGCGAAGCGCTCGGAACTCGTTGCCTCGTGCAGGTAGTCGATCTCCTCGAGGCTGGTCTGCGCGAACTCCTCGACGAGGGCTGGCATGTCGACCCGGTCAGAAATGAGCCGCACGTGACTGAGCCACCCGCCGACTCTGCGCAGTGCCGCCAGGTCGACTTCGATGATGGTGTCGATTCCGGGGCGCTGCACCTTCAGTACGACGCCGTGGAGTCCGGTGTCGGCGGCGTCGAGTGGGCCGAGCATCGCCCGGTGAGCCTGTCCGAGCGATGCTGCGGCGACGGGGGTCTCGTCGACCATTGCGAAGGCACGAGCCAGCGACACGCCAAGCTCCGCCTCAGCGAGCGCCCGGATCGCCGCGAACGGAACAGGAGGCACTTCGTCTTGCAGGCCTTCGAGTTCTTTCGTGATCTCCGGAGGCAGCACGTCGAGCCGGGACGACATGAACTGGCCGACCTTGATCATCAACCCACCGAGGTCGACCGCGAGCACGTGGAACCGTTGCGCGAAACGGCGCATGCGTTTCGACCGCGTGCGCTCGGCGATCCAGGTGAGCCCGATGCGGGGAAGGAAGAGTTCGTACCACCAGGTGACAGCGAGGTTCCAGCCGGCGAATCGCAGAATGCGGCGATAGCGGGCTTTCGATTCCCGCGTCTGGCTGGTGGTCAGCACAGTAACGCCGGGTCTGGAACCCGATGTGGAGCCGGGCGTGAAGCCCGATGCAGAGCCGGGTGTAGTGCCGGAGGTGATGCGAGTCATGCCCTGACGATCAGGCGGCACCCCCGTCAATCCTGGGCAAGAATCGAGTAGAGCCTGCGACGTGCCTCTTCGAGCACGGTCACGGCCTGCTTGACCTGCTCTGGGGAGCCTGTGCGACCCACCTGCGCGGCCGCCTGGGCGAGTTCGACGCCAGCCTTTGGAAGAGCGGCGAATCTCTTGCTTTCGCTCGAGCTGCCTGACCCGGTCGAACCCGTCGAACCGGTGGTGTCGAACGGCGTCGACGATTCGGCGCTTGCTACGCTTTCGCGACCGGCATCAGTCAGGGTGTAGGTCTTGCGCCCGTTCGACTCAGACGCTTCGATGAGTCCCTCGTCGGCGAGCAGCTGCAAGGTCGGATAGACAGAGCCGGCGCTGGGCTTCCAGCTGCCGCCGCTTCGTTCCTCGATCTCGTGGATGATCTGGTAACCGTGCATCGGCTGCTCAGCAAGCAGCGTGAGCACTGCCTCGCGCACGTCGCCCCGGCCGACGCGCGTTCCCACGCGCTTGTCGAACGTCGACCGAAGTTGCTCCATCGCCTGCCACACGCCTTCGCCGAACTTGCCGTCACCGAATGTACTTGCGCCGAATGCACCGGCGCCGAACTTACCGTCGCCGAACGCGCCTTCGCCGAACATGTTTGAGGGGAACGTCTTACCCATGATGAGCTCCTTAGCCACAGTACCGATACTCGTACGCGTAGCGCGAACGATACTCAACGATATATGTCGTTGAGCGAAAGTGATAGCTTCAATTCAGCGTGAATACGCCTTCCGAGTATATCGTTGGCGGATTCGTGGCCTTCCACGATTCCCTCCGTTAAACAGCAGAGTCACAGCGTCGCTCTGGCGAACGCTGTGACTCTGCTGACGTGACAGATGCTGTATTGCTGTGTGCCCGTATTGCTGTGTGCTTAAGCAGCAGTCCGGGAGAGTGCGCCGGCTTTGACCTTGTCGAATTCGGCCTGGGTGATTGCACCTGAGTCGAGCAATGTCTTCGCCTTCGCGACCTCGTCGGTCGGCGATGAGCCGGCAGCCTGGCGGATGTAGTCGTCGGCCTGCTTCTTCGCGCTCTGCTGGGCGGCGAGTTGGCGTTCGCTCATGCCGCGTCCATTCGCTATCAGGTAGACGAATGCCGTGAGGAAGGGAACAAAGATGAGGAAGATGAACCAGATCGCCTTCACGATGCCGGGCGTTTTGTGGTTACGAAACAGATCGCCAATGATGGAGAACAGGATCATCAGGTAGGAAATGAATACAAAGCTCCAGAAGAAAACTCCGACGACATCCCAGAAATTCATGGCAGTAGTGCTCCCTCATCATGTGACGCACGGAAGATGCGTCAGGTGAATGGTATTGCCAACAGGGGTAACGCCGCTGTTCGACACCAATCGCATTGCCGGATCGACCGCCACTGGCATTGCCGGATCGACCGCCACTGTCCGGGAGAGCCCGTCTGGTCGGGGCTCGTGTCGGGGCCAGTTGGGTACCGGGCCGGTAGTGTCGGGGCCAGTTGGGTATCGGGCCGGTTGTGTACTGGCCGGTTGAGCACCGGGCCTGGAGTCAACTGGTGCGTTCGCGGCGACCGAACGTCTCAGCTTCAGGTTTCAGTGTCACAGCACCGATCAGCCGGAGTAACAGCACGGAGGTGAGTGTTCCCGCGGCGAGAATGCCGGCCAACACAACGATCTGAAAGCGACCTGCCTCAAGCGGTGATGCGCCGCCGAAGATCGCTCCGACGAACGCGCCGGGAAGAACGACGATCCCCGTCGTCTTCGTCTGGTCGATTGAGGGAACGAGAGCTGAGTAGATCGCTGTTCGGGCCAGTTGGCGGGTCGACTCGATGGGCCGGGCACCGAGGGCGAGCCAGCCTTCGACCTCATCCCAATGATCGTGCACCGAAGCGTGGAAGCCTCGGCCGGTGAGTGTGGCGATGCTCATGGTGTTGCCGATGACGATCCCGCCGATCGCCAGGGCGTACCGCGGTGAGAATTCGATGGCACCTGTAGCGAAGACGATGACCAGCACCACGACGTTGCCGGTGAGCATGGCGATCGCGATCGATGCGACCTGACGCACGGTCGTGTGAGTGCTGTTCGTGTGAGTGCTCTTCGTGGTGATGCTGTTTGCCTTTATGCGGCGCGAGGCGGTCCACACGGCAGCGACGAACATGATCACGAGCCCGAGCGCGACCCAGACGGGATTGCTGATGATGCCGCTGAGCACGAGACTCAGCGCGGCGAGTTGCAGGGCTCCACGCAGGATCGCCTGGACCGGCGCACTCGCTCGCGGAACGCGTGCGAAGAGCAGCCCGGCGACTGCGACCGCGGCCAGAGCGGCCACGGCGACGATGGTGGGCAGCAGCCCTGCGATCCAGTCCATGTCTTCTGACTCTAGGCCTGACTTCTGACTCTAGGCCTGACTTCTCACTCTGGGCCTGACTTCTGACTCTAACCCCGGGCGACCCGTCTCATTCGATCGCGAGGGCCCGCACGGGTGAGACCCGCACTGCTGAGCGCGCCGGAACAGCAGACGACACGATTGCTAGGACGATTGCCCCGGCCACGATGCTGATGATGATCCAGCCGGGAATTGTCGGCCAGAAGAACCCGCCGATGTGGTGGTTGCTCGCGATTGCGGCGAGCACCCCGGCCCAGCCGTAGAAGATGCCGAGCACGAGGCCGGTCGCTGCGCCGACGACGGTCAGTTGGATGCTCTCCGCGAGAATCATCATCCGAACCTGTTGCTTCGTGAAACCGAGCGCTCGCAGAAGCCCGATCTCGCGGCGGCGCTGGATGACGCTGAGCGACAGTGAATTGACAAGCCCGATCGCGGCGATCACGAGCGAGAAGCCGATCAGAACGGTCAGGATGCCCATGGTGAGTTGCAGGAAGGCGCGATCCCCGTCGGCATCTGCGGCGTCGGCACTCGCTGCCGCTGCGACGACGACGCTGGTCTGCGTCAAGAAGGACTGTCCGGCAACCGAGAACATGGTGACGAGGGTGACGCCGATCACGAGACCGATGGTCGACCGCGCTGATCTCGCGGGGTACCTCTGAGCGTTGGCACTCGCGAGTACGCTCGGGGTCGAGGATCCGGTGAGTCGGCCTGCCGCCTTCAGCAGCACCGGAATGAAGAATGTCGAACCGAGCACGAAACCGACGAAGCTGAGAGCACCGCCGGGAGCGGCGACCAGCAGGCCGAAGGGCGTCTTCAGGCCGATGGCCACACCTGCGATAAGGAGTGCGATTCCTCCGAAGAAGCTGGCGATGATGAGGGTGCGGAGTCGCTTGGGCATCTCTGAGACGGCCACGATTCGAGGTTCCTGGGTTGCGCCAGTCGCCTCGATCGGGGAGACGCCGAGAATCTTGCGCGAACCGAACCACGCAGCTCCGGTTGTGCTCACGACTCCGACGATCACCGGAGCGACGAGAAGGGGTGAGAGCGTGCTGATGGGCGTGTTGACGAAGGTGCCCGATGTGACGAGTGCTCCGTAGCTGATCTGGGTGACGACCAGCCCGACGACCAGCCCGACGGCAGCGCCGACGAAGCCGACGACCGCACCTTCGATTGCGATCGCACCGCGCAACGTGCCGGCCGACGCGCCCAGAAGTCGCATGAGCGCGATGTGTTTGGCGCGGCCCGCCATGATGATGCCGAAGGTGTTCGCTGTGACGATGCACGCGACGAAGACGGCGACGAAGAAGAAGAGTACGTCGAGAACGTCGAGCAGGAGCACTACGTAGCCGTGTTTGATGAACTGCCCGCCTACCGACTGCACGCGGAGCACAATATCCATCTCGATCATCATGGTGGCGAACACCGAGGTGATGAAGGCGACGAGCAGGCTCGAGGTGTGTTGCCTGCCGCCATGCCAGAGCTCACGGAAGGCGAGGGCGATCACGCGCTCACCTCGAGGCTCAGGATGACGTCAGAGAGTGCTTTCGCGGGTTCAGGCCCGAGATCGACGGTGCGCACATCGTGGGCGATCGACCCGTCGGCGATGAAGATCACGCGGTCGGCGTGCGAGGCTGCCACGGGGTCATGCGTCACGAGTACAACGGTCTGCTGGTATTCCCGAGTCAGATCCCTGAGCAGGCCGAGTACCTCGCGGCTCGACTTCGAGTCGAGGTTCCCGGTCGGCTCATCGGCGAAGATGAGCTGGGGGCGCATGGCCAACGCGCGGGCGATCGCTACGCGCTGTTGCTGGCCGCCCGAGAGTTCATGCGGGCGACGGCTCTCGAGCATCCCGATGCCGAGCCGGGCGAGCAGCTCTCGCACCCAGGCGAGTTCGAGTGCGCTCGGGCGACGGCCGTCGAGTTCGAAGGGGAGGGTCACATTGCCCATGACCGAAAGGGTGGGTACGAGGTTGAAGGCCTGGAAGACGAAGCCGAGGCTGCGTCGTCGAAGCAGGGTGAGCGCGTTGTCGTCGAGGTCGGTGATGTCGGCGTCGCCGATGCTGATGCGGCCATGGGTGGGGGAGTCGAGCCCGGCGAAGACATGCATGAGGGTCGACTTGCCCGAACCGCTCGGACCCATGATGGCAGTGAGGGAGCCCGACTCGATGTCGAGGTCGATGGTGTCGAGGGCGCGGGTCTGGCTTTCGCCGGTGCCATAGATCTTGCTGACACCGAGCGCACGTGCGGCGATTGCGCCTGCCGGTGTGGGGGCGTGCGTGGGCGCAGAGGTGGGTCTGGAGTCGGGTCTGGAGGTGGGGGATTCGCTCATGTGCGGGTGTCTCCTCAGAGTGGGGCGTGCGGTGTAGGTCTCACGCTAAGGCTCGGCGTCTGGTCGGCGAATCGGCCAAAGTGAGGAAGAAGTCTGTACATCGCTGTGATGACAGCTCTGGGCAATGAGTGGGCCCCGATGTTCTGGCGCGACCGGCGCGACTGGCGCGACTGGCGAGACCGTCGCTTTGCCCTGCGAAGCAAGCCCCTCAGACACGCCCCCTCAGACATGCCCGCCTCAGACACGCCCTCCAGACAAGCCCTTCAGACAAGCCCTTCAGACAAGCCCGTTGTGGTACGCGAAGATGACCAGTTGAACTCGGTCGCGGAGGGCCAGCTTGCCCAGAATGCGACTCACATGGGTCTTCACGGTGGCTTCACTCAGATTCAGGGCCGCAGCAATCTCGGCATTGCTCAGCCCCGCGGCGACGAGGTCGAAGAGATCCTTCTCCCGTGGAGTGAGGAGTGCGAGTGCATCGTCGCGGTCCACTTCGCGCGGCGCGGCAAACCTTCTCACCAGGTTCGCCGTTGCACTGGGGGCGAGAACGGCGTTTCCGGAATGCACTGTGCGGATGGCGGCGAGAAGGAACTCGGGTTCGGTGGACTTCAGCAGGAATCCGCTCGCGCCGGCGTCAATGGCCTCGAAGGTCTTGTCGTCGAGATCGAAGGTCGTCAGCACAATGAAGCGCGGGATGAGGTGGGGATCGGGCGCGGTGCGGAACACCTCGTGAATGGCTTCGATTCCACCCATTCGGGGCATCTCGAGATCCATGAGCACGATGTCGACGGGCACGCGCCCGACGAGGGTGACGGCTTCTGATCCGTCAGAGGCCTCCCACAGGACGGTGAGGTCGGATTGCGAGTTGATCACCATGGCGATGCCCGCACGGAACAGCGGCTGGTCGTCGACGAGCCCGATACGGATGGGTCGGTCGGTCATCCGGCGGCCCCAGGCGCGGGAATCGCGTTCGACTTGTACGGCAGTTCGGCTTCGACCCGGAACCCGGCGATGTCGTCGCGAGGTACGGCGATCACCGAACCGTCGAGGAGTCGCATGCGTTCCGTCATTCCGATCAATCCCTGGCCCGCCCGGTAACCCGCCCCGTCGCCGGCCCTGTGCCCAGCCACGTTACCCACCAGTGAGTCACCGCGTGACTCGCCGCGTGACTCGCCGTATGGCTCGCCATGTGACTCGCCGCCGATGCTTGCTGAGGCCGCCTGCGGATTCTCGGTCGTGAGTACACCGAAGCGTACACGGTCGATCTGCCAGTCGAGTGTGACGTCGACATGGGTGCCGCGGCCGCCGTGTTTGAGGGCATTTGTCAGGGATTCCTGCAGCACTCTGAACAGGGCGAGTTCGTGTGCTGCAGAGAGGGGCACCCGAATTCCCGTTTCGCTGACGACGATGTCGAGACCGGCCTGCTGCACGGTCGAGACGAGCGCATCCAGATCGGCAGCCTTGGGGCCGGAGCGCGTTGCATCACCCGGTTCCCGCAGCACAGTGAGGAGTTCATGTACGTCTTCGAGCGCGGATCGGGCGGCGCGATTGATGGTCGCGAGGGCTTTGGTCTCGGCTTCGGGATCAGCGACTTTCGCGTACCGGGCGCCGTCGGATTGTGCGATGACGACAGCGAGGGCATGTCCGATGAGGTCATGCATCTCCCGGCTGAGGAGCGCGCGTTCGCGCTCCTGGGCCAGGCGCGCCTCGCTCAGGATTCGTTCCCGCTGTCGATCAGAGCGTTGGCGCGACTGCGCGCGGCGGTTTCGAACCAGCACTCCGAGGGCCCAGAACAGCGCGAGCGCTGCCGCGATCACCGCACTGGCGACAACGAAGTAGACGCCCCGGTAGAACGGGTCTTCGAGAATCGGTGCGCGGTCACTCGGCGCGAACAGCACGAGCCGTGCCCCGGCGATCGCCCCTCCGAGCACGCTTGAGGCGAGCCCAGCCCACCGAACTCCCGGGTTCTGTGCCAGGCCGGTCGCGAACACCGCGGCAAGGATGAGCAGGTCGCCTGCCAGCAGGCCGTCCACGGTGGTGATCTGCACGAGAGCGCCGATCCAGGCGACCGCAAGGCCGAGCCCGGGCATCCGTCGCCAAAAGAACGCGGACAGGGCGAAGATGACGGTTGTCAGGAACGCCGAGACTCCGCCGCGAATCAGGTCTGCTGCGCCGAGCATCACGAGGGCGCCGAGGGCTATCGCCGCATCGGCGACGCGGGGGTGTCTTTCGAACCAGAGCAACACACGCGCAACTCTAGTGTGAATCCCGAGTGTGAATCCCGAGTGTGAATTGTCTGGGGATCCCGGCCCCGATCATCCCGGGCGCTTTGGCTCGGATTGCGACTTAGGTTAGGCTTACCTCATACCCGCAGCAGCACCCGAACCAGAGGACCCCATGAGACGCCTGCCCTTTTCTGCACTCGCCCTCGGAGCCGGGGGGCTGGCTCTGACGATTGTTCTTTCGGGGTGCGCGGGCGCGACTGGCTCCACTGCCGGTTCCAGCGGTACAGCGGGTGATCTCTCTGGTACGAACCTCACGGTGTACAACGCGCAGCACGAGGAGCTCACCCAAGCGTGGGCCGACGAGTTCACCAAGGAGACCGGCGTCACGATCACGCTTCGGAATGGCAATGATTCCGAGCTCGGCAACCAGATCGTCGCTGAGGGGTCTGCGTCGCCGGCAGACGTCTTCCTGACCGAGAACTCGCCGTCGATGTCGCTTGTCGAGAACGCCGGGCTGTTCGCTCCGGTCGACGCGGCCACCCTGGCGCAGGTGCCGACGGCCTACCAGCCGTCGACCGGCAAATGGACGGGAATCGCGGCTCGATCCACCGTTGTCGTCTACAACCCCTCGCTCATCACCGAGGCCGAGCTGCCGAAGTCGCTGCTCGACCTCGCCGACCCGTCGTGGAAGGGTCGCTGGGCCGCGTCGCCGAGCGGTGCCGACTTCCAGGCGATCGTCTCGGCACTCCTGGCGGAGAAGGGCTCTGACGCCACACTCGCGTGGCTCACGGCCATGAAGCAGAACGTCAGCGAGTACAAGGGCAACAGCACCGTGATGAAGGCGGTCAATGCCGGTGAAGTGCCGCTCGGAGTGATCTACCACTACTACTGGTTCATCGACCAGGCCGGAACCAAGGAGAACAGCGGTAACACGAAGCTGTACTACTTCAAGAACTCCGACCCCGGGGCGTTCGTCAGCGTTTCAGGCGGAGGGGTGCTCGCATCGAGCAAGAACCAGGCTGCAGCACAGGCGTTCCTGAAGTTCATCACCGGGAAGACCGGCCAGGGCATCCTGCAGAGCGGCACGAGTTTCGAGTACCCGGTGGGTAGCGACGTGACGCCGAACCCCGCACTGCCAGCGCTCGAGACTCTGGATGCCCCAACCATCGATCCTTCGAAACTGAACAGTTCAGACGTGACCGACCTGATGACCAAGGCCGGGCTCATCTAGCTGAGCTCATCTAGCTGAGCTCATCCAGCCGGGCTCATCCAGCCGGGCTCATAAGCCGGGCTCATCGAGTCAGGATCACCGAGCGGGATTCATTCGCGGGGCTCAACCGGCGAAGGCCTAGAGTGAATGGGCACCTAAAGAGAGGTTTCGTTGTCTACAACGAGCGTCGATCGGCCAGGGTTGCCCGAAAAGCAGCGTGGCGATCATCCACCATCGGGTAGAAGCGCTGGCCAGCGACCCTCTGGCCACCGACCCTCTGGCCAGCGACCCCCGATACTGCTCGTGGTGCTCGTGTGCGTGATTGCCGCCGTCATGCTGGTGCCGGTGGCCTATGTGGTCTCGATCGTCTTCCAGGTGGGCTGGCCCACCCTGGCGCCGCTCGTCTTCCGGCCCAAGGTCGGCGAGTTGCTCGTCAACTCCGTGCTGCTGGTTCTGCTCGGAGTCCCGCTCTGCATCACCCTCGGTGTGGGCGGCGCGTGGCTGGTCGAGCGAACCACGCTTCCCGGGAGGCGAGTGTGGGCGGTGCTCCTGGCTCTGCCGCTGGCAATTCCCGCCTTTGTGAGCAGTTACGGCTGGGTGAGCGCGGTACCGTCTATCGGCGGGCTCGGTGGCGGGTTGCTCATTGCCACCCTGGCGTACTACCCCCTCGTCTACCTCCCGGCGGCGGCCACTCTCAGGGGGCTCGACCCGGCACTGGAGGAGTCGGCACGCTCTCTCGGCCTCGGCTCGTGGCGGGTCTTCACGAGGGTTGTGCTGCCGCAGTTACGACTGGCGATCTGGGGCGGTGGCCTCATCGTCGCCCTGCACCTTCTCTCGGAGTACGGGGCCTTCGCGCTCATCCGCTTCGACACCTTCACGACGGCCATCGTCGTGCAGTACCAGTCGACGTTTGCAGGTCCCGCCGCCAGCGCGCTCGGGGGAGTGCTCGCTGTGATCTGCCTGGTGCTGCTCGTCGTCGAAGCGTCGACCAGGGGTCGTGCCCGCTACGCTCGCGTGGGTTCGGGCGCGGCGCACCCTGCCCCGCTGCTGAAGCTCGGAAGATCGGCACCGGTAGCCCTCGCGGCGCTCGCGGCGATTGCGATCCTGGCGCTCGGGGTGCCCTTGGCGAGTCTTGCGAGGTGGCTCAGTGTGGGTGATGCGTGGGGTCAGCGCGAATTGCCGGGGGCGATCATCCAGACGGCCGTTCTCGCCGGTGGCGGAGCGATCGCAACGGTTGTGCTCGCGTTGCCCGTGGCCTGGCTCTCGGTGCGGCACCCGAGCCGGGGTTCTCGACTCCTCGAAGGCGCGACATATGTGGCGAGCAGCCTTCCGGCGATCATCATCGCCCTCGCGCTCGTCACCGTGACGATCAGGCTGGTGCCCGCGCTCTACCAGACCCCGTTCACCGTGATGCTCGCCTACGTCATCATCTTCTTGCCGCGCGCCCTGGTCAGCCTGAGGGCGGGCATTGCGCAGGCGCCCGTCGCCCTCGAGGAGGCCGCGCGGTCACTCGGCACGTCGCCGTTGATGGCTCGCCTGCGCGTGACCTTGCCGCTCATCGCCCCGTCGGTCGGTGCGGGGGCGGCCCTCGTCGCGCTCGGGGCTGCCAATGAGTTGACGGCCACGCTCCTGTTGGCGCCGAACGGAACACGCACGCTGGCGACGCAGTTCTGGTCTTCGACGTCGGCCGTCGCGTACGCTGACGCCGCCCCCTACGCTGTTCTGTTGATCGCGCTCTCCCTTCCTGCCGTCGCCATCCTGTTCGCCCAATCCCGAAAGCGTGCTCGCCGTTGACCTCACTCACCATCTCGGGTGTCTGCAAGACACTCGGCGGCAATTCCGTCTTACGCGACCTTTCACTCACCGTCGACGCAGGTTCACGCACGGCGATCGTCGGCGCTTCGGGCAGTGGCAAGAGCACGCTCCTCCGCCTGATTGCGGGCTTCGACCGTGTGGATGCTGGCCGGATCACCCTCGGTGACACCGTTGTCTCTGCGGCTGCGGCTGTGGGTGCTGGTGCTGGTGCTGGTGCTGGTGCTGGTGCTCCTATGATTTCAGCTTCACGGTCATCCACCTTCGTTGCCGCGCATCGCCGGGGTGTGGGTTATGTGGCGCAGGACGGCGCCCTTTTTCCGCACCTCACCGTGGAGCAGAACATCAGTTTCGGGCTGTCTCACGCTGGTCGCGTTGCCCGCACTGGCCGCGCATCTCGGAGTGCCGAGGCCCGTGATCGCATCCGCGAGGTTGCAGAACTCGTCGCCCTCGACGTTGAGCTGCTCAGCAGGTATCCGCATGAGATCTCTGGCGGCCAGCAACAGAGGGTTGCTCTGGCGAGGGCGCTTGCTCCTTCGCCCTCGGTGATCCTGCTCGATGAGCCATTCAGTGCCCTGGACACCGGGCTTCGGGCCCAGACACGGCAGGCCGTCATCGCCGCTCTCGAGGCCAGCGCGGTCACGACCATCCTCGTGACGCACGACCAGGAGGAGGCTTTGTCGTTCGGCCAGCAGATCGCTGTCATCTCGGGCGGAACGATCGTGCAGGCCGGAGCCCCGGTCGACGTCTTCGACAGCCCGGTGACAGCGGAGACGGCGATGTTCCTCGGCGAGGCGGTGCTGTTGCCCTGCACAGTATTCGAAAGCGCACGCTCACGCTCAGACTCAAGCGCAAGCAGTGGGGTCGTATCGTGTGCGCTCGGCGAGATTCCGGTGCGGCACGATCACCGGTCCGGAACGGGTCGCGCGGCCCGCGCGCTCATTCGGCCGAGCCAGTTGACTGCGCACTTCGACACACCGTCACCGAACGCCACAATTGTCGGGGCGCACTACGCGGGCGATCATGTCGAGCTGGTTCTGCGCCTACATGCTGAAACGGCATCTCAGAATCCTGGCACTGACGCTGGCTATGCAGTCGTCGGCGGCGCAGACGCGAAGAATGCTCTGACGATAGCCGTGACGCTCGCCACCGCCGAGGCGCGCGAGTATCGGCCCGGCCGCACGCTGACCCTCGGAGTGACTGGCGCCGTGAACCTGTACTGATGACGAGCGCCTCAGAATGCGGTGCTCGGCAAGTCCTTCTCGTCTTCTGTGATCGCCGTGATGATGCGCTCGGCGACGGCGTCAGCATCCAGGCCCGGTGCGAACGCTGGCGCGGTACCGGCGATCGGGTGCGCGGCAAGGCCAGTTTCCGTGTGCCCCGGTCGGGCGTCGATGACCCGGATGCCCGACCGCCGCAACTCGCGCGATGCAGCCTGGACGAACGCCGCGAGCGCTGCCTTCGACGCGGAGTACGCGGCCATTCCTGCCGTGGGGGATTCGGCGACGATGCCGCTGATCGTGACGATGAACGGTTTGCGGCCGGCTGCCGCTGACTGCGCCAGCCGGGGGATTGCGCCGCGGATGAGGCGAATGGGAGCGGCGGTGTTGATCGCGAGGAGCTCATCGAGAGTGTCGTCTGCCAGTTCGCCGATCGGCCCGAAAGCCACGGCTCCGGCTGCGATCACGACGCCGTCGAGATGCTCGGGGTATGCCTGCTCTGCCGCGAGAAGGAGTGCTGCCGCGGACCCGGGAGAGGTGAGGTCGGCGAGATAGGCATCGGGGCCGGCGAGCGTCTGTGGGTTCCGCGCACCGCGAATCACGATGGCACCGGCCGCCGTGAGACGCGACGCAAGCCGTGAACCCAATCCACCCGATGCTCCGACCACGAGAACCACAGCACCGTCGAGAGTCGTCATGGCTGTGAGCCTACCCGCGCGAGCCCATCCGTGTGGCGCACCACTCAGTGCTTGTCTCAGTGCTGGTCGCCTACGGGTTTCGGCAAGGGGGTGAACCGTCGCAGTCGCAGGCTGTTGGTCACCACGAACACCGAAGAGAATGCCATGGCGGCGCCGGCCAGCAGGGGGTTCAGCAGGCCCAGCATTGCCAGCGGTATCGCTGCGATGTTGTAGGCGAAAGCCCAGAACAGGTTGCCCTTGATGGTGGCCAGGGTGCGCCTGGCGAGCCGCACTGCGTCGCCGACCACGAGGAGGTCTCCGCTCACAACGGTGATGTCACTGGCGGCGATGGCTGCGTCGGTTCCGGCGCCCATCGCGATCCCCAGGTCACTGGCGGCGAGTGCGGCAGCGTCGTTCACGCCGTCACCGACCATCGCCACCACCCGACCCTCTGATTGCAGCTGTCTGATCACAGCCAGCTTCTGCTGCGGTGTGACACCGGCATGGACGTCGGTTATGCCCACTTCGGCGGCAACGGCGGCGGCCGCGCCGGCGTTGTCGCCCGTCAGAAGCACCGGTCGCAGCCCCAGCGCGCCGAACCGGCGAACTGCTTCAGCGCTCGACGATTTGACCGTGTCACGCACACCGATGATCCCGCGAAGCTCGCCGTCCCAGGCAAGTGCGGTGACCGTCACGCCCGACGATTCTGCGTCGGTGATTGCTTCTGCAGCGTCAGCGGGCAGCACGATGGCCCACGAGTCGGTCAACCAGCCTGCCTTGCCGGCCAGAACCAGCGTGTCGCCGACGATCGCCTGGACTCCCTGGCCGGGTGTCGACAGGAACGATTCTGGTGATTTGTCTGCCACCGCAGGCGTGTTCTCGGCCGCAGCGAAGTCGACGATGGCTCTCGCGACCGGATGCTCTGACCCGAGTTCGACGGCCGCGGCGTTCCGCAGCAGCTCTTCCCGCGGGGTACCGGCACTGGGCGTCACGAAGGTGACCCCCATCTTCCCGGTGGTGATCGTGCCCGTCTTGTCGAGAACGATGGTGTCGATAGTGCGGGTCTGCTCGAGGACTTGAGGTCCACGGATGAGGATGCCGAACTGCGACGCCCGGCCGGTGCCGACGAGCAGAGCCGTCGGCGTGGCGAGTCCCAGGGCGCACGGGCAGGCGATGATCAGTGTCGCGACGGCCGCTGTGAAGGCGAGCGTCAGCGTGCCCCCGACGAGCAGCCAGCCCACGAAGGTTGCGAGGGCGAGGCCGAACACGATCGGGACGAACACGGCAGAGACACGGTCGGCAAGTCGCTGGGCATCTGCTTTCCCAGTCTGAGCATCCTCGACGAGTCGACCGATGCGCGCGAGCTCCGTGTCGGCTCCCACCCGCGTCACTTCGACCACCAGCCGACCACCGACGTTGACCGTGGCGCCGACGACCCGATCGCCGACCGAGACCTCGGCTGCGACGGATTCGCCGGTGAGCATGCTCAGGTCGACTGCGCTGGAGCCGCTTGTGATGAGGCCGTCAGCGGCGATCTTCTCGCCCGGGCGAACGACGATCGTGTCGCCCACCATCAGGGAGGCTGCGGGAACGCGTGTTTCGACACCGTCGCGGAGCAGGCTCGCATCTTTGGCACCCAGTTCGAGCAGGGCACGAAGCGCTTCACCCGATTGTCTCTTCGCTCTGGCCTCCATGTACCGCCCGGCGAGCAGGAAGACGGTCACGGCCGAGCACACTTCGAGGTAGATCTCATCCACGCCAGAACCTGCCCCACCAATCGCGCCGGGCAGAAGAGTGAAGGTCATGTGCATGCCGGGCATGCCGGCCGTGCCGAAGAAGAGCGCATAAAGAGACCACCCGAACGCGGCAGTCACACCGACGCTCACGAGCGTGTCCATCGAGGATGCGCCGTGGCGGGCATTGAGGAGCGCGGCGCGGTGGAACGGCCAGGCACCCCACACAACGACCGGCGCTGCAAGCGTGAGCGCGAGCCACTGCCAGTTGGTGAACTGCAGGATCGGGATCATCGAGAGCAGAACCACCGGCACCGTCAGAGTTGTCGACACGATGAGGCGGTGTCGTAGCTCCTCTGTCGCCCGGTCGCGCGGTGCTGGAAGATCTTCGATGCCTGAGACATCGCCGGATCCATTGCTGCCGGAGCCTTTGCTGCCGGAGACGTCACTGCCAGAGACGTCACTGCCAGAGCCTTCGCCCGAATCAGCCAGCCTGCGGGCGGCTCGAGCGGCCGGAGGCGGTGCCGGCACCGTTGCCGTGTACCCCGCGTCGTGCACGGCCGTGATCAACGTCTCGATCAGTGCCGACGTCTGCACGCCCTGGGCGTGCACACGAGCCTTCTCGGTGGCATAGTTCACGCTCGCCTCGACGCCGTCGATGCGGTTCAGTTTGCGTTCGATGCGAGTGGCGCACGAGGCACACGTCATCCCTGCAATGTCGAGGCTGACGTCTGTGCTGACGTCTGCGCTGTCGACGCCTGCGGTGGCTCCAACGTCAGGCATGATCAGGAGCTGGCAACCGCTGCGTATCCGGCCTCGGCGATAGCGCGCGAGATGGCGTCTGAGGAGACGGGAGTATCGGTGGCCACGACGACCCGCGAAACCTGTCCGGGGTGCAACTCGACAGTCACGTTCGTCACACCGGGCAGCTCGCAGACCTTCTCCGTCACGCTGGCAACGCAATGCGCGCAGGTCATGCCAGTGACGTCGAACTGTTGCGAGTCGAGCGTCTTCGAGTCGACCGTGTTCACACCGACCGTGTTCAAACCGACTGTGTTCACACCGACTGTGTTCACACCGACTGTGTTGTTCGACCCGATGATGTGCTGGTTGTCGTCCATGAACAGATCCTTCACTTTCTGCCTCGGGTGATACCCCTAGGGGGTATCCATTCTACGGCACCGGATGATCGACCTGGCTGGTTGCGGCCCGATTGACATGATCCCTGGCGTGGGCAACGGCGGAGTCGATGTCGCTGAAGAGGTGGTTCTGGTGCCTCAGCGAGCTGATGACACCGACCTGCGTCGCGAGTTTCAGGTGTTGTGGCTGGATACCCTTGATCAGAACGGTGATCCCGCGGCTCTCGAGCGCGTGAACCATCTCTGCGATCACCCGGGCACCCGTTGCGTCGAGCACCTGCAGTTGCGACATGCGGATGATGACCACGGTGACGTTGGTGATGGCATTGACCCGTTCGAGCATCCGGTCGGCAGCACCGAAGAAGAGCGCTCCGTCGAGGCGGAACAGGGCGATGCGCTCGTCGCCGGGCAGGGAGGGCTGCGGGAGTTCTTCGCGATGCACGCCGCCGGATTGGGCCAGCATCCTGAGGGCGAAGAACGCGGCGACCGCGATGCCGATACCCACGGCGATGATGAGGTCGAAGGAGACGGTAATCAGTGCTGTGACAATGAACACCACAGCATCGGAGCGTGTCGAGGTGAGCACGCTGCGCATCGTGCTGATCGACACCATGCGCGTGGCGGTCACCATCAGCACTCCAGAGAGGGCGGCAAGCGGAATCTGGGAGACGACTCCCGTCGCGAGGGAGACGACGGCCAGCAGAACGAGGGCATGCACGATCGCTGCGAGCCGCGTCTTGCCGCCGGAGCGCACATTGACCGCCGTGCGGGCTATCGCCCCGGTGGCGGGCATGCCTCCGAAGAAACCCGACGCAATCGATGCCAGCCCCTGGCCGACGAGTTCCCGGTCGGCGTCGTACGGGCCGGTGTCGGAGATCGACGCCGCGACCCGGGCAGAGAGCAGCGATTCGATTGCGGCCAGGGCTGCGACGGTGAGGGCCGGTCCGACCAGTCCGCCGAGAAGGGCAGGGTCGATGTTCGGCAGCCCCGGAACGGGCAGTGAGTTCGGGAGCACCCCGATGCGAACGAGTGGCAGTGCCGCCACGCTGGCGACGACCGATACGACGACGATCGCAATGAGTGAGCCGGGCAGCTGGCGGTGGATGCGAGGGGCAACGATCATGATCGCCGCCACGATGGCGACAGCGGCGAGCGAATAGCCGAGGGTTGCCGGGTTGACCGACTGCAGTGATTCGAAGGCCGAGACGAACGCGTTGCTGCTCGGGCCGGCCTTTGTGCCGAGGGCGGCAGGTACTTGCTGAAGGAAGATGATCACGGCGATGCCGAGGGTGAAGCCCTCGATTACGGGCCACGGAATGTACGAGACCACCCGTCCCAGTTTCAGTACCCCGGCGATGAGCACCACGACGCCAGCCATGAGGGCCACGACCGCAACCGCGCCCACCCCGTGCGAGACGACAATCGGGCCGAGAACGACAACCATTGCACCTGTCGGGCCTGAGACCTGGATGTTCGACCCACCGAATACGGCGGCGATGACTCCGGCCACAATCGCGGTCACGAGGCCCGCTTCGGCTCCTGCGCCGGAGCTCACGCCGAAGGCGAGCGCCAGTGGCAGCGCCACGATACCGACGGTGATGCCCGCTACCAGGTCACCGCGCCACGTGCGACGGACGGAGCGATAGTCGCTCCAGCTCGGCAGGAGTGCGCGGAGGTACTTCACGGCCTGTGTCGCAGTCGCTTTCGGCCCAGTCGCCTTGGTTCCAGTTTCTTTGTTCACAGCTTCTTCGGGCACAGCTTCTTTGGGCACAGTTTCTTTGGGCACAGCGCCGTTCATCTCAGCGGTCCATTGTTTCGTTGACGGTTTCGGCGAGTCGCAGTTGGGTGTTCTGCAGAATGTCGACGAGCAATGATTTCGCAACCGACAGCAGATCGCTGACCTGGGGGTACGCAAGGCTGTAGAACACCTGGCTGGCCCGCCGTTCGGCGACCACGAGGTTGTGGCGCCGCAATACGGAGAGGTGTTGGGAGAGGTGCGAGGCCTCCAGTCCCGTGTCGGCGAGAAGAGCGGCGACAGAGACATGGGGCGATGTCTGGAGCACCTCGAGAACCCGGATGCGAACGGGGTGGGCGAGACCTTTGAACAGGTTCGCCTTGACTTCATAGAGCGGGCGCTCGGAGACGGAGAAGGTTGACATGATGCTGCGATTCCTCAAACGGGGTCTGGGTTTGAATGGGGTCTGGGTTTGATCGGCTCTGTGTCTGATCGGGTCTGGGTTCGAATGTTTTGAGTGTTCGGTATGTGTGACTTTATAAAGTCATCATATCGTGCTTTCTGGAGGAATACCGGGGCGAGCGCGACGTGAAGCGTGCCGCCCGGCGGGAGATCCGGGATGGGTGGGTGTGTTGGCGCGGTGCTCGCGGCGCCCTCTGCGGCGACTGCTGGGCGGCCCGGGAGAAGAACCAGAGTTTCGCCAGCTCGACGAAGAACAGGTAGACCACGATCATCCCGAGCAGAACGAGAAAGAACGGAGGAGGGAGTGTTGCGAAACCGAGGAATCCTGCGAAGGGGGAGAAGGGCAGCCAGATCCCCAGCGCGACGACACCGAGCGAAGCGGCCGCCAGGGCGATCGAGGGTCGGCTCCGCAGGAACGGGACTCTGCGCGTGCGGATCGCGAAGATGATCAGCGTCTGCGTGGCAATGGATTCGATGAACCACCCTGCCCGGAATTCACCTTCGGAGGCATTGAAGACGAAGAGCATGAGGGCGAAGGTCGCGAAGTCGAACAGCGAGCTGATCGGCCCGAACAGCAGCATGAAGCGCCGGATGTACGCGATGTTCCAGTGTGAAGGAGAAAGCAGTTGCTCCTTGTCGACGTGGTCGGTGGGGATGGCCAGCTGACCCGAATCGTAGAGCAGGTTGTTCAACAGGATCTGGCCGGGCAGCATCGGGAGGAAGGGGAGCACGACCGATGCGGTTGCTGCGCTGAACATGTTGCCGAAATTGCTCGAGGTACCCATCAGCACGTATTTGATCGTGTTCGCGAAGATCCGACGCCCTTCTATCACCCCGTCGGCGAGTACCGCCAGGTCTTTGTCGAGAAGGAGCACATCGGCGGCATCCTTCGCGACGTCTGCAGCCGTCTCGACGGAGATGCCGACATCAGCCTGGTGCAGGGCCAGGGCATCATTGACCCCATCACCGAGGAACGCGACCGAGCGCCCGCGGTGGCGGAGCTGGGTGATGATGCGGGCCTTCTGTTCGGGTGAGACCCTGGCGAAGATCGTCGCAGCAAGGGCAGCTTCGCCGAGTTCTGAATCGCTGAGGGCGTCGATGTCTTCACCCAGAAGTGTGGTGCCCGCATTGTTGCTGGCTGTGTTGTTGCTGGCTGTGTTGTTGCAGGCTGTGTTGTTGTTGCGCGCCTTTCTGTCTGCAGAGATGAGCCCGAGATCGGCGCACACCTTCTCGGCCACGATCGCGTTGTCGCCCGTCGCAATCTTGACCTGGATTCCGAGCATTGCCAGGCGCTCGAGTGAGCCTCGGGCGTCGGCTTTGGGCATGTCTCGAAACGTGAGGAAGCCCGACAGCGTGAGGTCGTGTTCATCGATGGCATCGACACCCGCGAGCCCGGGGGCGACGCGCTGGGCGACAGCGATGACCCGAGCTCCCTGGCTGTACTGGGCATCGAGAACGGCCTGGGCACGTGCAGGAACTGTCACGCAGTGTTTCAGAATGTCTTCGGGAGAGCCTTTCGACACGATTTGTGTGATGCCGTCGGCGTCGGTGACGAGCGCGCTGACCATGCGGCGGTCGTGGTCGAAGGGCAGAAGGTCGAGGCGCGTGTAGGCACCTGTCACGCTGCCCCGGGCATCCGGTGCAAGCCACAGTGCAGCGTCGAGCGGGTTCAGCCCCACGACGTCGACAGGGTTCGAATCCGTAAGCCGTGTTTCGCCCCCGGGCCCGGTGCGATTGGCGAAGGTGTGGCCCACGACCTCCGTGGCGAGCAGGCCGAGCTCGACCAGCTCCTTCGGTGTGATGGTCTCGTCGACGCTGAGCGCCTCAATGAAGCTGATCGTGCCTTCGGTCAGGGTGCCCGTTTTGTCAGTGACGAGCAGATCCATGTCGCCCAGGTCCTCGATGCACACCAGGCGCTTCACCAGGACCTTCTTGCGGATGAGCATGCGCGAGCCCGTGGCGAGGCTCGTGCTCACCACGGCCGGCAGCAGTTGGGGTGTGATGCCCACGGCGATGGCCAGGGAGAAGAGCAGAGACTCGATGATCGGGCGCTGCAGCAGCACGTTGGCAATGAAGATGAACGTCGTCAGCACGATCGCGACCTGCAGCAGCAAGACAGAGAAGTGGCTGAGGCCCTTCTGGAATTCGGTCACGGGGGCACTCGTTCCGAGCCCGAGCGCGATCTTACCGAATTCAGCGTTTCCGCCGGTCGCGATCACGACGCCCGTGCCACTGCCCGATTGGATGATCGTGCCCATCAACAGGCACGATGTGAGGTCTTCGATTCCCCTGTCGCCGGAGACCGGTGCCGGGTCTTTCGCTACGGGCAGCGATTCACCCGTCAGGATGCTCTCGTCGCAGAGGAGGTCTTTGCTGGCGAGCACTCGCATGTCTGCGGGAACGACGGTTCCGACTGAGACGCGCACGACGTCGCCCGGAACCAGGTCGACCACGTCGGTCTGTTGTGCACGCCCGTCTCGCACAGCGATGACTGTGTGCCTGACCTTGTCGTGCAGCGAGTCGGCCGTGAGCTGAGCCCGGAACTCGTTGACGAATCCGAGCCCTACGCTGACGACGAGTATCACGCCGATGATGACGGAGTTCGCCGCGTCCCCGAGAAACAGCGATACGGCCGCGGTGACGAACAGGAGGATGAGGATGGGGCTCCGCAGCTGCTGCCACAGCAGAGGCCACACACGAGCCTTGTGGGTTCGCACAGCATTGGGCCCGATCGTCCGCAGCCGATTCGCTGCCTCCGCTGACGAAAGCCCAGACTCTGCGCTCCCCGGGCCGCCGACCTCAGCATACGTCTCGGCGGCTGAGCGTCCGGCAGCTTCACGCAGGGTGACGGTCACGCCCGTGGCGACATCCGTGGTGGCATCCTTTGTCACACCCGCGGTCAGACCGCGTCGGTTCCGTGCACCACGAGCACGGGGCACCCGGCATGCTCGGCGCATTGCGAGCTCACGGATCCGAGCAGCAGCCCGGCGAATCCGCCGTGACCCCTGCTGCCGACGATCACCATGTCGGCGTTCGCGCTCTCGTCGATCAGCACTCGCGCGGGCGCACCTTCAGTGGTCTTCTGTTCGAACCACTCCGGCACGGAGGCACCGAAGACCGATGCGGTGACCTCCGCGAGAATCTCCTGGGCGTCGTCTTCGGGCGACCAGGTGGTCGGGAGGGGTGTGTACGAATTCGGGTACGACCAGACGGTCACAGCGCGGATACGGGCGTTCTGAAATTGGCCGAGAGTCACGGCGTGGCGCAGGGCTTTCGCCGAAGACGGCGAGCCGTCGACACCCACGACAAAGAGAGGTCGATGTTCGGGAATTCCGGCTTCGGGCGGTGCCAGTTGCGGCGAAACGCGCGGAGTGGGGTGCGGCGAGGATTCCTGGGTGGGCATGCTCTCATGTTCCGCTGCCGGAGACGTCGGCGCTAGGGTCGAAAGTCACTCGCCGCGAAGCAGATCACGGGCCAGCGGGTCACAGGCGAGCGGGTCACGGCGAGCGGGTCACAGGGCCAGCGGGTCACGTGTCAGGTCGTTCAGTGCCGACTGGCCACTGTCGCCGGTCGGGATCACGATGATCGGGCGGTGCTGCCGGTGAGCCAGATGGATCGCCACCGAACCGTTGAAGAACTCGGCAATGGAGGAGCGGGCGGTCGGGCGGTGTGTCCCGACGACGATGGCCACAGCATCCACCGCCTCTGCGACATGGCTGAGCGCGTCGGCCGGGTCGCCCGCAGAGACCATCGTGCGCCAACGTACCTCGGTGGGGTCGAGCAGGCCGGCAAGGTGGGCGCGGAGTCGTTCGGGAAACTCGGGCGCCCGGTCTTCGGCGAGATCGGGGTCGGTCGTCGCCGAATAGACCGTGCCGTCGGCGTTTCTCTGCACGATGTAGCGGTCGACATCCACGTGCACACAGACCAGGGCTGCGGCGAAGCGGGTAGCAAAGGCAGCGGCCTGATGGATGATCGTGTCAGGCTGCCCCGTGAAGACCCCGACGACGATCACGGCTGCGCGACCTGTCTCGGCGCGACCTGGTTCTGCCCGACCTGGTTCTGCCCGGCTTGTTTCAGCCCGGCCTGTTTCTGCCCGGCCTTGTTCGGAATTGCCTCGTTCGGCGCTGAGTGGACTCATGGCGACACCTCTGGCTGGAAGGCTACTCCTCGACGGGCACCTGGCCCAGCAGAATCTCCTTCACGGTTGTGCCGTAGGCGGATTTGAGTGCCCGTTGCAGCTCGCGCACGCTCGTGAACCCCGCTTGTCGGGCCACCGACTCCGGGGTCATCGCTGCATCGCCCGAGGACTGCATGCCCAGCATCGCCATCATTGCGCGGCGATCGCGAATCGCGTCGGCTGGCGTCGTTCCGCTGCCGGTGTGCCGAAAGTTCGCTTCGAGTTGGGTGAGGGTGAGGGCGAGCTGGCTGGCGACGGAACGTGAGTTGAAGCCTGGCCGCGCGGAACCCAGAGCGATCAGCGAGTCGGCGTGGGCGCGCAGTCCCAGGTCGGTGGCCCTGGCCGGCATCCCGATGCCGGCGTCTTCCTCGAACATGCCACGGATCAGTTCGGTGAGCACTGATGCTGTGGGCTCTGCAGGAATCGAATGGTCGTTGACGACATCGATCAAGGCAATGACGAAGGACAGCGTGGGAGACGTGACGGTGGTGGAGTAGGCGAAGGCTTCGAAATCATGTGCGGGGAACGTCTGTGCGGGGAACGTGCGTGCGGGGAATGTGTGTGCCGGGAACGTGTGTGCCGGGAACGTGTGTGCCGGGAACGTGTGTGCCGGTAGCTCGTGAGCCGGCAAATCGCGGTCCTGTGAATCGCGGGCCTGGGAGGCGTCAGCGTGGGACTCGTGAGCCTGCGAAGCGTCAGCGTAGGGATCGTGAGCCTGGGAAGCGTCAGCGTGGGACTCGTCAATGAGAAGGTCGGTGCGAAACTTCAGCGATCGAAGCGGCAGCGACACGATGGTGACATGGCTCGTCACCTCAGACCACGCATCGACATGCACCGGTTCGGCCAGGTACGCCGCCGATCCATCGATGAACCGCAGCTGCCTTCCTCCGTACGACACCGTGAAGTCACCTGCTCGCAGGAAGATCACGCTCAGGCGCGGGCGGATGCGCGACGTGGCGTCGAGCAACGACGGGTTCACGCGTCCGGGGGCGAGCTCGAGGTCGCTGACCGATACCTCGCCGAACGCCCAGTGCCGACCGTGCACCGCACCGGTCGGGGTGTCATCCGGGCTCGGGCCGGTTGGTGGGCCGGTGCCGGTGCCGGTTCCGGTGCCAGTGGGGGTGCGGGGGCCGGTTATGCGGTCAGTGCTGGTGTTGGCGTCAGTGCTGGTGTTGGCTTCAATGGAACTGTCGGCTGTTGTGCCACCTCCAGGGCCGATGCCGGGGCGATGACGCAGCGAGCGGTCAGCGATGTTCACGTCGATGCGTGTACTGGCTTGCATTCGGGCTCGTTTCGTCGAACACGTCTGGAAACCAGGGGCTGGGGTCTACCGGGGAGGGCTGGGCCCCCCAATCTACTCCTGGAGCTGTTCGGCCCGATACTGTGAAAGGGGCAGCTTCGGGATGCGGGGTTGTCTCGACAACGACGAAGGACACCGGTCTGTGGCACTTGCATCGCACATCGAGCGTTATCGGCAGATCGCCGCGGTCCTCGCCCGCCATGGGTTCGGTTTCATTCTCGGGGCCAGCGGGCTGGACAGGTTCGAGGTGGCCGCACTGGTCGCCCATACCAATGGCCGCAGCGATGCCGGCGGAAATGCCGGGCCACCGCAGCTTCGCTCGGCACTGGAAGAACTGGGCCCGACCTTCGTCAAACTCGGGCAGTTGCTCTCGACCAGATCAGACCTGCTGCCACCGGCGTATGTTGCCGAGCTCCAGAAGCTTCAAGACAGCGCGCGGCCCGTGCCGGTGAAGGAGATCCGCGATGCCATCGAACAGGAACTCGGGGCCCCCGCGGAGAAGGTCTTCGCACAGTTCACGGCGCGACCATTGGCGAGTGCGTCGATCGGCCAGGCGCACGCTGCCACGATGAAAGACGGCATGGCTGTCGTGGTGAAGGTCAGGAGACCCGGCATCGTGACGCAGGTCAACGAAGACCTGGAGATCATGCAGAACCTGGCCGTCCAGGCCTCCCGCCATTGGAGCGCTGCCTCGGACTTCAACATCGTGGGTATCACCGATGAATTCTCGACGTCACTGCGGTTCGAGCTCGACTACCTGCACGAAGGCCACAATGCTGAACGGTTCGCCGAGAATTTCGCCAGCAATCCGGGCATCCACATTCCGGCGATCCGCTGGGAGACGACGACATCGCGTGTTCTGACGATCGAGAAGGTCACAGGCATCCGCATCGACGATGTCGCGGCCCTCGACGCGGCGGGGATAGACAGGAGGGCGCTCGCCAACCGGGCCGTCGATGCCGTGGCGCAGATGATCCTCGAGGACGGCTTCTTTCACGCAGACCCGCATCCGGGCAACATGTTCGTGGAGCCCGACGGCACGATCGGGCTGATCGACTTCGGCATGGTCGGAGAGATCGACGACGATCTTCGAGACAGGCTGGTTGCTCTATTGCTGGCCTTCGGCAGGAACGACGCCGGCAGGATCTCGACCGCCGTTGTCAACCTCTCCGTCGGGCAGGAGAACGTCGACCGGGTGCGATTGAAAGCCGATCTGACGCGCTTTCTGGCGAAATACCACAACCTGTCGCTGAGCGAACTGCACATCGGCCCTCTTGTGTCGGAACTCGTGGCTGTTCTGCGGAACAACCACCTGCAACTGCGGCAGGAGATCGCGCTGCTCGTCAAGATGCTCGTGATGGTCGAGGGAATGGGTGTCACGCTCGACCCGGCCTTCACGCTCAGCGAGGCATTGCGACCGTATACACAGAAGCTGCTGGCGGAGAAGTACTCGCTGAAGGCAGTGGTGAAGAACCTGGGGAAGGCTGGACTGAGCGTCGCGGAGCTCGGGGCCGAACTGCCCGACCGACTGCGCTCGCTGCTCGACGTCGTCGACACGACGGGCTTCGAAGTGCACCTGCGCGCGCAGGAACTCGAACCGTTGGTAGGTCGGGCAGAAGTCATCGGCAACAGGCTGGTTGCCGGGGTGATCGCCGCCGCCCTGATCAGGGGAGTCGGCGAATTCGCCGCGACGGACCGGCAGCGCTGGCAGGCCTGGGAGCGGCCACTGATGGGTGCCGGGGTTGGTCTGGCGGGCATCCTGAGCGGGTACCTGCTGTGGACAGCGCGCAGGAAGAGACCCTGACAGATCAAGGTTCCCCGGCGGATCAAGAATTTCTGACGGCTACATGTTGATCATGTGCCCGATCAAACCGTGGAAGGCATCCTGCATCGATTCGCTGAGTGTCGGGTGCGTGTGCACGTTGCGGGCCAGTTCGTAAGCCGTCAGATCCCACTTCTGCGCAAGCGTCAGTTCTGGCAGGAGCTCGGAGACGTCGTGCCCGACGAGGTGGCCGCCGAGCAGTTCGCCGTATTTCGCATCGGAGACCAGCTTCACGAAACCGCTCGATTCACCCAGTGCATGAGCTTTGGCATTCGCTGTCATCGGGAACGTTGCGACCCGCACGTCGTAGCCTTCGTCGCGAGCCTGCTGTTCCGTGAGGCCGAAGCTCGCCACCTGGGGTTGGCAGAAGGTGGCCCGCGGCATCATGCGGTAGTCACCGAGCGACATCGTCGCGGCTCCGGCGATCGTCTCGGCAGCGACGATGCCCTGGGCTTCTGCAACGTGTGCGAGTTGCAGCTTGGCCGTCACATCTCCGATGGCGTAGATGCCGGCGACAGTCGTGTGCATGAAGTCGTCGACGGCGATGGCACCCCGGTCGGTGAGTTCGACGCCGGTGTTCTCGAGCCCGTAGCCGGTCACATTTGCGGCGAACCCGATCGACATGAGCACGCGCTCGGCCTCGACTGAACCGGCGACACCGTTCTTGTCGGTGTAGCTCACGGTGACCGATGGGCTACCGTTCACCAGTCCGTTGTCAACAACGCTCTCGACCTTGGTCGAGGTGAGGATGGGCACTCCGAGCTTCTTGAAATTGCGCTCGACTTCCTTGGAGACGTCGACGTCTTCATTCGGCAGGGCGCGGGGCAGGAACTCGATGACGGTGACGTCGACGCCGTAGTTGGCCATCACGTAGGCGAACTCGATGCCGATGGCACCGCCGCCGACGATGGCGAGAGACTTCGGCAGGTCGCGGTCGAGAATCAGGTTCTCGTACGTCACAACGTTCTGGCTGAGCTCGACGCCGGGAAGCAACCGTACCGTCGAGCCGGTGGCGATGATGGCATTGTCGAAGGTCAGCCTTTCGCTTCCGCCCTTCGTCAGGGCAACGTCGAGCGTGCGCGCGTCCGCGAAGGAGCCACGGCCGTCGTATTCGGTGACCCCGTTCTTCTTCATCAGGTAGTGCACCCCCTTGGCGCGGCCGTCAGCGACTTTGCGGCTGCGGTCGAACGCTGCGCCGTAGTCGAAGGTCACGTCGCCCCGGATTCCGAACGTGTCGGCCTCTCTGTTGAAGATGTGGGCCAATTCAGCGTTGCGCAACAGGGTCTTGGCTGGCACACACCCCACGTTCAGGCACACCCCACCCCAGTACTTCTGTTCGACGACTGCCACCTTCAGCCCCAGTTGCGAAGCCCGAACGGCCGCGACGTACCCGCCGGGCCCAGCACCAAGAATCACGACGTCGTAGTGAGCAGCCACAGCAGATTTCCTCTCGAGAAGCGTTGCGTACCCCTCCATTCTCTGCCTCGAACGACACGGGGTCGACCACAGTAGCGACTCTTGCATCTGCGTCGTCCGTGGTTGAGGAGTCCGGGCAAGCAGTCCGCGGGTAATCGGCCCGAGGTAAGCCGTCCGGGGGTGAGTCGTCCGTGGGCGGCGCAGCTAGGCGTGGGTGGTCGCCAGGATGTCGACCACGAACACGAGGTCATCTGTGCCGCTGATGCCCGCTGTGCTGTTGCCGGCGGTGCCATAGCCCTGGTCGGGCGGAATGACGACGATGACCTGTGAGCCGACGGTGTTGCCGACGAGAGCTGCGGCGAACCCCTTGATGACCTGGCCGGTCGCAAACGATGTCGGGCCTCTTCCCCAGCTCTGGTCGAATACCTTGCCTATAGACCAGATGACTCCCTGGTACTGCACGGTGACGCTGTCTCCGTCGGCGACCGTTTCGCCGTCGCCCTTCTTGAGCAGGGCGATCTGGAGGGCCGTCGGGGCGGGGGTCGTGGGAATCGTCACGGTCGGCGTGCCGTCATCGGCGAGGGTCACCGTCGGGAACCCGGCTGGTGCTGGCTGGGCGGCGCCGGTCGCCTTGGTCGGCATGTTCGGGTCGAGGGTGGAGCTCGGCGAGGGAGTGGAACTCGATGCGGCGGCGACGGACTTCACGTCGACGACGAAGACCACCGTGTCAGCTGCGGCGACGCCAAGCGTCGAGTTGCCGTTTGCACCCCAGGCATCGGCCGGGGGAACGACTGCAACGATTCGCGATCCGACGGTTGCGCACGAGACGGCTTTGACCAGTCCAGGGAGGAATTTCGCGGCGTCGACGGTGACCGCCTGGGGCCCGACCTCGGCGTCGGTCGTCGTGAACAGCTGTGCGCCAGTGACCCCGTTGTAGAGCGTGAAGTCCACGGTGGCCACCGAACCGTCGGTGACCTTGGCGCCGGTTCCGACCGTCGCGACTGTACGTTCTGTGGTGGTGGTCGAGAGCGGTGTGGTGAACGCGGTGGTGGGGAGGGCGTCAAGCGCACCGGAGACCGTCACAGCGGCCGAGTTCGGGCCGGGGGCAGTGAGGGTGCAGGTCCCGGCAGAACTGGACGAGCTGGTCGACGAGCTGCAGCCGGCAAGGGTGAGAGCGACGACGGCTGTGGTGGCCACCGCAGCAAGAAGGGCGATTTTGCGCATGCACCGAGTCTGGCGGCATGAGCTATGAGCGAGCTGGCGACAGGCTGGGAGCGCCCCGATCGTGCTTGCGCAATGCTAACGGGCTTCTGGCACCTGGCTTGCTGCAATGACCACGACGCTCAGCAGGGAGACGACGGCCATGGTGATCATGAGGCCCGCGAGCATCCCGAGCCGGAGCCTGCCGCGTCGGGTGACGAGTTGCACGATGATCATGCCCAGGTACAGAAGAACGACGGCGACGAGTGCCCACAGGGCCAGCCCAGGCGGAGAGAACGCTCGAAGTGAGAAGAGCATCACCCCAGCGATGCCAGCGAACAGGCCGCCGACCACCAACCAGATACGCCCGGTCGAAGTCGTCAGCGAGGGTTGGTTTGTGACCTTCGTCGGGTCTGAGTTCGGGTCTGAGCTCGGGTCTGACATGCGGTCCTCCCGGAGGCCCAGAGATTGCGCCCACCAGTCAAGGCTACATTCGGGGCTATCGTTGTGGGCGATGATCACTCGCCGAGAAGCAGCACTGAGGCTCGATATTCCGCTCGAGATGGCCCACCGCCATGGATTGCCCGCGCGCATGAGCGAGGCGGAGTTCGAGGCTATCGCCGCCTCGCCTCCACCGTGGCTGGTGCAGTCCCGCGCCAACCGCACCGGGAAGAAGCCCGTGTGGGTACAGCTGGTGTGCACGGTCTGTGGCTTCACCGAGGCTGCGAGGCCCAAGAAATGGTGGCCCGCCTTCACCTACCTGAGCTGCGACTATCACGACATCGCTGAGCTGCCGGTTCTGGCCGCCGGGTTCTCGAGGCGTGAGTACGACGGAATCGGCACGGGTTTCGTGGGAATCGTCGACGAGCGGGTGGAGTGATCACCCCACCCGCTCGTCGACGTTCCCCTTCCGGGAAGTACCCGTTGCAGCGGTTATGCCTGGCCGTGGCTCGCGCGTGAGCGACGTGACAGCGAGTCGATGATGACGGCCAGCAGCAGCACCGCGCCTGTGATCATGTAACGGATGGACGAGTCGAGGTTCAGCAGAGTGAGTCCGCTGGAGATCGACTGGATCACGAGAATACCCAGCAGTGCAGACCAGGCAGAACCGCGGCCACCGAAGAGGCTCGTGCCACCGATGACGGCCGCCGCAATGGCGTTCAGGTTGGTGTCACCGCCACCGCTGGAAAGGCTCGCGCTGGTCAGTCGGGCTGCGGCGAGGAGTCCGCCGAGGGCTGCGAAGCTCGAGCACAGGATGAACACGGTGATGTAGACCCGGTTGACCCTGATACCCGCTCGACGTGCGGCCTCAACCGAACCACCGACGGCGAACACCGAGCGACCCCAGCGGGTCCTGGTGAGGAAGTAGTTCATCATGACGACCAGCAGCACGAACAGCAGGAACATGGCGCCAAGTCCTCGGTCAGTGGCGAGGTACGCGACGGCGAGCAGAAGCACGATCAGCAGTGCAACGGCCTTGATGAGCATCACGGAGACAGCGCCCGTCGACAGGCCAGCCTTCTTGCGGCGGCGCGCCCGGTTCCAATCGGAGAAGAACAGGGCGCCGGCCGCGATGACGGCGAGGGCGTAGGCGGCCCACGGTGGCAGGAAGGTCGCCTGGGCGAACTGGACGATCCACGAATCGTACGGAAGGTTGATCGAGCCGTTCGGGCCGAGAACCTTCAGCTGCAACCCGAGAAAGGCGAGAAGACCAGCCAGGGTGATCACGAAGCTCGGTACGCCGAACCTGGTGAAGAGCATTCCGTACAGGAAACCGATCGCGGCCCCGACGATGAGGGCGACGATGATGGCCAGGGCGACAGGCCACTTCAGCTGCGTGAGACCGACGCCGAGGATGGCAGCAGCAAGACCGCTGACGGACCCGACCGAGAGGTCGATCTGGCCGAGGAGCAGCACCAGGACGATGCCGATGGAGATCGTGCCCACTGCCGCACATTGCAGTGTCAGGTTGACGAGGTTGTTCGACGACAGGAAGTTCGGGTTCAGAACCTGGAAGATCACGCAGATGACGACCAGGCCGATGACGACAGGGAGTGAACCGAGATCGCCGCCCCGCACGCGCTGGCGGAAGGCAAGCACGGCGCCGCCGATGCCCTCGGTCCGAACGAGTCGTTCGTCCTGCAGGTCGGTGGCGCGCTCGGCCGGGGTCTCCGTTGGGATCGGGGTCTGGGATGAAGAGGGGGTGGTGGTCATGATCAGTCGATCTCCTCGTCGATACCGGTTGAGTTGTCTGGCAGGGGCTCGGTCACGCGGCCCTCGCTCGGTGCAGCGGCCGCGTGGGCAGCAGCAGACGAAGCAGATGCTGGTTCGGGGGGCGAAGCAGGGGCCGCGCTTGCGTGGGCACTGGCCCGGCGGGTCACTACGTTGTCTGTCGCACCCGTGATCGCCGAGATGATTTCTTCGTAACTCACGTCGGCAACGTGGAAGTCACCGTTGTTGCGTCCCAGGCGAAGCACGACCACGCGGTCGGCGACGGCCTGCACGTCGGCCATATTGTGGCTGATCAGCAGGACTCCCAGCCCCCGTTCGCGCAGGCGTTCCACCAGGTTCAGTACTTCGGCGGTCTGGGCGACGCCAAGAGCGGCTGTCGGTTCGTCGAGGATGACCACACTGGGCTCACCGATGAGGGATCTCGCGATGGCCACGGTCTGCCGTTGGCCGCCCGAGAGAGAGGCGACGGCGATTCGCACCGAGGGGATCTTCGCGGAGAGCTGGCGGAGCAGGCTCCACGCGCGTTGCTCCATCTCTTCTTCATCAAGTGACGGGCCGCGGGTGATCTCGCGGCCGAGAAAGAGGTTCGACACGACGTCGAGGTTGTCGCAGAGAGCAAGGTCCTGGAAGACCGTGGCAATGCCGAGTGCGCGCGAAGCGGTGGGGGTCTGGATGCTCACCTCGGTTCCGTCGAACGTGATGGTTCCGGAATCCTGCGGGTGCACACCGGCCAGGATCTTGACGAGCGTGGATTTGCCCGCACCGTTGTCGCCGACGATGGCCACGACTTCGCCGGGGTAGATATCGAGATTGATGTCCGTCAACGCGCGGACGGCACCAAATCCTTTCGATACTCCCTTGAGCGAGAGGACGGGCTCTCGGGTGGTGCCTCGCGGTTCGGCGACGGCAGAATTCATCGTCACGATTTCTCCTTTGAAGTGCGGTGAACAGAATGCGGTGAAGTGAGTGCAGTGAAGTGAGTGCAGTGAAGCGAAGTCTGGGTGGTGCGATGGTGCCTTGACGCAAAAGTAGACCCGGTCGGGGTGCATGTACACACCCCGACCGGGTTTCTTCACCTACTTGATGCCGTTGGCAGCACAGGCCGCTGCGTAGTCTGCGGTGCAGATCTGCGCGACGGTGTAGAAGCCGTCAGCGACGACGGTGCTCTGGATCTTGTCGACGGTGACAGCGGCCGGGACGAGCAGGAAGGACGGGATTGCCGCTCCACCTGCCGTGTTGGTGGTCGATGTCGCCTTGACGGTCTCACCCTTGGCCAGCGACACAGCGAGCGTTGCAGCCTGCTCTGCTTCGGGCTTGAGGGCCTTGTAGACCGTCATGTACTGGTCACCAGCGAGAATGCGCTGGATGCCGGCGAGTTCGGCGTCCTGTCCGGTGACCGGGGGGAGCGGGCTGACGTTGGCTGCCTTGAGCGACGCGATTGCGCCACCTGCGGTGCCGTCGTTGGCCGCGTAGAGACCCTTGATCTGCGGACCGAACTGCGTGATCTGGCCTGCGACCCAGTCCTGGGCCTTGGCCGGGTCCCACCCGGGTGTGTCGAACTCGGCAAGCACCTTGTAGCCGGACGGGTCGATGATCGAGTGAGCGCCCTTCTTGAACAGAGTGGCGTTGTTGTCGGTCGGTGAGCCGTTCACCATCAGGATGCCGGATCCGGCGGCAACGCCGTCCTTCTTCAGCTTGTCGACCAGGGCCTGGCCCTGGAGCTCGCCGACCTTCTCGTTGTCGAACGAGATGTAGAAGGCGATGTCGGGGCTGTTGATGAGGCGGTCGTATGAGATGACCGGCACGTTCTTGGCTTTGGCCTCGCTGACGATCGAAGCGGCTGCTTCGCCGTCGAACGGGTCGAGCACCAGAACACTGACACCCTGGGTGAGCATCGATTCAGCCTGCTGCTGCTGCTTCGCGGCGTCACCGTCGGCGTTGGAGTAGAGAACCGTGCAGTCGGGGCAGAGTGACTTGACCTTCGCCTCGAAGTACGGCTTGTCGGCACTTTCATACCGCGCGGTGACAGAGTCAGGAAGAAGCAGACCGATCTTCGCGCTTGAGGCGTTGGCGGTCGATGCGCCTGAACTGTTGGACGAACCGTTCGAACATGCTGTGAGCGAACCGGCTGCGAGCAGGAGCGCGGCAGTGGCTATGACCGCTCTCGTGGTGGCGATCTTCATTGAGGAACCTCCCGTTGTGGTCGCCCTCTTTGGCGACTGGAGCGAGCTTGGCATTATTCAACCTTGTCGTCAAGTCTTGAAGACAAGGATTAGATAACAACTTAAGCACTTCTTTCTTCGGCAAGGATCGACACCTGGTCGACCGCATACACAGCAGCTCCCAGCGTCGCCGCACGCGCTCCCAGCTGGCCTTGGACGATTTCGGGCATCAGCTCGGGGCCGACGATGATCGAGCGCTCGACGGCGTGGCGGAGCGGCCCGAGGAGGAGCTCGCCAGCACGGGCCAGTTCGCCCCCGACGACGATGCGTTCGGGGTCGAGGAGGTTGCAGAGATTCGCCGCGGCGACGCCGATGTGCCGGCCGGCGTCTGAGACGGCCCGCATCGACAGGGGTTCGCCAGCCATCGCGCGAACGACGATGTCGTTGAGCTTCAGGGCACCCAGATCATCCCTCAGGCTCTCGAGAATCGCCGGGCCACCGGCGATGGCTTCGAGGCAGCCCCGGTTTCCGCAGCGGCACAGGGGTCCGTTCTCGAGAATCGTGGTGTGGCCGAACTCGCCTGCCGTGCCGTTGTGCCCTCGGAAGACTGCACCGTTGAGAATCAGGCCAGCCCCGATACCGTCACCGATGTCGAGCGTGACCGCATTCCGCTTTCCCCGGGCAGCACCGAGGCGGAATTCGGCCAGGGCGCTCAGGTTCGCGGCGTTGTCGACGAACACTGGCCTCTTCAGCCGGCGCTCCATCACTTCGGCCACGGCGACGCCGTCCCACCCGCGCATGATTCCGCTGCGCGCAGTCGTCCCCGTCTCGACATCCATCGGCGCAGGAACCGCTATGCCTACTCCCAGCACCTCCTGCATCGAGGCGTCGACCGATTCGAGCATGTCCGAAAGCAGAAGGGTGGTCTTGTCGAGTTCGTTGTCGGCCCGGTGATCTTTTGCCAGAGGCATGTGATGTTCGGCGACGACCGTGTGAGCTGCGTCGGCCAGCGCGATGCGCATATGCCTGGTGGAGAAGTGGACGCCGACGAAGAGGCCGATCGAGTGCGCCAGGGTCACGTGCTGGGCTCTGCGGCCGCTGCGTGTGCTCGGCGCCGTGTGCAGCAGACCCGAGGCTGAGAGCTCCTTCACGATGTTCGAGACCGTGGCTGGCGAGAGCCCGGTGGCACCCGCGAGTTCGACTTGGGTCAGGCCGCCGTGCTTCTTGATGGCGTCGACGATTCGAGCCCGGTTGGCTTCACGAAGTGAAGTCTGTGATCCCGGAGTGCGCCGTTGGTCTTCCACCAGATCAACATACAGCCCGTGTCAATACGGATACGAAAAGGCAATAATTGACGGATGATCTCCCCACAGCTTGCCCGCGCACTGCGGGTCGCCGGCCTCCGCTGGCAACCGACTGCGGGAGACCGGTTCGTCATCGAGCGCCCGGGTTTCGAAGGCGATGTCTTCACCGTGAGCGACATGACGATCGAGGCCCAGGAATTCTCGACCGGCACCGTTCTGGGTTTCAACGGCACCACGGAGTGGGCCCTCGACTCGGTAGCTCTCGACGACGCACTCTGGTTACCGGCAGAGCACCAGCTCCGCGCGTTGCTCGGCTCATCATTCCGGTGCCTCCGCCGGGTCGACAGCTCATCGGCTGATGCCCCGGCCGATGACGGCGCCCACCCCTTTGTGCCCGATTCGTATGTCGTCGAGACCCTTGTCAATGGCCAGCTCGCCGCCTTCACCGCAGCCGATCCCGCCGACGCCTACGCTGGTGCGCTGCTGACGATCGGCGAGGTTCCTGGGCTGGAAGTCACAGGGTGAGACGTGCGGCGAAGGCGGGCTTCTGGATGCTCGACTACGCCTACGACGTCTGTGACGAGTTTCGCGGCCTGTTCCGCAGCCCGACCACCTTCGAAACCGTTGCAGACGTCAAAGCCTCCGAGTCTCTGAATCAACCGGAGGGGCCGAATCAATTGGCGGTGCCGAATCCATCGGAGGGGATCAGGCCGATCGTCCTGGTCCCTGGTGTGTTCGAGAAGTGGCATGCGCTGTACGGTGTCGCTCTCGGCCTGAAGAGCGCCGGGCATCCGGTGTATTTCGTGCCGCAACTCGGGCGGAACACCGATCCGATTGCCGAAACTGCGAGCAGGGTCGCGCAACTCCTCGACGAGAAGAACCTGCGCGACGTGGTGATTGTCGCCCACAGCAAAGGCGGTCTGATCGGCAAATACCTGATGATGAGGTGTGACCCGCAGCACCGCGTAGCTGGCCTGGTCGCCATCAACACGCCGTTCTCCGGCTCGGTGTGGGGCAGGCTCGTGAGAATCCCGAGCATCAGGGAGTTCGACCCGGCCGACCTGACCGTCACATTTCTGGCGGGTGAGGCCGACGTCAATTCCCGCATCGTGTCGATCTTCGGCAGCTTCGACCAGAACGTGCCGGAAGGCAGCGAGTTGGCAGGTGCGAAGAACATCCAGCTGCCCGTCGCCGGTCACTCCCGGATTCTCTCCACAGCGATCCTCAGGCGAACGGTGGTCGACGAGGTCACCAGCCTTCCCTCTCAAGACGTGCCGCAGCCTCGAGGGTGATCACCGCGCTCAGCTGGGTGGAGAGATACGTGGTGCGGCCCGGCGGTTTCTGCCAGTCGTCGCCAGACAGGAGCGTCGGCGAGAGGTTCTGCCAGAGTGCATCAGCGTTGCGCTGAACGAAGGCAGCGAGCATCCGGGCATCGCGGTCAGCGGGGTCCAGATGCAAGAGGAGCGTGGCGAGATAACGGAAGAAGATGCCCTTGAACAACCCGGCATCACCTCCGCGGCGTTCGCCAGGCCTTGTCGTCTCGAGGGCAAAGACTCCATTCGGAGCCAGCTGATCGATCGTCGACACGGCGGTGAGAACGGCGCGCTTGAGGAGCCCGGGGTTGTGGTGTCGTTCCGCGGAATCCACCAGCAGCCCGAGGTACAGGCCCTGGTTGTACGAGAATCGCCAGCCGGAGTCGACGGCACCGTCACCTGTGCGGCCCACCCCGTCGAAGACGATCCCGGTTCGTGGATCGACAAGTCGAGATTCGATCCAGCCACAGAGGTCATCGGCCCTGGCTGCGTAGGCGGCTTCGCCGGTGACACGGTACAGCCCGGCGGAAACCAGGCCGAAGCTACCGTTCGTCGGTGCGTTCTTGTAGTCGGGCTGTTGCTTTCTCCACGCGACACTGCGACCGAAGGAATCGTTGAGACCCAGTAGGTCGATGTGACGCCAGAGCTCCTGGGCGTCATCGAGGTAGCGCTGCGCTCCCGTGGCCGCGTGAAGCCGCAAGGAAGCAAGCGCCAGCCAGCTCATGTCATCGAAGTAGTCGTTGAACAGGCGCCCACGATTGCGCTGGATCAGCGCGCGGTAGGTTGCCTCGGCCAGGTGCAACCATTCGCCGTCGCCGGTACGGTCGAACGCATCGACTCGTGCCTGGACCGCGTGCGCGAGCCACCAGTAGTTGAAGGCCCCCAACTGCCGGAGACGCAGAGGCGCAGTGTTCTGCAGGCGCCCGCGGCGAAAACCCGAGAAGTTCGACGTGAGGGCGATGTTTGCGCGTTCGGCCCTGGCTGACCACGAGTGAGGATCCAGTTCCCCAGGGCCTGAAGTCGCCTCGTCACTGTCAGGGGGCATTTCGCCGGCTATCTGAGGGCCGGTGCTACGAACTTCAGCCAGGCCCACACCGATACGCTCACCGCCGCGAAGCCGATCATGGTCAGCAGCAGGCCGACAGCGACGGGCAGGTGGGCGAGGTGCTCGAGATTCGCCGCGAGCAGCACACCGAACAGCGTCATCGTGGTGAGTGCCGTCGCCAGCCAGACTGGCCTGGACCAGGCCAGCAGGGATCGCCCGCTCAGGCTGCCGAACGGCAGAACCATGACTGCGGCAGCGCCGAACGAACCGAGCACGATGGTGTTGAATACCTCGGCGACGAAGGCTCCTCCGGCTGTCGCTGTTGCTGTTGCTGTGGCTGTTGCGGTGGCTACGGAGGTCGTCACCGCTGTTTCGGGGTGGAGCAGACTGACGACTCCCCACGCCAGAGAGCCCAGGACAAGGAGGGTACCGATGTGAAGTAGAGCACGCTGGGCCCGCATCCGAGTGCCCAGCGACCCTGTTGCGCTCAGTGTCACCACCAGCCCGAAGAGAAATGTGGGTTCGAGGTGCAGGAGCCGGGAGAACAGGCTGGCCGCCGCCGCGATCAGCAGATATCGGGGCGCGAACGCGATTCCGTCACTGATTCGGGTGCGAGTTCGCAACAAGGGGCGGGCCAGCAGAGTGGGTGTCACCACCGAGACGATATTGACCACAGCGCTGGCAACACACATGGCAGCCAGAAGGCGGAGGTACGCAGGCTGGCTCTCGACGGGACCGGACAGCATGCCGATGGCCGCCGAGGCGACGATGGCGGCACCAGCAAGGATCCACGGATTCAGAGTGAGGTCGGGAGCCCTGTCGAACCCGTCTCGCGGGCGATTGCGGCCGGTCAGGCCAAGACGGCCAAGGCGGTCACCTGACGCATCACCGTTGGGCGAGGTGTCACCACTGCGAGAAGCTCCATTGCTGCCCGCGCGGAAACTCCTGCCGGACTGCGAGATGGCCCCGAACACCAGCCTCGCCGGGGCCGCGACACACGCGATCAGGAGAATCGCGAGCACCAGTCCGAGCCACCAGTTCACGGGAGAAGACGACGAGAAGACAGGCGAGACAGCTGAGCTGAACGGGGTCGAAGCGGCCCAGGTGCCCGAATTGCGACCCGCCTCGCCACGCGGAGGAGTGGCGCCTCCCGGGCCTGGGGCTCCTGCACCCGGTGTGGCGGGCGCCGGAGATACGCTGCTGCCTGAGCCTCCGGGGCTTGTCGTTCCCGGTGCTGTCGAGGCGCCGGGAACAGAGCCGCCAGAACTCGCAGACCCGGATGACGGGGTCGTTCCCGTCGACCCGGGGGCTGTCGCGGTGGGAGTGGCCCCCGTCTGGGCTGTGCCGGGGGTTGCAGGCTGTGTCGGCGCGGCGAAGACCACGCTGTGGCCGGCGCTCTCCGGCCCGACGTTACCCGCAGCATCCTGCTGCAGTGCAGAGACGGCAGAGCTGCCCACAGGCACGCCCGTGGAGGTGCACGACCAGCTCGTATTCTGGACGGTGGCAGTGCAGGCGGCGAACGCGCCGGCGAACACGGTGACCAGTGCGCCGTTCTCTCCCGTGCCGGTGAACGTGGCGCTGTTCGACTGTACCGTGGCACCCGCGGCCGGGGTCAGCACGACGGGTACAGCCGGAGCATCGGAATCGACCTGCATGGTGAGTGCAGCACTCGGGTCGGAGTCCGTGCCGCTGAATGACGTGGACTGGGTCGCCCGGGCGGTCAAGGTTCCGCTTGGAATATCGGTACCGAGATTGCACGACCACCCGCCCAGGGCATCTGCGACGTACGAGCAGGAGTACGAGCCGGCCGAGGCGGTCACTGTCGCACCGGGGTATGCCGTGCCCCTGACGGTGCCGAAGCCGGTCGTGAGCGCTGTGCCGGAGCCTGACGCGATGGTCGGCGCATTCAGCACGTTCACGGCCACGGCATCGCTGGAGTTGTCGTAACCCGGAACCAGTTGCACAACGCGAATCGTGACGTTCGGCCCGCTCGGGAGGGTCGGGGCCGCACAGCTCCAGTTGCCGGCATTCGTAGCCGTGCCGATGCAGAGTGGGTCGCTCTGGGTGCTGCTGCTCACCTGGATGCTACTGCCGGGCTCCGCGGTGCCTGAGATTGTGGTCGGGCCGCCGAGAAGAGCGCCCGATCGCGGCGACGAGATCGCGGGGCTCTGGATGGGCGGTTGAGTCGGTGACGGAGTCGGCGAGGGGGTCCCTGAGGGCGAGGGAGTCGATGCTGATGTCGGCGAGAAGGACGAACTCGGAGCGGGACTCGGAGTCGGGCTGGGGGTCGCCGCCGTCGCTGGTTGCGCGGCCCCGACGATCGTGAACGCAAGAGCGAAGCCGAGCGTGAGTGTGAAGGCGAGGAGCGTTGCCGCGAGAATCCGGACTCGCGAATGAGCGGCCCCCGGTACCACCGGCGCCAACCCCTCGGTGCTTGATTTCAGAACAGTCACGTTCTTCCATTTAGCAAGGTAATACCGTCAATGTCAAAGGCCCATGCGGTTGCATCGACTAATGGGTACCCATTCTGGAGTGGGCGCCGCTGCACCAGATCGCGGAACCAACAGTGGACAACGTATTCGCCGTGGGTCATAATCTCTCAACTGGGTCATCTGACCCACTTGCCCGGGGAAGAGGTGATCTGGTGGGCCGACTTGCTGTGAACGATCGCCGTGAGCTCCTTCTTGACGCTGCTCTCGCCGTGATCGCCCGGCTCGGGGTCACGGGGGCGACGACCCGCGCCATCGTGGCCGAGGCCGGGGTGTCGCTGGCGAGTTTTCACTATGCCTTCGAATCGCGCGACCAGCTCATCGCGGAGCTGGTCAGCCGGGTCATCCAGGGTGAGGAGGCCGTTCTGTCTGGTGTGCCGCCCGGTGGTGTTTCGATGAGAGACACGATTCGCCACGGGTTGATGCAGTACTTCGAGGTGGTGAAAGCCGATCCACTCAGAGAGAAGGCAATGTTCGAACTCACGCAATACGCCATGCGATCGCCCGAGCTCGAACCGCTCGCACGGGCTCAGTATGACCGGTACTACGCGCTCGCCGAATCGGCCCTCGATGTGGCCGCCCGTTCGACCGGACTCTCCTGGGCGCGGCCGACAGCTGAGCTGGCGACTTTTCTCGTGGTCATCACAGACGGTCTCACACTCAGCTGGCTGGTCAACCGCGATGATGCTGCGGCCTTGGCCATCATCGATCTCGCCGCGGATTCGCTCGGTGCGTTGGCTGGTGCAGCATGAGCGAGGGTTCACAGACTCCCGACTCAATCTTCAGCGGCGCCACCATAACCGGGCTCTTCACCGAACCCACCCGACGCGTCGGTGGCGGGTGGATCGCCCTCTTCGCAGCAGCCTGGCTCGGAATCTGGATGGCGCAGCTCACGCCGATCCAGCTTCTGCTGCCGCTGCAGGTCGAGAACCAGCTGCACACCTCGTACTGGGTCGACAGCGTCGTGGCGTTCGGCATCATCTCCGGCATCGCCGGGGTCGCTGCGCTCCTGGTCTTTCCGCTGACCGGTGCTCTCTCTGACCGAACGTCGTCGCGGTTCGGCCGCCGCCGCCCGTGGATCGCCGGTGGCACTCTGTTGTTCGCCGCGTCGCTCGTGCTCCTCGGGATTCAGGAGTCGCTGCTGGGCATCGGCTTCTTCTGGACGCTCGCCATCGTCGGCTTCTGCGTGCTCACCGCTTCGCTGACGGCGACGATCTCCGACCAGGTGCCGGTCAATCAGCGCGGCTACGTGTCTGGCTGGCTCTCTGCACCGCAGGCGATCGGAATCATCCTCGGGCTGGTACTGGTCACGACACTCTTCGTCTCGCAGTTCTCCGGGTACCTCGCCGTGGCGGTGGCGCTGGTGCTGCTTGTGCTCCCGTTCTGTCTCTGGATGCCCGATGCCGTGTTACCGCGCGCCGATCGAGCCCGGGTCACCGCCCGTGAGTTCGTCGACGGGTTCTGGATCAGCCCGAAGCGCTTCCCGGACTTCGGCTGGACGCTGCTCAGCCGCGTCCTGGTCAACTTCGGCAACGCTCTGGGCACCACTCTGCTGCTGTACTTCCTGATGTTCGGGCTGAACGACGGTTCTGCCCAGAACGATCTCGTCGTGCTCACCCTCATCTACATGGTGTTCGTCATCCTGGCCGCGCTTGGCGCAGGAGCTCTCTCAGACCGGCTCGAGAACCGGCGGGGCTTCGTCTTCGTCGCCTCAGCGTTACAGGGAGTCGCGGCCCTCATACTCGCTTTCGTGCCCGCGCTGCCGGCGGCCATGGTGGCGGCAGGGATGCTCGGCCTCGGCTACGGCTGTTTTCTCGCCGTCGACCAGGCCCTCGCAACCCAGGTCCTGCCCGACCCCGTGACCCGTGGCAAAGACCTCGGCATCATGAACATCGCCACCGCTGTTCCCCAGGCGCTCTCGCCTCTGCTCGGCGCCGCGGTCGTCGCTCTCTTCGGAGGCTTCACCGGCCTGTTCGTTCTCTCCGCCCTGTTCGCCTTCGCCGGTGCTCTTGCCGTCGCCCGAGTGAAGTCGGTTCGCTGATGCCCCTCTCCCTCACCCGGCCCCGAGACAAGCAGAGCGACCACCAGAGTGACCACCAGACCGATCACTTGCCCTGGCAACAACCCGCGAAGTACTGGGGCGCCCTCAGCGCGGCCACGGCGCACCTCGACACTCCGCTGGCGGCCCTCAGCCTCACAGCGTTGTCGCACAACGCGTTCTCGATGCTCGACCGCGCGAACGGCAAGCCGATCCGCGTCGCCAGCAAGTCCGTCCGGGTACGTGAGGTTCTCGACGCGGTGCTCGCGTTGCCCGGCTATTCGGGCATTCTGGCGTACACCCTGGCCGAAGCGCTGTGGCTGGCCGAGACGATCGATGACGTGGTCGTCGGGTACCCGAGCGTCGACCGCGGCGCGATCGCGCGACTGGGAGCGGATGATCGGCTGGCCTCCCGCGTCACGCTGATGATCGATGACGTGGCCCAGCTCGATCTGGTCGACAGTGTTGTGCCGCCGACGGGCAGGGCGAGCATCCGGGTGTGCATCGAACTCGACACCTCGTTCGTCACCAGGCCCCTGGGACACATCGGGGTCTGGCGCTCGCCGATCTTCACTGCGGGCCAGGCCCGGGTGCTTGCTCAGGCGATTGCCGCGAGGCCGGGTTTCACTCTGGTGGGCTTGATGGGGTACGAGGCGCAGATCGCGGGGGTCGGCAACCGCCCCCGAGGCAACCCGGCCCGGGCCCGCGTGCTCGACTGGATGCAGCACCGATCGATCGCGGAACTTGCCGACAGGCGGGGCGCGGTCGTGGCGGCCGTGCGCGAGGTCGCCGACCTCGAATTCGTGAACGGCGGTGGAACAGGCTCGCTCGAGAGCACCTCGGCCGATAGCTCGGTTACCGAGATCGCGGCGGGCAGCGGGTTGTTCGGCGGGCACCTCTTCGACACGTATTCGAGGTTCCGCCCGGCTCCGGCCGCAGCCTTCGCGCTGTCAGTGGTGCGCAAGCCGACCCCGGCCATGGCGACGCTGCTGGGTGGTGGCTGGATCGCCTCCGGCCCCGCGCAGCCCGACCGCCTGCCCGAGATCGCGTGGCCGCTGGGCCTCGAGATGCAGGCCCGCGAGATGGCGGGTGAGGTGCAGACGCCGCTCTCCGGTGCCGCCGCGGGCGTGCTTGGGATCGGCGATCGCGTGTGGTTGCGCCACACCAAATCGGGTGAGCTCTCTGAACACGTGAATGCCTTTGCCCTGGTCGATGACACGAATGCTCATGAAGACAGCACGGTTGTCGCGGAACTGCCGAGCTATCGCGGTGAAGGGAAGGCCTTCCTGTGAGCGCCACGGGTGCGAAGTGGCGCAACTGGGGCCGAACCGAGGAGGTCACGCCGCTGCGGGTGGAGCGCCCGGCGAATGTCGGTGCGGTACAGCGTGCGGTGGTCGCCGCTGGGCGGTCTGGTCTCACGATCAAGCCCGTCGGGGCCGGCCACAGCTTCACGGGCATCGCTGTCGCCCCCGGCGTGCAACTCGACATCTCAGCCCTCTCCGGGCTCATCTCGGTCGACGCGGCACGACTTCGTGTGACCCTCGGTGCCGGCACGAACCTGCACCGGATTCCGAAGCTTCTGCAGCCGTTCGGCCTGGCGATGGCCAACCTGGGAGACATCGACCGGCAGACGATCAGCGGGGCAATCTCGACCGGAACCCACGGCACGGGTGCCCAGTTCGGCGGCATCGCGACCCAGGTCGTGGGTGCGGTGCTCGTCATCGGTGACGGCTCGTTGCTCACCGTGAACGAGACGGAGAACGCCGAGCTCCTGCCGGCTGTGGCACTGGGGCTCGGAAGCCTGGGTGTGCTCGTTGAGGTGACCCTCCAGTGTGTGCCTGCATTCGTGCTGCACGCGGTCGAGCAGGCCGAACCACTCGGCGACGTGCTCGATGAGCTGGCCGCCCGTGTCGCCAGTGCCGACCACTTCGAGTTCTACTGGTTCCCGCACACGAGCACGGCCCTCACGAAGACCAACAGGCGCCTGCCAGGGTCGGCCGATCGTCATCCGCTGGCGCCGCTGAAACGGTTTCTCGACGACGAACTGGTCGCCAACCAGGTCTTCAGGGCAACCTGCACGGCAGGAATCCGTTTTCCAGCGGTCATCCCGAGGGTCAACCGCCTCGCCGAGAAGCTGACAGGCACGCGCGAATTCACCGACCACTCCGCTCGGGTCTTCGCCACCCGGCGCACGGTTCGCTTCGTCGAGATGGAATATGCGATCCCCGCCGCAGAGGTACCCGCCGCGCTGCGCGAGATCGACGAGCTCATCGATCGTCGTGGCTGGCGCATCTCGTTTCCTGTCGAAGTCCGCTTTGCTGCCAGCGATGACCTGTGGCTGTCGACTGCATCGGGCCGCGACACGGGGTACATTGCAGTGCACCGTTTCTATCGCGACAACCCCGCGGAATACTTTCGGGCAGTCGAGGAGATCATGATGGCGCACAGCGGCCGGCCGCACTGGGGCAAGATGCACTACCGTGACGCTGCCTCGCTGGCCGAGGTGTACCCGCACTTCGGGCAGTTCTGTGCACTGCGTGACCAGCTCGACCCGGCGCGGCTCTTCACGAACCCCTACCTCGATCGCGTGCTGGGCGAGTGAGCGGCACCGAAGCGGGTGCAGCAGGTGCAGGTGCGGGTGCAGGCCGGTCAGGTGCATCAGCCGGGTCAGGCGCAGGGCGCCCGGATGCCCGGCAGGGCGACCCCCGCCGAACCCGTGACCGCGCGGCGGCCCTGAACGGCCGTTCGCCACACACTCGTGCCCGCGATCTCGACCAGTCGAGCGCCGAAGCCGAATCGTTCGCCGGCCTACTGCCTGCCGGCTTCGTCGTAGGCGTCGCGACAAGCGCCTTCCAGATCGAGGGGGCCGTCCACGAGGGTGGGCGTGAGCTCTCGGTGTGGGACGACTTCACCCACCAGGCCGGTCGAATCCACGGCGGTGTCACAGCCGACGTTGCGGCAGACCACTACGGCAGGCTGAGCGAAGACGTCGCCCTGATGGCCGATCTCGGCATCGACTCCTACCGATTCTCGTTCGGCTGGCCGAGGCTTCAGCCCCGCGGTTCCGGCTCCCTGAATCGGGAGGGTGTCGCGTTCTACGACCGCCTGCTCGACGAACTGCTCGCAGCCGGCATCAGCCCGATGGCGACCCTGTTCCACTGGGACACACCGGTGGAGCTCCGCGGCAGTTGGCTGAACCGCGACACGGCTCACCGCTTCGGCGACTACGCCTACGAGGTCGGCGAGGTCTTCGGCGACAGGATCGCCAATTGGGTCACCGTCAACGAGCCGGCGACCGTGATGCTGAACGGGTACGCCCTCGGAATCCACGCTCCGGGAACCACGTTGCTCTTCGACGCGGTGGCCGCGGGGCACAACCAGCTTCTGGGGCACGGTCTCGCCGTCCAGGCGCTGCGTGCCGCCGGCGTCTCGGGTGGCATCGGTATCTCGAACGTCTACTCGCCGGTGCAGCCGGTGACCAGTTCTGACGACGACGTCGCTTTCGCAGGACTGTTCGACGTGCTGCACAATCACATGTTCGGAGACGCCGTGGTTCTCGGTACGTACCCGGTGGTGGCCGACGAGTTCGCCCGGCTGCTGCGGCCGCTGGTCGAGGCCGACGAGGCAGATCTGGCGATCATCCACCAGCCGCTCGATTTCTACGGAGTCAACTACTATTTCCCCACCCGCATCGCCTCGGGACCCGGGGGAGTAGCAGCGCCCGACGGTGAAGCGTCGGCGATGACCTCGCTGCCGTTTCACCTGGGCGCCTGGCCGGAGTTCGACTCGACCGGTTTCGGGTGGCCGAATGCTCCCGAGTTTCTCGCTGTCGCACTCACAGAAATCGCCGGTCGATATGGCGACGCCCTGCCCCCGGTGTTCATCACCGAAGGCGGTATGAGCTCCCGCGACGCGGTGGTACTGGATGCCCGCACCGGCGTCGCCCAGATCGCCGACCACGCCCGCATCGACTACCTCTCGAACCACATGGCCTCGGCGCTCGCTGCAACCTCCGTGGGAGGGCCTGCGGAGGGTGTGGATCTGCGCGGCTACTACGTGTGGTCGCTGCTCGACAATTTCGAGTGGGCGGCGGGGTACAGCCAGCGTTTCGGGCTTGTGCACGTCGACTTCGCGACGCTCGATCGCACTCCGAAGAACTCATTCGGCTGGCTCCGGGCGGTGCTGGAGTCACGCTTGTAGTCAAGCCTGCCTGACCGCTGGGAGCTTGCCACGTTTCGGCTGGATGATTCACTCTCAGAAGTTATAGTGGTGGCATGGGATGGCTAATTGCACTGATCGTTGTCGTGGTTCTTGTCGTCATCATCGGCATCTACCTGTGGGCGACCTACAACTCGCTGGTGACGCTGAATGTTCGCGTCGATGAGGCGTGGAGCGACATCACCGTCCAGCTCAAGCGCAGGGCCGACCTGCTGCCGAACCTGATCGAGACGGTGAAGGGCTACGCAGCGCACGAGAAGGGTGTGTTCGAGGCCGTCACCAAGGCACGGGCGGAGACGCTGAGCGCGCAGGGCCCGGCAGAGGCATCCGTGGCAGAGAACCACATGCAGTCCGCCCTCAAGAGCATCTTCGCCGTCGCTGAGGCCTACCCTCAGCTTCAGGCAAGCCAGAACTTCCTCCAGCTGCAGGCCGAACTGGTCGACACTGAAGACAAGGTGCAGGCCTCACGCCGCTTCTACAACGGTGGGGTGCGAGAACTGAACACCAAGATCAAGGTGTTTCCGAACAACGTCTTCGCCAAGCGCCTCGGCTTCATGGCCCGCGACTTCTTCGAGGTGGCCGACCTGGCCGCCATCGCAGAGCCGCCGCGCGTGCAGTTCTGAAGCACCCGTCGCTCTCCACACGGATCGTGAGACAGATCACGTCCCTGAGACAGATCAAGTACTGAGGCGATAACGCATGTACAAGGCGATAGCGCAGAACAAGCGCAATACCGTCATCATCCTGGTGCTGTTCGTGCTCATCATCGGTGGGCTCGGCTATCTGGCTGGTGTTCTCTACCGGAGCGTCAGTCTCACGGTGTTCATCCTGGTCGGTGCCATCGTGTTCGCGGTCATCCAGTACTTCTTCGCTGCCTCCCAGGCCGTGATCTCCAGCGGCGCCATCGAGATCCAGAAGTCTGACAACCCGCGGCTCTGGCGCACAGTCGAGAACATCGCCATCACCACGGGCATGGAGATGCCGAAGGTCTACATCATCAACGATCCGGCGCCGAACGCGTTTGCGACCGGTCGCGACCCGAAACATTCGGTCGTCGCTGTGACGACGGGCCTGCTCGACATCATGACCGACTCCGAACTCGAAGGAGTCATGGCCCACGAGATGGGTCACGTGCAGAACTATGACATCCGCGTCTCGCTCATCGTCTACGGGCTGGTGGTGGCCGTCGGAATCATCGCCGACATGTTCCTTCGCATGGCGTTCTTCGGGCGCAACAACAACGGGAACAACCCGCTGGTTCTCGTGCTCGGCCTCGTCGCCGCCATCATCGCCCCGATCATCGCCACCGTCGTGCAGCTGGCCGTGTCTCGCCAGAGGGAATACCTCGCCGACGCAACGAGCGCAATGACGACCCGCCACCCCGAGGCGCTGGCCAGTGCCCTCGCAAAGCTCGAGGCCTACGGCAGGCCCATGCAGAAGCAGGCGACGAGCATGGCGCACATGTGGATCGCCGACCCGCTGAAACCCGGGTTCATGGCGAAGCTGTTCGCTACGCACCCACCCATCCCCGAGCGCATCGAGCGCCTGCAGAAAATGGGCGGCTCGTTCTGAATATATGGCCGCTTCGCGGCTCGCGGTTGTGCCGCTCCGAATACTGAACCTGTGGCCGCTTCGCGGCTCGCGGCTGTGCCGCTCTGAATGAATCGCGGCGGTACTGATTCGCGAGGCTGATCGCCGGTTGAGCCCGTAGGAACCAAAGTCGCGTAGACGCTGGTTGGGTCTGCCTGTTCGCGGCCGCGTCGCGGTCTGCGTCGTTCAGGTGTGGTGGAGCTCGGCGGCGAGGGCGGCAGCGAAGTTTCCGCGTGGAGCGACCGTGATGTCTGTGAGGCCCTGCCAGCGGGCCGTTTCGCGAAGCGCTGCAGCGATGCGCGCGGGCGCGTCGGCGGGCGGGTGGGGCTCGGCCCAGGCGGCCTGAATGCGGAGCACTCCGGCCTGGCGGTCGTTCTTGAGGTCGAGCCGACCCACGATGCGGTCGTCGAGCAGGATCGGCAGAACGTAGTAACCGAAGACCCGTTTCGGTTCGGGCGTGTAGATCTCGATGCGGTAGTGAAAGTCGAAGAGCCGCTCGGCTCGGGGACGAAACCAGACGACGGGATCGAAGGGAGTCAGCAGGGCAGTCGCGGTCATACGCCGGGGGAGTCGCGCGTCGCGGTGGAGCCAGGCCGGTTTGCCCCAGCCGTCTGCGCCCCGCCCCCCAACGCTGACGGGCAGGAGCTCGCCGGAGTCTTCGAGCTCGCGGATGGCGGGCAGGGCATCCGCCGTCTTCAACCGGAAGTAGTCGGCGAGGTCAGCCAGTGTACCGATACCGTGGGCCCTGGCTGAGATGGAGATCAGTTCGCGGATCGCCGTGGGCCGCGCGATCTCTGCATTCCTGATCTCTGCGGGCAGAACCTGTTCGGGCAGTCCATAGCTGCGTTCGAACCGGGTCCGCCCGGCTGCGACCAGGTCGCCCCACCGGAACAGCGTCTCGAGGCCCACCTTCACATCGGACCACCCCCACCACGGGCCGTTGCGGCGGTTGGACTCATGCTCGATGGCGCTTGCGGGAAGCGGGCCCTTGTCGGCGAGTTCGGCCAGGAGCCAGGTGATCATCGCCGGGTTCGCATTCGCCCAGGAGTCGCCGTTCGCCAGGCTCTTGGCGCGAAAATCGTTCATTCGCCACCGGAGGAGCGGAAGCGTGTTCACGGGAATGAACGACGCCTCGTGTGCCCAGTACTCGATGATGCGCGTGCCGGAGGTGAGGCGGTCGAGTTCTGTCTTGTCATAGACGCCGAGCCTGGAGAAGGCGGGCAGGTAGTGGCTTCGTTCGAAGACGTTCACCGAGTCGATCTGCAGCAGGCCGAGCTTCGAGACCAACGGGGCCAATTGGCGAAGGCCCGGCTGGGCAAGCGGAGGGCTGTCGCCTGACCGGATGGGCGCCCCGAACCCCTGGGCCGCCAGGGCGATGCGCCGTGCGAGAGCTGCTGAGACAGTCGTTACCACTCTGTGAGCGTAGCCGCCACCCCCGACACAGACCACAGGGCACACGCCGGGTTGCCACAGTGCCGCTGTCTAGAATGATTCCATGTCTGACTCTGGCGAACTGCGGCCTCGTTCTGGATTCTTCCCGAGAAGGAGATCGTCGGTGCGGCAATCGGAGCAAGGCTCCAACTCCTCACTGGCACCGCTCACACAGGTGGCCACCTCTGTCGCGTCAACCAGCGGATCTGTTCCACCCGGTATGCAGATCGCGGGTGCGTGGGCCTGGCGACTTCTTGTCATCGCCGGTGCTCTCGCTGTGCTTCTGTATGTTGTCGCACAGTTCAGCCTGGTGGTCATCCCGCTGCTGGTTGCGGTGATCCTCTCGGCGCTCCTGGTGCCGTTCAAGAACTTCCTCCTTCGGCACGGCTGGCCGAAGTGGCTTGGCATCGTCGTGCCCCTGCTCACGGTCTTCATCGTGATCGGTGCGCTTGCGTTCCTGGTGGCAACGCAGATCTCTTCCGGGTACGGCGACCTCAAGACGCAGAGCATGGCGTCGTACAACGCCTTCCTGGACTGGTTGAAACACGGCCCTCTCCAGCTCTCGGATGACCAGATCAGCGGTTATGTCGGCCAGGCGTGGGCAGCCCTGCAGGCCGACAGCTCCGCCCTCGTCAGTGGAGCCCTGAGCCTGGGTACGACGGTGGGGCATGTGCTCACCGGAGTGCTGCTGGTGCTGTTCTCGACGATCTTCATTCTCATCGACGGCGCCGGCATCTGGAACTGGCTCGTCAGGGTCTTTCCGAAGCGGGCCAGGGCGGCGGTCGACGGAGCCGGCAAGTCCGGCTGGAACACCCTACGGAGCTTCATCAGGGTGCAGATTCTCGTCGCGTTCGTCGATGCTGTGGGCATCGGTCTCGGTGCCTTGATCCTCCAGGTTCCTCTCGCCATCCCCATTGCCGTGCTGGTCTTTCTCGGGTCGTTCATTCCTGTGGTCGGTGCCGTGCTGACCGGTGCCCTGGCAGTGTTCATCGCCCTCATCTACAACGGTTGGGTCGTGGCTCTCATCATGCTGGGCGTTGTGCTGCTGGTGCAGCAGATCGAGGGACACGTGCTGCAGCCGCTCGTCATGGGCACTGCGGTCAAGGTCCACCCCCTGGCCGTCGTGCTCGCGGTCGCCGGGGGAAGTATTATCGCTGGTATCCCCGGTGCATTCTTTGCTGTGCCGTTCATCGCCGTTCTGAACGTGATGATCAAGTACATAGCGAGCGGCCTCTGGCGAGAAAAACCCGAACCGAGAGAACCGATACCCGATGCCTGAAACCACAGCCCCGGCAGTTCGAGCCATTCCTCCCCTGGCTGACATCGAGGCTGCGCGAACTGTGGTGGCCAGGGTGGCCCAACCCACCCCGATGGAGACGTCGCGGTTCCTGGCCGAAGTGCTGGGCTCCGACGTTCTCCTGAAGCTCGAGAACCTGCAGCGCACGGGCTCGTACAAGATCCGTGGGGCCTACTACCGCATGTCGCGCCTGAGCGACGCTGAGAAGGCCAGGGGAGTGGTCGCTGCCTCCGCAGGCAACCACGCCCAGGGTGTCGCCTTCGCGGCGAGGGAGCTGGGCATCAAGGCGACGATCTTCATGCCGCTCGGCGTGGCCCTGCCGAAGCTCCAGGCCACGCGCGACTACGGGGCTGATGTGCTGCTGCGCGGCTCCACGGTTGAAGAACCACTGCAGGCCGCCGCCGAGTATGCCGCGGCTACCGGGGCCGTGCTGATACCACCGTTCGATCATCCGGATGTCATCACCGGCCAGGGCACCCTCGGGCTCGAGATCCACGACCAGGCGCCCGACCTCGACACGATCATCGTGCCGATCGGTGGCGGCGGGCTCATCTCGGGAGTCGCCAGTGCGCTGAAGCAGCGTGCGGCACTCGAGGGTCGCAGCATCCGCGTGATCGGTGTGCAGGCGGCGAATGCTGCCGCGTACCCGGTGTCGCTGGCCAATGGTGTGGTGACCGAGATCCGCACCTCGGCGACGATCGCCGACGGTATCGCCGTCGCAAAGCCGGGCCTTCTGAACTTCGAGATCATCCGTGAGCTCGTCGACGAGGTGGTCACCGTGAGCGAAGCCGACATCGCGAGGGCCATTCTCGTGCTGCTCGAGCGCGCGAAGCTCGTCGTGGAGCCGGCCGGTGCCGTCGGGGTCGCTGCCATTCTCGCCGGCCAGGTCACGGGCACGGGCAAGACCGTCGTGATCCTGTCGGGTGGCAACATCGACCCGCTTCTCATGCAACGGGTCATCAGCCACGGGCTGGCCGCTTCTGACCGGTACCTCAAACTGAAGATCATGCTGCCTGACCGCCCGGGCCAGCTCGCCCGCACGGCCGAGATCGTCGCCGAAGCGAATGCGAATGTGATCGAGGTGCTGCACACGCGGCACGGTCGCGGGCTGCAGCTCAGCCAGGTCGAACTCGAACTCAGCGTCGAGACCCGCGGCCCTGAGCACCGGGCCCAGGTGGTGCAGAAGCTCCGCGATGCGGGCTACGACCCGCGCCTGGACAGCGACTGACGCACTTCTGCTCGTGTGCCGCTGGTTGAGCAGGCCCGCGGAGCGTTTCCTATCCGCACCGGCTGCCTGGTCGAACCGGTTTGCGTCCGGGGTTTCGTTACCCTCCTGCGGAGCTACTCAACCGGCGTTGCGACCGGAATCGGCGGCGGTTCAGCCCGTGTAGTTCTCGACTGCGGTGACCTTGACGGTGATTGCGCGGCCGTTCGGGGCCTCATAGGTGGTCGAGTCGCCGACGGCGAGACCCATGATCGCGGTGCCGAGTGGGCTCTTCTCCGAGTAGACGTCGAGGTCTGACTGGCCGGCGATCTCGCGGCTGCCGAGCAGGAACACACTCTCGTCGCCTGCGATGATCGCGGTGATGACGGTACCGGGCACCACGACGCCGTGGCTCTCCGGTGCTGCACTCACCTGTGCGGTCTTCAGCAGGTTCGTCAGAAAGCGGATACGCGCCTCCTGCTTGCCCTGCTCGTCTTTTGCGGCGTGGTAGCCGCTGTTCTCCTTCAGGTCGCCCTCTTCGCGAGCGGACTGGATCTTGTCGGTGATCTCCTGGCGGCCCGTCGTCGAGGCGTATTCGAGCTCGTTCGCAAGACGATCGTAGGCTTCCTGCGTGAGCCAGCTGACCTGGGTCTCATCGGCCATGGGAACTCCCTTGTTTGGGGCGTGGCTTCGACCGCGGTTCCGTGTGCGGTTCCGTGGCAGAAGCGTGGATTCGACGTTTCGTGTTGTGGTGCTTCGAGCAGGCCGGGCCTCGTCATCGTGCCCGGGTGAAGAGAAGATTCTATGTCAGCCAACAACTGTCGACCAAACCGGTGACAGCGCCCTCGGTGGTCAATACAGTAGTGGTGATCTGCTCGTCGCGTTGCTTAGACGCGGGCACATCGACGAGTTTCCAACCGACGACCGCGTGTGCCTCGTTCTGGGCTTCGACGGCACAGGTGACCGCCGCGCCCGGATCGCGCCCGACGACGAACGTCACGTCCACGCGCCGATCATCGACGACGGTGTGCGCCTTGTCCTGTGTGTTCACTGTGGATCGTGCTCCATCGAGCCCGGCCCACACGACCCAGGAGCCGATCACCACCACCACGGCAGCGCCGAAGGCCAGCGCGATGACCCGGCCCGTGCGCCGGCCCTTGCGCGTGCTCCCGTAGCGGTCTGCGCGGGTGTCCGACGCAGGCGCGCGCGTCGACGACGGGGCCAAAGCTTCTGACGAGGCGGCAAACGGTCCGTCTTCGCTCTGTTCGTCTTCACTCACCGGTGTATCGGGGTCTTCCTGTTAGAAACGGGGAGCTGCGAACGAACGATTAGTCTGGTTCAGTGCAGAATTTCTGCACTCCTACTTATTCCAGCCCAACCCATTTCGCGCAACCTCTTTCACTAGGGTAGTTCGCTCAGCTGAGGAGTTGAAACACGTGGCCCTTCGCCTCATGGCCGTGCATGCCCATCCCGATGACGAATCGAGCAAGGGTGCGGCAACGTATGCGTACTACCTGAACCGCGGCGCCGAGGTCATGGTGGTCAGCTGCACGAGCGGCGAGCGCGGCAGTATTCTCAACGAACAGCTCGAGGCACGCTCCTGGGCAGAACGCGACATCGCGGGCCTTCGCCGACACGAGATGCAGGCCGCACAGGCTGCGATCGGATTCCAGCACCGCTGGCTCGGTTACGCGGACTCCGGTCTCCCCGACGAGGGCGACCCGCTGCCCGTGAACGCCTTTGCGGCGATCGACATCGAGATCAGCGTTCTCCCGTTGGTGAGGCTCATCCGCGAGTTCCGGCCGCACGTTCTGCTGACGTACGACGAGAACGGCGGCTACCCGCACCCCGACCACATCCGGTGCCACGAGGTGTCGATGCTGGCGTATCAGCTCGCAGCCGATGGCTCACAGCATCCGGAGCTCGGTGCTTCCTGGCAGGTCTCGAAGCTCTACTACGACCGTATCTTTAGCTACCAGCGCATGCAGTCGATCCACACCCTGCTCGTCGAGACCGATCCCGAGAACCCCCTCCTCGAATCGTTCACGCAGATGAGGCGGTGGATGACCGAGAGCCCGTACCTCGCAACCACCCGGGTGCCCGCGGGCGAGTACTTCGAGGTCCGCGATGAAGCCCTGCTTGCCCACGCGAGCCAGGTGGCACCTGACAGTGCGTTCTTCTTCTGGCCGATCGACCTGCAGCAGAAGGCCTGGCCCACCGAGGACTACCAGTTGGTCGACTCGAAGGTGGCCGTGCCCGATGGTGCCGAGGAGTACGAATCCGACCTCTTCGCCGGGATTGTCGAATCTGACGGCATCGTCGAACCTGACGGCATCGTCGAACCTGGCAGCAGTGTCGAACCTGGCAGCAGTGTCGAATCTGGCAGCAGTGTCGAATCTGGCAGCAGTGTCGCATCTGACGGGGCTTCCGAGTGACGCACATCGGTCTTTCGCTGCTCGCGCTGCTCGCTGACGACAGCACGCCCTCGCCCAGCCCCACGTTCAACCCCGATACGGTGACGCCCGGCACCATCGGTTTCGTGATCACCCTGTTCGTCGCGGTCGGCGCAGTATTGCTCATCATCGACATGGTGCGGCGCATCAGGCGTGTCAACCTCAAGCAGCAGGTGAAGGAGAAGCTCGACGCTGAAGAGGCTGCGGCGGCTGCAGCTCTCAAGCGCAAGGGCAACCGAAATGGCAAGAGCGGTGGCTCCCTGCCCGGCCCGAAGAAGAACTAGACCAGTCTGAACTCTGTATTCGTCGTTTCTAGGCGTTGTAGGGCGGGTTCACTGCAATGAGCAGAATAGCCACCCAGTGGCATGCGAACGCGACCAGCGTCAGTGCGTGGAAGATCTCGTGGAAGCCGAAGACACCCGGTACTGGGTTGGGGCGCTTGAACCCGTAGATCACGGCGCCGATGGTGTAACTCAGGCCGCCGACGAGCACGAGGATCATCGTGGTCGGGTTGGCGGCGTAGATCTGGCCGGTGAAGAACAGGGCCGACCCCCCCATCAGCACGTACAGCGGCGTGTAGAGCCAGCGGGGGGCATCGATCCAGAACACGCGGAAGCCGATGCCCAGCACCGCCGCTATCCAGATCAGAACAAGCAGCAGGGTTCCCTGGGCTGGCGGGAGGGCCAGCGCCGCGATCGGGGTGTAGGTCCCGGCGATCAACAGGAAGATGTTCGCATGGTCGATCCTCTTGAGAACGCGCTTGGTCTTCAGCTTCCAGTTGAATCGGTGGTAGAGCGCGGAGTTGCCGAACAGCAGCAGGCTGGTGAGGGCGAAGACCGCGCTGCTGGTCTTCGCGGCCGGGCCATGGGCCACGGTGACCAGCACAATGCCGGCTGCAATGGCGAGCGGGAACGTGACGGCATGGATCCAGCCCCGCCAGGTCGGCTTCACTTCTGCGTCGCCTGCCTGCGCAGAAGTGGCGACGCCAGAGGGCGCGAGGGCATCAGGATGATCGGCGTCGGCTGCCTCGAGCAGGGGGAGGTGGGGGATGGGGGCGCCGGGATCTTCTGCTTCGAGGTCGGCGAGCGGAGCATCCGGTTGATCTGGCATACAGCCAGACTATCGGGGTGCCCTGAGGGCCCCGCTGGGAGTTTGTCTCCGCTGGCGGTAGCGTAGCCTCGTGCGAAACAGGCAGAACTCCCCGGGTCGTGGACTGCTCTACGGGCTCTACCAGAAGCGGCTTCGTCGCGAGCTCGACGAGGGAGAACTACCCCACCACGTCGCGATGATCATCGACGGGAACCGGCGTTGGGCGAAGCAGAATTTTCTCGCCACAGCCGCTCATGGCCATCGGGCAGGGGCGGCGAAGGTCGTCGAGTTCCTGGAATGGTGTGACGACCTCGGTATCTCGGTTGCCACGCTGTATCTGCTGTCGACCGACAACCTGAAGAGTCGCAGCGAAGAGGAACTCAGCGAGCTGATCGAGATCATCGCGCAGCTCGCCGATGAGCTGTCGGACTACCGTGACTGGCGGGTAAAGCACGTCGGCAGCAACGATGGACTGCCCGACAGGCTCGTCGAGGCACTGGAGAACGCTGAAGCGCAGAGCTCGGGCAACAGCGGGCTGCACGTGAACCTCGCAGTGGGCTACGGGGGCCGCACGGAGATAGCGGATGCGATGCTCAGCATCATCCGGGCCCACCAGGAGGCCGGAGACACCCTCGACGACTTGGCGGCGAACCTCGACGAAGACCTCATCGGTGCACACCTGTACACGAGCGGCCAGCCTGACCCCGACCTCGTCATCCGAACGTCGGGCGAGCAGAGGCTCAGCGACTTCATGCTCTGGCAGAGTGCACACAGCGAGTTCTACTTCATGGAGGCGCTGGGCCCCGACATCCGCCAGGTGGACTTCCTGCGTGCTCTGCGCGACTACTCGAGACGGCATCGGCGTTTCGGCGGCTGAGCACGATTCCTGCTGTAGTCCTCCCTGTAACAGAACGTTAATCTTCGAAGATGCGTGTCGTAACCGGGCATCGGCGTCGGGGTCGTAGCGTGTAGTCATCAGGTATGGCACCTGATCGAAGCGGCCACATAAGTACGTTTCGATACCAGCCAGGTCTTGAAAGAGACGTGGGGGCCGCTTCGCCGGAAGAGATCCGGGCGCGAGCTTCGCCGCCCGGGGTTGGAGTACTTGTGCCCGATCAGAAAACTCAAAAGTCCACCTCGACCCGCACTGCCCAAACCGAGCGTACCTACGTGTTAGATACCTCGGTTTTGTTGTCTGACCCGAAGGCCATCTTTCGGTTCGCCGAGCATCCGGTTGTGTTGCCTGTGGTGGTCATCTCCGAGCTCGAATCGAAACGGAACGACCCGGAGATCGGATACTTTGCACGCCAGGCGCTCCGAAATCTCGACGAATTGAGAGTGCTCCATGAGCGACTCGACTTTCCGATCGCCGTGGGCGATGCCGGGGGCAGCCTGCGCGTCGAGTTGAATCACTCCAACATGTCGGTGCTGCCGTCCGGCCTTCAGTTGCAGGACAACGACTCGCGGATTCTCGCTGTTGCGCTCAACCTGTCGAACGACGGGCTCGATGTGACTGTCGTTTCAAAAGATCTGCCCCTGAGGGTCAAGGCCGCATCGATCGGGCTTGCGGCAGAGGAGTACCGGGCAGAGTTGGCCGTCGACTCCGGCTGGACCGGGCTCGACGACATCACACTCAGTGCGGCAGACATGTCCAAGCTCTATGAGAACGAGCGGATGGAGACCACGCTCGTCGAGAAGATGCCGATCAACACCGGGCTGGTCATCCATTCAGACCGTGGATCTGCCCTTGGGCGGGTGACCGGCAAACACAGTTTCCAGCTGGTTCGAGGCGATCGCGATGTCTTCGGTCTGCACGGGCGCTCGGCCGAACAACGAGTTGCCATCGACATGCTGCTCGACCCCGAGGTCGGGATCATCTCACTGGGAGGCAGAGCCGGTACGGGGAAGTCCGCTCTCGCCCTGTGCGCGGGTCTTGAAGCTGTGCTGGAGAAGCAGCAGCACCGCAAGATCATGGTGTTCAGGCCGTTGTACGCGGTCGGTGGCCAGGAACTCGGCTTTCTGCCGGGGGATGCATCGGAGAAGATGAATCCGTGGGCGCAGGCGGTGTTCGACACGCTCGGTTCGCTCGTCTCGCAGAACGTGCTCGACGAAGTGGTCGAGCGCGGCATTCTCGAGGTACTGCCACTGACGCACATCCGCGGCCGGTCGCTTCACGATGCCTTCGTGATCGTTGACGAAGCGCAGTCGCTCGAACGCAACGTGCTGCTCACTGTTCTCTCGCGAATCGGCTCGAACTCGAGGGTCGTGCTGACCCACGATGTCGCCCAGCGGGACAACCTGCGTGTCGGGCGCCACGACGGTGTGGCTTCGGTCATCGAGACGCTGAAGGGTCACCCGCTCTTCGGGCACATCACCCTGACGCGGTCGGAGCGGTCGGCGATCGCAGCCCTGGTCACCGAGATGCTGGAGTCGAACGAACTCGCCTGACAGGTGCGCCGGGCGCGTCGGGTGATCCCGGGGCGTCCGGCTGCGTCCGGCTGCGCCCGGTACATCGGGCGACTCCGGTACGTCCGGCGAATTTGGCGTCACTATCCTGTCTGGCGCGTGCGCCTCGATCCCATCCGGAGCATTCTCCGGTGCTGCGTGCCAGCGGCTGTGGATAACTTCCCGTCGCCACCGTCAGTTCGGCATACCGTAGCGGAATGATGAGTCTTGGTGTTGTGTCAGCGTGGGTGGTGTTCGCGTACCTGGGTCTCGTGAGCGTGCCACTGGGCGTCTCCGACTTTCGCGGGTGTCGACTGCCCAACGCCCTCGTGTTGCCGGGTTATCTCCTCTTAGCTCTCGCTCTCGTCGGTCGCGCACAGTGGCAGCCGCCCTGAGGGCCCGTTACGACGTGTGGTGGTGCGCTGGCGCTCTTTCTGGGGCTGCGGATGATCGGGGTCATCGGCATGGGCGATGTGAAGCTGTCAGGGCTGCTCGCCGGCGCACTGGCGCTGGTGCCGTCTGGGCGGGTACCCGGAACACTCCTGATCGCCGCGTGTGTTGCCTGTGCCCTCGCTGGCGGAGGAGCACTGGTGTGGATGCGGGTGTCATCCCGGCGTACGCTGCCGTTCGGCCCAGCACTGTTGACAGGCTTTTGGATCGCGGCGATCCAGGCAGCCTGAACATCAGCGCAATTCAGAACCCGAAGACGCGCTCTCGCAGAAAATCGGTGCGGAACTTCTGGTTCGGGTCGACACGGTCTGCCAGGGAAACGAAGTCTGGCAGGTGCTCGTAGAGCGGGGCGATGCTGCTGACCTGTGCAGTGAAGACCTTGCCCCAGTGTGGCCTGGCCTCGAAGGGAGCCAGAGCTCGTTCGAGGTCGACCAGGAGGTCCTCGACCTCCGACTGCAGGGGTTTCCAGGTGAAGTGCAGTGCGACGCTGTCCCTGCCGCCGGCGCTGCTCAGCCAGAACGTGTCGGCCGCTACGGTACGGATCTCCGAGATCTGCAACAGAGGGTCGATCCGGGCGCCCAACAGTCTGAGGGCCTCGAAGGCCGCGACGGCGTGTCGGCGGTCGACCAGGAACTCCGATTGGAGCTCATCGCCGTTGCTCGGGGTGAAGTCGAGTCGAAAATGGGGCAGCCGGTCGACCCAGGGGCCGGGGATCCCCTGCTGCTCGGTGCACGCAACGGCCGACACGCCCGGAAGCGGGTGCAGACGAGTCGTGGCCGGTGTCGCGCCGAAGAACGCTTCTGCGGTCTGCGCAACTGTATTGATGTCGGCGCGTCGGCCGACTCTGCTCTTGAGCCAGGCCTGGTCGACGGTGTCGGCCGACCATCGGGTGAACAGGCTCACGCTGTAGGCCGACCGTGTGATGTCGTCGAAATTCTCGAAGAGAGCCGGCCACGGCAACCGCTCGAAGACGCTCGTGGCGACGTCGAAGGTGGGCACAATCGCCAGTGAGACCTCTGTGACCACGCCGAGGGCGCCGAGGGCGACGGCATAGCCGTCGAAGTCCTCGTCACCCGGTGCTACCTCGACGAGCGATCCGTCGGCCTGGACGAGCTGCATGGCCGCGACACCCGCTGACAGGTTCTGGTTGAGGTCTCCCGAGCCATGGGTCGCTGTCGCAATGGCCCCGGCCACGGAGATGTGGGGTAGAGAAGCGAGGTTGGCGAGCGCATACCCGTTCTCCTGCAGGTACTGCCCGACAACCCCGTACTTCACACCGCCGCCGACCCGCACGGTCATCGTGTCTGAGTCGATGTCGATCGGGAGCTCGAGACGATCAAGGGAGACGAGGTCGCCAGCGGTGTCGGCGATCGTGTTGAAGGAATGCCGGGAACCGAGCGCACTGAGCCTCGTCGCTCGCCCGACGACCTCCTGGAGTTCAGTGATCAAGCGAGGTCGACACAGTTTGCCCGCACGGTAGCTGACGTTGCGTGCCCAGTTCTTCTCGCTCACTTCGTCCTGCTCACTTCGTTCTGCTTACTCAGTTCTGCTCACTCAGTTCTGCTCATTGCTTGTCGCTGAATCTCAGCTGCCAGCTGACAGCTGCCCCTGCCACCTGCCGCCTCGCTCACGATCTCTCGTCAGCGAGCCTCTGGCGGCCGTGTCATCGACAGCACGTCGAGGGCTGTATCGAGCTGTTCGAGGGTGACCTCGCCCCGCTCGACGAATCCCAGGTCGATGACGGCGTCACGCACCGTGAGTCCCTGGGCGACCGAGTGCTTGGCGATCTTGGCCGCTGCCTCGTATCCGATGATGCGATTGAGCGGTGTGACGATCGACGGAGACGATTCGGCCAGCGCGCGGGCTCTTTCGAGGTTGGCCTGCAGCCCATCGACAGTCTTGTCGGCGAGGAGGGTCGACGAACTCGACAGCAGTCTGATCGACTCAAGCAGGGCAGTACCCATCACGGGGATGGCGACGTTCAGCTCGAAGGCACCGGAGGCCCCGGACCAGGCGATCGAGGCGTCGTTGCCAATCACGCGCGAGCACACCATGAGAACGGCTTCGGGGATGACCGGGTTGACTTTGCCGGGCATGATCGAGGAACCGGGCTGGAGATCGGGAATGTGGAGCTCGCCCAGGCCGGTGTTCGGGCCGGAGCCCATCCACCGCAGATCGTTGCAGATCTTGGTGAGGCTGACCGCAAGTACGCGGAGAGCTCCGGATGCCTCGACCAGGGAGTCGCGGGCGCCCTGCGCCTCGAAGTGGTTGCGGGCTTCAGTGATCGGCAACCCGGTTTCGTCAGCCAGAAGGCGGATGACCAGTTGCGGAAAACCTGCCGGGGTGTTGATCCCGGTACCGACGGCCGTACCGCCCAGGGGAACTTCCGCGACGTGCTTCAGGGTGCCTTCGACCCGTTCGATCCCGAGTCGGATCTGCGCAGCGTATCCGCCGAACTCCTGGCCGAGGGTGACCGGGGTCGCGTCCATGAGGTGGGTACGCCCGGCTTTGACAGCGGTTGCCCACAGCGCTGCTTTGATCTCGAGGGACTCGGCCAGATGGTGCAGCGATGGGATCAGGTCGTGGATGAGTGCCGCAGTGACGGCAACGTGCACCGAGGTCGGGAATACATCGTTGGACGATTGAGAGGCGTTGACGTGGTCGTTCGGGTGCACCTTCGAGCCAAGACGGGTCGTGGCGAGGGTCGCCAGCACCTCGTTCATGTTCATGTTGGTCGACGTACCGCTGCCGGTCTGGTAGATGTCGATCGGGAACTGCTCAGCGTAAGCGCCTGAAATGACGTCGTCGGCCGCCCCCGCGATTGCCCCCGCGATCGCCTCATCGAGAACCCCGAGCTCGGCATTCGCCAGGGCTGCGGCCTTCTTGATGCGCGCCAGCGCGGCGATCTGGGCCGGTTCGAGCACGCTGCCCGATACCGGAAAGTTCTCTACCGCACGCTGCGTCTGCGCGCCGTACAGGGCCGCGGCAGGAACCCGCACCTCGCCCATTGTGTCGTGCTCGATCCGGAACTGAGCGTTCTCAGTGTTCTCCACCACTTCGTGGTCTTCCTTTCGTCGTTCCGCCGGCGCTGCTGCGCGGCGGTCGTGTATTCGGTGTGCTCGGTAGGTCTGTGGTTGGGATTTGCTTGTCGGGTGTGTCAGTCGGGGTGTGTCACTCGGTTTGTGTCACTCGGGTCAGACTGTGTGGGTCGCTGTGGGCTGTGTCGTTCACAGGACAGACCCGATGACGAGGTCGGGAACTGCGCGCCCTTCGGCAAGCCGATAGTTGGCCCCGACGATCGCCAATCGCCCCGCTGCGATAGCGTCGGAGATCATCTCTGACGTCTCGAGCAGTTCGGCCACGGTGTCGCGCAGGTGGTATTTTCCCACCTCGTGGGCATCGACGTCAGCCAGGGATACGGGGGCGTCATCTGGATGTTCGGCAGACGTCTTCGAGGCTACGAGCCGAACTGCTGGCAGGATCTTGTCGATCAGGTTGGCGATGTGCGGCGGCAGGGGAGGCGTCTCCGGGTCTTGCGAGGCAATGGCGGCGAGCACGGCACCGCATTCGTCGTGGCCGAGAACAACGATCAGCTGCACTCCGAGCACCCCCACGGCATACTCGAGACTGCCGACGACAGAGTCGGAGATCACCTGGCCTGCGTTGCGCACGACGAACAGGTCGCCGAGCCCCTTGTCGAAGATGATCTCGGCGGCCAGCCTGGAATCGCTGCACCCGAAGAGCGCGGCGCGCGGCGTCTGCGCTGCGGCGATCTGGTTGCGCCGGTCGACGTCCTGCCGTGGATGCTCGGGCTCACCGGAGACGAACCGTTCGTTGCCCTCGAGCATCTCGGCCCAGACCTGGGCCGGCGTCGAAGTGGTGTTCGGGTCGAAGATGCTCACTTGGCCGTCACCGCCGTTTCAGGCTGCGCTCGGACATTGGAGCTGATCGAAGCAGCCACCTCTGCTATCTCGGTATCGCTGGCGTCTCCGAAGACGATGTATGTTGTTGCCCCGGATTGGGTCGTCAGTGCGTATTTCACGTTGCCCACCTCTTTCGCTGTCTTTCTGTTGTCGTACACAGTCCACTGGATGCCGTCGATGGTTGTCGTCGACGAAGCCGCGGAGTCCTTCACCTGGTCGGCGAACCACCCATCTGTGGCGTTGACGCCCTGGGTGAGGCCGACGTAGTTCCTGGTCGGAGTGATGAGCCCCACGTACCAGGAGACGACATTGTCGGTGCCCGTGCGGATCTCTGCGGCGTTGGAGGTCCATGTCGCGGGAACGTCAGGAACCGCCACAGGAACAGGGAAGGCCGCCTGCGCGCTCGAAGCGACCGATCGGAAATCGACCGCGGGAAGGTGCGAGGTGTCGTCACGCGGCACGAGCAGCACGATCACGATCACGAGGCCGACACATACCAGGATCGACAGCCACAGGTTGTTGATGGTCTTGTTGGCCCGGTACTTGCGCGACTGTTCGGCTTTTCTGGCCTGTGTCTCTTCGAGAGTCTCCGGTCGGCCGAGTTCTGCAACGACGCGCGGAGGCTTCTGCCCGCGTGGGGGTTTGCCTTGCGCGGAATTGCCGCGCGGGGGGATCGCCTCAGACGTCACTCCGACTGCACCTACTCCGCGGCCCTGGAGGACTCGCCGTGTGCCTGCGGGTTCTGTGCCTGCGGGTTCTGTGCAGCACGCGCCCGGTCAAGTCGCGTCTTGGCCCCGATCAGCCACTCCTCGCAGCGGGCAGCAAGCGCCTCGCCCCGTTCCCACAGTTCAAGCGAGCGCTCGAGGGTCGCTGCACCGCGTTCGAGTTCGTTGACGACCTGGACCAGTTCGTCGCGGGCCTGCTCGTAGCTGAGCTCTGCCACACCATTCGAAGCCGCGCTGCTCGGAGCCACGCCGCTCGCAGCCCCGCCGTTCCCAGCGTCTGCTTCTGTCGCCGAGGATCCGGTTACTGGTGACTGTGCCATGAGCCCAATCTTATCGGCGAGTGCCGGGAGCCGACGGACCCTCGGAGCGGGCTGTGAGTACATCGGCAGACAGAGTTATTGTGAGGGACGAGCCCTGAGGAGCATCCGTCGACCGTCTGACGACGCCGCCGTTCTCGGACTGCACGATCGCATAACCACGGTCGAGGGTGCTCTGGGGCGAGAGAGTTCGAAGCCTCGCGCCCAACTCACTTGTCGCCGTTCCGGCACGCTCGAGGGTACGGTTCAGCAACTCGACCCCGCGCGAGACGTACCGCGTGAGGTCTTCGCTGCGTGAATCGATGATCCATGACGCATTCGTCAGCACCGGCCGCGAGCGCACCTGTTCGATCCGGTCGATCTCGGACCTCACGAACGCTGTCACGCGCAGGCTCAGCCGCGCTCGGGCCTGCTCCACCTTGTTCAGTTCTTCGGAGACGTCGGGTACGACGCGCTTCGCGGCATCGGTGGGTGTGGATGCCCGGAGGTCTGCGATCTCGTCGAGGAGTGGCCGGTCTGCCTCATGCCCGATCGCGCTCACGATCGGCGTGGAACACGCGGCCGCGGCCCTCAGCACGCCCTCGTCGCTGAAGCCGAGCAGGTTCTGGAAGTCGCCGCCGCCCCGGGCCACGATGATGACGTCGACGTCAGGGTCTGCATCCAGCTCGAGGAGCGCAGCGGTGACCTCGCGAGGCACGCGGTCACCCTGGACTGCCGCATGCACGACCTTGAACGCGACGGAGGGCCACCGCAGCTGGGCATTGCGCAGCACGTCTTTCTCGGCGTCGCTGTCTTTACCGGTGATGAGGCCGATGCAGCCCGGCAGGAAGGGCAGGCGTTTCTTTCGTGACGCGTCGAAGAGACCCTCTGAAGCCAGCTGGCGGCGCAGGCGTTCGAGGCGTTCGAGCAGGTCACCGAGACCGACGTGCCGCATCTCGAAGACCTGCATCGAGAGAGTGCCGCCCTTCTGCCAGTAGTTCGGCTTGACGAGCGCGATGACGCGGTCGCCCTGCTTCAGATCGGCCGGGATCTTGCCCCGCACAGACGACCAGATGTTGAACCCGATCGTCGCGTCTTCGCTCGTGTCTTTGAGTTTGCCGTAAACGTTGCCACCGCTGACACCCCACTGCGTGATCTCGCCCTCGACCCAGGCAGAGCCCAGGCGATCGATGTAGCCCTTGATCTTGCTGGAGAAGAGAGCGACGGGCCACGGGTTCTCAAACGTTGGTGCGGAGCCCTCGGCTGCAGCGGTATCGGTCATGGGCGCACCTCCGGCACGTAGAATCGTCAGGTGAGCAACACAACCGTCAGCCTGCCGATGCCGAGAATTCCCGGCGTTCGCAACAGGCTAAAGGATACCCCCGTCAACGGCCAGAAGAAGGTGCTGCTCGCTGCCCCGCGCGGGTACTGTGCAGGAGTAGACAGGGCTGTGGTCGCCGTCGAGAAGGCGCTGGAGCGCTACGGCGCACCCGTCTACGTGCGCAAACAGATCGTGCACAACGTGCACGTCGTCTCCACTCTCGAGAAGCTCGGGGCCATCTTCGTCGAAGAGGTCGACGAAGTTCCGCCCGGATCTCACGTCGTCTTCAGTGCGCACGGGGTGTCGCCCGCTGTCGTACAGGGTGCAGCAGACCGAAATCTGTTCGCCATCGACGCGACCTGCCCGCTCGTCACCAAGGTGCACCGCGAAGCGGTCCGGTTCGCCAGGGACGACTTCGAGATCCTTCTCATCGGGCACGCCGGCCACGAGGAGGTCGAAGGTACCGCGGGTGAAGCCCCCGAGCACACGACCCTCGTCGGCAGCCCGGACGAGGCAGACACGATCGTGGTTCGCGACCCCGACAGGGTGGTGTGGCTCTCCCAGACCACGCTCTCGGTCGACGAGACCATGGAGACTGTCAGACGACTCCGTGCGCGCTTCCCCAACCTCCAGGATCCGCCATCGGACGACATCTGCTACGCCACCCAGAACCGCCAGGTGGCTATCAAGAAGGTCGCCAAAGACAGTGACCTGGTGATCGTTGTCGGTTCAGCCAACTCGTCGAATTCCGTGCGGCTCGTCGAGGTTGCGCTGGAGTACGGAGCAAAGGCCGCGTATCGGGTGGACTACGCGCACGAGGTGAAACAGGAGTGGCTCGACGGTGTCAACACGGTCGGGGTGACGTCAGGGGCATCCGTGCCCGAAGTTCTCGTGCAGGAGCTTCTCGATGACCTTGCTGGTGCTGGCTACGGCGAAATCGAGACCGTGCAGACGGCTGAAGAAGACCTGATCTTCTCGCTGCCGAAGGAGCTGCGCAACAATTCGGCGGGCAAGACGGATGACCGCGCGCTCGGTGGCCGAAACCGTACCTGATCCGGGGTGCCGGCGCGGCGTGAACCACACACGCCAGACACTGACGCGCCCAGACACTGAGGCACCCAGACCTCTGGGTGCCCAGACACGCCAGCGCAACCGCACCTGGGGCATCAGGCAGCCGGTCGACGTACGATGGCTGCAGCAACCGGGGAGGGGTGATCGCATGCCAACGGATTCACGACCAGCCGCGCTCGAACTGCGTGGGCTCAGCAGATCGTTCGGCGAGAAACTGGCTGTCGACAACCTGAGTCTGACCGTTCCGGTCGGGTCGTTCTACGGGCTCGTCGGGCCCAACGGCGCGGGTAAGACGACATCGCTGTCGATGGCCACAGGACTTGTGCGACCAGATGCGGGGCAGGCCGTTGTTCTCGGTGTCGACATGTGGCAGAAGCCGCTCGAGGCGAAACGCCTGATCGGAAACCTCTCCGACGGCGTGAAACTGTTCGACAGGCTCACCGGCGAGCAACTGGTCACCTACAACGGGCTGCTCTTCGGCATGACGCGGGAGACCGTTGCAGAGCGGGTCGGGGACCTGTTGCGCATTCTCGACCTCGAGGGTGCAGCGGGTACACCGGTCGTCGACTACTCGGCTGGGATGACGAAGAAGATCGCCCTGGCCTGTGCGCTCGTGCATGCACCACGACTGCTGGTACTCGATGAGCCGTTCGAATCAGTCGATCCGGTTTCTGCCGCGAACATCCGTGACATTCTCACCGACTACGTCGCCGGTGGTGGCACGGTCATCGTCTCGAGCCATGTCATGGACCTGGTGCAGCGCATGTGCGACCACGTCGCCGTGATCCAGTCGGGGCGGGTTCTTGCCTCGGGTACCGTCGACGAAGTCCGCGGCACCGCGTCCCTCGAAGACCGCTTCGTCGAGCTGGTGGGCGGTCGCAACCACACGGAGGGCCCCGAGTGGTTGCGACACTCCTGAGGCTGCGCTTCCGCGTTCTCGCCAACACCCTGAAACGCAGCACCTGGCAGCTGGTCGCTGTCATCATCGGTGCCATCTATGGGATGGGCGTTCTCGTTTTCGTCGTCTTCGGGCTGGTCGCGCTGGCATTCGCCCCCGTCGAACTCGCTTCGACGATCATCGTGCTGGCGGGCTCTGCGCTCATCCTCGGCTGGATTGCCGTACCGCTGGTCGCTGTCGGCGTCGATCAGACGCTCGAGCCTGCCAAGCTGGCCCAGTTCCCGTTGCCGAGACGAACGCTGCTCCTGGGGCTGGCGCTGGCTGGTGTGCTCGGGGTTCCCGGAATCATCACCTCGATCGCCGCTCTCGCGACGACGGCGACGTGGTTCAGGTCGCCGATTGCTGCCGTCGCTGCTCTGGTCTGCGCGGTGATCGCCGTGCTCACCTGTGTCGTCGGGTCACGCATGGTGACGGCCCTCAGTGTCAGCCTCGCGTCGAAACGGCGCTTCAGGGAGGTCTCGGGCATCCTGGTCTTCATTCCGCTGATTCTCCTCGGGCCGATCAGCTTCGGTATTGCGCGGGGGGTGGCGAAGTCGACGGATGCACTGCCCGGCCTCGCCCACATCCTGGGCTGGACGCCCCTGGGCGCGGCCTGGTCGGTTCCTGCTGACGTTGCCGTCGGTGACTTCGGCGCCGCCTCGGTCAAATTCCTCATCGCACTCGCCACGCTCACGGCCCTGGTGCTCATCTGGTCGAGAAGCCTGGCCACCGCGCTGGAGACTCCGCCGGTGAGTTCGGGCAAGCGCGTCGCGCGCGGCAAGATCGGGTTCTTCGGGCTATTGCCCGCCACGCCGGCGGGTGCTGTCGCTGCCCGCTCCCTCAGCTACTGGGTACGCGACCCGCGTTACGCGCGCCAGTTGATCGTCGTGCCCTTGATACCCGTGCTGCTGTACTTCTACTCGAACAACATGGGTTCGTTCGGTCTCTTCAACGCAACGGGACCGATCGTCGCTTTCCTGTTGTCGCTGGCTACGTATGCCGACGTGTCGTACGACGGCACCGCCTTTGCAACCCATGTCGCCGACGGCGTCCGCGGGGTGGATGATCGGCTCGGCCGTGCCGTAGCGCTCGCGATCGTCTCTGTTCCCTTTGTCGCGGTGCTCACTGTCGGTTCGGTCGCGATCACGAACTCGTGGCCACTGTTGCCAGCGCTCGCTGGGATGGCGCTGGGGGCCGCTCTCTCGGGGATCGGTCTCACGGCCGTGACGAGCGCGCGGATCATCATTCCGGTGCCGGCATCGGGCGACAACCCCTTCAAGTCGGCTCCCGGCGCCGGGTTCACAACAGCCCTGAGTTCGTTTGCGACGTGGGGAATCCTTCTGTTGCTCACCCTTCCTGAAGCGGCGCTGGGTGTCTCGTCGATCGTCTTCGGGTCTGCCCTGCTCGGCTGGCTTGCCCTTCTGGTCGGCATCTTCCTGGGGCTCGCGCTCGCAGTGGCCGGAATTCGCGTGGGCGGCACGATCCTCGACCGATCTGCGCCGGAGATCCTCAGCAGGCTCAAGGCTCTGCGCGGCGCGTGACACGAGCAGCCTGACCGGGCAGATCAGTCACTTGCCGGGTTGGTGGCTCCGGATGATCGGGACTCTTCAGTTCACCGAGCCGTGATCTGCTGCACGAACGAGGGATCGTTGAAGAAGGCGAAGGTGATTGCCCCGACCCACAGGGCGAACGTCACCACGCCGATCACGAGCGGAACAGGAAAGGCGAGTTTTCGCTGCGAGAGGCGCCGAACAGAGATGACGATCGAAACGAGTTGCAGAATGATCGTCACCACACCCGCGACGATGCCCATGGTGTTTGCGGCGGCTGACGACGCAAAAGCGGTGTAGCCCTGGGCTGTGGCCGCCTGGATGAGCACGGTGTTGAAGTCGAAGAGCGCCGGAATCATGCTCGCCGAGAAGAGCAGCCCGAAGAACAACAGCAGGCTCGTCACTGAAAGATCGACAGCACGAATCGGTCGCGGCGCGCCAGCGGGTGCAGACGTTTCGCCGGAGGGATCGCGAGATCCCGGCGGAGCGGGCGACGGTGCAGACGGAGCGGGTTGACCGTACTGGGAGTCTGCCCCACCGTTGGACGGGGTGCGTCCCTGACCGGAGTCGGCCCCCTGCGGTGGCGCGGGAGGTTGCCAACTCCAACCTTCTGGAGCCAGCTCGCCGTACTTCGGTCTGGGCCTGTCGTCAACCATGAGAGCATTTCTTCTTGCGAGCGTGATTCGTGCGCGGAACGTTCTTCAGAACGATGAAAGGCTAACAGCATGCAGCAGAGGGCTACTGGGAACAAGCCGCTGGCACCACCTCAGAAGGTTGTGATCTACACGCAGGAGGTTCTGGGTGAGCGAATGGCGGGACCGGGCATCCGTGCCCTCCGTTTTGCCGAGGCGCTGGCTCCGCATGCCGAGGTGCGTCTCATCGCCCAGGCCACCGCAGATCTCTCGAGTGAGGACTTCTTCGTCGGAGCGGCGAACGGCCCCGCGCTGCTGGATCACGTCCGATGGGCAGATGTGCTGGTCATCCAGAGCCCCATCTTCGCCCAGGAGCCGGAGATCTTCGACATCGACGTCATCATCGTCTGCGATCTCTACGACCCCTTTCTTCTCGAAGAGCTCCAGCAGGGGCTGTACGTCCAATCCACCGGCCAGGAGGCGGCCGCGGCATGGACGGTCGGTGCCGTGAACGACATGCTTCGGTATTCCGACTACTTCATCTGCGCCTCAGAAAAACAGCGTGACATGTGGATCGGGCAGCTGATGTCTGTCGGCAGGCTCAATCCTCTGACGTACCGAGACGATCCGTCGCTACGCCGATTGATCGATCTCGCACCGTTCGGCGTCGACGCCGAACCGCCTGTTCGCACCGCAGGAGGTGTGCGCGGCGTCGTCGAGGGAATAGGCGAGAACGACAAGATCGTGCTCTGGGGTGGGGGCATCTATGACTGGTTCGACCCTCTCATCCTGATCAGGGCTGTCGCGGAACTGTCGAAACGGCACGCCGACATCCGTCTCTTCTTTCTGGCCAAGCAGCATGCGAATCCTGTTCACGGCGTGATGAAGATGGCTGTGGATGCCCAGAAACTCGCTGACGAACTCGATGTACTCGGTTCGGTTGTCTTCTTCAACGAACAGTGGGTTCGTCACGCCGACCGAGCGAACTACTTTCTCGATGCCGACCTGGGCGTGAGCACCCACCTCGATCATCTGGAGACCAGATTCAGTTTTCGCACCCGGCTTCTCGATTACCTCTGGGCCGGTCTGCCGATCGTCAATTCTGCGGGTGACGCTTTCGAATCGGTCATCGTCGAGCGCGGCTTGGGAGCGGTCGTTCTACCCGGTGACCAGCTCCAGCTCGAGCAGGCGATCGAGAAGTTCCTCTACGACGATGCGGCCGTCGCTGCTGCCCGATCGAACGTGCGCGACTTCGCTCCGAGCCTCGGCTGGCAGAGCGCGTCGAAGGCCTTGGTGAGTTTCTGTCTCGACCCGTATCACGCGGCGGATGCCCGGCACAACCGTGCCGCAAGAGTGACGGCGCTCGCAGCGCACTCCGCTGTCGAGCAGGCTCGAGATGACGAAGTCCGCCGCGGATCGCTCACCGAAGCGGAGCTGCGCGAACGAATCAGGTCCCTCGAAGCCAGCACATCCTGGCGCCTCACCGCCCCCCTGCGAGCAATAACAGGCCGTCGAGGGCGCGGATAGCCTGCACGGGCAGCTGGTGTGGTGCCACAACTGCCTGTCGGCGGCGACGGCCTTTCGTTCAGCCGTCAGCCGTCGCCGTGGTCTCCCTCGTGATCGAGCGTCAGTTGCCGGAATGGCCGGCAGAGCCCAGCTGCTGCGTGGCCTCGATGACGCGGGCCGCCATGGCGGTCTCTGCCGTCTTTCCCCAGGCGCGCGGGTCGTAGACCTTCTTGTTGCCCACCTCGCCGTCGACCTTCAGTACACCGTCGTAATTGCGGAACATCGTGTCGGCGATCGAGCGAGTGAACGCGTACTGGGTGTCGGTGTCGATGTTCATCTTGATGACACCGTTCGCGACGGCCTCGGAGATCTCAGCGTCGGTGGAGCCGGAACCACCGTGGAACACGAGGTCGAACGGCTTGGTGTTGCCGCCGAGAACCGACGCGTACTTCGCGTAGACGCCGTCCTGGATCTCCTTGAGGAGTTCCGGGCGAAGCTTGACGTTGCCGGGCTTGTAGACGCCGTGCACGTTGCCGAACGTGAGCGCGGCCATGTACCGGCCGTTCTCGCCGAGTCCGAGCGCCTCGACGGTTGCCAGGGCATCCGACACGCTGGTGTACAAGTGCTCGTTGATGTCGTGGCTGACGCCGTCTTCTTCGCCGCCGACAACACCGATCTCAACCTCGAGAATGGCGTTGATGGCTGCGGTGCGCTTGATCATGTCCTGCGCGATGGCAAGGTTCTCGTCGAGAGGAACCGCCGAGCCGTCCCACATGTGTGACTGGAAGATGGGGTTTCGGCCCGCCTTGACCTCGGCCTCAGACGCTGCGATGAGGGGCAGCACGAAGGTGTCGAGAGCGTTCTTCGGGCAGTGGTCGGTGTGCAGGGCCACGGTGATGGGGTAGTTCTTGGCGACTTCGTGCGCGAAGGCTGCGAAGGCGAGTGCGCCTGTTGCACGGGCACTGCCCGAGGCGGCCTGGGCCTTCTGCCCGGCCAGGTAGTCAGACCCACCAGTGGTGACCTGGATGATGCCGTCAGAGCCGGCGTCGGAGAGCCCCTGCAGCACGGCGTTCAGCGTCTGAGACGACGAGACGTTCACAGCCGGATAGGCGAACCCCTTCGTCTTGGCCTTGTCGAGCATTTCAGCGTACTGATCGGGCGTTGCGATGGGCATGAGTCTCCTTCGGGCAGATGTCGGTTTCCAGCATAGCGAGGCAGACCCCCGGCCCGCGTGCGGGGGTGCCCCACCGGTACTGTAGGAGACAGCAGACCGGCGCCCGCTCTGAGTGCGCCACAGCCCTCCATTGAAGAAGAAGGACTCATCGTGACCACCGAAGCACCCTCTCTCTACCTCGAACACCCCGACCGCAACCTCGCACTCGAACTCGTTCGGGCAACAGAGGCCGCCGCGATTCGTGCCTGGCCGTACATCGGCAAGGGCGACAAGTTGGCTGCAGACGGCGCCGCAGTGGATGCTATGCGGCTCCTGCTCGGAACGGTGAACTTCGACGGGGTCGTCGTCATCGGTGAGGGTGAGAAAGACAAGGCGCCGATGCTGTTCAACGGCGAGCACGTCGGCAACGGCCGCGGGCCGGCCTGCGACATCGCTGTCGACCCCATCGACGGTACGAGCCTCACGGCCGCGGGTCGCCCGAACGCGATCTCGGTCATGGCGGTCGCCGATCGCGGAACCATGCTCGATGCGTCGACGGTCTTCTACATGGACAAGATCGTCACGGGCCCGGAGGGTGTCGGGGTCATCGACATTCGCAAGCCCATCGGTGAGAACATCCGCGCGCTCGCCAAGGCGAAGGGCAAGGACGTTTCAGAGATGAAGATCGCCGTGCTCGACCGCCCGCGCCACGCGCAGCTGATCGACGAGATCCGCGCCTCGGGTGCGGGCACACGTCTGATGCTCGACGGCGACGTCGCCGGCGGCATCAACGCTGCGAGGTACGAGACCCGCACAGACATGTGCGTCGGTATCGGCGGAAGCCCTGAAGGAATTGTCACGGCCTGTGCGATCAAGGCCCTGGGTGGCTTCATCCAGGGGATCCTCAAGCCGGGCTCCGACGAGGAGCGCCAGCGCGGCATCGATGCCGGGCTCAAGATGGACCACGTGTACGAAGCCGACGAGCTGGTGTCGAGCGACAACACGTTCTTCGTCGCCACGGGTGTCACCGACGGCGGCCTGGTGAAGGGCGTGCGTCGCCTGGGCCCGATCATCCGCACCGAGAGCATCGTTCTGCGCTCGCACTCAGGAACCATCCGCCGCATCACGGCCGACCACCTGATCGAAAAATGGCTCTGAGAGCCACAACCTAGATCAGGCGGGGCTGCTCTGACATGTCGCCGACGCTGCCGAGGTCGTCTTCGAGTTCGAGCTGGGCGACCAGCTCCGGCGCGGTCAAACTGCGGGCATTCTCTTCGACGGGTTCGAGCGGCTTGAGTACGATCGATTCGTCGAGCGAGTTGAGTTTGCGCGCTGTGGAGTAAACGTTGCGCTCGAACGACCCGATGAACGCGTTGTAGTGCTTCACCGTGCGGTCGAGGGTGCTGCCCAGCTTGTCGATGTGGGTGGCCGTCACGGCAAGACGTGAATAGAGCTCCTTGCTGAGGTCGAAGAGGGTCTTCGCCTCGTGGGTGAGCACGTCTTGCTGCCAGCTGAACGCCACCGTCTTCAGAAGCGACCACAGGGTGACAGGTGAAACCAGGGCCACTCTCTTGCTGAACGCGAAGTCCATGATGCTGGGGTCGGCCTCCATTGCGGTGGAGATGAGCGACTCACTCGGGATGAACGCCACGACCAGTTCGGGAGAAGCGTCGAGCCCTGCCCAATAGCCCTTGGTGCCGAGGGTGGTGATGTGATCGCGTACGGCCTTCACGTGTGCTTTCAGGAGCTCGGTCCGACGTGCGCCTTCCGCTCCGGTCGCCGTCGCGGGGATCTGGCTCGCCTCGAGGTAGGCGTTGAACGGCACCTTGGCGTCGACGGCGATGTTCTTTCCGCCAGGCAGGTGCACCACCATGTCGGGACGCCCCGCGCCGTTGTCGCTCGTCAGGCTCGACTGGGTCTCGAAGTCGACCCGGTCGAGCAGCCCGGCCGCCTCGACGACGTTGCGCAACTGTGTCTCGCCCCAGACACCCCGGGTGCTGTTCGAGCGAAGGGCAGACGCGAGGGACTCGGCAGTGTTGCGGAGACGCTCTTCCGATTCGGTTGCAGACTTCAGCTGCTGGCTCAGTTCGCCGTGCTGCTGCCGACGCTGTTCTTCAAGCTCGGTCACCTTCGCCTGCACGAGCCTCAGGCTCTCCTGCACCGGGCTCAGTGCGACAAGTACCTTGCCGTCGGCCTTGACCCGTTCTGCTTCGGCCTGCTGTACATCGTGGAGCCTCGCCTGGAACTCGGTGAGCCGCTCTTCCTGCTGTAGGATCTGCTCCCGGTACTGTGCGTCCTGGGTGGCAAGCTGTTCGCGGAACAGAGCCTCCTGCTGACGGAGTCGCTCAGCGAACTGGTCGCGGGTTGAGAGCAGGGCGTTCTCGTGCTGTTCGCGGGCCTGCACGAGCTGGCCATCGCTCTGTTCGCGCATCTCTACCACCCGGGCTCGGGCTTCGAGAAGCTGCGCATCTGTCTGGGCCCGCGCGTCGACGAGCTGTTCGCGGGCGGCGGTGATCTGTTCACGCAGGGCGGCAGCCGTCGCCTCTGCGGCGGCGCTGCGGCTCTTCAGGTCGACCAGTTCGGCGAAGCGGGCCTCGGTATCGGTGGTGTCGCCACCCCCTGACACGCCATCGCGACGGGATCGCAGCAGCCAGCCGACCAGCGAGCCGAGCGCGAGGCCGACCACCAGACCGATGATGAGGGTGACGATGATCTCCATGCGCCCCAGTCTCGCAGGGGGCCCCGACACTGGTGCTATTCGGTCACGGCCAGCCGCGATCATCCATTGGAAATGTTCACGCAATAGGGTTGATGCACGAATTGTTCACCGCCGAGCCCGTGCCCGTGTGAGCGACGCTGCTCCACACCGGATCGAACCACCGAATCAACAGCACCGAAACAAAGCACCGAAACAAAGCACCGAATCATCCGCACCGCATCAACCAGGAATCAGGAACCATGTCAGACGTCACTTCGTCACTGCCCGTCGTCAACCACTGGATCGACGGCCGGGAGCACGTCAGCACCAGCGGCCGTACCGCACCCGTCTTCGACCCCGCGAAGGGCGTGCAGACCAAGAGCGTCGCTCTCGCGGACGCCGCCGAGATCGCCGCCGCGATCGCCTCGGCCAAAGCCGCCTTTCCTGCTTGGCGCGACACTTCGATGGCCAAGCGCCAGCAGATCCTCTTCACCTTTCGCGAGCTGCTGGCCGCACGCCGCGGCGAACTGGCCGAGATCCTCACTGACGAGCACGGCAAGGTGCTGAGCGACGCTGCCGGTGAGATCACCCGCGGCCTCGAGGTCGTCGAATTCGCCACAGGCTTTCCCCACCTGATCAAGGGCGAGTACTCCGAGAACGTGAGCACGGGAGTCGACGTCTACTCGACGCGCCAGCCCCTCGGCGTCGTCGGGGTCATCAGCCCGTTCAACTTTCCGGCAATGGTGCCGCTGTGGTTCTTCCCGATCGCGATCGCGGCCGGCAACACCGTCGTGCTGAAGCCGAGTGAGAAGGACCCGTCGTCGGCGAACTGGCTCGCCGCTCTCTTTGCCGAGGCCGGCTTGCCCGACGGTGTGCTGAACGTTCTGCACGGCGACAAGGAGGCGGTGGATGGCCTGCTCACGAGCCCCGATGTGAAGTCGATCTCGTTCGTGGGTTCCACGCCGATCGCCCAGTACGTGTACGAGACGGCGACGAAGCACGGCAAGCGAGTGCAAGCCCTGGGTGGGGCGAAGAACCACATGCTCGTTCTGCCCGACGCCGACCTCGACCTTGCAGCCGACGCAGCCGTGAACGCCGGGTTCGGCTCGGCCGGAGAGCGCTGCATGGCGATCTCCGTTGTCGTGGCTGTTGAGCCGGTGGCCGACGAGCTCATCTCGAAGATCGTCTCGCGCGTTGCCGGCCTGAAGGTGGGCGACGGCCGTCGCTCGTGCGACATGGGCCCGCTTGTCACTGAGGTGCACCGTGACAAGGTCGCCTCGTACATCGACATCGCCATCGAAGACGGCGCCACGGTCGTCGTCGACGGCCGCGGCATCGACGTCGACGGTGACGCCGACGGGTTCTGGCTCGGCCCGACGCTGATCGACAACGTCTCGACCTCGTCGCGGGTCTACACCGACGAGATCTTCGGCCCGGTTCTCTCGATCGTTCGCGTGGCCTCCTACGACGCGGGTCTCGAACTGATCAACGCCTCCAGGTACGGAAACGGTACGGCGATCTTCACCAACGACGGGGGAGCGGCGCGTGGCTTCCAGAACGAGGTCGAGGTCGGCATGATCGGCATCAACGTGCCGATTCCGGTGCCCGTCGCCTACTACTCGTTCGGTGGGTTCAAGGACTCCATCTTCGGCGACTCGAAGGCATACGGCCCCGACGGGTTCCACTTCTTCACGCGCCAGAAGGCCATCACCTCGCGCTGGCTCGACCCCAGCCACGGCGGCATCAACCTTGGCTTTCCGCAGAACTGAACCCCGGGCATCCATCGCCTCGGCTCGTGAGGCCGGCGCGTCGAAGTGAGGCCGGTGCACCTGGCTCTTCTCGGCGCACCGGCCTCACGAGCCAGACCCGGGTACGATAGACCCCCGTGGCTCTAACTATCGCAATCGTCGGGCTGCCCAATGTGGGCAAGTCCACCCTGTTCAACGCACTCACCAAGAACCAGGTGCTGGCGGCGAACTACCCGTTCGCAACCATCGAGCCGAACGTGGGTGTGGTGAACCTGCCGGATGCCCGGCTCGCCGAGCTCGCGAAGATCTACGGCAGCGAGAAACTGCTGCCTGCGCCGGTGTCGTTCGTCGACATCGCCGGCATCGTCAAGGGTGCAAGCGTCGGGGAGGGGCTCGGCAACAAGTTCCTCGCGAACATCCGAGAGGCCGACGCGATCGCGCAGGTCGTGCGCGGCTTCATCGACCCCGACGTGGTGCACGTCGACGGCAAGGTCGATGCCGCGAGCGACCTCGAGACGATCAACACCGAGCTGATCCTGGCCGACATGCAGACCCTCGAGAAGGCACTCGCCCGGTACGAGAAAGAGGTCAAGACCAAGCGCATCGAGCCGATTGTGCTGCAGACCGCCCAGGCGGCGCACGCCATCCTCGACTCGGGCAAGCCGTTGTCGAGCGACTCGAAGATCGACCTCGAGCCCATCCGTGAGCTCGGGCTACTCACCGCCAAGCCGTTCATCTACGTGTTCAACATCGACGAGTCGGTGCTCGCCGACCAGGCCAGGCTTGCGGAGCTCGCTGCTCTGGTTGCGCCGGCCAAGGCGATCTTCCTCGACGCGAAACTCGAATCCGAGCTCATCGACCTCGAGCCCGAAGACGCCGCTGAGCTCCTCGCGTCGACCGGCCAGGAGGAGAGCGGCCTCGACCAGCTCGCCCGCATCGGCTTCGACACCCTGGGCCTTCAGACCTACCTGACGGCGGGCCCGAAAGAGACCCGCGCCTGGACCATCGGCAAGGGCTGGACGGCCCCGCAGGCGGCCGGAGTCATCCACACCGACTTCCAGAAGGGCTTCATCAAGGCCGAGATCGTCTCGTTCGACGACCTGGTCGAGGCTGGCACCATGGCAGAGGCCAAGGCCCGCGGCAAGGTGCGCATCGAGGGCAAAGAATACGTGATGCACGACGGCGACGTGGTGGAGTTCCGCTTCAACGTGTAGCCATCTCGGCCCGCAGTTGTTCCGGGCCCGAAGCACCCATGGTTTGACGCGAGAGTCATTTCTTTCAGATTCACGGGACATATGGGACTCAATTGGTAAGCTATTCCCATGGAAGCGACGATTGACTCTGGCGGCAGACTCCTTCTACCGAAGAGCCTTCGTGATGCATTGGGTCTTGGCCCGGGTTCGAAAGTAGACGTGTCGGCCTATGGTGGAGGGCTGCAGGTGACGCCGGGCGGGCGGACTGCGCGCTTGGAGCGGGGTGAAGATGGGCGTCTGGTGGCAAGTTCAGAGACATCTGTCTCAGACGACGTTCTGTTCGCACTGATCGATTCTGGGCGGAAGTGATTCCACAGCCACGTTACGCGCTCGACACAAGTGTCTCTGTGCCGCTCCTGATGAAGGCACACGACGCTCACGACGTCGTCTCTGCGTGGGCCGCTGGCCGAGTGCTTGGACTCAGTGGACACGCACTCGTCGAGACCTACTCGGTTCTGACTCGCCTCCCGGGAGATTCTCGGGTCGATTCCGCTGACGCCGTATTGCTCATAGACGACAACTTCCCCGCCCATTTCGCGCTCTCCGCAGAAGCCACGAGCACGTCTCATCGCGAACTCGCGCGGCACGGCGTTTCAGGTGGAGCAACATACGACGGTCTCGTCGCCCTGGCGGCCCGGGAACACGAAGCGGTGTTGGTGACGCGTGACGCGCGGGCCAGACAGACCTATGAGGCCCTGGGCGTCAAGGTGGAGATCATCACCGTCCCGAGCGTGTCACGGTGAGTCGGAACGTGGTGGAGTTCCGCTTCAACGTATGACCACCGGCGACGGCGTGCCGGGCCGCGCGAAGGCTTTCGTATGGGATCCCCTCTGGACGCCGGTCAGCTGGGGTTCGGCCGTGGTGGTTGTTTTTTCCATCATCGCAATATGCGCATTGGGTGGATTCTGGGTTTGGTTGGGATGTGCGCTGATCGTCCTCGACGTGGCTGCGGTGACACTCCTGGTCATGCGAGAGATGAGGCTCCGAAGGGCGCATGATCGAGAATGACCCGGTCGAGGTCCATGTCGCGATCTGAATTGATGTGCGTCACAGATGACGTTCTCGCCATCCCCGTCTTCGCGATACCTCGCAGGTGCTGTTTCTTCTCTGAGTAGAAGAATCGCGTTTCTTCTAGTCGGCAGAAGTACCGCGAAACTTCAACCCTGAATTCTCCTGATGGGCGGGTGTTCTTTGCCCAGAGTGGTCATATGCGCTGAAGCCCCCACACGGCGCAGCCCCACTCATAACGAAGGACGAAACATGACCGCCTACCAGGACGACATCGAAGCGATCGAAGCGCTGAAGCAGGAAGCCGGCAGCAGCTGGGATGCAATCAGCCCCGAGTCGGTCGCCCGTATGCGCACGCAGAACCGCTTCCGTACCGGCCTCCAGATCGCCCAGTACACCGCAGACATCATGCGCAAGGACATGGCGGAGTACGACGCCGATTCATCTGTCTATACCCAGTCGCTCGGCGTCTGGCACGGCTTCATCGGCCAGCAGAAGCTCATCTCGATCAAGAAGCACCTCAAGACCACCAACAAGCGGTACCTGTACCTCTCGGGCTGGATGGTTGCCGCGTTGCGTTCGGAATTCGGGCCGCTCCCCGACCAGTCCATGCACGAGAAGACGGCCGTGCCGGCCCTCATCGAGGAGCTCTACACGTTCCTTCGCCAGGCCGACGCCCGCGAGCTCGACCTGCTCTTCACGAAACTGGATGCCGCGCGCGCTGCCGGCGACGAGACCTCGATCGAGCTCATCCAAACGCAGATCGACAACTACGAGACCCACGTCGTGCCGATCATCGCCGACATCGACGCTGGCTTCGGAAACCCGGAGGCCACGTACCTGCTGGCGAAGAAGATGATTGAGGCGGGCGCCTGCGCCCTCCAGATCGAGAACCAGGTCTCTGACGAGAAGCAGTGTGGCCACCAGGACGGCAAGGTCACCGTTCCCCACGAGGACTTCATCGCGAAGATCAACGCGGTGCGCTACGCGTTCCTCGAACTCGGCATCGACAACGGCGTGATCGTCTCGCGCACCGACTCGCTCGGCGCCGGCCTCACGCAGAAGCTCGCTGTGAGCCGCACGCCCGGTGATCTCGGCGATCAGTACAACTCGTTCCTCGATGTCGAAGAGATCCCCGAGTCGGGGCTCAGCGATGGCGACGTCGTCATCAAGCGCGATGGCAAGCTCGTGCGCCCGAAGCGCCTGCCCAGCAACCTCTTCCAGTTCCGCGAGGGAACCGGTGAGGAGCGTTGTGTGCTCGACAGCATCACGTCGCTGCAGAACGGTGCCGACCTGCTCTGGATCGAGACGGAGAAGCCGCACATCGCTCAGATCGCCGGCATGATGAACGAAGTTCGTAAGGTCATCCCGAACGCCAAGCTTGTCTACAACAACAGCCCGTCGTTCAACTGGACTGCCAGCTTCCGCCAGCAGGCCTACGACACGTTCGTCGAAGAGGGCAAGGACGTCTCGGGGTACGACCGAAGCAAGCTCATGGGCGTCGAGTACGACGACACCGAACTCGCGCAGGTCGCTGACGAGAATATCCGCACGTTCCAGCGCGACAGCTCGGCACAGGCCGGTATCTTCCACCACCTGATCACGCTGCCGACCTACCACACGGCTGCGTTGTCGACGGATGACCTGGCCAAGGGCTACTTCGCCGACCAGGGCATGCTCGCCTACGTCAAGGGCGTGCAGCGCCGCGAGATCCGTGAGGGAATCGCCACCGTGAAACACCAGAACATGGCCGGATCCGACATCGGTGACAACCACAAGGAGTACTTCGCCGGCGATTCGGCCCTCAAGGCCGGGGGCCAGAACAACACGATGAACCAGTTCTAGGGCTGGTTCTCCTGTACCACGTGATGCCGGTCTCCGCAGGGATACCGGCATCACGGCGTTGCGCCGAGAACGTCAACGTGGAGGCGTTTGAGGTGTGGTGTCCCGCACGGCCCTCCTGTTTCTGCGTTGGGTGGCCGCGGCTGATGCGCGGAGCGACGCCTCCGATGCTGACGCGGCACGGCGCAGGGCGCGGTAGTCTGGGGCGTTCCGCTCGACGAAAGGATGATCGATGACGTCTCTGCCCACAGCCTCAGCTCTTCGCCGTGTAGGGGGCCTCGCGATTGCCACGGGTTCGCTCTTTGTGGCTGTCGGAACGGGTGCCTGGTACACCGTCTCGAAGCAACTGCGCGATGAGAAGATCACCGTTCCCGGCAACGCCCCCATGCTCAAGGGCAAACGCGTCGAAGGACCCGCAACGGCGTATGTCGAGGCGCTGGTCATCAAGGGGAACGCCGAACGGGGTGCAGGCGGGCGGACTTTCGCCGACATCAGCGAGGCGCTGCGGGGAGTCGACCCGAAAAGCGACGAGGCGGCAGAGCTCCGTAAGCAGAGTTCTGCGCTGTCGACGGGAGCGTCGTTGCGCACATCGTTGATGACGTCGGTGCTTGCCTTCGGGGTGAGCGCGTTCGCCGGCGGGCTCGGCGTCTTCCTCCTGATCGTGGGATCTCAACTTCGGCGAGTCCGCAACTAGCGACCACCGCTGGCGACCCCCAGCCAGGAGAGCAGTTCTGGAGAAGCAACCTCCGGCAGGATCGCGCTACCGTGGGGTTCACCGTTGCACCTCAGGAGGAACCATGCCGTACGTCGTCGATTTTCAGAATGTCTCAACCGTCGGTCTGGAGTCATCTCCCTTCGCGGAGACACTGGCCGGCCTCCGGGCAAATGAGGCACGGTACTACAAGAACAAGTACGACCATGTGTTCACCGTGACCTCGGTGGACGAAGATCCTGCGACGCTCGAGTGGATCAGCGGCATCCTCAAGGACGAGCGCGACATCGTGATCTCGTCCCGCCCGCTCGAGGTGACGTCCTTCGAAGTGGAGGGCACGAGGATGGCCTACGGGTTCTACGAATCGGGGCTGTCGATCAACGTGATGTACGGCATCGAAGACGGCGGCAAGCGGGCTGTCGGATTCAAGCTCTCAGATGGCATGGAGATCCCCGAGGAATTGGAGTCCCGCTTCAAGTTCGCCCGCCAGAAGTCGAAGCTCGCTGGCGTGATCCGCGGCTCGTATTTTGTGATCAAGGGCGAGCACTGAGCGCATTTCTTCGAAAAGGGCGTCGTCAGCTGAGCTGCTCGGCGACCGCGCGGTCGATGGACTCAGCCAGCCGCGCCCGTTCCTTGCGGATCCAGCTGCCTCCGGCGTAGTTCTCGAGAAACGTCTCGGCGAATTCAGAGGGGTCGTCGCCGAGGAGCGAGCGAATGGGCGTTTCGTCGGCAACGGCCCGCTCGAAGAGCTCCGCCAGATCGTCGAGCATCGCTACAAGGGCCTTGCCGTCGTCGCTCGGGCCCATGTACATCAGGTACCGTTCGAGCGCCCTGGCCGCGTCACGGTACCCGGCGGGCAGCCGCTTGACGCGCGCCTTGTACTCCAGATAGCTCTTCTTGTCGGCGAGATCGCCGATGAGCTTGTCGATCCACATGGTCAGTTTCCTTCCTGTCGTAGATCTTCACTGCGCGGGCGATCCGCGCGGAGACGCTCGAGTCGTTCCGTGAGAAAGCGCCAGCTCGCCCAGAACTCGTCGAGGTTTGCTTCACCCTCAGCGTTCAGGGAGTACACCTTGCGGGGCGGCCCCTTTTCAGAAGGCATCTTCTCAACGTCGACGAACCCGCGCTGTTCGATCCTCAGCAGAAGAGCGTAGATCGTGCCTTCCGCGATGTCGGAGAATCCTTCGTCGCGAAGCCGCGCCGTAATCTCGTACCCGTAGGCCGGCCTCGTCGCCAGCAGGGCGAGCACAATCCCCTGAAGGGTTCCTTTGAGCATCTCGGTCTTCTGGTTGCCCATGATCGTGATCTTCCTTCTCGGGCCGGCTTCTTCAGTAGACAGTAACACTAGGTACTGGTAGCTGGCAACACTGAGTAGGGGGCAGCCGACGTTGTCGTCAGAAAAGGGGACTGCGCCGCAGAGAGCGCCCGGGGCACGATGGATGGATGTCGAGCATCCTGCGCAGAGAGCGCCGCGCCCACAGGGTGCGGGCGACGCTGCTGGCCGCACTCGTGCTGGCATCGGTCGCCGGATGCTCGGCGAGCCTTGATCTCTCGCCCCCCGATGCCACGCTGCCCACCCGCGTGCCCGTCACCGTGTACACGCCGCCGTGGACGCCGACCCCCACTCCGACGCCGCCCCCACCGCCCCCGCCGCCGCCACTGACAGCGCCGAACGCGATGGGCGGCCAGACCGACGGTGGCAACACGGCCTACACGCCGGTGGTCGACGACACCGGCCCCCAGGAGTTCGCCAAGGGCCGGGCGACGAAGGTGAACGACTACGAGTATCGCTACGTCGTCGCCACCTATGACCAGGTGCTGGCGATCGCGTCGCGGTTCTACCTCCAGACGAACGATGTCGTGCGGGTGAACTTCCCGTGCTCAGACCCCCTCAACGTGCAGCCGGGCGATGTGCTCGACATTCGCTGGCCGGTCGATTCCGAGCAGGTGGGCAGGGGCTGCTGAGCGGGCAGACGAAATCGACGGGGGCGCGAGCGTGGGCTGGGCAGACGCCGGCGCATCCGCGTATCCTGACGAAGGCCGATTTCGCGCGCCGCACACCCCACAGATCGGCTGCAGCTCATGAGTCTCGTACGGCTGAACGACGTCAGCGTGAGCTTCGAGCGCACACCCGTGCTCCGCGAGGCGTTCTTCCGCCTCGAACCGCGCGACAGGGTCGGGATGATCGGCCGCAACGGTTCGGGTAAGTCGACGCTGCTCAAACTCATCCTCGAGCAGGTGTCACCTGACTCCGGTACCGTCACGCTCGAACCGGGTCTCAGACTCGGTTACTTCTCCCAGTTCTCCGAACTCGACGGCGAGCAGTCGATCACGGAGGTCCTCGAGGGGCTCTTCACGGGCATCCATGCAATCGAGGCAGAGCTTGCAGAAATCGATGCCGCAGTCGCACTCGACTCGTCGGCGAGCCCGGCGCTCGACGCGCTCATCGAACGCCAGGCGGCGCTCTTCGAGGAGATGGAGCGACTGGATGGCTGGGACTACCAGCGGCACATCGACAGGGCTCTCTCGACGCTGGGTTTCGACGAGGCGCACCGAAGCTGCCCCATCGACGACCTCTCTGGCGGCTGGCGCAACCGGGCTGCGCTGGCGAAGATCGTACTCGAGAAGCCCGACGTACTGCTGCTCGACGAGCCCACGAACTTTCTCGACGTGGCCGGGGTTGAATGGCTCGAAAGTTGGTTCCGCGACTTCCGCGGCGCGGCCATCGTCGTCTCGCACGATCGAACGTTCCTCGACTCGGTCGTCACCCGCATCATCGAGCTCGAGAACTTCCACCTGCACGAGTACCCGGGCAACTTCGACGAGTACGTCATCCAGAAGCAATTCAGGCTGAAGACTCTCGAGCAGCAGTTCGTGCACGAGTCGGAACTGCTCGCATTCGAGTCAGAGGGCATCTCCGACCGGCGGGAGGCCGCGAAGAACGCCAGCCGCAGCCTCGGCAAGCAGCTCTCGACCATCAAGAAGGCCCGCACGCCCCGGCCCGTCGACCAGATCATCACCGAGATCTACGGTGGCCTGCACGTGAAAGACGTGTTGTGCCGTGTCGAATCGCTCAACAAGTCCTACGGCGACAAGGTGCTCTTCGACGGCCTCACGCTCGAGATCCGCCGCGGCAACCGCATCGTCGTGCTGGGCTCAAACGGCAGCGGCAAGAGTACCCTGCTGCGCGTGCTCATCGGCGAAGAGCGTGCCGATGCGGGAACGGTCGACTGGCCCAAGGGCGTGGCCGTCGTCTCTTACAACCGGATGCTCGCCGAACTCGACGACACCGACACCGTCACCCATGCGGTCAATGCATTGCCCGACAGCCTCGCGCTCACCGCCACGCGAAAGTCGGTCGGCCGCTTCCTGTCGATGTTCCAGTTTTCGGAGGCCGACCTCAAGCAGCGCATCGGAAACCTCTCCGGTGGCCAGCGCGCCCGCGTCGCCATGGCCCAGTGCCTCCTCTCGGGTGCATCAGTTCTGCTGCTCGACGAGCCAACGAACCACCTCGACCTCGCAAGCACCCAGGTGATGGAGCGCGCGATCCAGCACTTTCCGGGCGCCGTCGTCGTGGTCAGCCACGACCGGTTCTTCACCGAGAAGATCGCGAACCGCTACCTGGTGTTCGGCACAGACCCCGCGGTTCCCGGTGAGATCGAGCTGCGTGTCGCCTGATGTGCTGCTGCGTGAGAGTCCCTGTGCTCGAGGGTCTGGGCACGTGCCAGTTGTCGGGGGACTGGCGTAGGGTTTTGGCATGACACTTTCATGGGAAGAACTGATCGTCGACTGTCGCGACTTTTCGGCGCTGTCGAAATGGTGGGCCGTGGCGCTCGGCTGGAATGTCGTCGATGAAGACGAAGATGGGGTCGAACTGCAGAACCCCGACGGCTCGAAGCCGACTCTCTTGTTCCTGAACGTTCCCGAGGCGAAGACAGTCAAGAACCGCCTTCACCTCGACTTCGTGCCCGACGACCAGACTGCAGAGGTCGAGCGTCTCATTGCCCTGGGAGCAACGCGGCTCGACATCGGCCAGGGTGAGCGGAGCTGGGTCGTTCTGGCCGACCCAGAGGGCAATGAGTTCTGCGTGCTCTCCGCCCGCCCGAGTGGTGTTGAGGCCGACTAGCGCGGCAGTACAAGCCTGGCGGCGGCGCGTTCGACCTCGGCGCGGCGTGCTGCGGGGTCGTCGCCCCCCTGCGTGATGGCGTGGATCTCGGCGGGGGCCATCAGCCACGAGGTGGCGGTGCTGAGCAACAGTCCGAGCAGCACGGCAGGGTTCCAGTCAGGGTCGGCGAGCCCGAGCGACTGTGACTGCCTGATCACATCGAGCTTGTGCTGGTAGGTCTCGATGCGGCGGGCCGAGACGTCGTCGGGGTGTCCTGAATCGTGAATCCACGCCCACACGGCGACGCGTTGAGACCCCGGATTCTCGGCAAAATAGTCGTGCAGGCGAACCGTGTAGCCCACGAGGTCGGTGTCGATCGGAACGACTGTCGACAGGTCATCCAGAGCCTGCTGCATGACCTGGTCGAACAGCTGGTCCTTGTCGCCGAACCATGCGTAGATGCGTTCTTTGCTGGCGCGCGCGAGTTCGGCGATCCGGTTGATTCGGGCGCCGGCGACGCCGAACTCCGTGAACTCCGCGGCGGCGGCGAGAAGAACGCGCTCCCGGGTGTCACGGCCCCGAAGCTGTTCACGGCGTGCTGAGAGTTCGCTCATCTGGCGGCCCACGACTCCTTGTCATTGATGTGAATCGAACCTTTTGGTTTGACAAGATCCTAGCCCTCTTATAAAATCAAACCAAGTGGTTCGTTTATTTTGACAGCCGCACATTATTGATCAAGCTGGAGGCACTTTCATGACTTCTGTACTCATCGTTCTCTCTGCGTCCGATCACTGGACGCTCTCGACCGGCGACAAATACCCTACGGGCGTCTGGGCCGAAGAACTCGTCGAGCCGCACAGGCTCTTCACTGATGCCCGTTACGACATCACCATTGCCACCCCGGGCGGAGTCGCCCCCACGTTCGACCAGAACAGCCTGAGTGCCCGCGGCGCGGGCAGCGAAGAGCGGGTAGAAGAGCTCCGTACCTACCTCGATTCGATCGCAACCGAACTGAAGTCGCCAGTGCCACTCACCGACGTCACCGTTGCGGATTTCGACGTCGTGTTCTACCCGGGTGGCCACGGACCCATGGAAGACCTCTCGGTCGACGCTGATTCCGGTCGCATCATGACCGAGGCCCTGGCATCGGGCCGCCCCCTCGGTGTGCTCTGCCACGCTCCTGCTGCCATGTTCGCGGCAGTAGCGGCCGATGGCTCGTGGCCCTTCACGGGCTACCGGATGACCGGCTTCTCTGACGCCGAAGAAGAACTGAATGGGCTGGCAGAGGTGGCGCCGTGGCTCGTCGAGACCAGGCTCGTCTCGAACGGGGCGATCTACTCGAAGGCAGCGGAACCGTTCGGCTCGCACGTCGTCGTCGACCGTAACCTCTACACCGGGCAGAATCCCGCGTCGTCTGCAGCGGCTGCAAAGCAGATCATCGCCGCCCTCGCGGAATAACGATCATCCCGTCGATCCGCACCATTGGATCGATCCCCACCACGCCGTCGGTCCACATCACGTCAAGGAGTCTTCCCATGTCTCATGAAACACATCACTCTCACGCCACCAGTACCCAGTGGAACCTGGTTTCCCGCCCGACTGGCGAGCCCACTGCCAGCAATGTTGAGAAGGTGACGATAGAACTTCCCGAGCTGGCCGACGGTGACGTTCGCGTCGAGAATGAATTCCTCTCGGTCGACCCGTACATGCGGGGTCGCATGAACGAAGGCCGTTCCTACGTGCCGCCGTTTCCGCTCGGAGAGGCGATGACGGGTGCCGCTGTGGGCCACGTTGTCGAATCGCGATCCGATGCTCTTGCTGTCGGCGACACGGTGCAACACCAGTTCGGCTGGCGCGATGTAGCCCAGGGCCCGGCGTCGGCTTTTCGCCCGGCTCCACGGATTCCCGGCGTGCCTCTGTCGCTCTACCTCAGCGTTCTCGGGATCACGGGTATCACCGCATGGGTCGGCCTCACGCAGATTGCGCACATCCGCGAGGGAGACGTTGTCTTCGTATCGGGGGCGGCGGGCGGAGTCGGCACCATGGTCGGGCAGATCGCCCGCCTGAAGGGTGCCTCCCGGGTCATCGGCAGCGCGGGCTCGTCGGAGAAGGTGGCTCTGCTCACCGAGAAGTATGGCTTCGACGCAGCCTTCAACTACAAGGACGGCGACGTGCTCGGCCAGCTCGAGAAGGCCGCCCCAGATGGTGTCGACGTGTATTTCGACAACGTGGGTGGCGAGCACCTCGAGGCGGCACTGAATTCGATGAGCGACGGCGGCCGCATCGCCGTCTGCGGCGCGATCTCGGCCTACAACTCCTCGGGTGAAGAGAGAGGTGTGCGGTTCCTCGGCAACATCGTGACCCGCGGGCTGACCATCACGGGCTTCACCATGACGAACTACGGTCACTTCGCGCCCGAATTCGCTGCCGACATGACGAAGTGGCTCACTGAGGGCAGGATTGTCTTCGATGAGACCGTTGTCGAAGGCATCGACAACGCCTTCGACGCCTTCACCGGAATGATGCGCGGTGACAACATCGGCAAGATGATCGTGAAGATCTAGGTGTTCTGCCCTGGGCGTGTCTCACAGCCAGTCACACGCTGCATCTGGCGCGCGCCGTAGCCGCAAGTCACCTGAGCATCTGGTGCAGGGCGTTCGGGCCGACCGGGTCGACGGTTATCGTTGGGGAGTGCGAACCTCTTCCCCTGCTTCCCGGCGTCGGCTCGCACGTGGACTGGTGACCGGACTTGTCTTCGCCGCTGTCGCCATCGGAGCAGGCTCTGCGCCTGCGGCCCTGGCCCACGATGTTCTCGAGAAGTCGTCCCCGTCAGCGGGAGAGGTCGTCTCGAAGCACCTCGACACCGTCGTACTGACGTTCAGTGATGAGCTGCTCGCCCTCGACGCGTCGCTTGGTGGTTTCGCAGTGCAGGTGACAGATGCCGACGGTGACCATCACGAATCCGGCTGTGTGGTCGTTGCCGGCAGCGTCGTGTCGACCGGCGTCGCCCTCGGCGAGGCGGGAGAGTACACGGTGGCGTGGCAGGTGGCTTCCTCTGACGGGCATCCGGTCTCTGGTTCGTACACCTTCACCTGGCAGCCCAGCAGTGTCACCGTAGCGGCTCCGGGATTCACGTCAGCACCCGATTGTGACGACGCGTGGTCGGGTGAGCCGTCGACGACCGAACCCACTCTCGCCCAGGCAGCCTCGCCGGCACCATCGCCCTCCCAGGCCTCTGCCACCGCTGGCACCCATTCGGCTGATGCACCTGCCCCGACGCCCGAGCCGACCATGACTGTTCTCGGTGTTGCCCAGGCGGACTCGAGCAGGCAGTCGAATGTCGCATTGCCTGTGGCGATCGTGCTCGGCATCGGTGGCCTCAGCGTGCTCTCTGCCGTTCTCGTCTTTGCCATGCGTCGACGCAGAGTCGATTCCCCAAGCGACACTCGAGGCGATCCGACACACGGCAACGGCGACTGAAGGTCGTAGGTTCTCGTCGCCGCTGGCCACTAAACTGGCCCCAGCATGATGTGTCGCCCTGGCACTGTCTCGGCGCTGCACACGTGCATGCTCCAGACGTGCAAGCTACACACGTGCATGCTCCACAACTGAATACTGCTGGCCATTAGGTCGACGCGGGAGAGCCTGGCGCAATTCGTGCCGGGCACCGAAGGAGCAATTCTCTCCGATAAACTCTCAGGTTCGTGTACCGCGTTGAACTGGCCACTCTGAAAAGAAGCTCTCACCCCCGCTTCGGCTCTGCCCCCAACAGGCAGTACCTCGAACGGGCAGTGCCTCAAACGGTGCGAGAGCTCGCCCACGGTGAAAGTCGCTGCCCTCGCTACCCGGCAGTGGTGAAACTCTCAGGCACCATGACAGAGGGGGAGTGTCTGCGGGGTTCATCCGAGCCCTGTGACCTCTTTGCCTGTGCACGCTGATGCGTCGCAGGCGCACAGGAAATGAACAGGAGAACTCATGACCGAAGCCCCTCATGGTGCCGAAGCCCTCGCTGGAGGCGAAGTCGCCGAGCCCGTCTTCTCGCCGCTCAATGCCGTACACCTCGCAGCCGGTGCCTCGTTCACCGACTTCGCCGGCTGGCAGATGCCCGTCAGATACACGAGTGATCTCGCCGAACACCGCGCCGTGAGAACGGCAGCGGGAATCTTCGATCTCTCGCACATGGCAGAGATCAGCGTCACCGGCCCCGAGGCCGGCGCCTGCCTCGACTTCGCATTCGCCGGACTGCTCTCGGCCACAGCCGTCGGGCAGGCGAAGTACAGCCTGCTGCTCGACCACGACGGCGGAATCATCGATGACGTCGTCGTCTATCGCACGGGCGAGACGGAGTTCCTCGTTGTCGCCAATGCCGGCAACCACGCCGTCGCGGTCGAAGCCCTGCTGCAGCGGGCCGCGGGATTCGACGTCGTGGTGAGCGACGTGAGCGACCAGCTCGCGCTCATCGCCGTGCAGGGCCCGGCTGCTCGCGAGATAGTCAAGGCCACTGCAGGCATCGACTTCGATACGGAGGCGGTGGATGATCATCCACTCGATTCCCTGAAGTACTACTGGTCGCGCCCGGCACGCTACGCGAACAAGCCGTTGCTCGTCGCACGAACCGGTTATACCGGCGAAGACGGGTTCGAACTCTACGTCGACGTCCACAGCGCAGAAGCGCTGTGGAACGCTGTGGTCACAGCGGGCGGAGCGTTCGGCCTCGTGCCCGCCGGGCTTGCCGCCCGCGACACCCTGCGCCTGGAGGCGGGCATGCCGCTCTACGGCCATGAACTGGGCCGGGCAACCAGGCCAGCGCAGGCCGGCCTCGGGCGCGTGGTGAACTTCGCGAAAGAAGACTTCGTCGGCCGCGCAGCTCTCGAAGCGATCAGTGAGTCCGCCGGCCAGGGTGCCGGGGCTGCCGATCCTGCTCGAGTTCTGGTCGGTCTCCAGGGCACTGGCAAGCGAGCAGCCCGCGCCGACTATGAACTCTTCGAAACACAGGAATCAACCACGCCCGTCGGCGTGATCACGAGCGGTGTGCTCTCGCCCACGCTCGGGTTTCCCGTTGCCATGGCCTACCTCGACCCGCAATTCTCTGCGCAGGGCACTGAGCTCTCCGTCGATGTGCGAGGCACCCGATTGCCGCTCACCGTAACCGCTCTGCCCTTCTATCGCCGAAAGAGAGACTGACCATGACCGACTACTCGGACCTGAAATTCACCGCAGAGCACGAATGGGTGCGTCTGGATGCTGCGGCAGACGGTGTCCCAACACGAGCCACGATCGGCATCACGGCGTACGCGGCCGAGAAGCTCGGCGATGTTGTGTATGTCGACCTGCCCGCCGAGGGGTCTGCCATCGCCGATGGAGCTGTCGTCGGCGAGATCGAGTCGACCAAGTCGGTCGGGGAGCTCTTCGCCCCACTGACGGGTGTCGTGCTGGAGAAGAATTCCGCCGTGGAGGAATCACCGGAGCTCGTGAACAGCGACCCGTTCGGCGAGGGCTGGCTGATCCGGGTGGAATTCACCGACCTGCCCGAATTGCTGAGCTACGCCGAATACCAGGCGCTGACCGGCGATGATGGAGTCTCTGCCTGATGAGCCTTCCTTTTCTCGACCGCCACATCGGTACGACCGCTTCGGCGCAGGCGCAGATGCTCGACCTGCTCGGCTACGAGACGGTCACCCGTCTGGTCGAAGCCGCAGTGCCGGCGTCGATCCACGCAGCCGACGTGGGCGAACAGTCGGTCATCCCTTCGCCAGCCTCTGAACGAGAGACGATCGCCGAACTTCGCGCACTGGCCTCCCTGAACACCGTCAACCGGTCGATGATCGGACTCGGATACTACGACACGATCACTCCGGCCGTGATCAAGCGCAATGTCTTCGAGAACCCCAGCTGGTACACCGCGTACACGCCGTACCAGCCCGAGATCTCGCAGGGCCGGCTCGAAGCGCTCATCAACTTTCAGACGATGGTCTCCGAGCTCACCGGGCTCCAGACCTCGAACGCGTCGATGCTCGATGAAGGCACTGCCGTCGTCGAGAGCATGCTCCTCGCGCGCCGCGCAAGCAAGTCGACATCGCGGGTCTTCATCGTCGATTCGGACTCCTTCCCGCAGACCAAGGCGCTTCTTGCGTCCCGGGCCGATGCCGTCGGCATCGAACTCGTCGAGATCGAGTTGGCACAGGCAGAGCCATCCGAGCTGCCGGAGGCCTTCGGCCTCTTCGTGCAGTACCCGGGTGCTTCCGGTCGCATCTTCAACCCTGCAGCGATCATCGAGCACGCTCACGCAGTCGGCGCTCTCGCAGTGGTCGCCGCCGACCTGCTTGCCCTCACACTGCTGGCCTCGCCGGGTGAGCTGGGAGCCGATGTTGCGATCGGAACGAGCCAGCGTTTTGGCGTGCCGATGGGTTTCGGGGGCCCGCACGCCGGTTATATGGCGGTTCGCAAGGGCCTGGAGCGCCAGCTTCCCGGTCGCCTGGTCGGCGTGAGCGTCGACTCCGATGGCAATCGCGCGTACCGGCTGAGCCTGCAGGCGCGGGAACAGCACATCCGCCGCGAGAAGGCGACGTCGAACATCTGCACAGCCCAGGTACTGCTCGCCGTCATGGCGGGGATGTACGCGGTCTACCACGGCCCTGACGGGCTCCGTGCAATCGCAACCGAGGTCAACGATTCGGCACGGACCCTCGCGACCCTATTGCGTGCAGCGGGCTACGAAGTGCTTCACGACGACTTCTTCGACACGATTCGTGTCAGAGTGGCAGGGCGGGCACAATCGATCGCGGCGGTCGCGCACCAGCAGGGTTACCTGTTCGACATCGTTGATGACGACACTCTGGGGCTCTCCGTGGATGAGACCACCTCGCGGGTCGATCTGAAGGCCGTTGCACGGATCTTCGACGCCGTTCCGCGTGGCCACGCCGAGTACACCGAGCTAGTGCGCAGCCTCCCAGCTGAACTCGAGCGCACCAGCGACTTTCTCACGCACCCTGTCTTCAACTCGCATCGCTCAGAAACGAGCATGATGAGGTACCTGAAGAGACTCGCCGATGACGACTACGCGCTCGACAGGGGCATGATCCCGCTCGGGTCGTGCACGATGAAGCTCAACGCCGTCACCGAGATGGAGGCGGTCAGCTGGCCGGAGTTCGCAGGGCTCCACCCGTTTGCTCCCCGAGCAGATGTCGAAGGGTACCTCTCGCTCATCGACCAGCTCGAATCGTGGCTGACCGAGGTCACGGGCTATGACTCGGTCTCCCTGCAGCCCAACGCGGGTAGCCAGGGTGAACTCGCCGGGCTTCTGGCCATCCGTGGCTACCACCGCTCGCGGGGTGACGCCGGCCGAACGGTGTGCCTGATCCCGTCGAGCGCCCACGGCACAAACGCGGCCTCCGCGGTCCTTGCGGGAATGTCGGTCGTCGTCGTGGCCTGCGACGAGCTGGGCAACGTCGATCTCGACGACCTGCGTGCCAAGATCGCCAGTCACGCAGACTCCCTTGCAGCTCTGATGATCACGTATCCCTCGACCCACGGAGTCTACGAACACGATGTCGTCGACATATGCCGCTCGGTGCATGAAGCAGGGGGGCAGGTCTATGTCGACGGCGCGAACCTCAATGCCGTTCTCGGATTCGCCCGATTCGGCGAGTTCGGCGGCGATGTGTCGCACCTGAACCTGCACAAGACCTTCTGCATTCCGCACGGAGGGGGAGGGCCGGGTGTGGGTCCGGTGGCTGCGAAATCGCACCTCGCGCCGTTCCTGCCAGGCCACGCCTTCGCCCAGAAGAACGAGCACCCCACAGCCGGTGGCGGCAGCGTGGAGCACGGTGGCGGGGCGGTCTCGGCTGCGCCGTACGGCAGTTCGAGCATCCTGCCGATCAGTTGGGCGTACGTGCGCATGATGGGTTCAGACGGACTGAAGAAGGCGACCGAAGCGGCGGTGTTGGCAGCCAACTATGTGGCGGCACGCCTGCGTGGCCACTTTCCTGTGCTCTACGCAGGGGAGAATGGTCTTGTCGCCCACGAGTGCATTCTCGACCTGAGGCCCCTTCGCGAGGCCACAGGGATCACTGTCGACGATGTGGCCAAGAGGCTCATCGACTACGGCTTTCACGCTCCGACGATGAGCTTCCCCGTCGCCGGAACGCTCATGGTCGAACCGACCGAGAGCGAGGACCTGCCGGAGATCGATCGTTTCATCGACGCCATGATCGCGATCAAAGCCGAAGCCGACGCCGTGGCGGCCGGGGAGTGGCCGGTCGACGACAACCCGCTGGTGCACGCTCCTCACACTGCCGCATGCATCGCAACCGGCGAATGGGCCCACGCCTATTCGCGTGAGCGCGCTGTCTTCCCGGTTGCAGGCCAGGCCAGGCACAAATACTGGCCGCCAGTGCGTCGCGTCGACCAGGCATACGGTGACCGCAATCTGTTCTGTGCATGCCCGCCACCTGAAGCATTCGAGTAGGAGGGCGGCGGTTGGGTCGCAGCACCCGGCCCCTCGAAAGCGAGACAGGCTCACTACAGTACGATCGAGTGATGAATGGTTCTGCTCGTTCTCGATGGGCGATCGGGGTGGCGGCCCTGGTCGCCCTGCTGGTGTGTGGTTTCTCGATACTCGCAGTGCCGGCCGTCAGCGCTCAGGCGTTCACCAGCGGCACGTGTGTCATCAATCGCAGTGTCGATGGCCCTGTTGCAGGCGGCAGCAGGTGCGCAGGTGCAGACCTGAGCGGTGAACACCTGGCGCAGTCGGATTTTGATGGCGCCGATCTGTCTGGTGCGAGCCTGAAGAATGCCGACGTTCAGGCTTCGACATTCGCGGGTGCCACCCTCACCGGGTCGGATTTCACCGGAGCAAGGGTGGTCGGTGCAGACTTCACTGGGGCCGGAATCGTACCGGGGCACCTCGATGTCGATGCCACCGACACCAGCGGGGCGGCCGCGTCGTTCGACCCGGCCCTTCCCGCGGGCCTCACGCTGGTGGGCTGCGGAATCGCGGGGGAGCCGGTGGCGTCTGGTGCGATCTTTCCCCTCGGCACGACCGGGGTGCTCTGCTCGTTCGCCACCTCACGAGCGAACGAAGTCGCAACAGCAGTGATCACGATCACGGTGGCATCGCCGCACACCAGCGCGCCGCCCGTTCCCATCTTCACCCAGACGGCATCGGCGGCCCCCGCTGCACCTCCGACCCGCGGAATCAGCGGTGACACGATGACCGTGCTCCTCGTGGGAGCGGGGGCGGTCGTTCTGCTCGGCATCGTGGGGTTGATCATCCGCGCCGTGCTGGCTCGTCGTGCGCTCCGCAAGCGCCCGCCGGGGGGAAGAAAGTCTGGCCGAGGCGCCTACTGAGCCATCGGCACCGGATCGGCAGTGCTTGTTCGCCAGTGCTGTTTCGCCAGTGCAGTTCTTTCAGTGCAGTTCTGTCAGTACGGTTGCTTCACCGCAGTTCTGCACTGACGTTCTGCACTGAAGTTCTGCACTGTCGGTCCGTCAGCTCTGCCGTTCCGTCCGTGACGCTGTTTCGCGACTACTTCGGGCTGCCGAACAGACCGGGGAAGGTCGACACGGCCCACGCGTAGCCGACGAATGACGCGATGTCGAGAATCCAGTGCGTGATCACCAAGGGCACCGTTCGGCCCCAGCGCGTGTAGAACCATCCGAAGACGACGCCCATCACGAAGTTGCCGAAGAACGGCCCGATGCCCTGGTAGAGGTGATAGCTGCCCCGCAGAGCTGCCGAACTCACGATGATCGTCCACTTTCCCCAGCCGAGACGCCCGAGGCGCTCGTAGAGGTAGCCGACGACGATGAGTTCCTCGGTCAGTGCGGCGCGAAGGGCTGAAAGTACGAGCACCGGCACCGTGTACCACGCAGCGTCGAGGGGAGCGGGAATGACGTCGACGGTGAATCCGAAGGCGCGACCGGCGAAATACAGGGCAAGGCCCGGAATACCTATCAACACGAGCAGGAAAAGACCTCGGCGCAGGTCGCGAAGAGGTTGCGAGGCGTCGAAGCCGAGCCTGGTGAACGGATTCGAGCCCGAGAGCCAGAGCAGATAGAACGCCAGGGCGACAGGGATCAGCGCGAAGAAGATCGCCAGGAGCTGGTATGTGAGATCGAGCCACGCGCGGTCGCTCAGGGTGCCGTTGATGGTGGCGGTCTGCGAGCCGAGCGGCGTGTCTCGGGTGAGCCGGTCGAGAAGCTGAACGACGGAGTAGACGGCCGAAGCGCCGAGCGAGAGCCCGAGAACGATGAGGATTTCGAGCCCGAACATCGGGCGTCGCTGGGGGCTCCCGGTGAACCCACTTCGGGGGTCAGGAGGGGTTTGGGCCATGCCGCCGCTTTCTTGCGTCTGGAGCTATGAATCCGCAGAGATTGTGCAAAGAGCACAACAATCCGGTGATTTTAGTTTCTAGTATGTAACTTTTTTCACACGCATTTGGTTCTTCGCGCCACCCCTTTTAGGGTACTCGGTAGTCATCGAGCGCGCCGATCACCTCAGCGTGCCCGATTTGCGAGGCTTCACACGCATCGTGAGCGACACATTCGATTCGAGACTTCGGCCACGAGCCGCGGATTCGAAATTCCCAGTTTGCACAGGAGGAAACCTTGAGAATCAGTCGTATTGGAGTGGGCGTCGTCGCTCTGGCAGCAGCCAGCGCGCTCGTGCTCACAGGATGCGCAAGCGGGGGCAGCAGCACGCCCACCGCGAGTGCCAACACGTCAGCGATCATCACCACGAACGGCTCTGAGCCGCAGAACCCGCTGATCCCGACCAACACCAACGAGACCGGTGGCGGCAAGATCACGGACAACATCTTCGCTGGACTCGTCTACTACGACGAGAAGGGCGCTCCGCAGAACGATGTCGCCGATTCCATCACGACGACCGACTCCACCACGTTCACGATCAAGATCAAGCCGAACGAGAAGTTCACGAACGGTGAGGCCGTCACCTCTGACTCCTTCATCAATGCCTGGCAGTACGGCGCGCTCCTCAGCAACGCCCAGTTGAACAGCTACTTCTTCGAGGACATCGTGGGCTTCAGCTACGACGCAGACTCACCCCTCACCGGTCTGAAGAAGGTCGATGACACGACCTTCACGGTCACCCTGAAGGCGCCGCACTCGGACTTCCCGCTCCGCCTCGGCTACACGGCCTTCATGCCGCTGCCCAGCGTCGCGTTCACCGACCTGAAGGCATTCGGCGAGAACCCGATCGGAAACGGCCCCTACATGCTGGCCAAGGCCGGCGCGTGGCAGCACAACGTCAAGATCGACCTCGTGTCGAACCCCGAGTACACCGGTGGCCGCAAGCCGCTGAACGGTGGCCTGACCATCACGTTCTACCCGACGGCAGACGCGGCCTACGCCGACCTGCAGGCGAACAACGTCGACGTGATCGACCAGATCCCCGACAGCGCCTACGCCACGTACAAGAACGACCTCGGCGACCGTGCCGTGAACCAGCCGGCTGCGATCTTCCAGTCGTTCACGATTCCGGACCGCTTGGCTCACTTCGGCGGCCAGGAAGGCCAGTTGCGTCGCCAGGCGATCTCAGAAGCGATCGACCGCGCGACCATCACGAAGGTGATCTTCGAAGACACCCGTACGCCGGCCGCAGACTTCACGTCGCCGGTCATCGACGGCTGGTCGGACTCGATCTCGGGCTCAGATGTTCTGAAGTACAACGCTGAAGACGCCAAGAAGCTGTGGGCACAGGCGGACGCCATCTCACCGTGGACCGGCACCTTCCAGATCGCGTACAACGCAGACGGTGGCCACCAGGGCTGGGTCGACGCAGTTGTGAACAACCTGAAGAACAACCTCGGTATCGACGCCTCCGGCGCTCCGTCACCGACGTTCAAGCAGGTTCGTACGGCCATCACCGACCGCTCGATCCAGACCGCGTTCCGCACCGGATGGCAGGCCGACTACCCCGGCCTGTTCAACTTCCTCGGCCCGATCTACGCGACCAACGCCGGCTCGAACGACGGGGACTACTCGAACCCGGCCTTCGATGCACTGCTGACGAAGGGCTCGAGCGAGACCGACTCGGCCGCTGCGATCAAGGACTACCAGGACGCCCAGACAATCCTGTTCAAGGACCTGCCTGCAATTCCGCTGTGGTACTCAAACGTGACCGGTGGCTTCAGCACCGCAGTGTCGAGCGTGCACTTCGGCTGGAACTCGGTACCGCTGTACTACGAAATCACCAAGGGCTAACACCAGCCCAGACATCTGCAGGGGCGGTGGCGTTGAGCTACCGCCCCTGCGGTGTGATTCCGACAGTTATGCCGGCCGCGGGGTTTCGAACGAGTAGCCTGTTCCAAAGCCCGTGGCCCGTCACAGTAAGGTCAACTTCTCCATATGTGCATCCAATCCGAAGTCCAGGCCAGTTAGGCCATGGCCGGTTATATCTTCCGCCGCGTTCTGCAGGCGATACCCGTCTTCCTGGGAACCACGTTCCTCATCTACTTCATGGTCTTCGCGATGCCCGGCGACCCCATCGTCGCTCTGTTCGGGGACAAGACTCCGAACCCCGCCGTTGTCGCCCAGCTCCGCGCGCAGTACCACCTCGACGATCCCTTCCTGATCCAGTACTTCCGCTACATCGCGGGCATCTTCCAGGGCAACTTCGGTATCTCCTTCTCGGGTGAACCCGTGAGCCAGGTGCTCGCGAGAACCTTCCCCGTGACCATCCGGCTGGCGATCATGGCGCTGCTCATCGAGACCATCGCCGGTATCTTCGTCGGCTTGGTCTCCGGCCTCCGCAAGGGCAAGCTCTTCGACAACTCGTCACTGGTGATCAGCCTCATCCTGATCTCGCTGCCGATCTTCGTCATTGCTTTCGTCGCGCAATTCGTCTTCGGTGTGCAATTGGGCTGGGCCCGAACCACTGTGAGGCCAGATGCACCGATTGTCGACCTCATCCTGCCCGCCATCGTGCTGGCGAGCATCAGCTTCGCCCAGATCATCAGGCTGACCCGATCATCGGTGATCGAGACGTCGAGCCTCGACTTCGTTCGCACGGCCTACGGCAAGGGGCTCGGGCGACGGCGCATTGTGCCGGTGCACATTCTGCGCAACTCCCTGATTCCCGTCGTCACGTACCTCGCCACCGACTTCGGAGTCCTGCTCGTCGGTGCGACAGTCACCGAAGGTATCTTCAATGTTCCAGGCGTCGGCAACACGCTCTATCAGGCCATCATCAGGGGTGAGGGGCCCACGGTCGTCTCCTTCGTCACCGTGATGGTGCTGATCTACCTCGTCGTCAACCTCGTCGTGGACCTGCTGTACGGCCTGCTCGACCCAAGGATCCGCTATGTCAAATAACATCATCGACACACCCGAAGCGCCCGGCTCCGACGCCCCGCGCTCTGCAGACCACTTCGTCGCGCCCCTCGAGGAGACGCCGCTGGTCGCCATCGACGTGGTGAACGTCGCCGAGAAGCCCAGCAACCTGTGGATCGACGCCTGGCGTGACGCACGGCGGCGCCCGATCTTCTGGATCTCGGGCGCGCTCATCCTGCTCGTGATCGTCGTCGCTCTGTTCCCGTGGCTCTTCACTCAGACGCCTCCCAACAACGGCTGCGATCTTCACTTCAGTAATGGCGGCCCCACCGACGGGCACCCCCTCGGCTTCACGAAGCAGGGCTGCGACGTCTACTCGCGCATCATCAACGGCACCTCGACGTCTCTCGCGGTCGGCATCATCGTCATTGTTCTGACGACAGTGCTCGGCATCGTCTTCGGGGCGTTCGCCGGTTTCTACGGTGGCGCGATCGATGCGACCCTGTCTCGCGTCGGTGACATCTTCTTCTCGATTCCCTACATCCTCGCGGCGATCGTCGTCATGTCGGTTCTCGCGCAGTACCGGAGTGTGTGGACGATCTCGCTGGCGATCGGTATCTTCGCGTGGCCCTCAACGGCCAGGGTGCTGAGAGCCGAGATACTCCGGGTGAAGAACTCCGACTTCGTGATGGCGTCGGAGGCGCTCGGTGTGTCGAGATTCCGGATCCTCTGGCGCCACGTCATGCCCAACTCGATCGCACCTGTCATCGCCATCACGACGATCTCTCTCGCGGGAGCCATCGTGGCCGAAGCGACACTGTCGTTCCTCGGCGTCGGGCTCGGCAGCGACATCATGTCGTGGGGCAACGACATCAACCAGGCCCAGCGCGACATCCGCACCAACCCGCAAACCCTGATCTACCCCTCGATCGCTCTCTCTGTCACTGTCTTCTCGTTCATTCTCATGGGCGAAGTCATCCGAGATGCGCTCGACCCGAAAGCGAGAGCACTCCGATGAGTTCAAGCCAGGCTTCACAGAAACCGGATGCCCACGCCCCGCTGCTCGAGATCAAGAACCTCCAGGTCGGCTTCCGCACGACCGGCGGTATCGTTCCTGCGGTTCGTGGTGCAAGCCTGACCCTGCATGCAGGCAAGACCCTCGCCATCGTGGGGGAGTCGGGGTCAGGAAAATCGACGACCGCTCACGCCATCATCAACCTGCTTCCCGGCTCTGGTCTGATCACAGGCGGCGAGATCCTCTTCGAGGGTCGCGACCTCACTACGTTCAGCGAGCGCGAGATGGAGGAGGTCCGGGGCAAGCTGATCGGTTTCGTGCCTCAGGACCCGATGTCGAACCTGAATCCCGTCTGGAGCATCGGGTTCCAGGTCGAAGAGGCCATCAAGGCCAACGGCGTCGCCAAGGGCCGCAAGGAGATCAAGAAGCACGCCATCACGGTGCTCAGAGAGGCGGGCCTCGCCGACGCCGACAAGCGACTGCGCCAGTTCCCGCACCAGTTCTCGGGCGGTATGCGCCAGCGCGTCCTCATCGGCATGGGGCTCTCGTCCCGGCCGAAGCTGCTCATCGCCGACGAGCCGACCTCGGCCCTCGACGTCACAGTGCAGCGCACCATTCTCGACAACCTCGAGAAGCTGACGAGGGAGACCGGCACAGCGCTCCTCTTCATCACACACGACCTCGGCCTCGCAGCTGAGCGTGCCGAGCAGCTCGTGGTCATGTACAAGGGCCAGATCGTCGAATCGGGCCCTTCGCGCGAGATTCTCGCCAACCCGGTCCACCCCTACACCCAGCGTCTCGTGGCCGCGGCCCCCAGCCTCGCCTCGCGTCGCATCCAGTCGTCGGTGCACAAGCTGACCGATCTGGACTACTCGGCGACGAAGGTGACAGAGGGTCTCGACCTCATCGAGACCGCCGAGGCTCGCGCAGAAGCGGTGGCCGCAGCCCCGGCGAAGGCGCCGGCCATCGTTGTCGAGAACCTGACCAAGGTCTACAAGATCCGTGGAAGCAAAGAGCCTCTCACTGCTGTCAACGATGTCTCGTTCGCCATCGAGCGCGGCACGACGACCGCTCTGGTCGGCGAGTCGGGCTCTGGCAAGTCGACTGTCGCCAAGATGCTTCTGCGCCTTGAAGATGCCACGGCAGGGAAGATCCTGATCGATGGAACCGACACGGCTCCGCTCAAGGGGCGCGAGTTGCTCGCCCTGCGCAGAAAGATGCAGCCGGTCTTCCAGGATCCATACGGCTCGCTCGACCCGCTCCGTAACATCGGCAATACCATCAGTGAGCCGCTGCACACCCACAAGGTCGGTGACGCTCAGTCGCGCCGCGATCGGGTGCATGAGCTGCTCGACCAGGTCTCGCTGCCCCGCACGTTGTCGTCACGGTACCCGAACGAGCTCTCCGGCGGCCAGCGCCAGCGTGTTGCGATTGCCAGGGCCCTCGCACTCAAGCCCGACATCGTCATTCTCGACGAAGCTGTGTCGGCGCTGGATGTGCTCGTACAGGCCCAGATCCTGCAGTTGCTGTCTGACCTCCAGACCGAACTCGATCTCACCTATCTCTTCATCACGCACGACCTCGCCGTCGTCCGGGTGATCGCAGACAACGTCTGTGTCATGCAGCGCGGAAAGATCGTCGAGAAGGCCACGACAAACGAGGTGTTCGACAACCCGCAGATGGAATATACTAAAGAGTTGCTGAACGCGATCCCCGGGGCCGGTATCGCCCTCGGAGTTTAACGCCGCGTTCACAACCTGCGTGTATTCTCCTGCTGGGCGAGCCCCGGCGAAGAACACATTCCTGAGGGCGTCGCTGCCCCAACCCGTTTATTCGTCGGGCTCGCCACCAGTTTGAGTCCGCATTACATTGAGGACGATCATCCATGGCGTCAGCCACCCGCGATGACCTACGTAACGTAGCCATTGTTGCCCACGTCGACCACGGCAAGACCACGCTCGTCGACGCGATGCTCAAGCAGACCAACTCATTCGACGCCCACTTCGAGGGCGAAGACCGCATGATGGACTCGAATGACCTTGAACGCGAAAAGGGCATCACCATCCTCGCGAAGAACACTTCGGTGCTCTACAGCGGAAAGCACGCCAATGGCAAGAACATTGTCATCAACGTCATCGACACCCCAGGCCACGCCGACTTCGGTGGTGAGGTCGAGCGCGGCCTCTCCATGGTCGACGGTGTCGTGCTGCTCGTCGACGCTTCGGAGGGCCCACTGCCGCAGACGCGATTCGTGCTGCGCAAGGCGCTCGAGGCGAACCTCCCGGTCATCCTGCTCGTGAACAAGACCGACCGGCCCGATGCGCGCATCGACGAGGTCATCGCTGAGTCCCAAGACCTGTTGCTCGGCCTTGCATCTGACATGTCGGATGATCACCCCGACCTCGACCTCGACGCCGTGCTCGACGTGCCGATCGTCTACGCCTCAGGCCGTGCCGGCGCCGCGTCGAACAACAAGCCCGAGAATGGCACTCTGCCCGACAACGACGACCTCGAGCCGCTCTTCGAAGCGATTCTGAAGCACGTTCCGGCTCCCGTCTACGACGACGAGCACCCCCTGCAGGCGCACGTCACCAACCTCGACGCTTCGCCCTTTCTCGGCCGCCTTGCGCTGCTGCGAATCTTCAACGGCCACATCAAGAAGGGCCAGCAGGTCGCCTGGGTGCGCCACGACGGCTCTGTTCAGAACGTCAAGCTCACCGAACTTCTCATCACGAAAGCCCTTACCCGCTTTCCGACAGAGACTGCCGGCCCCGGGGACATCGTCGCCATCGCCGGTATCGACGAGATCACCATCGGTGACACGATCAGCGACCCCGAAGATGTTCGGCCCCTGCCGATCATCACGGTCGACGACCCTGCGATCTCGATGACGATCGGCACCAACACCTCGCCGATGATCGGTCGCACCAAGGGGTCGAAGGTCACCGCCCGCATGGTGAAGGACCGCCTCGACCGCGAACTCGTCGGTAACGTCTCGCTGAAGGTCGTCGACATCGGCCGCCCCGACGTCTGGGAGGTGCAGGGCCGCGGCGAACTCGCCCTCGCCATCCTCGTCGAGCAGATGCGCCGCGAGGGCTTCGAGCTCACCGTCGGCAAGCCACAGGTGGTCACCAAGCAGGTCAACGGCAAGACCCACGAGCCGTTCGAGCACCTTACGGTCGACGCTCCCGAGGAGTTCCTCGGCGCGATCACCCAGCTGCTCGCCTCCCGCAAGGGCATGATGGAGACCATGCAGAACCACGGCACCGGCTGGGTTCGTATGGAGTTCATCGTTCCCTCGCGTGGGCTCATCGGGTTCCGAACCGAGTTCCTCACCACGACCCGTGGTACCGGTATCGCCAACGCGATCTCGCACGGCTACGCAGCGTGGGCCGGCCCCATTGTCACCCGCAACAACGGCTCGATCGTTGCCGACCGCTCCGGTGTCGTCACACCGTTCGCCATCGTCAACCTGCAGGAGCGCATGTCGTTCTTCGTGGAGCCGACGCAGGAGGTCTACGAAGGTATGGTCATCGGTGAGAACTCGCGCGCCGACGACATGGACGTGAACATCACCAAGGAGAAGCAGCTCACCAACATGCGCCAGTCGACGTCTGACACGTTCGAGCGCATGACCCCGTCGCGCAAGCTGACCCTCGAAGAGAGCCTCGAATTCGCCCGCGAAGACGAGTGCGTCGAGGTCACGCCCGAGTGGGTGCGCATCCGCAAGGTCGAGCTCTCCGCCCAGGCCCGCCAGCGCAGCGCAAGCCGCGTGAAGAGCCAGAACGCGAACGCCTAACCGGCACCTGCGCGTCCGCTCCACTGTGTGAGGCGGTTGCGACGCGGTGAGACACGTCTACGTGCCTCACTTTCGTTGCAACCGCCTCACAACTCGTTAAACCCCACAGCGCGAGCCGGATGACGAGACTGCGTCACGCGCGCCAAAGGCACGTCGGCTGGTCCTCGATTGTCAGGCCGCGTCGGCGTAGGAGTCGACGATGGATACGTCGAGCGGCACAGTGAGCGGGAACTCGCCGAAGAGCAGCTTCGTGGCGCTGGCCGAAGCGGAACGCAGGGCATCGGCCACGGCCTCGGCCAGAGACTCGGGCGCATGCACGATGACCTCGTCGTGGAGGAAGAACACGAGGTGCGGAACTGTGCCGAACGGTTCGGCGGCCCGGCCTGGTCCATGCGCTGTTGCGAGGGCCGCTGTTCCGAGTGCCGCTGTTCCGAGTGCCGCTGTTTCGAGGGCCGCTGTTCCGAGATCCGCTGTTCCGAGTGCCGCTGTTCCGAGAGCCGCTGTTCCGAGAGCGCAGAGGCGCCGCCGCAGGTCGGCCATCCAGCACAGCGCCCAGTCTGCCGCGCTGGCCTGCACGACGAAGTTGCGAGTGAAGCGGCCCCAGTCCCGCGCCTGTTGCCGAGCGCGCTGCCGCTCACGCTCCGACCCGGCACCTTCTCGCGCCGCAGCCTGCGCTTCCCACCAGTCTTCCCCTGGCCGAGGTGAACTCCGGCCCAGTCTCGAGGTCACGACTTCGCCGCGTTCGCCTGCACGGGCCGCGTCTTCGACGAACGTGAGAGCCGCAGGAAATGCCGCAGCCAGTCGCGGCAGCAGCCGGCCACTCTCGCCCGTCGTGGCACCGTACATGGCCCCGAGCATCGCCACCTTCGCTTGTGCTCGGCTTTCGACTGCCCCGCTCGCGACGATTCCGGCATAGAGATCAGCCCCCTGGCCCGCACGAGCCATGATCAGGTCTCCAGAGACGCCGGCGAGGATGCGAGGCTCGAGCTGGGCGGCATCGGCCACGACCAGCTTCCACCCCTCGTCGGCGGTGACCGCCCGTCTCACCTGTTTCGGCAGCTGCAGGGCGCCGCCCCCGCGAGTGGCCCACCGGCCGGAGACGACCCCGCCCGGCACATACTCGGGAGAGAACCGGCCGTCGGTGACCCAGGACTCCATCCACGACCATCCGTTGGCGCTCAGCAGGCGCGAGAGCTTCTTGTATTCGAGCAGCGGCTCGATCACCGGATGATCGAGCGCTTGCAGCTCCCACGACCGCGTCGTCTCGGCTGAGAGCCCGGCGGCTCTGAGTGCCTTGAGCACCTCGGCGGGTGAGTCGGTGTTGAGGCCGGGGGAGCCGAGTTCGTGCTGGATGATCGTGGCCAGCTGTTCGAGGCGGGCTGGCCGAAGTCCCGGCGCAACACGGGGGCCGAGAAGCTCGGTGAGCAGGGCGTCATGCACGTCTTCTCGCCACGGTAGACCGGCGTGCGTCATCTCCGCAGCAATGAGGGCCCCCGCCGACTCGGCTGCAATGAGCAGGCGAAGGCGGTTCGGCTCGGTGGCGGCCCTGACGGTCTCGAGCTGGAGCCGAAACTCGTCGATTGTGGGTTGGGCCACGCCAGATGCGTTGCCTTCAGCGTTGTCGCTGCCAGCATCGTCTTCGCCAGAGCTGTCTCGGCCAGTGCCAAAGCCCTCTGGCTTGTCGTCGTCAAAACTCAGTTCGTTGCCTGACCGATTCCCTGCAACGCTCGGCTTCGGAGAGGTGATTGCCGTGTCCCATGGGCCAGGGGGTGACATCGCCAGGCCCGTGCCGGAAGTGAGGCTCGACAATCTCAGCAGGGCTATTGTGAGTCGCAGGTCGTGGCAGCGTTCGACGCGGACTCCCGCCTCGAGGATCTGGGAATATGTTGCGGCCGTGTCGTGCCAGACCCAGCGAGGGGACTCGAGCTCGATCGCTTCGACGGCTTCGCCCAATTCGTCGGTCGCGACCAATTCGCCCTGCTGTTCTTCTTCGCCGGAGTCATCGAGGAACGACAGCGCATACCCGTCGGGGCCGGCGGGAGAAACAACGACGTACATCTCTCCATTGTCGCTGCATCCACTGACGGCGACGCACCCCCGGTTGTTCAGCGACGGTCATTCGCCGGCTCGGCCGAAATCCATGAAGCAAGGTAGCCCTAAGTAAGTGTAGGCTTACCTACGAAGAACTGACCCGCGTTCTACCACCCGCCCCGCTTGGAGAGACCCTGTGCTAGCCACGTTCGTCATCGGCCTTCGCGAGGGGCTTGAAGCCGCGCTCATCGTGGGCATCATCGCCGCCTTCCTGAAGCGCAACGGGCACTCGCTGAAGTCGATGTGGGTCGGTGTCGGAGCCGCGCTCGTATTGAGCCTCGCGGTGGGAATCATTCTCGAGGTGATCTCCGTCGGCCTGCCCCAGGCCCAACAAGAGGCCATGGAGTCGATCATCGCGGCGGTCGCCGTCGTCATGGTCACCGCGATGATCATCTGGATGAGCAAGCACGCCCGCAACATGCGGAGTGAACTCGAATCCACCGCCGGTCGCGCACTCGGCAACGGTTCCGTTCTCGCTCTCTCGGGTATGGCCTTTCTCGCCGTACTGCGTGAAGGTTTCGAGACTTCGGTCTTCCTCCTCGCGGCCTTTCAGTCGTCGGTGAGCCCCCTGGCTGCGGGTATGGGAGCGATCATCGGCATTCTCGTCTCCGTTGGTATCGGTTACGCGATCTACCGCGGCGGGGTGAAGCTCAACCTCGGCAAGTTCTTCACTGTCACCGGCGTGTTCCTGGTGTTCGTCGCAGCCGGTCTGGTGATGAGCGCGCTCCGCACCGCCCACGAGGCCGGCTGGATCACGCTCGGGCAGCAGAGCACCGTTGACCTGGAGTGGCTCGCTCCTGCCGGTTCTGTGCAGGCCGCCCTGCTCACCGGGGTGCTCGGAATCCCCTCTGACCCCCGCGTCATCGAGGTTCTGGGCTGGGCTCTCTACCTCGTTCCGGTGCTGTTGTTCGTGCTCTGGCCACGCACGCTCCGCCCCGGGCTCAACGCCTACCGGCTGCAGCTGGGGCTCGCGGGCGGATTCGCTGCGGTTGCGCTCATGCTCGCCGTTGCTGTGCCGATGCCGGTTTCGCCCGGCGCTGCCGGCACCACAACCACAGGCAGTGCGCCGATCGTTGCGGCCGACGGCCAGCCACTCGGTTCTACCCAGCTGGTGACCTCCAACGGCGTGCTCGCGCTGGAGACCACAGTGTCGGGCGTAGAGTCCACGACCATCCTCGATGCCTCCGCTTCTGAGCCCGACACCCACATGGGTCTGGATGCCCGGTCCTGGTCGGTCACGTCCAACGCAGACACCACGGGCCTGTCCACCTCGCTCACGCTCGACCAGCTTGCGGCGCTGAATGGCGGTCGCACTCCGGTGGGTGTCAACCGAGCACTGAATCCCGGCCCGTTCGATGCGGCCTGGAATGTGGCGGTGACCGACCAGGTCTGGGTCGCCAGCGATACGCTGCTGGATGCCACGCACCAGTCGGTGAGCACGGTGACGCTGTCAGGTGGCGGTCTCACTTCAGCGCGAACCGTTGCCGTGGCTTCTGCGAGTGCTGCTTCGGCCGACACCGCTACAGGGTCGCTGTCGTGGGCCGTCGACAGCACACATTCCGAGGCCGTGGCAACGACTGTGACCGACTGGCGTTCGGCTGCCGACGAAGCAGCTCTCTTCAGGTACTACCTGCCACTTGCACTCCTGCTCGCTGCTGCGGTACTCGCCGCATTCGGGGTACGTGGTCTCCGCTCGGCGAGGAGAGTGCGCACCGTCGCTGGGAACGCAGCTTCCTCTCAGCAGCAGCCGCTTCCCCAGCAGCAGTCCCTTCCCGAACAGCAGTCCCTTCCCGAACACGCACCCAGCGCTCAGAACCAGGAGCTTCACCTTCATGACGCCTAGCACCAGCCACAGCACGGTCCGTCTCACTCTCCTCGCTGCGGTTGTTGCCGGCAGCATGCTGCTCACCGGTTGCACAGCGGGGTCGTCTGCGGGGTCGTCAGTGTCGTCAGGGTCAAGCGCGGCACCCGTTGCCAACGGCGCAGCACAGGTCGCCGTCACTCTCACGGGCTCGCAGTGCACGCTCGACCACACCACGGCGCCCGCGGGCCCGGTCACGTTCACGGTGACGAACACCGACGCCGCCGGGCTCAGCGAGGTCGAGTTGATGAGCGACAAGCGGATCCTGGGCGAGCGGGAGAATATCGTCGCGGGGCTGAAGCCTGCCACGTTCACGGTGACGCTCTCCGGCGGCACCTATGCGCTGAACTGCCCGGGAGCCACCTCGGAGAACACGACCTTCACCGTCACCGGTGCGGCAACCACGCCAGCCAGCGACGTGCAGGGCCGCCTCACCGAAGGCACCTCCGGCTACGGCTCATTCATCGAAGACCAGGCCGCCGGGCTCGTTGCGGCGGTCGCCACCTTCGACGCCGCCATACAGGCCGGCGATGTCGCCGCAGCGAAGAAGGCGTACGCCGCAGCGCGCCCGTTCTACGAGCGCATCGAACCGGTCGCCGAGAGCTTCGCCGACCTCGACCCCCAGATCGATGCCCGGGTCGCCGATGTGGCCCCGGGTACCGCGTGGACGGGCTTTCACCCCATCGAGAAAGACCTGTTCGACACCGGCGCCATCGCCGACACGACCAAGGCGCTGAGCACGAAGCTCGTCGCCGACATCGCCCAACTGCAGACCCTGACCACCGGCCTCAGCTACAAGCCGGAGGAACTCGCAAACGGCGCTTCGAGCCTGCTCGAAGAGGTTCAGTCCTCGAAGATCACCGGCGAAGAAGAGGCGTACAGCCACATCGACCTCGTCGACTTCGCAGCGAACATCGAGGGTTCTGAGCAGGCGTTCGAGTACCTGAAGCCAGCCCTGACCACCATCGATCCCGACCTGACCACGACGATCAGCGGGCAGTTCGAATCAGTGGATGCCCTGCTCGCCAGTTACGCAGACACGAGTGCGCTCGGGGGCTTCGTTCTCTACACCGACACGCTGAAGGCATCGGACGCCACGAAGCTCACGCAGGCCATCCAGGCGTTGCAGGCGCCGCTCGCGCAGCTCGCCGAGAAGGTGGCAACGGCGTAGTGGAGGCTTCGGAACACGCCGCAACTGAACCCTCAGCACCCCCAGCTCCAGAACCTCCAGCCCTACAGACAACCGAACCCGGCATCTCGCGCAGGGCGTTCTTCGGTGGGGCGGTCGCGAGTGCAGCGGCCGGTGCGGCCGTCGGCATCACCACGACCGGACTGGCGTCGACTGCAGCGAACGTGGGGTCAGCGGTCGTATCGGCGTCTGACAGCGCATACGACTTCTACGGGCAGCACCAGGCGGGCATCCGGACGCCCCCGCAGGACCACCTGGTGCTCATGGTCTTCGACGTCACCACCACTTCAGCTGCCGAGCTGCAGGTCATGCTCGCCAAGTGGTCTGCCGCCATTGCCCAGTACACCGGTGGCCTGGCCGTCGGTGCGGTCGAACCCGAGCGAGACCTCGCCGTGCCGGGCGACACCGGAGAGGCCGAGGGCATGGGCCCGAACCAGCTCACGGTGACGGTGGGCTTCGCGCCGTCGATGTTCGACGAGCGTTTCGGCTGGAAGTCACACCGGCCGGCGGCTCTCGTCGACATTCCGGCATTCGCGAGCGACGCGCTCACCCCGGGGTACACCGGCGGTGACATCTGCGTGCAGGCCTGCGCGAGTGACCCTCAGGTCGCCTACCACGCGATACGCAATCTCGCGAGAATGGCCAGGACCACCGCGGCCACACGGTACGTCGTGCAGGGGTTCGGCCGGGCATCCGCCGGCGCTGGCCAGCCGACGCCCCGCAACCTCATGGGTTTCAAAGATGGCACACGAAACATCACCACCGATGACGACTTCGAGAAGTTCGTCTGGGTCGGCGACGACGCAGACCAGCAGTGGATGATCGGCGGCAGCTACCTCGTGACCCGCAAGATCCACATGCTCATCGAGACGTGGGACGCTGACTTCATCGGCGACCAGCACGCGGTGTTCGGGCGCACGAAGGTCGAGGGCGCGCCGCTGGGCGGGGCACAGGAATTCGATACTCCGGATTTCACCGCGAAGGCCGCCGACGGTTCGCCGGTCATTCCGGCGACGTCCCATGTCGCCCTCGCTGCGCACGAGAACAACGGCGGGGTGAAGATCCTGCGGCGCGGGTACAACTTCACCGATGGCATCGACAGCGTGGGCCGGCTCGATGCAGGCCTGATGTTCCTCTCGTACCAGAAGGACCCGGCGCAGTTCGTCGCCCTTCAGTCGAAACTCGGCGCTTCTGATCGTCTCAACGAGTACATCAGGCACGTCGGCTCCGGCGTCTTCGCTGTGCCACCCGGTCTCTCTGGCGCGGGGGACTACTTCGGCAAGGCCCTGTTCGGAGCCTGACGCTGATCGAGGAGCGAGGCGTATCGAAGGCCAGCTTCGTAACTCAGAGACCCATCGTGGGCTCCACGCGGGCGAGGGAGGCCGCAAGGTCCGCGACGTCGGATCGCAGGGATCTCGCCTGGCTCTCGGTGAGCTGGTCGTACGTCATGAAGGTCACTCCGACACGATAGGAGTTGAGAGCATCCTGCACGGCGGCGAACTGGTGGTCGAGCCGTGTCGCCAGGGCCGCGTCCTGCGTGACAAGCACCGCACGAATGCCGTCGAAGACGACTCGGGCTCCGTCGACATAACCCTGCAGATCGGAGACCGCGCTCTTCGACAGGGAGTCCTTGGTGCCGCTCGCTGCCTCGTTCGCGAGGGTGGCGATGAGCGCAGCCGCGCCGGCGGTCTGTTCATCTGTGGTGAGACTCAGGCCGTAGACGACCTCGGAGAGAGAATGCGTGTCTGTGGTGAGGGCTGTGGCGAGTGCCGTTCGTTGTTCCACGGTCAGAGCTGGCTGGCCGGCGACCGGGTACAGGTCGCTCTCGATCGCCTGCCACCCGTTCAGCACCGTGCCGGCTGTTGTGGAGGTGGTCAGCGAACCGAGTGCCGGGTCTGGCCCGTCGATGCGGGCGGCCAGATCGGAGAATTCGCTCCTGGCGACGAGCATCCGGTTGTAGAACATGCGGGTCGGGGCATAGAGCGCCTGGGCGAGGGCCGTGTCTCCGGACTGGAAGGCGGCGGCGAATTCTGCCGTGCCTCCGTCGAGCTGTTCGGCCTGCTGGCGCAGGTACAACGCGAAGTCGCTCGTCGACTCCCTGAGCTGCAGGGTGATGAACTGGGCCTGGGTGACGGGCTGCGCCGCAGACTTCATCGACGTGGATGTGTGGGCAGTGCATCCGCTCACGACGAGAGTCACCGCCACGGCGATGAGGGCCAGGGCGGAATGGTGTTTTTTCACGAATGGTCTCCGTGGGTCGTCAAGACAGAAAGTTGTCGCGGCTGCAACGCGGCACCTTCGCCGCCTCTACGGTACCCGTTCGCAGAATTGCTTGCGCTTGCTGAACTACATTGGGGGCATATCGAAAGGTAATCGTGATGTCGTACGAATCATTGGCAGCGAACAGTCAGGCAGTGAGCCAGGCACCCCATCCAGACGAACCTGACGTCGGCGAGTCGATGATCGTTCGGGTTGGCAGCTGGGCGATCGGCCTGCTCCTCGGTGTGGTCTACGGGATGCTCGGCACCGTCGTGAACCAGGCGACGTTCAGTTTCTTCGGTCTCTTCGACGTGCCGATCGGGTTGATCTTCGCCTGCGTCGGTCTGGCCCTGCTGCTGGTCGGGCTCCGTCTGATACTGCCGACCCGAACGGTGGCTGTGCTCGCGGCTGTGGGCTCGGTGGGCATGGTGGCCGTTCTCACCCTGCCGAGCCCTGGCGGGTCGGTGCTGATCCCGGCGAACGTCGCTGGCTACATCTGGACCTTCGCACCGACGATCATCGCTCTGGTGGTGCTCGCCTGGCCCAGCAGGCCGCTGCGACGGGCCACAGCCGAGCACGGGGGTGCCGGGCGTCTTTCGGGAACCGGGCGTCCAATAGAATAGAGCTGTTCTTTCGAAGGGATTTCACCACTGTGACCTATGTCATCGCCTTACCCTGCGTCGACGTGAAAGACCGGGCCTGCATCGATGAGTGCCCGGTCGACTGCATCTACGAGGGCGAGCGCTCGCTCTACATCCATCCCGACGAGTGTGTGGACTGCGGCGCCTGTGAACCGGTGTGCCCCGTCGAGGCGATCTACTACGAAGACGACCTGCCAGAGGAATGGGCGGACTACTACAAGGCGAATGTCGAGTTCTTCGACGACATCGGCTCCCCGGGTGGAGCTGCGAAGGTCGGCGTGATCGCGAAGGACCACCCGGTGATCTCAGTGCTTCCGCCGCAGGGAGCATGAGCCCAGCATGAGCCTGAGGGCACTGCCCGACTACCCGTGGGACCAGATGCTTCCCTACGTCGAGCAGGCGAAGAGCCACCCGCGCGGAATCGTCGACCTGTCGATCGGGTCTCCTGTCGATCCGACTCCCGCGCTCATCCGTGAGGCGCTGGCAGCAGCCACCGACGCACACGCCTACCCTCAGACAGCCGGTACGCCGGAGCTTCGGAACGCGATCGTAGCGTGGTACGCGCGCCGGCGCGGAGTACCCGGCCTGACTCCAGGGCAGGTGCTCCCGACCATCGGGTCGAAAGAACTCGTGGCCTGGCTGCCCTTCATGCTCGGGCTCGGCGAGGGCGACGTCGTCGTGCACCCTCGCGCTGCCTACCCCACCTACGAGATCGGCGCCCTCATTGCCGGTGCGCGTGCGTTCGCCTCCGATGACCCTGCCGAATGGCCGGCCGAGACGAAACTCGTCTGGCTGAATTCTCCGGGCAATCCCGACGGCCACGTTCTCGGTGTGGCCGAGCTCCGGGTCGCCGTCGCCCGCGCCCGGGAGCTGGGCGCCATCATCGCCAACGATGAGTGCTATGCCGAACTGGGGTGGGAGGGGGAGTGGGCTGACCAGGCTGTGCCGAGCATCCTCGACCCCCGGGTGACCGGTGGCGACGCAACGTCGGTGCTCTCGGTCTACTCGCTCAGCAAGCAGTCGAACCTCGCGGGCTTCAGGGCCGCGTTCATCGCTGGCGACGCTGAACTGATCGCCCGGCTCCTGAATGTTCGCAAACAGACCGGCATGATGCCGCCGGCGCCGGTGCAGGCCGCCATGACGGTCGCTCTCGGTGATGACGAGCACGTCACCGCCCAGAAGGAGCTGTATCGCGCTCGGCGCGAGATGCTCAAGCCGGCTCTCGAAGGGTATGGCCTTCGAATCGACCGGAGCGAGGCGGGGCTCTACCTCTGGGCAACCGCCGGAGTCGACGCGTGGCAGACCATCGCCGAACTTGCCCGGTTGGGAATCGTCGCGGGGCCGGGCACCTTCTATGGCGAGCACTTTCCCCAGCACGTCAGGTTCTCCCTCACGGCGACCGACGAGAAGGTCGCAGAGGCGGTGCGGCGGCTGGCCGAAGTATCTCGGCGCGAAGCTACCCCCGGCGTCGTTTAGGCTGAGGGGTGGTACGACATCACAACGTTGAGCATCACACAACTCCAGGCATCGTCATGCCGATAGTCATCTCGTAGGAGGAGCGCCATGGGCGAAATCGACCCGGACATCCAGAAGGCCACCCTGTCGTTCCCCGGCGGCTCTGCTGAGTTTCCGATTCTCCAGAGTGTTGACGGCGCGTCATCGATCGACATCTCTACGCTCACCAAGCAGACCGGGCTGACGACGCTCGACTACGGGTTCGTCAACACCTCGGCCACGAAGTCGGCGATCACCTACATCGACGGCGACAAGGGAATCCTGCGGTATCGCGGGTATCCGATCGACCAGATCGCCGAGAACTCGACCTACCTCGAGACGGCGTGGTTGCTCATCTACGGCGAACTGCCGACTCCGACAGAGCTGGCGGAGTTCGACGACAAGATCCGCCACCACACCCTGCTGCACGAAGATCTCAAGCGCTTCTTCGACGCGCTGCCCCACAATGCCCACCCGATGTCTGTGTTGTCTGCGGGAATCTCGGCACTCTCAACGTATTACCAGGACTCCCTCGACCCGCGGAACCCCGAGCACGTCGAGATCTCGACCATCCGCCTTCTGGCAAAGTTGCCCGTGATGGCGGCGTACGCACACAAGAAGAGCCTCGGGCAGGCGTTCCTCTACCCCGACAACAGCCTGAGCTTCATCGACAACTTCCTGCGGCTCAACTTCGGCACGAATGCCGAGCCCTACGTGATCAACCCGGTGCTGTCGAAGGCGCTCGAGCGCCTTCTCATCCTGCACGAAGACCACGAGCAGAATGCGTCGACGTCGACCGTGCGGCTGGTCGGTTCGACCGAGGCCAACATCTTCGCGTCGATCTCGGCCGGCATCAATGCCCTCTACGGGCCTCTTCACGGCGGCGCGAATGAGGCCGTGCTCACGATGCTGGCGCAGATCCGCGATTCGGGTGAAGGCGTCGAGAAGTTCGTCGAGCGCGTCAAGAACAAAGAGGCCGGCGTCAGGCTCATGGGGTTCGGCCACCGGGTCTACAAGAACTACGACCCGCGTGCGAAGCTCGTCAAAGAGGCGGCCGACGAGGTGCTCGCGGCCCTGGGCGTGCAGGATGACCTGCTCGACATCGCCAAGGAGCTCGAAGCGATCGCCCTGGCCGACGAGTACTTCATCTCACGCCGGCTCTACCCGAACGTCGACTTCTACACCGGCGTGATCTACAAGGCGATGGGCTTCCCGACGCGCATGTTCACCGTGCTGTTCGCAATCGGTCGGCTTCCCGGCTGGATCGCCCACTGGCGGGAGATGCAGATCGACCCGGCCACCAAGATCGGTCGGCCCCAGCAGCTCTACATCGGCAGCCCTGAGAGAGATTTCCCCCAGAGCGCGCTGGAGCTGTAAGCGAGCATCCAGTGGATGCTCGCTGCGACGCCAGCGCCGACGAAGCTGTGCTTTGTCGGCGGCCAGAGTTGGGGCGAAAAGGACCTCAGGCGTGGAGCGTCTCATTCAGGGTCACTCCCGCGCCGGTGCGTGAAAGCACTTCGACGGCACCCGAGATCGAATTGCGGCGGAACAACAGGTTCGGCATGCCGGAGAGTTCTACGGCTTTCACCGATGGCACGGTTCCGTCGGCCTTCGGTGCGCTGCCCACCAGCAGAACCTTCGTGCCCGCAGTGACGTAGAGGCCCGCCTCCACGACAGAATCGTCGCCGATCGAAATCCCGATCCCGGAATTCGCGCCGAGAAGCACTCGTTGCCCGATGGAGACACGCTGGGTTCCGCCACCCGAGAGGGTACCCATGATGGATGCCCCGCCACCGATGTCGGATGCGTCGCCCACGACGACGCCCTGCGAGATACGCCCCTCGACCATCGACGTGCCGAGGGTCCCGGCATTGAAGTTCACAAACCCCTCGTGCATCACCGTGGTGCCCGGCGACAGGTAGGCACCGAGTCGCACGCGAGATGCATCCGCGATGCGCACCCTGTCGGGGCTGACATAGTCGAGCATCCGGGGGAACTTGTCGATACCGTGGGCGGCGATCCCCTGTCGCTGCAGCGCTGGGCGAAGCCGGTCGAAGTCGGAGGGCAGGATGGGGCCGGCGTTGGTCCACACGGCGATGGGCAGGTGCCCGAAGATCCCGTCGAGGTTGAGCGAGTTCGGTTCAGCCAGAAGGTGCGAGAGCAGGTGCAGGCGCAGGTAGGCATCGGACGTGCCCTGCGGAGGCCGTTTCAGCTCGATCTCGACCGTCACCAGTTCGATGCGTACATTGCGTCGCGGATCGGGGCCGGCAACTTCTTCCAGTTCGGCGGGAACAACCCATGGTTCTGCGGCGTCGCCGGGTCGACCCAGTCGAGGGGTCGGAAACCAGGTGTCGAGCACGGTTCCGTCGCCGGCGATGGTCGCGAGACCGTAGCCCCACGCATGGCCGGACAAGGGAGTTTCACGGGTCGGTTCCGAAGTCATGCATCAAGGCTAGTTGAGATGAGAGTTCTGCCCGATCACCCGCCGGTGGTGAGCACACTGACGAGCACACCGGCAAGCACGCCATCCTGCGTGCCCACAAACAGTGCACATAAACTACAAGCTATGCCGACGCACGATGCAGCCCCCGCCATCCTCGACCTGACGGCTTCGTCGATCGACCTGACCCGCCAGATCTGCGACATTGAATCGGTGTCGGGCAACGAGAAGTCTCTTGCCGACGCCATCGAAGCAGCACTTGCTCCGTTCACGCACCTGGAGATCACCCGTGACGGCGACACGGTCGTCGCCCGCACGAACCTCGGGCGTGCCCAGCGGGTCGTGATTGCCGGCCACATCGACACTGTGCCGCTGAACCACAACCTGCCGACCCGTTTCGAAACGATTGACGGCCTCGACTACCTGTGGGGCCGGGGAACCGTCGACATGAAGGCGGGTGTCGCCGTGCAGGTGAAACTCGCGGCTGAACTCGTAGCGCCCGCCGTCGACATCACCTGGATGTGGTACGACCACGAAGAGGTCTCCGCAGAACTCAACGGTCTCACCCGCCTGGCCGCGAACAGGCCGGATCTCTTTGCCGGTGATTTCGCGATCCTCGGCGAGCCGACCAGAAGCCAGATCGAGGGCGGGTGCAACGGCAACCTGCGCATCGAGGTGCGTACCTTTGGTCTGCGCGCTCACTCGGCCCGTGGCTGGGTCGGGGAGAACGCCGTGCACAAGCTTGCGCCGATCCTCAACACTCTTGCTGCCTACGAGGCCCGAGACGTCGAGGTCGACGGACTGGTCTACCGCGAGGGCCTGAACGCAGTGGGAATCAGCGGGGGAGTGGCAGGCAACATCATTCCCGACGAGGCCATGGTGCACATCAACTATCGCTTCGCCCCGAACCGCTCTGGCGACGAGGCGATCGCCCACATGCACGAGCTGTTCGGCGACTATGAGATCACCGTCGTCGACCTCGCCGAGGGGGCACGACCGGGTCTGGATGCTCCGCTCGCCCAGCACTTCCTCGCCGCGGTCGGCGGGGTGGCGTTGCCCAAGTACGGCTGGACCGACGTCGCCCGGTTCTCAGCGCTCGGTATTCCGGCCGTGAACTACGGACCGGGTGATCCCCTGAAGGCGCACGCCGACGATGAGCGGGTGCTTCTCGAACAGATCACCGACTGTGAGCGGGGCCTGCGGGCCTGGCTGAGCGCCGACAACGCCCCTCGGCATGGGTAGCGCGGGCACAGGCAACGCCGGCATGGGCAGCGTCGGCACAGATAGCGTCGGCACAGACAGCGTCGGCATGGGTAAGGTCGGCACAGGCAGCGTCGGCACAGACAGCGTCGGCACAGGTGCGGCAGCCGAGGTGGGCACACCCCCACAGGTAGCTCAGAGCCCGGGCTTGGCCGCATCAGGTGAGGCGACGAGCGCGTCGGCGGCGGGCATCCAGCAGTCAACCGGGCACCGCCCAGGCTGGCGACCGCCGTGGTGGCTGAGCGTGATCGGCATCTACCTGGCAGCACGCGCGGTGACGACGGTGATGCTGCTCGTTCTCGCCAGCGTGCAGGGCAAGAACCCGTGGACGGGTGCCCAGCCTTCGTATTGGGACTACGCGTCGATCTGGGATGGCACCTGGTACAAGATCATCGCCTATTGGCCGTACCCGAGCCAGCTGCCGCTCACCACGTCGGGTCACGTGAGCGAGAACGCCTGGGCCTTCCTGCCGGGCTATCCGTACGTCGTTCGCGGGCTCTCGACCCTGACCACCGCGCCCTGGGAGTACGTGTCGGTTGCGGTGTCGTTCGTCTTCGGGCTTGGCGCGGCGCTCGTCTTCTACAAACTGATGCGGCTCACGCTGCCGAACGGCACCGCACTCTTCGCAACCGTTCTGCTCTGCATTGCGCCCGTCTCGCCGATGTTCCAGGTGGCCTACGCCGAGTCGATGGCGTTGTTCCTGCTCATGCTGGCGCTCTGGTTCCTCATCAAGCGGAACTACTGGATGCTCTTCCCGATCGTTTTCGTCATGGCGCTCACGAGACCGAGTGGTCTGGCTTTCGCCCTCTGCCTGGCTGCGTACTTCGGGTACCGGTGGTGGACGCGCGCGAAAGACCCGTTCGAGACGAAGGAGCGGGTGCTCGTCGGTGCGGCGACCGTATTCAGTGCCTTCATGGGCTTCGCGTGGACCCTCGCGGCGTGGGCCGGCACAGGCTACTTCTCGGCCTACACCGACACGGAGCTCGCCTGGCGGGCCAGCTACATCGGCTACACGAAACTGATTCCGTTCACGGCCTGGTTCCAGGGTGGCAACTGGTGGCTGGGGGCCCCTGCAGGGGCGATCGTGGTCGTGCTGCTGGCTGTAGCCTTCGCGCTGGTCATGGCGACGAAGGCGGTCAGGCGCATCGACCTCACTCTGCGACTCTGGGTGATCGCCTATGCGGTGTACCTCTTCGCAGTGTTCTTTCCGCAGTCGAGCACCTTCCGGCTGCTCATGCCCCTGTTCCCGCTGCTCGGTGTGATGGCGCTGCCGAAGTCGCGTGTGTACCGAGTCGCCCTGGTGATCGTCTTCGTCGCCGCCCAATGGGGCTGGCTCCTGATCTGCTGGGGCGTGGACGGCTCGGATTGGACCCCGCCGTGATGCTGGACTTCTGACGCCGAGACAGTGTCAGTTTTTGACCACGGCACCAATGCCCGATAATAGAAGAACGACACCACGAAAGGGGATGCCGCATGGCCGCCATGAAACCAAGGACCGGTGACGGCCCGATGGAGGCTGTTAAAGAAGGACGCCTCATTATCGTTCGGGTACCTCTCGAGGGCGGTGGGCGACTCGTCGTCTCCGTCAACGACGCTGAAGCACGCGAACTGCACGACGCTCTTGCTGGTGTGGTGGCGCCCGCCTAGCTGACAGACGAAAAGGCCCTCTCCAGTGGTTGTGGAGGGGGCCTTTCTCGTTCTCGAAACCCCTGCTAGCCGACGATCTTCGTGACCTGGAGCAGCCCGTCCCCGATCGGCGACAGTGCGGTGATCACCGCTGTCGACCCCGACAGTTCGTTGATGAGGGTGCGGAAATCGGTGACGGTCTCGTCGCGCTGCACCGGGTCTGCGACGCGGTCACGCCAGAGCGCGTGGGGAACCAGTACTGTACCGCCGACGCGCACCAGTCGCAGACCGTGCTCGACGTACTCGATGACCGACTCCGGGTCGCCGTCCACGAGGACGAGGTCGTAGGAGTTCTCGTTCATGCGGGGCAGCACGTCACGGGCCCGGCCCGTGATGAGCCGGATACGGTTCGGAGTGACGCCAGCTTCAAGGAACGCGGCACGGGCGGACTGCTGCCTGTCGACCTCGGTGTCGATCGAGGTGAGGGTTGCGCCGGGGGCTCCCGCGAACATCCAGAGCCCGGAGACACCGAGGCCGGTTCCGATCTCGACGATCGATTGGGCCGCAGAGGTGCCGGCAAGCACCGCGAGTTGGGCTCCGATGCCGGGCGAGACGGATTCGACACCGAGCTCGATGGCGTGTGCGCGCGCCGAAGCGATCACCGCCGGTTCGGTGACGATGTCTTCGGCGTACTTCCAGTTGGTCTCTTTCGACACGGGTTCATATCCTCCGCGGCCCAGTTTAGGTTGACGAGCCCGGGGCTTGCGGCAGGCTCGCAGAAACCGCGGCAGAACAACCCTGTAGTCTGGTGCCATGTTCGGGTTGACCTTCGAGAAACTGATAATCGTGGGAGTCATTGCGGCTTTCGTGATCGGTCCTGAGCGCCTGCCCCACTACGCCTCGGTGCTTGCCAAATTCGTGCGCCAGCTGCGCGGTTTCACGAACGACGCCAAGTCGCGCATGAAAGAGGAGATGGGCCCGGACTTCGACGAGGTCGAGTGGAAGAAGCTCGACCCCCGTCAGTACGACCCCCGTCGCATCATCCGGGATGCCCTGCTCGAAGACCCCGAGACTGTCGGCACGACTCCCACGAAGCCTTCCGCAACGATGGCGGCAGCCGGAGCTGCAGCCTCAGGTGCTGCATTGATTTCCGACCCGCTCACCGCGGTACCCAATACCGCCACAGACGTCGACACGACGGTCATGCTCAAACGCCCAGAACCTGCCTACCTGCAGCACAAGCGCCTTCTCGAAGAGAAGAACCTCGCGGCGGCAGCTGGCGCTGGTGGCAGCGGTCAGGCGGCTCCGGTCGTGGCTCCGTACGACTCCGAATCGACCTGAACCGCCCTGAACTGACCCCCCTGACCCCGCCGGTCGCCCTAGCGGGATCGTTCCCCGACAGCAGCCGTCTCGCTCCCCGGTAAGCTTGGTTGATGGAGCTGGGGATCTATGCGGTGATCGGTGTCGCCGTCATCGTGGCTGTTGCGGCCTTCTCCAAGCGGCTCGGAATCGCAGCCCCGATCATCCTCGTCGTCGTCGGCGTAGGCCTCTCGTACCTGCCGGGTGTGCCCGACATCGAGATCCCGCACGAGTACATCCTGAACGGCTTGCTCCCGCCGATCCTGTACGCCGCGGCCATCAGTGTGCCGATCGTCGACTTCCGGCGCAACCTGGGAACCATCACGAGCCTGTCGGTGGTGCTGGTCGTCATCACCGCGTTCGGCACGGGTTTTCTGCTGTACACGATGCTGCCCGACCTCAACCTGGCGGCGGCGATCGCCCTGGGTGCGATCATCAGTCCGCCAGACGCTGTCGCTGCGACATCGGTGGGCAGACGGCTCGGCCTGCCGCCTCGTCTGCTGACGGTGCTCGAAGGCGAAGGGCTCGTGAACGACGCCACCGCCTTGGTCCTGCTCCGGTCAGCCACAGCGGCGGCGGTGGGGGCCCTGGCGAGCCCGTGGGCGGGCGTACTCGACTTCGTCTTCGCGGTGGTGGTCGCCATCGCCATCGGGCTCGTGGTGGGCTTCGTGACTGTATTCATCAGGTCGAAGCTCAATGACCCCGTCCTCGATACGGCGATCTCGTTCGCAGTGCCCTTCGCCGCTTTCATGCCCGCGGAGGGTGTCGGCGCCTCTGGGGTACTCGCCGTGGTGATCGCAGGGCTCTACACCGGGCATGCCGCCCCGAGCGCTTTCTCTGCGCAGTCCCGCATCAGCGACCGCATCAACTGGCGCACCGTGCAGTTCTTTCTCGAGAACGGCGTCTTTCTGCTGATCGGACTCGAGATCCGCACGCTGATCGACAATGTCAACGACGAGTCGTCGCCCCTTGGCGTCTGGGAGTCGATCGGAATAGGTTTGCTCACCACAGTCGCCCTGATCCTGCTGCGATTCCTCTGGGCCGGCCCTCTCGTTCTCGGCCTGCAGTGGCGCGCCCAGCGTGCCGAGAAGACGACGCTCCGCTCGCGACTCGCCCTCGACTACGTGCAGAGCCAGCCCGTGACGAGCCCTCGACAGGCCCGAAGACGCAAGATCGCCGAGCGCTCCTACACGCGTCGGCGATCAGACCTCCAGCAGTTGCGGAATGAGGGTATCGACTGGCGTGGCGGCGTGGTCATCGGCTGGTCGGGCATGCGCGGGGTGGTCACGCTCGCTGCGGCCCAGTCCCTGCCTGAGAACACGCCGTACCGGGACCAGCTCATTCTCATCGCCTTCACCGTGGCCGTCGTGACCCTCGTGGTGCAGGGTGGCACCCTGCCGTGGGTGATACGACTGGTGGGCATCCAGGGCATCGATGTCGCCGAAGACCGGCGTGAACTCGCGCGGCTTCTCGATGAGATCAGTGGCGAGGGTCTTCAGGTGCTGGATGATCCGGCCAGGGCCCTCGGCGAAGAATCCCCGGTCGACCCCGATGTGGTGGAGCGTGTGCGCCAGACGTCGTTCCTCCGCACCGAATCGGCCTGGGAGCGCTCGATGGAGCTGACGGCCGGAACCGACGAGACTCCTCACCGCGTGTACCGGGAGCTGCGGCTCGCGGTCGTGGAGGCGGAACGGGCGGCACTGCTGGACGCACGCAGCCGGGGCGCCTATGCGTCACGAATCCTCGCAGAGGCCCAGGCCATGCTCGACGTCGAGGAGACCCGCCTGCGACCGCGCACCGGCACGGGTCACTGACGGGCAATTCGGCCTGCCGTCCAACCGTTCCCTGCCCGAGCGTGCCGACAGATCGACGATTGGTCGATGAACCGAGCGACTGCGGGAGGCGTCTTCGGAAATCCGGCGAACGTGAGCCTGACCGTCGAAAATAGCGAGGCGGTGGGGCTGAGGTTCGTCCGTTTCTGCCCGCGCGTCAGCGCGGCGAGACGCCGAGCGGGCGCCGGGCGAGGCCGCGGGGGCGCGAGGCCAGCGTTTCGGCGATGGCCAGGATTGCCACGCTTGCAGGGTCGGTCGGGTCGCTCAGTACGATCGGCGCACCAGAGTCGCCGCCGGTGCGCAGCGCCACGCTCAGCGGGATCGAGGCGAGCAGGGGTACGGCAGCATCCTGGCCGGCTGAAAGGCGGCGCGCGACCTCCAGCCCACCGCCTGAGCCGAAGAGCTCGATCACGGTGCCGTCGGGCTGGGGCAGCCCCGCCATGTTCTCGATGACGCCGACGATCTTCTGGCCGGTCTGGCGGGCAACGACGCCCGAACGCTCTGCCACGTCGGCGGCGGCAGGCTGGGGAGTCGTGACGACCAGTACCTCGGCGTGGGGGAGCAACTGCCCCACCGAGATCGCCACGTCGCCGGTGCCGGGCGGCAGGTCGAGCAGCAGAACATCGAGGTCGCCGAAGTACACGTCGCTCAGGAACTGCGTGATGGTGCGGTGCAACATCGGCCCGCGCCACGCCACGGCGGCGTTGTCGTCGACAAACATACCGATGGAGATGACCTTCACGTCGTAGCCGACCGGCGGCAGGATCATGTCGTCGACCCGCGTCGGTTTCACCGCGACCCCGTCGTGGACGAGCCCGAGGATGCCCGGGATCGAGAACCCGTACACGTCGGCGTCGACGATGCCAACTGCGAGCCCGCGGGCCGCGAGGGCGACCGCCAGGTTCGCGGTCAGGGTCGACTTGCCGACACCACCCTTGCCACTGGTGACGGCGTAGATGCGGGTGAGCGAGTCAGGGCCGAACTGCATCTGTCGAGCGCCACCGGCCCCCCGCAGCTTCTCGGTCAGGGCCGTACGTTCGTCTCGCGACATCACGGTGACATGGATGCTCGCGGCCGTCACACCCGCGACACCCAGGGTGGCCGCCCGAACGTCTCGTTCGATCGCTGTTGCGGCCGGGCATCCGGTGATCGTGAGCTTGACGACCACCGAGGCCATGCCGTCTGCGTCTACAGAGACGTCACCGACCATGTCGAGTTCGGTGATCGGCTTGCGGATCTCGGGGTCGATCACCCGGGCGAGGGCGAGCAGTACGTCGTCGGCGAGGCCGGAATCGGCGGTACTGACCGGATCCTCAGGCACTGCCAGGCTCGACTCCGGCGGGCTGAGGATCGCCGGTGGGCGCTGCAGCACGAGTCTCTGCGCCCTCAGGTCGACCGACCTCCGGTTGTCGGGCGCTTCGGGTCTCACTTGATCGGGTCTCACTTGATCGTGATTCGCCTGGTCGTGATTCGCCTGGTCGTGATTCGCTCGGTCGTGTGTCGCTCGGTCGAGGCTCGCCGGTCTTGCGTTTGCCGCTGCGTTTGTCCGGCCGCTTCGAGCCAGGGCCGCCCTCCTCGGCAGAGAGTTCCTCGAGGAGTGCGCGGAGCTCGCCCCTGATGAAGTCCTTGCTGGCCATGTCCTGCATCGCCAGGCGCAGGGCGACCACCTCGCGGGCGAGGTACTCGGTGTCGGCGAGGTTTCGTTCGGCGCGCTGGCGATCCTGCTCGATCTGCACGCGGTCGCGGTCATCCTGCCTGTTCTGGGCCAGAAGGATCAGCGGGGCCGCGTACGACGCCTGCAGCGACAGGATGAGTGTCAGGGCGGTGAAACCGATCGCTGCGGAGTCGAAGCGCAGGTTGTCGGGCCCATAGGTGTTGAAACCGATCCAGAGAACCACGAAGCCAGTCAGGATGATCAGGAACCACGGCGTTCCCATGCCGCGGGCGATGGCCTCGGTCGACCGGCCGAAGCGGTCGCGGCTGGCGCGGTTGCGGCCGGGAAGCACGCGAGAACGCAGGCCCTTGGGGGAGTCGAGCCGGGCGTCAGGGGTCCGGGTGATGGAGCTACGAGCCATTGCCGACTCTCCTTCCGCGTAGTGGTGTTGCGTTGATCACCGTGCCGTCGTGACTTCGCCAGTCGTCAGGCAGCAGGTAATCGAGAACATCGTCAATGGTCACCACCCCGACAAGACGGTGGTTCTCGTCGACGACGGGCACCGAGACGAGGTTGTAACTGGCCAGGATGCGCGACACCTCGGCGGCGGAGGTGTCGGCCTTGACCGGCTCGAGGCCGTCGTCGAGCAGGGCGCCGAGGCGTTCGTGCGGCGGGTAGCGCAGCATCCGCTGGAAGTGCACCATGCCAAGGAACCGTCCGGTCGGGGGTTCATACGGGGGCAGCGTGACGCAGATCGCGGCCCCGAGCGCGGGAGCGAGCTCGTGCCGCCTGATGAGGGCGAGTCCTTCGGCGACGGTCGCGTCGGCCGACACGATGATCGGCTCGGTCGTCATGAGGCCGCCCGCCGTGTCTGGTGCGTAGGCGAGCAGCATACGCACGTCGTCGGCTTCTTCGGGCTGCATGAGCTTCAGCAGTTCTTCACCGCGGGCCTCGGAGAGCTGCGCGATGAGGTCGGCCGCGTCATCCGGCTGCATCTGGTCGAGCACGTCGGCGGCGCGGGTGTCGTCGAGTTGGTTCATGATCTCGACCTGGTCGCTCTCGGGCATCTCCTCGAGAACGTCGGCGAGCCGGGCATCCGGTAATTCTTCTGCGACTTCGAGCCTGCGCAGGTGCGGCAGGTCGAGCAGGGTGTTCGCGAGGTCGGCCGGCTTCATGTCGCCGTAGGTGGCGATCAACTGTTCGGCGGACTGCGACTGGCCAGTCTGGTTGCGCTCTCTGACCTCTGCCCACGTCGCGAAGACGGTGGGGCCCTTGCCGAACGGGCTGGCACTCGTCTTTGGGCGCCGCAGGAAGAGCTGGGAGACTGCCCACTCGCCGGGGCCGGACTGCTCGATGGCGACGTCTTCGATGGTCGCCTCGCCGGAGCCGTCGGTGAAGACCACCTTGCGACCCAGTATCTCGGCGATGACCCGCACTTCGCCGCCGCGCTGTTCGAATCGTCGCACGTTCATGAGGCCCGTGGTGATGATCTGGCCGCTGCCGATACTCGTCACTCGCCCGATCGAGACGAAGACCCGCCGTTTGCCGGGAATCTCGACGATGAGCCCGACGAGCCGGGGCGTGTCTGGACTTCGGTACACCACCAGTACGTCACGCACCTTGCCCAGGCGGTCACCCGCGGGGTCGAAGACGGTGCACCCGGCCAATCTGGCAACGAAGACTCTGGTGGCACTCACGCTACTAACTTAGACCGTCTGTGTGAACAGACCCTCCGTGCCGGCACCCTGCGCTGCAAACCGTGAGCTGCGAACTCTCTGCTGAAACGCGTGCTCTGCAAACCCCGGAGTGCCCGTTGGCCCTGGCACTTCGCCCTGCCACCCCCACGCTGCCGGATGCCCGTGGAAGAATGGGTTCGTGACGAATCAGATGCCCGGCATGGGACGCAACCCCCGAACAACCCCGCGGATTCCCCGGGGCGAGGTCGTCGAGACCTTCGAGACCTACGAAGATGCGCAGCAGGCCGTCGACGTGCTGGCGCGAGCGGATTTCCCGGTCAACCAGCTGGCGATCATCGGTAGCGACCTCAAGACGGTCGAGAATGTGACGGGCAAGCTGAGCTACGGCCGGGCGGCACTGGCGGGGGCATTCAGCGGTGCGTGGATGGGCCTGTTCTTCGGCCTGCTGCTGGTGATCTTCTCACCGAACGCGACGTCTTTCGGCTTCGTCGCTGCTGCGATCCTGATCGGCGCCGGGTTCGGCATGCTCTTCGGAATAGTGTCGTACACGATCACCCGTCGCCGACGCGACTTCACCTCGACCATGCAGGTCGTCGCCACGAGCTACTCCATTTTGGCTGACCCCGAAGTGGCGAACCGGGCCCGCAACATCATCGCTCCCGACGCGACCTGGGGCCAGGCGCCAGCACCGCAACACCCCTCAGACCCACTCTCCGCGCCCTGACCCCCCCCGTGGCCCAGGCGCCGAGATCGAGTTGCCCGAATGTGCAGGATTCGGGTGAGTTCTTCGCACCTTCGGGAAAGTCGCTGGTGCTCGTGCTCGTCCTCAGTTCCGCAGCGTTGTGCCGGGCTGTGAGCGAGCGGCCGTTATAGGCCGCCCGCCGCCCTCACCGTGCCGGGGTGTGAGCGAGCGGCCGTCATAGGCCGCCCGCCGCCCTCACCCATGACTCGACATCGTCAGCCGAGCGCGGGATCGCAACCGACAGGTTCTCGGCTCCGGTGGGCGTGACAAGGATGTCGTCCTCGATGCGCGCGCCGATGCCGCGGAAGTTCACCGGCACCGTCAGGTCGTCTGGCTGGAAGTAGAGCCCAGGTTCGATCGTGAAGACGTTGCCGGCTTCGAGTACACCGTCGAGGTACATTTCACGCCTCGCCCTGGCGCAGTCGTGCACATCGAGGCCGAGGTGATGGCTCGTGCCATGTACCATGTAGCGTCGGTGCTGCTGGTTCTCGACTTTGATGGCCTCTTCGGCACTCACAGGCAGCAGGCCCCACTCGGCCGTTCGGCGGGCGATGACGGCCATGGCGGTCTGGTGGATCTCGCGAAACCGGATGCCGGGGCGCACGATGGCGAAGGCGGCGTCGGCGGCCTCGCGCACGGCTTCGTAGATCATCCGCTGCTCTTCGCTGAAGGTGCCGGAGACAGGCAGGGTGCGCGTGATGTCTGCGGTGTAGTAGCTGTCGGCTTCGACACCAGCGTCGATGAGAATCAGGTCGCCGGGGACCACGGGGCCATCGTTGCGGGTCCAGTGCAGAATGCAGGCGTGCGGGCCGGATGCGGCGATCGTGTCATAGCCGAGTGCGTTGCCGTCTGAGCGCGCGCGGCCATAGAACACACCCTCCACGAGACGTTCTCCGCGCTCGTGAGCGACGATCCGTGGCAGGTCGGCGATGATGTCGTCGAAGCCTCGTGCGGTTGCAGCGATGGCAAGGCGCATCTGGGCGATCTCGTACTCGTCTTTCACGAGCCGCAACTCAGCGAGGTCACGTTCGAGCAGGTCGGAGGACGCGCTCCTGTTGCCCACCGTGTCGAGTTCAGCGAGTTCGAAGGCTTCGCCACGGCTCGCGTCGACCAGGGCTGTGAGCGCGGGATCGGCCTCGCGGACGATGCGGGTGTTCTCGTCGGAGGTCTCGACGACCTCGTCGAGTTCGGCGATTCCGAAGGTCTGCAGGCCGAGGTCACTGGCGACCTGCGCAAGCGAGGGGCGTGGGCCGATCCAGAATTCACCGATCTCGGGGTTCGCGTAGAACTCGTCGGAGTCGCGGCCGGCGCGCTCGCGGAAGTAGAGGGACGCCGTGTGGCCTTCGCCGCCGTTGCCGGCTTCTGGGCTGTCGATCGGTTCGAGCACCAGCACCGACCCTGGCTCGCTGTCTGAGCCCCACCCGGTGAGGTACGCGAAGGAGGTGTGGGCTCGGAAGGCGAAGTCGGTGTCGTTCGAGCGCTGCTTCAGTCGACCGGCGGGGATGATCAGCCGCATGCCCGGGTACATCGCCGAGATGCGTGCGCGACGGTCGGCGGCGAAGGGGGCCTGTTCGCGGGCGGGCGGCAGAACATCCGTTCGCTCGGCCCACCCTTCGGAGATGTAGTGCTTGAAAGCCTCAGAGCCGGGGGTCGTCGAGCGGTTCGAGGTGGCGCGAGGGGCGGGGCTTGCCGGATCGGTGCCTGGAGAAGCGGTGCCTGGTGAAGCGGTCGTTGAAGCGGTCTCTGTCACTGCAGTGTCTGTCGAATCAGCCATACTCCATTGTCTCGCTCGTGACAGGCGATTGCGACTCGGGCGCCGGAGGTGCGCCAGGGGCCTCTGGTTACCTCAGCGAAGCATCGCGGCAAAGGCGATCATCGCGTCGCGCACGTACCGGGCGCCGTCGATGCCGCCGTAGTTGACGCTGAACCGTTCGTCTGCGACATACATGTCAGCAATGCCGACGAACTGCTCAGAGGTGGGACTGGCACCGCCCCAGGCCGCCGTGATCCAATCGAAGTGTCGTTTCACGATCTCGTGCACGGTGCTGCTGTCGACGCCGAGAGAGGCCCCGTGGGCAGCCGTGAATGCGTCTTGGATGCTGTGTTGTTCGCGCGCGTGGTCTGTTCGGCCATCGGTCGTCAGGGAGTTCCACCACCGGCTCGACTGCGCATATGCCTCGGCGCCCCAGTTGTGCTCGACCTCGATCTTGTACTGGGTGTGTTCAAAACCCTCGAACATCTCTTCTGCCACGAGTTCTTCGCCTCTTTCCATTCTTGAGATTGTGAGTTCGACCGAGTCGATCTGACGGTCCAGCCGTTCCTTTTGCTGATGAAGCCCACGGAGGTGGCTTCGCAGAGCGTCTCCGTTGTTGCCTCGATTGGCGAGGATCTCAGCGATCGAGGGGAGTCCTACGCCCAGCTCCCGGAGGAGCAGGATCCGTTGCAGCCGGGCCAGCGCTGCCTCGTCGTAGTAGCGGTAGCCGTTCGACCCCACCCGGCTCGGTGCCAGCAATCCGAGGGAATCGTAGTGGCGGAGAGTTCGCGACGTCGTGCAGGCAAGGCGGGCGACGTCGTTGATCGACCACTCCATCCCAGGATCTCCTTCCACGTTTTCATCGACAACTGAACTGTAGAGATTGACGTCGCGTCAATGTCAAGGGCGCGGATGTGAGGTGGCCGGGTCTGTCACGACCACCATCCGGCCAGCGCAACGCCACCCGGCATGCGGCAAGCGTATCGATCGCACGCCTTAGCATGGGGGTATGCCTGACGTTGCACCCGCGTTCCGCGGTCCTGTCGATCTTCACACTCACAGCAGTGCGTCCGACGGAACGGAAACCCCGTACGAGGTCGTGCGGTCTGCACACGAGGGAGGCCTCGGAACGATCGCCCTGACCGACCACGATACGACGGCAGGATGGGCATCCGCCTCGAAGGCCGCCCGCCACTACGGCCTGTCGCTGATCCCCGGAATGGAACTCAGCACCCGGCAGGAGTACACCAGCGTTCACCTTCTGGCCTACCTCTTCGACCCCACAGACGAAGCGCTGCTGGCCGAGACGACCACGATCCGCAGCGCCCGAATGAAGCGTGCCGAGAGCATCGTGGCCCGCATTTCAGAGGACTACGACCTCAGCTGGCAGGACGTCCTCGACCAGACCACCGAAGGGGCGACCATAGGCCGGCCGCACATCGCCGATGCCCTGGTTGCCAAAGGCCTCGCACCGACGCGGAGTCATGCCTTTCAGGGCATATTGCACTGGAAGGCAGGCTACTTCCAGCCGCACTACGCCCCGACGCCGCTGATCGGCGTGCAGCTGGTGGTGGCGGCCGGGGGAGTGCCCGTGCTCGCCCACCCGGGAACGAGTGGTCGCGATCGGGTGATTCCCGAATCCAACCTGCGCCGGCTGGTGGATGCTGGACTCTTCGGTCTCGAGATCGAACACAGCCTCAACACAGCCGACGGCAAGACCAGGCTCTACGAGCTGGCGAAGAAGTTCGGGCTCGAGGTCACGGGTTCGAGCGATTATCACGGCTCCGGGAAGCCGAACCGGCTTGGCGAGAACACGACGCCCCTCGAGGTTCTGCAGAAGATCGTCGATCGTGCGACGGGTTCGCAGCCGATCCACGCGTAACCTCGGGGCCCAAGCGTGACGGCTGATCAGCCACGGCCGATGCGTCAGTATCGACGCTCTCGATCAGCTGGTGAGTGTAACCACGGCCTGGGCGACCGTGAAGATCGCCAGGCCTGCCAGCGAGCCGACGACGGTCCCGTTGATGCGGATGAACTGCAGGTCTTTTCCGACCTGGATCTCGATCTTCTGGCTGGCCTCGCGGCCGTCCCACCGCTCAACGGTCTCGGCGATGACGGCGGCGATGTCGTGGCGATAGTTCTGCACGAGGTGGGCGGCGGCGTTGCCGACCCAGGTGTCGACGGTGAGGGCGAGCCGGGCATCCGAAACCAATCGCGCGCCGACGTCGGCGAGGGTGGATTGGATCGACAGGCGGAGCGGGCTTCCTGGGGTGGCCAATGACGATTGCAACGCCGACTTGATCGCGTCCCAGGCCAGACCGGCCAGTTCGCGCAGTCGCGGGTCGTCGAGCAGGTTCTCCTTGACGCTCTCGAGACGGCGCATCATCTCGGGGTCGTGCTGCAGGTCTGCGCTGAGCTGCAACAGGTAGGTGTCGAGGGCAAGGCGGAGCTGGTGCGTGGGGTTCACCTGCACCGACTGCACGAATTTCAGCGCTTCACGGTAGACGCGCTCGTCGACCAGCTTGTCGACGAATGACGGCAGCCAGCTGGGAAGGCGCCGCGACACGAGCTCGGTGAACGAGTCGGGGTTGGCAGCGAGCCACTGTTCGGTCTTGTCGACAAGGAGGTCGACAGCGAGGTGGTGATGGCCGGATTCGATCACCTTCTGGGCGAGCTCACCGATCTGGGCAGACCAGTCGCGACCGACCAGATGCATTCGCGCCAGGCCTTCGATCACCTCGCGGATCTCGTCGTCGCTCAAGAAGGTGAGGGCGCCCTGCAGCCCACTGGCGAGTTCCTTGGTGATGCGCTCGGCGTTCGCTGGTTTCGAGAGCCAGCTGCCGACCACCCGGGAGACACCGACGTCGGCGAGTTTCTGGCGCACGATCGCCTCGGAGAGGAAGTTCTCTTCGACGAACTCGCCGAGGCTGGCCCCGATCTCGTTCTTGCGGGTCGGGATGATCGCCGTGTGCGGAATCTTCAGCCCCAGCGGGTGCCGGAACAGCGCGGTCACGGCGAACCAGTCGGCGAGGGCACCGACCATGCCGCCCTCGGCGGCCGCGCGCACGTACTGCAGCCACGGGTAGCGTGACTGCAGGGCGAACGCCACCGCGAAGATCACGGCCATCACGAGCAACAGGCTTGTTGCCAGGAGCTTCATGCGGCGAAGCGCCTGCAGCTTCACGATCTCGTTCGGGGTGAGCGAGTTCGGGGTCAGCGGATTCGGTTGCCCACTGCTCACTGTGGGGTCTGGCTCACTCGGGGCGTGGTGCGCGGTTGCGCGACCGGGTGCGCCGGCGTGGAGCGCTGTTGCCATCGTGGTGTTCGTGGCCCGCGTGTGCCTGGCCGCCTACCGGGGCATCACCTGCTGCGTCCACTGCGCCCGAGAAGCTGACTGCCGTCGTGTCGCCGGCCAGGCCGCTGGCCGCGACCTCGGTGGTGGTGGTAATGGATGCTCCGCTTCCGTTGGGGCGACGGTTGCGCGACCTCGGCGGGCGCTCGCTGCCGCCTTCACGGGGAGCCCGACTTTCACCCGAGCCGCCAGCGTTCGAGTTGCCGCCGCGTGACCCGCCGGTAGAGCCCTCACGCGGAGCGCGTGGCGGCCGATCCGCAGCGTCGACACCCTTTGCCGGGGGAGTCGGCTTCAGGCGGCCCTTTACGCCTGCCGGGATGTCGAGGTCGGTGAAGAGGTGCGGGGAGGAGGAGTAGGTTTCGACCGGCTCCGGCTGGCCCATGTCGAGTGCCTTGTTGATGAGCGCCCACTTGTGCAGATCATCCCAGTCGACGAAGGTGACCGCGATACCGGTCTTGCCCGCGCGGCCGGTGCGGCCGGCGCGGTGCAGGTAGGTCTTCTCGTCTTCGGGAATGGTGTGGTTGATGACGTGTGTCACGTCGTTGACGTCGATACCGCGGGCGGCGACGTCGGTGGCGATCAGAACGTCGCGCTTGCCGGCCTTGAACGCGGCCATGGCGCGTTCACGCTGCTCCTGGTTGAGATCGCCGTGCACGGCAGCGGCATTGAACCCGCGGTCACCGAGCTCTTCGACCAGCCGGGCAGCCGCACGCTTGGTACGGGTGAAGATGACGGTCTTACCGCGGCCGTTCGCCTGCAGGATGCGCGCGATGACCTCGTCTTTGTCGAGGTTGTGCGCGCGGTAGACCACGTGCTTGATGTTCGCCTGGGTCAGGCCTTCGTCGGGATCTGTCGCGCGGATGTGGATCGGACGCGTCATGAACCGGCGTGCGAGCGCGACAACCGGGCCGGGCATCGTCGCGGAGAACAGCATCGTGTGGCGGCCGGCCGGCGTCTGCGAGAAGAGCTTCTCGACGTCGGCGAGAAAGCCGAGGTCGAGCATCTTGTCTGCCTCATCGAGCACCATGACGCGAACGTTGGCGAGCGACAGCAGGCGTTGGCCTGCGAGGTCGAGAAGACGGCCGGGGGTGCCGACCACGACCTGCGCGCCGGCCTTCAGCTGCTCGATCTGGCCCTCGTACGACTTGCCGCCGTAGATGGCGATGACCGTCGTGGGCCGGTTCTTGGCTGCAAGCTGCAGGTCTTCGGTGACCTGTACGGCGAGTTCACGGGTCGGAACGACCACGAGCGCCTGCACTCCGGGAGCCGGGTTCTGCCCGAGGCTCTGCAGCAGAGGGAGGCCGAAGCCGAACGTCTTGCCAGTACCGGTCTTGGCCTGGCCGATGATGTCCTGGCCCTCGAGGCCGAGCGGGATGGTCTGGGTCTGGATCGGGAAGGGGTGGATGATGCCTTTCGACGCCAGCGCATCGACGAGGTCCTGGTCGACTTTGAGATCGCTGAAGGTCGATTCATCGATGACCGCGTCGGGAAGTGTGGGGTCCGGTGCGATCACATCGATGACCGCGACCGCATCGATCTCGACAGCATCGATTGCGTCCGCATCGATTACGTCTGCATCGATGCCTGTATTTGTACTGGATTCGGTGTTCGGTTCAGAGAATGTCATTGGGGGTGCCCTGTCGTTGTGTGGGCTACGCCTGAAAGTGAAGAGTCCTGAGAAGTGCACCTGGAGTGAAACTGAGCTGCACACCGTGTACTGCTCGGACACGATGTGCCCGGATACGCGATCTTCGACAGAACTAGGGCCGGCGATGGCGCCTGGCTGGGGGCGTAGACGCCCCGATTCGTGTCAGGGCTGCGTTCAGTTTAGCCGAGCATCCGGAATTCACCGCCGTGGGGCGCGCTTCGGCGTTCGAGTGTCACCGAAGTAGTCGATCGGTAGCCCACTGCCAGCCGGTAGACTCGCCGGGTGTTTGATGTTTTCAAGCGCCCAAAGGTGCGCATCGAGGTTCCGCGGCTGAAGCCGCGTCGGCCTCCCGCGCTGACCGAGCGCGTCAACCTGGCTGAGCTCACGCCGGAGATCGTGCCCTATCTCGGTCAGGCGGCCTACATCCAGCTCTCGGTGTTCGAGTCGCTGGCGCGAGCGGTGATGCTCGCGCCGAACGTCGGGGCGAAAGAGTTGCTCGGGCCGGCTGCGGGGTTCGCCCTGGCCAAACACGAGAAGCTGACGGCCGAACTTCGAAGGCTCGTCGCCGAGCCATCGAACGTCATCGAGCCGTTTGCGCCCGCCATCGACAGGTATTCAGCGGAGATCCGCGGCGGGGATTGGTTCGAGTCGTTGACGAGCATCTATCTGACCGCCGGGATTCTCGACGATTTCTTCGTGTTGCTGGCAACGGGTCTCGAGGGCGATGTCGGCCCACGTTCGGCCAGGATCGTTGCAGGTGACGATGGCCGCCAGGTGATCGTGACCCTGCTCTCCGACGCGATGTCGGCCGACCCCCTGCTCAGCTCGCGCCTTGCCCTCTGGGGGAGGCGACTCGTCGGCGACACGCTTCTGGTTGCCCGGTCAGCCATTCATCACAGCGGGAACCCGCAGAACGATGAACAGCGGATCGAGCCGGTGTTCACGGAGCTGATCGCCAAGCACAGCCGGCGCATGGACGGGCTGGGGCTGACCGCCTGAGCGGTGCGGTGACCCGAGGAGTTGCCTAGACCGCTCGCGCTTTGGGAGACAGAAGGGCACTCAGCTGGGCCCGGTCCCTGCTGCGCCTGGAACGCCCGATGGTCACGGCCGAAACCGAGACGACGGCTGCGGTGAGCAGGAGCGTCGTCGTCCAGATCCAGCCGCCATTCCAGGCCCAGCCGAGCCAGGTCAGGGCCTCCCACACGACCGAAGCGGTGACCGCCCCGATCGCGGGGATGAGGAACGCCCCATGCGTCTCCCTCAACGGAAAGAGGTAGCGTGCTGCCAACCCCAGAATGATTCCGGCCAGGACGACGAAGAGAAGTTCCATAGTGAGCTGACCCTAGCCGACGAAGCCGATTCGGCGGGTGTCTTCTGAGCCGATCTCGACGTAGGCGAGGCCGGTTACGGGAACGAGGTAGAGCTTGCCCTTGCTGTCTTTGAGCGACAGGTGACCAGTGCCGGAGGCGAGTGCGTCAGAAACCAGCTTCTCGATCTCGTCGGGAGTCTGGGTCGACTCGAAGCTGAGTTCTCGGGGAGTCTGTGTGATGCCGATACGAATTTCCACCAGGTGCGCCTTTCAACGGTTGAGTGATCGTGTGCTCTGATCACCACAGCCCAGATTACGACAGTTCCCCTGTGCCGAATCGCCCCTGCGCGCCCGCAGGCCCTCAGCCCTGAGCGAACACCTGTCGAGATCGTGCGGCGGTGGGTGTCGCCGGCGGTTGCTAGCGTTGCAGGCGTGGACGACGAACCCGAAGCGAAGCGCACCCGGCCAGACGCATCCCCGCAGCTTCCGGCATCGCTCGAACACGACACATCTCTGCTGCTCGACGAATCACTGGGCCTCGACGAATCACTGGGCCTCGACCAATCACTGAGCCTCGACCAATCACTGCGCCTCGACGAATCACAACAGGCAGTCCTACGCCTCCCGCACGGCTCATCGGTCGCTGTCATCGGTGCTCCCGGCTCCGGGAAGACGACGGTACTCGTCGAACTCGTCGCCGATCAGGTCACGCGACGTGGATTTGCGCCGTCTGAGATTGTGGTGCTCACTCCCACAAGGCAGTCCGCTACACGCTTGCGTGACACGCTCGCGCTCAGAATTGCGTCGCCCACGAACGGTCCGCTCGCCCGAACGGTGAATTCGCTGGCCTTCCAGATCGTGCAGGCGCAGGCCGCGCGCACGGGGGCCGCCCCGCCTGCGCTCCTGACCGGGGCAGAACACGACAGAATCATCGCTGAGCTCATCGAGGGTCACCTCGAAACCGACACAGGCCCCCAGTGGCCAGACCCATTGCGCCCCGAAGTGCGGGTGCTTCGCGGCTTCAGAACAGAACTGCGCGAACTCATGATGCGCGCAACAGAGGAGGGCATCTCACCCCGGCAACTCAGGGAGCTCGGGAAACGACACGATGTCGCCGAATGGGTGGCTGCTGGTGAGTTCGCGGAGGAATACCAGCAGGTCGCCTCGAGCTTTCGCGATTCGTACCTCGACTCTGCTGAGTTGATCGCAGAGGCTCGCCTCGTTGTGGCTCGCGGCGAGGCCGAGGTGTTGCGCGGGGTGAAACTGGTGGTCGTCGACGACTTTCCCGAGCTCTCGAGCGGGGCCGTGAACTTTCTCTCGACCCTCGCACGCAGCGGAGTTGCGATCGTCGCCTTCGGGGACCCCGACGTAGCCAGCGCGAGCTTTCGTGGCGGTTCGACCGACAGCCTGGGGCGCCTGGGTTCGGTACTCGCCGTTGCGACGGAGCCCACGATGTACCTGCAGGGTGTGTACAGGCATGGCCCGGGCATCCGGAGTCTGGTTCAGCGAGCGACAGCGCGCATCGGTGCTGCAGCGGCCGGGCGCCAGCGGGCAGCACTGAGTGTTGGTGGCGGCGATGACCCGCAAGCGAACCCGAGGGCTGAAGAGTACGAGGGTGCTGGAGCGGCAGCAGCGCCGGCCGGGATCGACCACCCTGTCGTGCGTATCGAAGCGACCTCGCCTGCCGCCGAGGTGGCACAGATCGCCCAGCTTCTGCGCGAACACCACCTGCTGCGAGGGGTCCCGTGGCGAGAGATGGCGGTCGTCGTGCGATCGGGCGGGGCGATCTCGTCGTTCGCCAGGGGGCTTGCGCTGGCCGAAGTGCCGACGGCCACCACGACGGGCGGTCGTGCACTGCGCGACGACTACTCGGCCCGTCATCTCGTCACGGTCATCTCGGTCGCGACGGGAGTGCAGGAGCTCGATGACGAGACCATCACCGAGTTGCTGCTGGGGCCATTCGGGGGCCTCGATGCCGTTTCGCTGCGCCGGTTGCGGCTCTCACTCCGCCACGAAGAGCTGGCGGGTGGAGGCAATCGTTCGGCCGAGCTGCTGTTGCGGGAGGCGCTTGATGCACCCGGTCGACTTGTCACCATCGACTCGTCGCCCGCGCGCAGGGTCGCCCGCCTGGCCGACAGCCTGGGTGTCGTCAGGAGCATGCATGCGAGCGGAGCCAGCATCGAGGAGTTGCTCTGGTCGGCCTGGAGCCGGAGCGCACTTCCCGATCTCTGGCTGGCCCAGTCCAGGGGGTCGGGAATTCTGGCGGACGAGGCCAACCGCAACCTCGACGGTATCGTCGGCCTGTTCACTGCGGCAAAGCGCTTCGTCGAACGCAGCCCCCATCGCCCCGCAACCGAGTTCCTGATCGACGTGCGCGAGAGCGAAGTGCCAGAGGACTCTCTCTCACCACGCGCTGCCGGTGATTCTGTGTTCGTCTCCACTCCGACGGGCGTCGTCGGCGTCCAGGTGAAGATCGTCGTGATCGCCGGCCTCCAGGAAGCGGTCTGGCCGAACCTTCGTCTGCGCGGCTCGCTGCTGCACCCCGACCGGCTGAGCTCTGTGGTGGCTGGTCTTCCCTCCGCGGATCAACACTCCGCGGATCATCGCGCTGCCGATCAACACTTCGCTGGGCAGGGGGCCGGCGCAATCGATGACCGCGCCGAAGTGATGGGTGACGAACTCCGGATGTTCGTGCTCGCGGCCTCGCGGGCCACCACCCAGGCCGTGCTCAGCTGCGTCGCGAACGACGACGAACAGCCGTCTCCGTTCCTGCGGCTCGCTCCCGAGGCTCCGGTGATCGGCCGGGCTGAAACCAGTGGTTCACCCGCTCTCACACACCCGTTGACCTTGCGAGCCTTGACGGGCACCCTCCGCCGGGAACTCGCAGTAACGGGGCGCCCAGAGGCGGCGACAGCACTCGCTCGTCTCGCTGCCGAAGGAGTGCCCGGCGCGCATCCGGCCAGCTGGTTCGGGTTGCTCGACCCGTCGACGGTTGAGCCGCTGGCTGATCTCGACGACCCTGAGGTGTTCGTCGATGTCTCGCCGTCGAAGCTCGAGACTTTCGAGAAATCACCCTTGGCGTGGTACATCGACAAAGTCTCCGGCAGTACCTTCGGCATGGCGGCCAGCATCGGCACGATCGTGCACTCAGTGATGGAGGAAGTGGCGGCCCAAACCCAGCCAGACCTGAGTGTGACTGCACTCTGGGGTCGACTCGAGGAACGCTGGAATGAGCTCGACTTCGAGTCACTGTGGCTCGCCGAGAGAGAACGTCGGCGCACATTCCGGCGCGTGGAGGGTCTCTCCGAGTATCTCAGGGAGTTCGAACGCAGCGGAGGGGAGCTGGTCGGCGGCGAAGCCGGGTTCGTCGTAGAGGTCGGTCGCGCGCGGTTGCGCGGAACGATCGATCGCCTCGAGCGTGGTCCGGATGGCGTCGTCAGTGTCGTCGACCTGAAGACCGGTGCATATGCTCCGTCTGCGCTCGGCGTGACCGAACACGCACAGCTCGGCAGCTACCAGATCGCACTGCTCGCAGGGGTGGTCAACCCCGCGCCGAAGGAGACTCCGGCAGAATCCTCAGCTGAATCCTCAGCAGCGTCCCGAACCGAGTCCCCAACTGAGTCGCGAACTGAGTCGCGAACTGGGCCCATCGTCATCGACCCGTCGCAGAACGGCGGTGCCGTTTTGCTCTACGTGGCCCTCAGTGCGGGCGCCGGATCGAAGAAGGTGCTCTACAAACTGTTGACCCAGCCACCCCTCGACGAAGAGTCAGAGCAGTTCTTCCGCGGCCGCATCGAGCGTGCCGCGCTCGGCATGGCCGGAACCGTCTTCCCTGGCCGCGACGGCCTCGGCGATCGCGACCCCCACGGATCCTGGCGCTATCGGATCCACCTCGTGAAGGCAGTCTCATCATGATGATCAGCGCGCTCGAAATCGCTGGGAAGCTCGGTCTGCCGGCACCCACTCCGCAGCAACAGGCGGTGATCGAGGCCCCTCTCTCCCCGAGCATCGTGATCGCTGGCGCTGGCAGCGGCAAGACCGAGACGATGGCCAACCGGGTGGTCTGGCTCGTGGCCAACAATCTCGTTCCGGTCTCGGAGATCCTCGGCCTCACTTTCACACGGAAGGCGGCAGGGGAGCTCTCGCAGCGCATCCGGTCACGCCTCGACCAGCTCGCGGCAGCGCAGCGCGGTGATGCAGCCCAGCGCAGTGATGCAGCGCAGCGCGTTGCTGCAGCCCAGCCCAGCGCCGGCGTGCAGCCCAGCGACGCCTCGCAGCCCACGATCGCCGCATTCGATCCGTTCGACGCGCCGACCGTGGCCACGTACAACTCGTTTGCCAACAGCATCTTTCGAGACAACGCCCTTCTCATCGGCCGCGAGGGTGATTCGGGCATCCTGAGCGAAGCATCCGCGTGGCAGATGGCGCGAAAGATCGTGACGAGCAGCACGGATGATCGGCTCATCACCCTCGACAAGCCCATCGACTCGCTCACCGAGGCCGTACTGTCGCTCAGCCGTGCCATGAGCGAGAACGTGGTCACGCCTTCCGAGGTCATCGCGCTCGCCTCCGACTTCGAGCAGCTCGCCGACCTGCCGACGGGCTCGACACGCGTGAAGACACTGAACGCCTCCCTGCGCGATGCCATCGTCTCCGTGCAGGCGCTGCCGGTGCTCGTCGATCTGGCTGAGCAGTACTCCGCCGAGAAGATCCGGCGCGGCTTCGTCGAGTACTCCGACCAGGTCGCCCTCGCCCTTGCCATCACCGAGCGAGTGCCCCGAGTGATCCCCGACTATCGCGGCCGATTCCGCGTCATTCTGCTCGACGAGTACCAGGACACGAGCGTCGTTCAGACAAGGCTCCTGTCGCAGCTCTTCGGTGGTCAGCCGGTCATGGCTGTGGGCGACCCGCACCAGTCGATCTACGGCTGGCGCGGCGCAAGTGCGGCAAACCTGGCGACGTTCGCGGTGGACTTCACCGGAAAGCGTGACGGCGCCAGGTCTTTCGCGCTCTCGACCAGTTGGCGAAACCCGCTCCGCGTTCTCGATGTCGCCAACACCCTCGTTGCGCCCCTCACGGCGGCATCGGCCGTTGCCGTCGAACGCCTCGAGGCGCGCCCCGATGCTGGCACGGGCATTGTCGATGCCTTCTACGGCGAGACGGTCACCGATGAGGCCGAGGCCGTCGCCCGATGGCTCAAGCACCAGCTCGCGATCCCCGATTCCAGGGGCGCGGTCAGGTCGGCAGCCATGCTGTGCCGTTCGATCAAGAAGATCGACGCCTTCACCAACGCGCTGGCCGAACACGGCGTGCCGTTTCACGTGCTGGGGTTGGGGGGCCTGCTCGAAGAACCCGCCGTCGCTGACCTCGTTTCGGCGCTCAGGGTCATCTACTATCCGGCGGCCGAATCCGAACTGGTGCGACTGCTCACCGGAGCCCGATGGCGTGTCGGCCTTCGTGATGTTCTCGTTCTCAGTCGTGTCGCATCATGGCTCGCCGAACGCGATCATCATTTCGCCACTCTCGATGCGGGCGTGAAACAGCGTCTGCGCAACTCCGTGGTTGCCGACGAGACCCGGTCTCTGGTCGACGCTGTGGACTTTGTGGCGACAGCGCCTGCCGGTCACCGCATGCTCGAAGGCTTCAGCGAGGCGGGGGTTGCCCGCATCCGCCAGGCGGGGTCCCAGCTCGCGTTCCTCCGCACCCGCACCGGTCTCGACCTTCTCGACCTGGTGAATCTCGTCACCCAGGAGCTCCTGCTCGACATCGAGGTGGCAGCGAACGAGAGGTCGTACCTCGGCCAGGCCAGTCTCGACGCTTTCTCCGAGCAGGTCACGGCGTTCGTCGCCGCGGATGCGACCGCGGGCCTCGGCGTCTTCCTCTCGTGGCTCGAAGAGGCCGAGAAACGCGACAAGCTCTCCCCTCGGTCCGAGGAGCCAGAACCCGGAACCGTGCAGATCCTCACCATCCACGGCGCCAAGGGCCTGGAGTGGGACGTCGTTTCAGTGCCGCGAATGGTCGAAGACGAGTTGCCCGGCAAGGTCCAGAGCAAGCAGGGGTGGCTTGCGTTCGGCGAACTTCCGTTCGAATTCAGGGGCGACGCCGCCGAACTGCCCTTTCTGCCGTGGCGCAGCTGCGACACCCAGGCCGAGTTCGCCACCGCGAAGTCGGAGTTCAACGATGAGATCGTCGACCGTTACGCCGAAGAGCAGAGGCGACTCATCTACGTTGCGGTGACCCGTGCCAGGCAGAGCCTCCTCCTGAGCGGCTCGTTCTGGTCGATCCAGACGCAGCACCGCGGCCCTGGCCTGTTTCTCACCGAGCTAGCAGGTCACGGGCTCATCGCACCCGATGCCCTTCCCGACGCCCCTCAGAACGAACAGAATCCGCTGCCGGAGTCGGTGCGGCTCGTGCCATGGCCGAGTGACCCGCTGGGTTCACGACAGGCCAGGGTGGATGCTGCGGCAGAACTCGTGCTGAGCGCTGACCCCACGCTCGAGACCGAGTGGTCGAACGACATCGACCTGTTGCTCGCCGAACGCGCAGCCTCAGCAGCGGGGGAGCCCCTGGCCGTACCCGTTCGTGTAGCCGCCTCCCGGTTCAAGGACTACGTCGGAGACACGCCCGCGGTGCTGCGGCAGCTCCGACGCCCGATGCCTGAGCGCCCCTACCGCCAGACCAGGCTGGGCACGCGCTTTCACACCTGGGTGGAGAACCGGTACGGCATCATCGGCGGGTCTGAGCAACTCGATGCATCACTGCTCGAGCTCGACGCCGACGAAGCGCTCGACAGTGACGGGCTGCTGGTCGCCACCAGGGTCGCAGACACGGCTGAAGACGAAGCCTTGCGAGCGCTCCAGGCAACGTTCGAGGCATCGGAGTGGTCAGGGCTTGCGCCGGTCGACGTCGAAATCGAGATCCACCTGGCGCTGGGCGGCCACATCGTGGTCTGCAAGATCGATGCCGTCTTCGACAGAGTCGGCCGCTATCAGATCGTCGACTGGAAGACCGGGCGTGCCCCGGTGGACGCAGCCGATCTCGAGGCGAAACAACTGCAGCTGGCGCTGTACCGACTCGCGTACTCGAAATGGCGCGGAGTCGAACCCGAACTCATCGACGCCGTCTTCTACTTCGTGGCCGTCGACGAGGTCATCGCACCCGCGCGGGTCTACTCCGAGACTGAACTGCTCAGACTCTGGGAGGCCGTCGAGGCGCAGGTGTAGTGCTCACGCGCCGGCAGTGCTCATGCGCCTGCAGTTCTCAGGCGCCTGTAGTTCTCGGGTGCCTGCATTACTCGGCAGGCCCGAAGAATCAGTCGGCCTGCCGAGTGGGAAAGACGGCTCAGTCGTCTTCGGAGATGCGAGCTGCGTTGGCGTGGTCTCGAGCAGTGACGGTTTCGGAGCGCGGTGTGCGCGCCAGCATCTCTTCGACCTCGTCGACGGCCATGATGCGCCCGGTGTCAGTCGACAGGGGGTTCAGCAGGTCGGACTGGGCCGTGGAGGCGAGACCGGCGAGCATGCCCACCGCGTCGTCGACGATCAGGGAGTCCCTGAGGTCATAGCCGTGCACAAGCCACTTCGCTATCTCGAGCTCGGCGTAGAGCCGGGCCCGCTTTCGCAGTTGTCGGTCGACGGGCCCTGAGCGGGCGACGTTGTAGCCCGAGAACACCCGTGTGGCCGACTCCTCACGCGAGACCGAGCTCAGCCAGTAGAGATCGCTGGCTGGGTCGCCGACCTTGAAATTCGACCAGTCAAGGATGCCCGTGACCCTGTCGCCGGCGACCAGGAACGATTCCGGGCCGAGCGAGCCATGGATGACGGTGGGCTGGAACTGCCACAGGGCGCTGTCTTCGAGGGCGAGCGACCATCGCGTGAGCAGCTCGGTGGGCACTTTGCCGGTAGCAGCCGCGCGGTCTTTCGCCGTTCGTGCAACCCGGGCCGATTCCGTTGCGCTGAAGACGGGCAGCCCGGCGTCGGTGACGACGGAGGTCGGCAGCGAGTGAATCGAGGCGATGGCGCGGCCGAACGACTCGGCCAGCTCGACACTGTCGTCGAGGCTTGCGAGTGTGGCAGGCCGACCCTCGATGTAGTTGTAGACCATTCCGCGGGTCTGGCCGCTTGACGTCTGGGGGCTGGGGACCTGGGCAATGGGGGCCTGGCCGACGAACTCCGGGGCGGCGAAGGGAAGACGGCTCCGTGACCCGCCGGTCAACGCACGCAGGGCCACGAGATCGCCTGACTGTTCGCGCTCTGCCTCATCGGCCGTCGGAACCCGCACGACATACCGGTCTCCGCCCCTGGCCTGCAGCAGCGCTGAGTCGTACCGGCCGGACTGCCCGGTGGAGAGAGGCGAGGTCGACACGACGTCGAGCCCGGCGACGGCCGCGGTCGCTAGCGCGGCTAGAGTGAGAGAGGATCTGGCCATACTCTCAGGGTAGGGCTGGCATCTGCACTCGATGGCTTTCGCCACGCATGATTGGTCAACCCTTGCATACGACTTTTCTCTCTTCGCTGCCGCTCTCCCGTTTCGAGATCGACCGCGATCACGAGTTTCGCGGCACGCCGCAGCTGTTCGACACACTCTGGGCAGACGAGGCTACGCGCGTTGCGGTGTTCTGGAACGGGCTGGCGCTTCTGGGCACTGGCTCTGCCGGGCATCCGGAGCTGGCTTTCCTGCCTCCAGCGAGCATCGGAGCAGTCAGTGGGGCGGGTGTGACCGGTTCTGCTGGAGTGGAGGTCGCGGTGTACCTCGGGCGCTCGCTGGCCACCGATGTCACCGAGCCAGTCGGAACCCGACTCGTCGCGCTGTCGCTCACCGACGACGCAGCACGCGCACTCGAGCCAGACGAAAGCCGGTGGGTGAACCTGCGTATGGTCGCGCCGGGGCTGACCGACCGTGACGCCGGTGTCTTCACCGAGGCGCTCGGCATCATCAACTGGCACAACTCCCACACCCACTGCCCACGCTGCGGAGCAGAGACCGTGCCAGAGATGGGCGGCTGGGTGAGGCGATGCCCCGTGCAGGACATCGAGATCTTTCCCCGGACCGACCCGGCGGTGATCGTCGGGATCGTCGATGAGCATGACCGCATCCTGCTGGGCTCGAACGCCCTGTGGGAGAACAACCGGTACTCGCTGCTGGCCGGCTTCGTCGAGCCAGGCGAGTCGCTCGAGGCCGCGGCGATTCGCGAGGTCTACGAGGAGTCAGGAGTCCGGATTCTCACGCCCGAGTACCTCGGTTCGCAGCCATGGCCGTTTCCGGCGTCGTTGATGTGCGGGTTCCTCGCCCGCGTCGACCCTGCCTCCTCGACTGATCCGCTGGTGCCCGACGGTGAAGAGATCCTCGATGTGCGCTGGTTCAGCCGCGAAGACCTGGCCGACCCGGCCCAGACGGCGATCCTGCCCGGATCCTCTTCGATTGCGCGTGCGATCATCGAGCACTGGTACGGCGGTTCCATTCCCGGGCGGGATTGGTGAGACCGGGCCCAGACGACGCTGGAGACCACGCCGCGGAATACAGCGTCGAAGACGGCCTGGGTGAGCGGAGTGAGCCGGCAACCGGTGCTGAGGCGCTGTTGTCGGGTCTTGACTCAGAACAACGAGTCGTCGCCAGCACCCTTCTCGGCCCGGTCTGTGTTCTTGCCGGGGCTGGCACCGGTAAGACCAGGGCAATCACCCACCGCATCGCCTACGGCGTTGCAACCGGTGTCTTCCCTCCGAGCAAGGTGATGGCCCTCACCTTCACCGCCCGCTCGGCGGCGGAACTCCGCTCGCGCCTGCGGTCCCTGGGAGCGGGCGGAGTCTCTGCACGAACGTTCCATTCGGCCGCCCTCGCCCAGCTGAACTTCTTCTGGCCCCAGGTGATCGGCGGTGACGTGCCGCGGCTGCTCGAGGGCAAGGGCCGCCTGCTCGGGCAGGTCGCAGAGAACCTCAAGTTGCGGGTCGACACTGCGACCCTCCGCGACCTCGCCGCAGAAATCGAGTGGCGCAAGATCTCGAACCTGTCGCTCGACGCCTATGGGCTCGCTGCGCGAACCAGCAGGGCGCAGCCCGGCTCCTTGAGCGTCGAACAGGTCATCGACCTCCAGCGCGAATATGAGAAGGTGAAAGACGAGCGTCGGCAGCTCGATTTCGAAGACGTGCTGCTGGCGACTGCAGGGATGATCGAGACCGAGCCTTCGGTCGCCATGCAGGTTCGCGAGCAGTACCGGTTCTTCGTCGTCGACGAATACCAGGACGTCTCGCCCCTGCAGCACCACTTGCTCTCGCTCTGGCTCGGCGACCGCCGGGACCTCTGCGTCGTCGGCGATGCGAGCCAGACGATCTACTCCTTCGCAGGTGCCAACTCGGACTTTCTCCTGTCGTTCGGTCGTGCGTACCCCAATTCGAAGATGGTTCGGCTCGAGCGCAACTATCGCTCGACACCCGCGGTTGTCGACGCGGCGAACCGCCTCATGCGTGGGCGCACCGGCGCACTGAGCCTTCGATCTGCAGGGGGCGGCCCAGGCGACGGCGCCGCGCGTGAGATCGGTGCGCGGGCAAGTGATGCGCGAGCCAGTACCACCGCCCGGGGCGCAGAACCGACGATCACGGCATACGCCTCCGACGCGGCAGAGGCGCGCGGAGTCGCTGCGACCATCGCACGCCTGATCGTCGACGGCACGAAACCCGAAGACATCGCCGTGTTGTACCGGATCAATGCCCAAGCCGCTGCGCTCGAAGGCGCCCTGGCCGAAGCGGGTGTGACCTACCAGATAAGGGGATCGCAGCGCTTCTTCGACCTGCCGGAGGTCAAGCAGGCGGTCATGAGCCTGCGAGCGGCATCGGTATCCATCTCGGGCGAGCCCCTGTTCAAGTCGGTGAGCGACGTTCTCCGTTCGCTCGGCTGGTCGCAGAGTCCTCCCGAAGCCAGAGGTGCAGTTCGCGATCGCTGGGAATCCCTGAATGCCATCATGGGCCTCGCCGAACAGCAGCCGGCACGCACCTCGTTCCGCGCCTTCACCGATGAGCTGCTCGAGCGTCAGGCGGGCCAGCATGAGCCGACCATCGCTGCGGTGACGCTGGCTACCCTGCACTCGGCCAAGGGGCTGGAGTGGGGGAGCGTCTTCATTCTCGGCCTGAGTGAGGGGCTCGTGCCGATCAGCTACGCCACTACGCTCGATCTGGTCGATGAAGAACGACGACTTCTCTATGTGGGGGTGACGCGGGCGCGCCGTCTTCTGGCGTTGTCGTGGGCCCAGACGGGTGCCAGTCGCTCCCAAGTGCGACAACCATCGCGCTTTCTGGCAGAGCTTGGCACGCGCACTCCGGATGCACCTCCGCTTCGCTCTCGGTGACGACACCCGTGAACGAGTCGAGGTGAAGGGTTCGCCCCGGCCGGAGGGCGATGGAGGCCCCTGAGTCGTCGCCCATGATGAATTCGGCGCAGAGTCGACCGACCAGGGAACTCACCGTTGCGATCGTCAGGGGGTCGGTTGTGGCCGCCGATCGCCCGAGCAGCTGCCCGGCGATCGCCGGCCACGTAGGGTCGACGTCGATGTGCCATCGATCGATGCAATGCAGACAGGGCCCGAGGCCCGGGCGCACCAGGGGCCCGATGCGAACGTCACGATCCCCGAAGACGACCGCCAGATGAGCCCTGTCTCCACTCATCCATCGTGCCGCACGCACGGGAGACACACCCCATGCCGCGACGAGTACGGTCAATGCGGGTGCTGTTGCCGGGGCCGGCTGGTCATCGGCGGCGTCGACGACGACATGCTCGCTCAGGGCCATGTTCCGAAGCAGCGAGCGGATGGCTGCGGTTGCCGTCCCGAGGCTCGTCGCCGAGGAGGGTGTCGGCAGAACCGGGCCGGCAGCCCGATCGTGCGGCGCTGGTCGTGCATCGAGGGCGGGCGAGACTGCCGCGAGAAGAGCTGCGAGCTGCTTTCCGGTCGTTCTGAACCTCTGCCCGATCATCCGGAGGCCTTCGGGGCTCACGCCGCGCTGGAGTGCGTGCAACAGCCGCTCTTCAGCCTGACTCACCTCGGGGAGGACCACCAGAGGCCGGTCGATTCCGATCTGGAGTGAGCTGGGCGTGCGCCAGACCAGCGGGTAACGCTCGTCGAAGCGGAGGGTGGTCGAATCCATCGCACCATGATGCACCGAATCGCCAGAGTGCCTGCAGAGTTATCCACAGGAGGCTGGTGCTGCGGCGAACCGCTCAGACGGCCGGCGGGGTGTCACCCTCTTCTGCGCGAAAGAAGTCCTCGATGGCCTGATCCATCTCGTCGGGCTCCGGTTCGCCCGCAAGGAGCCGCGCCACGAGAGCTGCGGGGTTGTCGAGGTCTTCAGTGGTGGGCACCACGTCGGGGTGTGACCACAGGGCATCCCGTGCTTCGGGGCCCACGGCGTCAGTGACGGCCTGCCACATCGCTGCCGCTTCGCGGAGGCGCCGCGGCCGGAGCTCGAGGCCGACGAGCGTTGAGAATGCCGACTCTGCAGGCCCCCCTGTCGCGCGGCGACGACGAACCGTCTCGGCGACGGAGTCGCGTTTCGGCAGGCGAACCGTTGCCGCCGCGGTGACCACGTCGACCCATCCCTCGACCAGTGCGAGAGTGGTCTCGAGGCGCGCCAGTGCCTGCAGCTGCGTGTCGGTCTTCGGCGGGATCAGGGCGCCGCTCATCATCGCCTGGCGGAGTTCTTCGGGGTTCGAGGGGTCGAACCCGCTGGCCAGGTCTTCGAGGCGACTGGTGTCGATCGAAATGCCGCGGGCGAACTCGGTGATCGAGGAGATCATGTGCAGTCGCAGCCACTTCGCGTGCCGGAACAGTCGGGCGTGCGCCAATTCGCGCACAGCCAGGTACAGCTGCACCTGGTCTGCGGGAATGTCGAGGCCTTCACCGAACTCGGCGAGGTTCTGTGGGATGAGTACGGCCTGTTGTTCGCTCATCAACGGAATTCCGACGTCGCCGCCCGAGACGACTTCGGTCGAGAGCTGCCCCACGACCTGGCCGAGCTGCATGGCGAACAGGGCGCCGCCGATGTTGCGCATCATCTGGCTCGCGCTGGCCATCATCCCCGAGAGTTCCTCGGGTGCCTGGTCTTTCAGGACCTCGGTCAGGGCGTTTGCGATGCTCAGAGCGACGGGCTCTGCGAGCTCCGTCCACACCGGCATGGATGCTGTGACCCATTCCTTGCGCGACATCAGCTTCGGCGAAGCCGCCAACTCGGCGACATACGTGACTTCGTCGAGCCATAGCTCGGCCACGTGCAGGGCCTGCTCGAGGGCGGACTTGGCGGCGGGGGAGGAGACGACGGTCTCGGCTGAGGCGATCTCCTGGGCTGCGTTCAGTGCGACCTTCCAGTCCACGCCATCGGTGGTGTTCTGCATGGCGCTCTGCAGTTGCTGCATCAGCGCCGCGACAGCAGCGGGGTCAGACGGCAGGCCGGCCGCGCTCGCGAGTTTCGAGGGGTCGAGCTCGGAGTTTCCCGACAGAAACTGCCGGAGCATCTCGGCGAACTCGTCTTCAGGGTTCTGCCCCTGGCCCTGTTCTGGAACGTCGCTCACGGTTCTACCACTCTCGATCTTCTGCCGAATTCACTTCTGCCGAACACATCGTGTGCCGTTCTCTGGCACATGTCAGCATCGACTTCTACGCTAGCCGGTGGCCCGTTCGGCAAGCTGAGTTTTCTCATAAGCTGGTCGCTTGGCCGTGCGCCCGTGGCGAACACTTCGGCGAATACTTCGGAGCAGACCCCGCGAACGCGCTGGCCGGACCTTCGGCTCACAGCCCGTACGATCATCCCGTGCGGTCATTCGGGCGCAGGAGAACCACCAACCCAACTGAAATCACCGTGAAAGGTCGACGTGAGACGGCGCAGGAATATCGGCTGGGTCAGCCTCATCGTGGCCCTCGGGTTGGCGCTGGGAATGAGCTTCATTCCCTCTCCCTACGTGATCGAGCAGCCGGGGCCGGTGTTCAACACGCTCGGCACAACCACGCACGACGGTACAGAGGTGCCCTTGATCTCGATCACCGGTGCGCCGACCTACCCGACTGCTGGTGCACTTGACATGCTCACCGTCTCGGTGGTGGGCACGCCGCAGAGCCTGCCCAGCTGGGCAGAGGTCATCTCGGCGTGGTTCGACCCCTCCCGGGCAGCCGTGCCAGTCGACGCGGTCTACCCACCGTCGGTGACCGTCGAGCAGCGCGACCAGGAGAACACCGCGATGATGGTCGACTCGCAGCAGGAGGCCATTGCGGCGGCGCTCACCGACCTGTCGATCCCGTTCACCACGACCGTCACTGTCGCCCAGCTCGCCGACAACTCGGCGGCGACCGGCGTGCTGGACGTGGGCGATGTGATCGATTCGGTGAACGGAACACCGGTGACGACTGTCGACGGCCTGCGCAAAGCGGTCACAGCAAACGGCGACGCGTCGCCGGCAACGCTGGTGATCACGCGCAAGGGCGCCCAGCAGACCGTCACCGTCACGCCGAAGAAGGCTGACGACGGAACAATTCTTCTCGGTATCGCGGCGTCGGCGAGTTACCAGTTCCCGTTCACTGTCGACATCCAGCTCGACAACGTCGGTGGCCCGAGTGCAGGGATGATGTTCGCTCTCGGAATCATCGACCAGCTGACGCCGGGGCAGCTCAACGGCGGAAAGAACGTTGCGGGCACCGGCACCATCACCGCAGACGGCACGGTGGGACCGATCGGCGGAATCCGCCAGAAACTCTTCGGCGCCAAACAGAACGGTGCATCGTATTTTCTGGCACCCTCCTCGAACTGTGACGAGGTCACCGGCCACGTGCCGGGTGGCCTGACCGTCTACGCCGTGTCGACTCTCACCGACTCGCTCACCGCACTGAACGACATCTCGTCGGGAACAGGTCTTGATTCGTTGCCAACTTGTGACTCGGTGCAGGCTTCGAAGTAGCGGGCGACAGGCTGTTCTCAGCGTGGGTTGTCTAGTATGAGGCAGACATCGCACAGCCAGAAACAACACACACAGCTAACACAAGAGGCACACCGTGACTTCCTCCACCGCCCAGAACTCCGGCCAGAAGCCCGCGCGTAAGTCGCGAACAGTGATCGCGGTCGCGATTGCCGTAATCGCGGTTCTCGCCATCGCCTTCTTCATCTTCACGAACCTCTACACCGAAGTGCTGTGGTACAACCAGCTCGGGTTTGTCAGCGTGCTCACCACCCAGTGGGTGGCCGGAACAGTGATGTTCTTCATCGGCTTCTTCGCCATGGCCATTCCTGTCTTCGCGAGCATCGAGATCGCCTTCCGCTTCAGGCCGGTCTACGCGAAGCTGAACTCCCAGCTCGACCGTTACCAGCAGGTCGTCGAACCGTTGCGTCGCCTGGCGGCGTTCGGCATCCCGGCGCTTCTCGGTCTCTTCGCCGGTGTCGCCACAGCCACGCGCTGGCAGGTCGTGCTGATGTACCTCAACAGGACGTCGTTCGGCAAGACCGATCCGCAGTTCGGGCTCGATGTCTCGTTCTACGTCTACGACCTGCCGTTCTGGCAGAGTGTCGTCGGGTTCGCCTCGGCGGTCGTGATCCTCTCCGGTATCGCTGCAGTCTCGACGAGCTACCTCTACGGCGCCATCAGGTTCGGGCAGCGTGAAGTGCGGATTTCCAAGACCGCCCGCGTACAGGTCGCGATCACCGCCGGCATCTATCTCCTGCTGCAGGCCGTCAGCATCTGGCTCGACCAGTACGCGACCCTCACGAGCAGTGGCGGGCTCCTCACCGGGGCCTCCTACTCCGACGTCAATGCCACCATCCCCGGCCTTCAGATCCTCTCCGGTATCGCTGTCATCGTCGCGATCCTGTTCCTGATCGCTGCCTTCATCGGCCGGTGGAGGCTGCCGGTCATCGGCACGGTGCTGCTCATCATCAGCGGTCTCATCCTTGGCTCGCTCTACCCGTGGGTCGTTCAGCGCTTCCAGGTCGACCCGTCTGAGAAAAGCCTCGAGCAGCCCTACCTTCAAGACAACATCAATGCGACAAGGGATGCCTACGGGGTCTCCGATGTCGAGACGATTCCGTACGACGCGAAGACGACGGCTGAGGCAGGGGCGCTCCGGGCCGACGCAGCGACCACCTCGAGCATCCGGATTCTCGACCCTGCCATCGTGAGCGGAACATTCGCGGCGCTGCAGCAGTTCCGGCAGTACTACCAGTTCCCGACCGACCTCAACGTCGACCGGTACACCATCGACGGCAAGAGCCAGGACACGGTCACCACCGTACGTGACCTGAACCTCACGCAGCTCGGCACCTCGGCGAGCTGGTACAACCAGACCGTCGTGTACACGCACGGGTACGGGGTGGTCGCCGCCTACGGCAACCAGCGCTCGGCCGACGGCCAGCCGGTCTTTGCCGAGTCGGGCATCCCTAGCACCGGTGTACTGGGCGCCTACGAACCGCGCATCTACTTCGGCAAGACATCACCGGACTACTCGATCGTTGGTGCCGCCCAGGGCGCGTCGGCGGTCGAACTCGACTACCCGTCGGGCACTGACAGCGCGTCGCAGGCCTACAGCACGTTCACCGGCGACGGCGGGCCGAAGCTCGACAACGTCTTCAACCGCTTGGCTTATGCGCTGAAGTTCCAGTCGGAGCAGATCTTCCTTTCTGAGGCCGTCAATGCGAACTCACAGATCCTCTACGACCGCGATCCGGCGACCCGCGTGTCGAAGGTCGCGCCGTACCTGACGATCGACTCTGATCCCTATGCGTCGGTTGTCGACGGCAAGGTGGTCTGGATCGTCGACGGTTACACCACTTCGTCGAACTACCCGTATTCCAAGACCGAGGGGCTGAGTGCGGCCATTGCCGACACGAACACTCCCAAGCTCGGGTATGCGGTCGACAACAACATCAACTACATCCGCAACTCGGTGAAGGCCACCGTCGATGCCTACACAGGCAAGGTCACGCTCTACGCCTGGGATGACACCGACCCGATGCTGCAGACCTGGGAGAAGATCTTTCCCGCCACGGTGAAGCCCATGAGCGAGATGGGCTCGCAGCTCATGAGCCACGTGCGGTACCCCGCAGACCTCTTCAAGGTGCAGCGTGCCATCCTCGGGCAGTACCACGTCACCGATGCCGGTTCGTTCTACTCGCGTGAAGACGCCTGGACGACGCCGAACGACCCGACGTCTCTCGCGGCAAGCCCCACGCTGCAGCCTCCCTATTACCTGACCCTGCAGATGCCGGGCCAGACAGAGCCGCAGTACTCGCTGTACACGACCTTCATTCCACTGACCGGCGAAGACACGTCCAAGAGCCTCAACGGGTATCTCGCGGTCGATTCCAACGCGGGGGCCACGGCAGGGCAGAAGTCTGCCGACTTCGGCAAGCTTCGCCTGTTGACTTTGCCCAAGGCCGGCACGGTGCCCGGCCCCGGGCAGCAGCAGAACAAGTTCAGCTCGAACCCCACTGTCTCGCAGGCGCTCAACCTGCTGAAACAGGGCTCGACCGACGTGATCAGCGGTAACCTGCTGACCCTCCCGGTCGGTGGCGGGTTACTTTACGTGCAACCGGTCTATGTCAAGTCACGAGGTGAGACGAGTTACCCGCTGCTGCAGAAGATCCTCGTGGGCTTCGGTGACAAGATCGCCTTCGAAGACACCCTGAATGCGGCCCTCGACGACCTCTTCGGGGGCGACTCTGGCGCGACCGCTGGCGACGGTAATACCCCCTCTCCGGGAGCTGGCACTGGGACGGGCACTGGCACGTCGACAGGCACCGGCACGACTACGCCGTCGACAACCAACAATGCGGCTCTCCAGCAGGCGCTGAACGAGGCGCAGGCGGCATTGACGGCGAGGGATGCTGCGCTCAAGGCGGCCGACTGGGCAGCGTACGGCGTCGCTGACGCGCAGCTCAAGACGGCCGTTGCCGCAGCGATTGCGGCCAGCGGGCAGTAGGCGAGCGGAGCGGGCAGCCGGAGCCGGCTTGGTGGCCGGTTCTCGCGCCGGTTGTCGCTCCGAAATTGCTCTCGTCGTGCAGCCGAAAGGGCCCCGCGGTCGACTGCCCTTGAACCCTGTGGTAGTGTTACATCTTGTGCCGCGGGGTGGAGCAGTTCGGTAGCTCGCTGGGCTCATAACCCAGAGGTCGCAGGTTCAAATCCTGTCCCCGCAACAAAAGAAAGAAAAGGTCCGGCCTCTGGCCGGGCCTTTTCTTGTTTCGCGGGGTGTCCCAATGCCGGTATCGGGGTTGAGTCCGTGACGCCAATTCGAGTCCGGTGCGGCTGTCTCGATCTGTCGCAGCAGGCTAACTTGGGCAGAACTGCGCGCCGCGCCTCGCCGCCTGGGGCTGGCTGCGAGCGTACGCACTGGGCGGGGCTGCCGTCTTTCTTGGACGCGTCTTGTCCTCCACATTTGGTGTACGAAAGTGGTTGACCACTGGTGTTGATGACGGCCCTCGTTTAGTGAGGGATTGTCAGTGGTGGGTGTTTGAATGGGGGTATGAATACACCAGCTGCCGGAGGTTCCGGGTCGTCGCCTGAGGGTCTTGATGACCCGCGGGTTGCGGCGTTGCGTGCGGCTGTAGAAGCGGTGGTGTCGTCGGGCGGGTTTGGGGCTGCCGCGCCCTGCGGGCTTGCCGACGAAGAACTCCTCGCGTGGGTGGTGACGGGTGAGGCGCTGTTGCGGTGTGCGGAGGGGATCGTTGTGGAGGCGGCGGGGGAGCTGGCTGAACGATCTAAACGTGAGCATGGTGATGACCGGTTGACGGTGAAGCATGGCTGCGCGGATGTGGTGTCGTTGATCAGTGGTTTGACGGGGGTGTCGAAGAAGACCGCGGCAGCCCGGGTGAAGTTGGGTATGGCGGTGCGGTCGTCGATGTCGGTGGTGGGTTTGGTGAATGAGAGTAACTTCCCGTCCGTGCAGGAGGCGCTGCGGGAGGGTCGGCTCGGGGTCGATAGTGCGCAGGTCATCACCCGGATGTTGGGGGATTCGGCCAGGCGGGTGGGGTTCGGTGCGGATCTGCATGAGTGTGAACGGATGTTGGTGCTCGCCGCTGACCCCAGGGCGGATGTGGGGCTTTCGTTGTCGGCGGATCAGGTTGCGGTGATGGTGGCGCAGTGGCAGGGGCATCTGGATCCTGATGGTGCCGAACCCACAGCTCGGGAGTTGGAAGAGAAGCGCGGGTTGTGGCTGCGGCAGCAGGTGGACGGTACGTTCAAGGTCGGTGGGCTGTTGACGGCGGTGCAGGGTGCGAAGTGGCAGGCCATCGCCCAAACCATCCTCAGCCCCCGACTCCCCACATTCACCAGTGACGAGAACGCCGACTACACCGACGACGACACCGGCGACGACACCGACGATGAGGTGAGTCCGGTGTTGGCCGACAGCCGCACGCGTGAGCAGTTGTTGGTGGATGGGTTCACGGCGTATATCGATCGGGTTGCGGGGTTGCCGGGTATGCCGGTGTTGTGTGGGGCGCGTCCGACGATCAACGTGCACGTCACCTTGGAAGATGTTGTCGACGGGCGGGGTGTGGGCTGGGTTGACGGGGTCGACCAGCCCGTCCCGGTGGCAACCGTCGAGCAGTTGCTGTGCCATGGGGATGTGATTGCGACGGTGATGCGGGAGGGGCGGGTGTTGCAGCACGGGAAGACGAAACGGTTGTTCACTCCGGCGCAGAACAGGGCCCTCGCCGCCCGCGACGGCGGATGTGTGTGGCCGGGGTGCGGGAGACCCCCGTCGTGGTGTGAAACCCATCATGTTCTCGATTGGCGTGACAAGGGTTATCTGCCCGGCCGAACAGATGTCGACAACGGGGTACTGCTGTGTCACTTTCATCATTCGAACGTGCACAAGAGCCGGTGGAAACTCGTCATGATCACGGGCGCACCGCACATCGTCCCGCCGCCCGAGATCGACTGGACACAAACACCCAGGCCATGCACACAACGACGAACAGCCGGCCACGATTTGCGTAGGTCTGCGTGAGAGTACAACGGCGGGGGACACATCCAGGTCGAATTTCGAGTTGCGCTCTGATCACCCTCGATGGGGCATCTGGTCAGGATATTTCGGTCCCAACGGAAGCCGTCCGCCATAACCTCATTGATCGAGCTGAGAGCCATAAACTACTGGGGAACGTGAGCTACAAGACAAGTGCGCAGTGGATCGAAGAACTCGACAGGTAGCAGTTCAGGGAGAGTTCAACTAGATCGAGGGGGCTTTGTGCAGTCGAAAGCTAGTGCAGAGGAAATCGTCGCTGCTCTGCAGCTTGAGCCGAATCAGACGTGCGGGTTCGTTCGGGTGACATATGTGAGCGGTCTGGCAGTGGAGGCAAATGTTCTTGCGCCGCCGTTCGAGGCTGAGCGGGCCGTGGGAAGTGCGCTGTACTTTCTGGTGACTCCGCAGGCGCCGGTGAAGCTTCATCGGATCATGAACGACCAGCTCTATCACTACTACCAGGGCGAGGCGCTGGAGTTGCTGCTGCTTCATGATGACGGCAGGAGCGAACGGCTGGTGATCGGCCCCGACATTCTGGGAGGTGAGCAGGTGCAGTTCCTCATTCCTGGCGGCACGTTCCACACTGCACGGGTGAGAGGGGGTAGCGGCTGGTTTCTGGGCGGGAGTACGGAGTGGCCAGGAGTCGTGCCACTCGACGTCGAGCTCGGAGACGTCGACGAGCTCGCGGCCAGCCATCCTGAAGTGGCTGAGGAAATACGAAAATTCTCAGTCGCTGTGTGAGCGCCAGCTCCGGTGTACTCTGAGGTGAACAAACGACAGGGGAGCGCACGTCAGTGCGCTGAGAGTGCGGCTCGCCGCAGACCCTCGAACCTGCTCCGGTTAGTACCGGCGAAGGGAGTCGGGAATCTCAAGAGTGCTTGGTGATTCCCCCAGATTGAATGAGTGCTTGCGGCAGTCCGTGACATTCGCGCGAATCTGGAGGAGTTTCTGCGCATCTTCCCCGTGGTATCCACTGGATTCAACGGGACAGGAATAACAATGACAACAGACAAGACAGCTGCCGGTACACGTGCAGCACGAAACACCGAACCATCCTCCAGCGAGAGAATCAGCTTCACCGCGTCGGGCCGCCTGACGGCCTGGCGGGGAATCGACCTCATCACTGCGGCGATGCTGGCCGTGGCGTTCGGTGTGGTCTTCTGGGGCTTCGACACCTTCGTCTACCCCGTGGTGGGCCTTGCGTCAGCGGGCTTCCCTCCGCTCGGCGAACTGGCGTTGGGGGTGTGGCTGCTTCCCGCCGTGGTGGGTGCGCTGGTCATCCGTCGCCCGGGAGCCGCTCTGCTCACCGAGCTGATTGCGGCCAACGTCGAGATGCTGCTGGGTAACCAATGGGGCGTCGCCGTGCTGGCCTCAGGCGCGTTGCAGGGCCTCGGGGTCGAGATCGTGTTCGGACTGCTGCTGTGGAGGCGCTTCGGAGTGCCGGTTGCCATGGCCGGCGGTGTGCTCTCTGCGGTGCTCGAGATCGTCGTCTACGAGTGGTGGGCATACGTTCCCGGGTTCTCGTGGACCTGGCGCTTCGTGTACCTCGCGAGCGGAATGGTGTCGGGCGCGGTAATCACCGGCATCGGCGGGTGGCTGCTTGTGCGGGCCCTGGCGCGCTCTGGCGCACTGAACGCGTTCCCTGCGGGGGCCGAGCTGCGTGAAGCGCGCGCTGGAAAGTGACTCGCGCTTTGCCAGTGATCTTCGCTGCCAGATGAAGTGGGCGGTGAACTGTGGAGGCTGATTCGACGGGGGCCGTGACCGGTGCTCCGATCGCCTCGTCTGGTCACGGCTCTTTTGGTCACTGCTCATCTGGTCACTGCTCGTCTGGTCACGGCGTGCCCGTAGACGGCCTGACAGCAGACGGCGTGCCTGTAGGCGGCCTGACAGCAGACGGCGTGCCTGTAGGCGGCCTGTCTGTGGATGGCCTGTCTGCGGGTGGCCAGTCTTTGGGTGGCCTGTCCGGAGGCGACGGCGAACGCACTGGCGCTCCGGATGCCCTGCCCAGCGCAGGTGCAGATCTCGAAGTTCTCGGGCTCACCTGGCGTCCTTTCGGTCGTACCGAGCCCATCTTGCGTGGTCTCGACCTGCATGTGGGTGCGGGGGAGCGTGTTCTCGTCACCGGGCCGAGCGGCTCGGGCAAGAGCACGCTGCTCCGCGCCCTTGCGGGGGTCCTGGGAACCACGGAGTCCGGCGGGCTCTCGGGTTCGGTGACGGTCGATGGTGTGGACCGGGGTGATGGTGTCGACCGGTGTGATGGTGTCGACCGGGGTGAGGGCCTCGACCGGGGTGAGGGCCTCGACCGGGGTGAGGGTGTTGACCAGGTTGCGGGCCTCGACCAGGGTGACGGCGTCGACCAGCTTGGCGAGGCTGGAATGACGAGCGTCGGACTCTTGCTTCAGGATCCGGGCGATGCTCTCGTGGCCGCGACCGTGGGCCGGGACACTGCGTTCGGGCTGGAGAACCAGGGCGTCGAACGCGCGCAGATGGGTGCACGAGTCGTGCGGACGCTCGATGCGGTGTCGTTCCCCTACGGAACGGACCATTCGTCGAGCCGGTTGTCGGGAGGGGAGGCCCAGCGCCTCGCCCTCGCCGGGGTGCTGGTCATGGGCCCGCGGCTGGTGCTGCTCGACGAGCCGACGTCGATGCTCGACCCGGTTGCGGCCGCAGCGGTCAGGGAAGCCGTGTGGGCGACGGCCGCAGCATCCGGTGCGACGGTCATCGTCGTGGAGCACCAGCTTGCCGAGTGGTTGCCCCGGGTCACGCGTTTGGTGGTGCTCGGCGAAGGTGGTGAGATCGTCGCCGATGGGGAGGCTTCGGCTACCCTGGTCGCCCATCGTGATGCCCTTGCCCGCGCTGGTGTCTGGGTTCCAGATTCGGCCCCGCCTGCGCCGCAGAAGGTGTCGGCGGAGCTGTGCCAGGCCAGACCAAGAGGGCCCGTCAAGCCGGCCAATCACGCCAAGCCGGCCAATCAGGCCAACCAACCAGGCGGGCCCCTCGTGAGCGCCCGAAACGTCGGCGTCGCCCTTCAGCGAGCAGCGTCGTTCGGCCAGCAGAGCTCAGCACGCGCAGCCGCTGTGCCGGTGCTCGTAGACGTGACCGCCGACATCTTCGCCGGTGAGATCACGGCTGTCGTGGGGCCCAGCGGGGCAGGAAAGTCGACGTTCACCGCCCTGCTCGCCGGCCTCTCGAACCCGACATCCGGCGACGTCGTGTGGGAGGGTGGCGGCCTGGAAGGCGCTGCCGAAACCAGCGCTGCCCGGACCAGCGCTGCCGAACAACACCCTGGCCGGTGGGCCTCGCGGCGACTCGCTGAGCGCGTGGGGTGGGTGCCGCAGAACGCCGAGCTGGCGATTGTGGCCCGAACGGTGCGCGACGATGTGCTCAGCACGAGCATCCGTCTCGGGTACGACGCCCACGAAGCGCATAGTCGAGTGGATGCCCTGCTCGCCGCTCTCGGCCTGACAGCCCTCGCGGCCGAAGATCCTCACCACCTTTCGGGGGGCGAGCTCCGGCGGGTCGCCCTGGCCGGTGCCGTCGCGCACGGGCCGGCGCTGCTCGTGCTCGATGAACCGACAGTCGGACTCGACCGCCACACCTGGTCTGCGGTCGCGGGTGTCATCGTTGCTGCGCGCGACGCGGGGGTGGCGGTTGTCGTTGCGACGCACGACCCGCTGCTCATGCAGCTCGCCGACCGGACAATTCGGCTCGAGGGCGGTCGGGTCGTGGGAGGTGCTGGGAGTGAGCACGCAGAGCCACGTGGCACTGCGGTGGCGGGCGCATCCGCAGAGGCAGCACCTGCAGAGACAGCACCTGCAGACGCAACACCTGTAGAGATGACACCCGCAGAGACAATGCAACAGCCAGGCGTTCGCCCGGGGGGAGCCGGGCATCCATTCGGGTTCGTCAGACAGGCATCTGCACGGCTTGGTCTCGCGCGGCGCTGCGGGCCGCTCTCACTGCTGGCTGGAGGGATGCTGATGCTGGTCGGGTCGCTGTTCATCACGAGCATCGGGCAGGCGATCATCGGTGTCGCCGTGCTGCTTGTGGTGGCACCTGTGGTGATCGATCTGCGATCGATCCGGCTGCGGCGTCTTGCCCCGGGGCTCCTTGCGGCCGCGTCGGTCGCCTTCTCCACCTGGCTGCTCAGCCCTGATCAGAGTCTGTTGGCCGGAGTCACTGCAGGGCTTCGGATTGCGTTCTTCGTGCTGCCCGGCGTGCTGTTGGCGGGGTATATCGAGCCGTCGTCGCTCGGCGACCATCTCGGGCAGCTGCTGCACCTACCTGCGCGGCCCGTCGTCGCTGCGACCGCCGCGCTGCAACAGTTCTCCATGCTCAGCGAGCAGTGGCAGCAGCTGCAACGGGTGCGGAGGGTGCGCGGGCTGAGCGCGGGCCGGTCACCATTCAGACGTGCTTCGCAGTTCGGCTCGCTGACTTTCGCTCTTCTGGTGCAATCGGTGCGCAAGGCTGGGCGCATGGCGGTGGCGATGGATGCCCGGGGCTTCTCCCGCCTCGAAACACCCAGCCACACACGAACCTGGGCCGAGCCGGCCCATTGGACTCGCGCCGATACCGTGTTGCTTGTCGTTGTCGGACTGGTCGCGAGCGTGCCGTTGGTGTTTGGTTCTGTGTTTGGCTCAGTGTTCTGATTGGGCTCAGTGTTCTGAGGGCTCAGTGTGCTGATTGGGCTCAGTGTTCTGACACGGCTCAGCGTTCTTAAGACTGCCAGGCTGCGCTGATAAGTCCGGTTGCGTGGGCGACGTCGAGTTGGCCGCAGATGGCGCTCACGACGGCCACGCCCGCGGCACCGGCAGAGCGAAGGGCGGGGATGCGCTCGGTGTTGATACCGCCGATCGCGACACATGGCCACGGGCTCGCTGCGGCAATGTGAGCGAACCCGTCAAGGCCGCAGGGAGCGGCAGCGTTCGGCTTGGTCTTCTGGTGCCAGACGGGGCCGACGCCGAGATAGTCGATGGTGCGCGGGGGTGTGGCCCGGGCATCCGTGACGTGGTCGAGGGTCTGGGCCGAGAGGCCGAGCAGCGCGTGGGGGCCGAGGAGCTGCAGGGCCGCGATGACGGATAGATCTGACTGCCCGATGTGGGCTCCCTGCGCACCGATGGGTTCCACGAGATGCACCCGGTCGTTGACGAGCAGTGGAATCGATGTGCCGGCGAGAACCGTGATGAGCGACCTGCCGAGGGTGACGAGTTCGGCGTCGGTGGCATCGGGGTCGCGCAGTTGCACCATGGTCACACCTGCATCGATTGCGGCCGCGACAGTGGCGGCGACGCCGAACGCACCGCAGAGGCGGGTGTCGGTGACGAAGTAGACCGAGAGGTCTAGCGCCCGAAGCGCGCTGGCCTCGAGCCCGCTCACGACAGGCGCGTCAGTTCTTCGAGGCGTTCGGGTGTGAGCGTGGTGAGCTCGTCGAGCAGGCCAACGGCGAAGCTGCCTGTTCCTCGGCTGTAGACGGCTGCACGGTCGGCCACCACAGTGAGCGTGGCCGTTGCGGCCGCAGCGGCGAGCAACGCGTCGTCGACCACCCCGCTGAATCCGGCCATGAGTGCTCCGAAGGCGCAGCCGACGCCGGTGCGCCGGTGCGGCGCCGGCTGCGAGCAGCACATTGGCGGTCCACTGGGCGACGACGATGTTTGTGATGCACTGGACCAGCGGCGGGCTCTCCCGTAAAAGGCGAAGCGCGTGGCCGATCGCCTGTGCGGTCACGGGTACAGAGTTGCTCCTGGATTCGCCGGGGCTGGTAGGGGCGGAGTAGAGGGCAGAGTCGGGGGCAGGTTCGGAGCCACTGAGGTGACGTCCCTTCGCTAGTTCGAGCTAGATCAGGTTCGACGGGTATGTTCTCAGCGCCAGTGCGCACCCCGCGTCGATCACCACCCCAGACCACGGGTCGAAGGGGATTCCTCACTCATCGCGGGCTAGCGCGGCGCGCAGGTTATGACCGCTCTCAGACGCGCTTCCAGACGTACTCGAGCTCTGGCCTGCCGGGTGTGCCGTACCGGGGCGATCTCACGACGGTGCCTTCGGCGGTGAGGTGTTCGAGGTATCTCCGAGTGGTGACGCGCGAGAGTTCCAGTGCCAGTGCGAGCTCGGCGGCAGAGACAGGCACAGGCTCGGCGCGAAGACGGGCGACGACGAGCTGAAGGGTCTCCGTCGTGAGACCCTTCTCGAGTCCGGCCGGCCGGGCGCTGCGCAGTTGCGCCAGCGAATCGTCGACGTCGTTCTGGGTGGTGACACCGTCGACGAGGTCGAAGCCGGCCCGGAATGCCAGATAACCCCGCAGCTTCTCGGCGAACACAGAAAAGGTGAATGGCTTGATGAGGTACTGCACGATGCCGAGTGAGACTGCGGCGCGCACCACTGAGACATCACGTACGGCAGTGATGGCGATGACGTCGACGTCGAGGCCAGACGAACGGATGTGCCGACACAGTTCGATGCCATGGATGTCGGGCAGGTTCATGTCGAGCAGCACGAGGTCGATCGAGCTCACGCCTGAGGCGCCGCCCGGCGTGCGCGGATCGACGCTGTCACGCAGCATCCGGAGTGCGCTCGTTCCGTCATTCGCCACACCCGCGACAACGAAACCGCCGACCCGTTCGAGGTAGGTCGCGTGGGCGCTCGCGGTGATCGGCTCGTCGTCGACGACGAGCACTCGCACGCTGTTCACCATTTCACGCTGTTCACCATTTCACACAGTTCACCATTTCGCGCTGTTCACCATTTCACGCTGTTCACGGGTTGCGGCGAGCTTTCGGACGCCGCTTGCCCGAGTCCGGTTTGCCCGGGTCCGGTTCGCCCGGGTCCCGTTTGCTCGAGTCCCGTTTGCCCGGGTCCGGTTTGATCACGACTTGGCTTCGTGATCGGAAGCGTGACGGTGAACGAGGCTCCCGTCGAAACCCCGGTGCCAGGGGTGCCGGCCGCATTCACGTTGCTCGCGACGACGTCTCCGCCCAGTCGCCGCACCGACTGTTCCACAAGTGCCAACCCGATTCCGCGACCTGTCTGCCCGGGGTCTTTCGTACTGTAGCCGCGAGTGAAGGCCCGGCTCAGATCGGTGATTCCCGGGCCGTTGTCAGTGACGGTGATCATGACCTCGTGGTCGCGACATGAAATGGCGACAACGACCTTCGGATGATGCGCAGCCACATTCGGCGCAGCCACGCTACAAGCATCTACCGCACCTGTACCTCCCGCACCCGCATCTCCGGCACCCGCATCCAGGGCATTGTCGACGAGGTTACCGATGATCGTGACCAACTCGACCGGCGGCAGATCGCCGAGGTCGAGACCGTCGTCGACACGCACATCGAACTCGACTCCGCGTTCGGAAGCCTGCGCCGATTTGCCGAGCAGGAGGGCGGCGAGCACGGGCTCGTCGACAGAACCGATCACCTCGTCGACGAGCGTCTGGCCGACGTGAAGCTCGTTCGACGCGAAGGCCAGGGCTTCGTCGCGCCTGTCGAGCTCGATGAGCGCGATGATCGTGTGGAGGCGATTTGAGAACTCGTGGGTCTGCGACCGGAGGGCATCGGAGAGGGTGCGCATGGTGGTCAGCTCTCCGGTGAGTTGCTGCAGTTCGGTGTGGTCACGGAGCGTGGTCATTGTTCCGATCCGGCGAGCAGCCCCTGCCGTCGCGGAGGAGATCGCGGGCGACTGGTTCACGATCAGCACTCGGTCGTCGGTCAGCACCGGCTCGTCCACGGCCACGGCGCCGCTGGCGAGCAGTTGCCGAAGCCCATCGGGCACGGCGAATCCCGCCACCGGCGACGGGCTGGCGGGCAGCAACTGCCGAGCCAGCCCCAGTAACTCGGCCGCCTGGTCGTTGTAGAGCACGACGTTGCCGTGCGGGTCGGTCAGGATGACCCCTTCCCGCACGGAGTGGAGGACGCCCTCGTAATACCCGAACATCCGGCTCATCTCCTCGGCACCGAGGCCCCAGGTGACGCGCCGGAGGTACCGGCTCAACAGCCAGGAGGCGAGTGCGCCGAGCGCGAGAGTGAGCGCCGCGATTCCGAACACGATCGGGAGTCGGGAGCTGAGAGTGGCGCCCAGGCTGCTGACCGTGACGCCGGCGGACACCAGCGCGACAACTCGTCCGTCGGAACTGAACACGGGCGCGACCGAACGCACAGAAGGGCCGAGCGTTCCTGCATACGTCTCAGTGAAGGTTCGCCCTTCGAGGGCTGGCTCGATGGTTCCCTGGAACGGCTTGCCGATCTGGCTCGGATCGGGGTGCGTGTAGCGGGTGCGGTCGGGAGCCATGATGGTGATGAAGTCCGTCGATGTGTCGGCCATCGCCGTCAGAGCGTACGGCTGCAGGGTGGCACTCGGATCAGGTGACTGCACCGCGTCGAGGACGAACGGGTTGTCGGCGACCGCAGTCGCCACCACCAGTGTCTTGGCATCGGCGTCGGCGTTCACATCGGCCTGTGCATCGCTCCAGAGCCAGAGTGTCGCGATCGCCGTGAGCACCACGATGGCGGCAACCTGCAGCACGAAGAGTCGGGTGGCGATGGTCCACCTGCCGATTCGGGCCTTCATCGTGCCTCACTCGCTGAGTTGATGTGTGCTGAGTTGATGTGTGCCGGCTGATGTGTGCCGGCTGACACCTGCCGTGCTCTCTACGATATGCCGCTCCCGACCCGGGACCCGCGAACAGTATGAACGCAAGTTCCGGGTGACGGCGTGTGGAGCGCAGGCTGGTGCAGCTGGTTTCCAGTGCCGTCGACGAAGACGTGGGCGGCTCCCTTCACCAAAGGAAGACCGATGTCACAGACGCATTCACCAGCGAGCCCGGCCGGACGCCCGCCGGTCAGCCAGCCTGGAAGCCAAACTCCGCGCCCGGCGCGGCACCGTCGACTCGACCGATCGCATTATCTCTACATCGCTGTGATCGTGGCGGTTGGTGCAGGTATTGCAGTCGGTCTGCTCGCCCCCGAATTCGCGAAGGGATTGAAGCCGCTCGGTGATGGTTTCGTCTCCCTGATCAAGATGATGATCGCGCCCATCATCTTCTGCACCATCGCCCTCGGTGTCGGGTCTGTCGCCAAGGCGGCAACGGTCGGCAAGGTCGGCGGTCTCGCGCTCGGGTACTTCGTTGTCATGTCGACTTTTGCGCTCGCGATCGGCCTGCTCGTCGGCAACCTGATCCACCCGGGTGAGGGGCTGAACATCAGCACCACGTACGATGCAACGAAGACCGCCGCCGCATCGTCGACCGACTTCGTTCTCGGCATCATTCCGACGTCGTTCTTCTCAGCACTCACGAGCGGCAGCATCCTCCAGGCCCTCTTCGTCGCGCTGCTCGTAGGCTTCGCCCTGCAGAAGATGGGCTCGAAGGGTGCGCCCATCCTCGAGGCCATCCGCCAGCTCCAGCAGCTGGTGTTCCGAATTCTCGCGATGATCATGTGGGTAGCCCCGCTCGGTGCATTCGGCGCGATCGCCGCAGTCGTCGGGGCGACGGGCGTCGCAGCGCTGGTTGCGCTGGGCACTCTGATGGTCGCGTTCTACATCACCTGCATCCTGTTCGTCTTCGGCATACTGGGCGTTTTGCTGAAGGTCGTCACCGGTATCAACATCCTCCGGGTGATGAAGTACCTGGCGCGTGAATACCTGCTCATCGTCTCGACCTCGTCGAGCGAGGTCGCGCTGCCCAGGCTGATTGCGAAGCTCGAGCACCTCGGCGTCGCCAAGCCCGTCGTGGGCATCACCGTGCCGACCGGTTACTCGTTCAACCTCGACGGTACGGCGATCTACCTCACCATGTCGTCGCTGTTCATCGCCAGCGCGCTCGGCACCCCGCTCAACATCCCCGAGCAGATCTCCCTCCTCCTGTTCATGATGATCGCATCGAAGGGCGCCGCCGGAGTCACCGGTGCGGGCATCGCGACCCTCGCCGGCGGCCTGCAGGCACATCGCCCCGACCTCGTCAACGGCGTCGGCCTCATCGTCGGCATCGACCGGTTCATGTCAGAAGCCCGAGCCCTCACGAACTTCACCGGCAATGCGGTCGCCACCGTGTTGATCGGAAAGTGGACCAAACAGATCGACATGGTGCAGGTCGACCGGGTGCTCTCAGGCGAACTGCCGTTCAACGAGTCGACGATGAGCGCCGACGATCACCTCAGCGCCGACGAAGAGGCGTATCGCGCCCGCCGGCTGGCAGACGAGAAGGCCCTGGTCGATCAGAAAGCGCTCGCTGGCGAGAAGGCGCTGGATGATCGGCCGCAGTTGGTCCGCTGACGCGCTCCCCACGCTCGGCGGCGGGCTCGGGCGAGGGCTCGGGCGAGGGCTTGGGCGTGCGCGGCAAGATCGGCCCGGAGGGCAGCCCTACGATCGCGCAGCGAGCAGCTGCTGCATGTAGGCGATCTCGCCCGTCTGGGCGGTGATGATCGTGTTGGCGACCGCCAGCACAGTGGAGTCGGCCGAGCGCGCCACGAGCGCCTCGGCCATCTGCACGCCACCCTGGTGGTGAGCGATCATCAGGCTCAGAAAGAGCTTCTCGGCCTCCACGCCGGTCAGGGTGCCCAGCCGATCGACGTCGGCCTGGGAGGCCATGCCCGGCATCGTCTGCCCAGGGATCACCGGGCCCGGACTCGCTTGCCCGGCACCCATGTCCATGCCGTGATCGGCGTTGCTCTGGTCGAGCGTCGGGAGGGTCATCCAGGTCATCGCGGGTACCGGTGAGGCCTGTGGCAATCCCCACAGATTGAGCCACGCGAACATCTGACCGGCCTGCTGGCCCTGCGAGGTGGCGATGTCGTAGGCGAGCTGCCTGATCTCGGGGTCGGTTGTCTGGTCCCGGATGATCATGGCCATGTCGATCGCCTGCTGGTGGTGCACCTGCATGTCGCGGGCGAAGCCGGCCTCCGCGCTCAGGGTGCCGGGAGTCTGCGTCACGGGCGTGGTGATGCGCCCGACCACGAGTCCTACGACCAGGAGGAGCACGCCACCCAGGATGAGGGCGATGCGCAGCCTGATGCGTGAACTCACGTCACGAGGCCGGGGGCGGTGATCCCGCCGGTGCAGGCTGCCCCGGGCTCAGGCGAATTCGGCGACTGCCAGTACGTCTTGATGAAGTCCGCGAGACGCGCGTCGCTCACCCCGGTGAGCTGGATCTGGGCGCCCCAGGCCGACGCGACCACGGGGGAGGGCAGACCGACGAACGGTGACAGGACGATATACGTCGTCGGAAGGGCGGCGCGCAGGGTGGCGAGCTGGTCTGCGGTGACCTGCGATGCGTCGTAGGTCACCCACACAGCGCCGTGTTCGAGGTCGTGCACGGCATTCTCGCTCGGTACGGGCTGGTTGTAGACCCCGCAGTTGAGCCAGACCGGGTTGTGGTCGCCGCCGGCCGGAGGAACCTGCGCGTACGTCACCGTGCCGGAGACGTGGTTGCGGCTGAGCCCGGGGAACGTCTGCACGCCGTCTGCCTTCGTTGCAACGGGTGCGGGCGTGGAGCCGCTGCCGGTGACGACAAAGACGATCACCAGCACGATGACCAGGCCTGCTGCCCCGATGAGCGAGCCGATCGTGATGCGGCGGTTGCGCGCGGCCCTGGCCTGGGCGCGTTTCATCGCTTCGACCTTCTCGGCCCTGCGAGCCTCCCGTTCCTGCTTGACCGTCAGATTCTTTGGATTCTCTGGCTGTGAATTCTCTGGCTTCGGGTTCTCTGGCTGCTGGTTCTCAGGCTTGTCTTTTTCGCTGGGCACCACGCCAGAATAGCGATCGAAGATCACAGAAAACTGTTAAAGCGACAACTATGAAGCCGCCGCCGACTTCTTGGCAGTGCGTTTGGCCTTTGTCTGCTTGGTCGCCCCTGCGTCGCCGTCGCTGTCAGCCGACTGGCTCTTCTCCGCGCGGCTGCGTTCTACACTGCGGCGCAGCGCCTCCATAAGGTCGATGACGTCGCCACCTGGGCCTTCGCCACCGGGGCCTTCGCCACCCGCCCCGTCATCACTGTCTCCAGCACTCTGCCCGAACGTCGCCTCGGTGTCGATGGAATCCCCGTGTTCGAGCTTCGCGTCGATCAACTGCCGGAGCTGCACCTGGTAGTCGTCGCTGAACTTCTGCGGCTCGAAATCGGCCGAGTATGAATCGACCAGGCGCGCTGACATCTCGAGCTCCTTCGCCGAAATGGTCGGATGATCTGCGAGAGACGTGAACTGGGCATCACGCACCTCGTCATCCCAGAGCAGGGTCTGCAGCAGGAGTACATCGCCGTGCACACGCAGCGCCGCGAGTCTCGACTTCTGCCGGAGTGCGAACTTCACGATCGCGGTCCGATCGGTCTGCCCGAGGGTCTCGCGAAGAAGCACATAGGCTTTCGACGACTTCGAGTCGGGTTCGAGAAAGTAGCTTCGGTCGAACCTGATCGGGTCGACCTGGTCGCTGGGCACAAACTCGACCACGTCGATCTCGCGGCTCTTCTCCGCCGGCAGCGTGGAAATGTCGTCGGCCGTGATCACCACGGTGCGTTCTCCGTCGTCGAACGCCTTGTCGATGTGTTCGAAGTCGATGACCTGACCGCAGACCTCGCAGCGGCGCTGATACCTGATTCGCCCACCGTCGGCGTCATGAACCTGGTGCAGGGCGATGTCGTGGTCTTCGGTTGCGCTGTACACCTTCACCGGCACATTCACGAGGCCGAAGGTGATGGCACCCTTCCAGATCGATCTCATGACACCAGTGTTGTCCGCTTCTGCGTCAAGTGCTAGAGGCAGTGCCGCGTGCAGTGCCGCGTGCAGTGCAGCGTGCAGTGCAGCGCGCGCATACGTCAAGCGCTGGCGCGCGGGCTCCCGTCGCGATGATGATAGGGGTTATGAGCGAGAAAGCCGCTACCAACATTCGCGAGAAGGCTTCCGAACCAGTGACCGTCTCGGTCGGTGGCCACCGGCTGCGGCTCACCAACCTCGACAAGGTGCTCTACCCCGAGACGGGAACCACGAAGGCTGATGTGCTGCAGTACTACTCCGACATCAGCGAGGTCATGCTGCCGTACATCCGCGACCGCCCGGCCACGCGCAAACGCTGGGTGCACGGAGTGGGCACTGCCGGGCATCCCGAGCCGATGTTCTTCCAGAAGAACCTCGATGACTCGACACCCTCGTGGGTGAGGCGGCGCACGATCGCCCACTCCGATCACGACAACGAGTACCCGCTGGTGAACGACCTCGCGACGCTCACCTGGCTCGCGCAGATCGCCGCCCTTGAGATCCACGTGCCGCAGTGGCGGTTCGGCAGTACTGCTGGGGGTCTGTCTGCTGGGGGAGTGGCTGCTGGGGGAAGCGCTGCCGGGGCAAGTACTGCCGGGGCAAGTACTGCCGGGAGAAGCACTGGAAGCGCTGGAGCTGCCGGCAACCCCGACAGGCTCGTGCTCGATCTCGACCCGGGTGACGGAGTCGGGCTGCTCGAGTGCGCGGAGGTTGCCCGGTTTGCCCGCGAGCTCCTGCAGGGCATGGGGCTTGACCCGATGCCGGTGACGAGTGGGAGCAAAGGCATCCACCTCTACGCGGCGCTCGACGGGTCGCAGACCTCGGAGCAGGCGTCGGCGGTGGCACACGAGCTTGCGCGCGCGCTCGAGGCCGATCATCCACATCTCGTCGTGAGCGACATGAAGAAGTCACTGAGGGCAGGCAAGGTGCTGGTCGACTGGAGCCAGAACAGCAGAGCCAAGACGACGGTCGCGCCCTATTCGCTGAGGGGGCGGGAACACCCCACCGTCGCCGCACCGCGTACCTGGCGCGAGCTGGCTTCGCCAAAACTCGCCCAGCTCGAGTACAGCGAGGTGCTCACACGGGTGAAGCGGCGCGGCGACCCGCTCGCGGTCATCCTCGACGCTGACCATGTGGGTGACGCTGACCATGTGGGTGACGCTGACCATGTGGGTGACGCTGACCATGTGGGTGACGCTGACCATGTGGGTGACGCTGACCATGTGGGTGACGCTGGGGCAGCTTCCGCGCCAGAGCGCGATGCGCTTCACATCTACCGGTCAAAACGCGATCGAACGAAGACTCCAGAGCCGGTTCCGGATACTCCCCCCGAGCCGGGCGACGGCAACACCTTCGTGATCCAGAAGCACGCTGCGCGGCGTCTGCACTTCGACTTCCGGCTCGAGCGCGATGGCGTGCTCGTGTCGTGGGCCATTCCGAAGGGGCCGCCCACAGACGGGCATCAGAATCACCTCGCCGTGCAGACAGAAGACCATCCCCTCGAATACGGCTCGTTCGAGGGGAGTATTCCGCGCGGGGAATATGGCGCAGGCACCGTCGAGATCTGGGACGAGGGCACCTACGACCTCGAGAAGTGGAGACCAGGAAAAGAGATCATCGCCACGCTCCATGGCACCAGGGAGGGAGGTCTGGGTGGCGATCGAAAATTCGCGCTGATCCACACAGGCAGAGGTGACAACGCCGACAATTGGCTGATCCATCTGATGAGCGAGAAGTACAGCGCCCAGAGCGAAGCACGGCACGCTTCGCTGCCTGCGCAGGAGGACGACGAGGCTCCAGCCATCAATTCGGCCCTGCGAGCGGCACGGGAGTTGCACGACGGCGGGAAGAATGGTGCCGGGCAGAACGGTACTGGCCAGAAGAGTGTCTTTCCTATGCTCGCCACAGCGGGATCGGCAGCAGACGTGAGTTCGGGTCACTGGGCCTACGAGATGAAGTGGGACGGCATCAGGGCGATGGCGTCGATCGACGTTCCCGTGTCGCGCAACAGTGGGGCCGACGGCTCACCTGCAGGCAGCTCGGTGGTTCGACTCTCGAGTCGCAGCGGCAGTGACCTGACCCAGAAGTACCCTGACCTGCTCGATGCACTCACGGATTCGGCGAACGGCCGCCGGCTCGTGCTTGACGGCGAGATTGTCGCATTCGATGGCTCCGGTCGCCCGAGCTTCGGTCGTCTCCAGCAGCGCATGAACCTGCAGGGCGAGGCCGACATCTCCCGGGCGGTGAAGGCCGTGGCTGTGCACTACATCGTCTTCGACGTCGTCGAGGTCGACGGTGCATCGCAGCTGAAGACGCCATACTCAGAGCGCCGGATGCTGCTGGAGACTCTTCTGGAAGCGCCAGCTGGCTCGAGGGTGCAGGTGCCGCCCGTCTTCGACGGGGACTACGACGCGGCCTTCCAGAGCAGTGTCGATCTGGGACTCGAGGGGATCGTCGCCAAGCGGGTGAACGGCACCTACAGCGCGGGCAGGCGCTCGCGGGCATGGATCAAGATCAAGCATCACCGGGCACAGGAGGTCGTGGTCGGCGGCTGGCGGATGGGAGCCGGTCGACGGGCGAACGGAGTGGGTTCACTCCTGCTCGGCATTCCTGCGACCGGCCTTCCCGGGAGAGGACTTCCTGCGGGGAACTTTGCCGCGAACGGCACTCTGCAGTACATCGGCCGCGTCGGCACGGGGTTCTCCGACGCAGAACTCGATCTACTCATCGAGAAGTTTGCAGGCATGGAGAGTGACGAGTGCCCCTTCGGTGACCTGCCGCGCGAAGCTCGGATGGGCGCTCGCTGGTTGAGACCCGAATTTGTGGGAGAGGTCGAGTTCGTCGAATGGACGGCCGCCGGAATTCTGCGCCAGCCCACCTGGCGCGGCTGGCGCCCGGACAAAGCACCCCGCACTGTCGTACGTGAATCATGAGCGTGGATCATGAGCCCGAATCGTGAGCCCGAATCGTATGCGTGCCCGTCATCACTGAACCACTCGACTGCAATAGGATGGTGTCATGACACAGTTAGGTAAAGGCCCCGTTGAATCTCGGCAGTCATCCGGGGGAGTTGTGACGGTCGTGTCTTTGGTCGTCTCTCTCGCTCTGTTCATCGGAGGAATGTTCCTCTTCGGATTCGCATTCGAGTACCCCGACTTTGCAACCCTCATCTTCGCCTCCGGCCTCGTAGCCGTCACCCTCGGCGTGTTCATTCCGCTGCAGCTGCTGCGCCATGTCGACGGGGCGTAGTACGCACACCACCTTGCTGTGAAGAGAGGGTGTCTGGCCACTGTGGCCAGACACCCTCTCTTCTGCTTTTCGGCGCTGAGCGCCGTGCGCGTTACTTGTAGTCGCGAATGAAATTCGACGCCAGGGTTTCAGAGAAACCACCGTTGGCAATGTCTGGCAGTCGCAACAGCGTGATTCCGTAGAATCGCCGCACCGAATCCCGGTCGAAGGCTGCACGAATGTGCGTCCACCCGTCGTTGTCGACATCGCCGTCTGAGTAGAGGCCACCATTCAGGGCATTCTCGCCCTTCACTTCGACTCCTGCCGCATAGGCCGCGTCGGCGATCCAGCCGACCTGGTCTGCCGCAGCCGAGTAGGCGAGCTTGCCTCCGTCCCAGAGCTTGTTGGGCTTCTCGAGCTCGGTGTAGTGAAGAATCACGTGGTGGGTTCGCGGCGACGTGCCGTCACCGTGCACATCGGCATCGTGGATCATGTTGAGAATGGCATCGTACCCGTGACCACTTGCCGCCGAACTCAGGTCGACGTTCGACGAGATGAGGCCTGCGGCGATCTCAGGGGCCCGGGTGATGGGGCTCGCGCTCATGGTCTGCCAGTGCACACCCGGGATCTTCTCGCTGAGTGTGACCGCCTGGAATCCGCCGTCGAAGGCTTCGATCGCCGTGTTCAGCATCTCGCGACCGTGGTTCACCAGGCTGTCGTTGTTCCACTGCGTGAAATCCTTGCCGTACTGGATCTTCAGGTACGAACCAGAAGTGAAGAATCCGTCGTGGTCGTTCGGCGGGGTGATGGTGGCGAGGGTGAGGCCCGGAATCCCCCAGGCGGTGGCCGCACCGGCAACAGAGCCGTACTTGGCCAGCACCCACTGGGTGAAGGAGGCCCGCGCTGCGGGCGAATAGGTCTGCAGAACGCCCCTGTTCGGGAACAGACCGGGTGAACCCGCGACACCGCCATCCTGGTAGTCGTAGGACGGTTCGCGCAGCTCGCCGGTGGGGCCGGAGCTGATGGCGATCTCGCTGACTTTTCCGCGGTAGTCGGTCGAACCAGAGGTGTAGTGGTCTTCGAAGGCATTCATGAAGGCTTTGACATAGCCCAATGCGCGGGTCGAGGCCATTCCCCAGGGAGCAATCGCAGCGTGGCTGACGTTGCCGTACTCGCTCTGGTAGTAGTTGTCTGCGGGATGTGTTCCGACGACACCGCCGTAGTTGACCGGATCCCACACGAAGTCCGGCATGCCGATCTTCGTCTTGCAGTCGCCGTCGTCGCCAGGGCCACCGCCGCACTCGTGAGTGGACATGATCGGCACGATGCTGAGGCCGGCATCGCTGATGGCCTTGAATTCCTTGTCGTAGTAGGCCCAGGTGTAGTTCGTCGGCGAGAGCGCGACTTTGCCCCACCACACATCCACTGAGATTCCGGTGATGCCCATCTTCTTGGCTTCAGCCAGCTGTTTGACGAAGGCCTGCCATTCGGGGCCGTCGGTCGCCCAGTCGCCGATCCAGAGACGTGCCATGGCGTTGACTGTGGGGGAGTCTCCCGGCGACGCCATCGCAGCGCTCGGGGCGACCACAACGCCCGCGGCCAGCACCGCCGTGACTCCGACCGCCGCACCCCAGCGTTTGGCTGAGGTTCGCAGGCGCGAGGATATCTTCATTGATTTCTCCAACTCTTGCAGGTTTCTTCATGCGCAGAGCCTCCCAGCATGAAGAAACAAGCATAGCTGAGAAAAAGTCAACTAGCTGTGAATATCCAGTACACCCTCAACAGCCCGTGGACCGTAGCAAGGCGGAATCAGGCATCCACTCCGTCGCTCGACCCAGCCGCTCGAGCAGCAAGGGCGGATTCATACTCCTTACGGACGTCGACCATGTCGAGCTGCCGAACCTGTTCGATGAGGTTCTCGAGGGCAGGTTGGGGGAGTGCGCCCGGCTGGCTGAAGATCGGGATTCCGTCGCGGTACACGACGAGCGTCGGGATGGAGGTGATGCCGTAGCTTGCGGCAAGGGCCTGCTGGTCTTCGGTGTCGACCTTGGCAAAGGTGATGTCGGCGTTCTTGTCGCTTGTCGCCTCGAAGACCGGGGCGAATTGGCGGCACGGCCCGCACCAGGCCGCCCAGAAGTCGATCAGCACGATGCCGTCGGCGACAGTCTCGTCGTGAGTCTCTTGTGTCAGTGTCTGCGTGCTCATGCAGAGTGAAACACTCAGATCTGTGCGGTATTCCCCGCTGTGAGGTTGGCCGCTTCGCCCACGGCTGGGGAAGCAGCCAGGACTGCCGGCCCTTGTGCGCTGCGTCGTGAGCGTCGCGCCGGGAGCTCGGGTTTGACGAAGACCGAGCGCATGTGGTCCGAGGAGAGGTAGTCGGCAACCCCGATGAGCACCAGGCTGAAGAGGATCTGTTCGGTGATCATCCAGAGTGGGTACAGGCCGGGGATGGCCGCGATCACCAGTGTGACAACGGGAAAGATCTTACTGAACAGTTTCAGACGGGAATATGCCCAGTAGTACCCCGCGCGCGCCCGCCAGGAGAAGTAGAACAGTGTCAGGGTGATTCCGAGCACGACCAGGCCGCGGAACCAGACCGCCCACGCCACGGTCTGGCCGTTGAGCGTGAGTGTGAGCGCAATGACGAGTGCGGCTGTTCCCAGAACGAACTCGAAGGCCAGCAACCAGGTGATCGCTGTGAACGCCCGCCTGGTTTTTGCGTGGGTGCGCTGTTCCTCGGGAATGCGGAAGCCCGCCAGACGCCCAGCCGCCAGCCGGTCGATGCGGTCGAAGATCATGCCTCGATTCTAAGAGGTTGCGTCAACAGGTGGCGGTCCGGGGGAATCGGGTGTGGTGACTGCCCAGTGGCTGCACTCCCAGAGGCTGTCCTCCCATAGGCTGAACTGCTATGAGAGCCTCTGGACCCACATCCTCCGCCACAACTGCAGGAGCGGCGCGGTGAACGTCGCTTCGCGTTCACGCGTGGAGTCGAACCTCGCGGTCACCCTGGGTGTTGCTGTGGCGCAGTTCGCGCCGGGTGCCGATGGCGTGGCGAATCTCGACGAGATGGGCAGGCTCGCGGCCACCGCGGTCGCCCGCGGAGCTGGGCTCGTGGTCTTCCCTGAATACTCGTCCCATTTCTCGTCCCCGCTGGGCCCCAACGCCCTGGCTGCAGCACAGCCACTCGACGGGCCGTTCGTCCAGGGTCTCAGTGCCCTGGCGCAGCGATCGGGCGTGCATGTGGTCGCCGGCACCGTCGAGAGCGGTGATGACAATCACTACTACAACACTCTGGTCGCTGTCGACCCGTCTGGCGAGCTTGTCGCGCGCTACCGCAAAGTGCACCTCTACGACGCCTTCGGCCAGCAGGAGAGCGAGTGGATGCGCGCGGGTACCGTCGAGCATCCGGAGACCTTTCTGGTGGGGGACTTCACCGTCGGGCTTCAGACGTGTTACGACCTCAGGTTTCCCGAGTCGACGCGCTGGCTAGTGGACGCGGGGGTCGACCTGGTGCTGGTGCCGGCCGAGTGGGTGCCTGGCCCGACGAAGGAGCGGCACTGGACGACGCTGCTCGAAGCGCGCGCCATCGAGAACACGGTGTACCTCGCTGCTGCAGATCACACGGCTCCTGGCGGGGTGGGACTGAGCATGGTCATCGACCCGACCGGAGTGCCCATTGCGGTGCTCGGGGCCGAGGCCGGTGTGGCTGTGGCCTTCCTCTCGCGGGCGCACCTCGAAGAGGTCAGGCGGGTGAACCCGGCCCTGGCTCTGAGACGGTTCGCCGTTTCGCCCAAGCAGGTGACGTAGGGCTGGTGAAGTAGGGCTGGAGTCGCTGGGCTGGTGTCGCATGGCCAGCGACCCAGGCTAGCGGCCCAGGGCTCGTGACTCACCGCTCGTGACTCACCGCTCGTGACTCACCTCTCGCGGCTGAGGCGACCGAGTTGCGCCGCTGCGCGGTCGAGAACCTCGATCTTCTTGCAGAAGGCGAATCGCACGAGCGATGAGTATTCCGCCGCGAGTTCGTCGTGGCAGAACGCGGAGATCGGAACGGCGACGACGCCGGCGAGTTCGGGCAGATCGCGGCACAGCTGCACGGCATCGTCATAACCGAGCGGTCTGGCATCTGCGACGACGAAGTATGTGCCGTGGGAGTCGAAGACCTCAAAACCGGCCTTGACGAGTCCGCTCGAGAGCACGTCACGCTTCGAGCGGAGGTCCGCGGCGATGCCGGCGAAGAATTCATCGGGCAACGCCAGCCCCGCGGCGATAGCGGGTTGGAACGGCGCACCGTTGACGTAGGTCAGAAACTGCTTCACGGTGAGGATCGCGGTGATCAGCTTCGCAGGGGCCGTGATCCAGCCGACCTTCCACCCGGTCGTGTTGAACGTCTTGCCGCCAGACGAGATCGTGATCGTGCGCTCCCGTGCGCCGGCGAGAGTCGCCACAGGAAGGTGCGGCTCGTCGAAGATCAGATGCTCGTAGACCTCGTCGGTCACGATGAGCGCATCGTGTTCGTGGGCCAGTTCGACGATCAGCTCAAGGGTCTCCCGGCTCAGCACCGACCCGGTCGGATTGTGCGGATTGTTGATCAGGATGATGCGGGTGCGGTCAGTGACGGCTCGCCGGAGATCGTCGTGGTCGGGTTGAAAGTCGGGTAGGCGAAGCGGCACAGTTCGGTGTTCACCGCGGCTGAGTGAGATGAGGGCGCCGTAGGCGTCGTAGAAGGGTTCGAGCGTGACGACCTCGTCGCCGTCGTCGACCAGACTCAGGATGGTCGCCGCCAGCGCCTCCGTGGCGCCCGCAGTGACGAGAACCTCCATCTCAGCATCGAGCTCGAGCCCATAGAACCTCTTCTGGTGCTCAGCGATCGCGTGCCGCAGTTCCGCAATACCTCGCCCCGGTGGGTACTGGTTCTGGCCCTGGGCGATGGCTCGTCGGGCTGCGTCGAGAACTTCGGCGGGGCCGTCTTCATCGGGAAAGCCCTGCCCGAGGTTGATTGCCCCCGTTGCGGAGGCGAGGGCGCTCATCTCCGCGAAGATCGTCGCCTGGATTGCTCCATCGGCTGACAGGAGGCCAGCACCTTCTGCTGTGCGCTGCCAGGGACCGCTGATCGACATGATGACCAACTTACAAGATGCCCCGTCTCGGTAAGTCCGCCCAGGTCGAGCTCGGCTGCACGAGTGGCGCACACTTGCCATGAACTCCCTATGAATGGTCGGAGCCGACTGAGTGGAAGATTACGCTTGCAATCGCGCTCGATCGAACGAATCGCTGGGTTCCCAGCGTCGCTGCCGGCCGGCGTACCGGCAAGACGGCATCTACGTGTTCAGCTTTCGTTGATTGAACACTCAGGTTCGCCGGGAAAGCTTGCACTGCTTGGAAGGAGCACCCCGTGTCAGACAGCACTGAAAACGACAGCACTCACAGCGACAGCACTCACGACGGCAGCACTCAGAACAACGGCACCGAAAACGTTCGCGCTGGGAACACTGGGGCTGAGAACACCAGCGCTGAGAGCATCAGCGCTGCGAACACCAGCAACCCTGGCGACGTGATTCCGAACGGCGCTCCAGGCGCCGATCGCGCGGCGGCTGGAACGAACGTCACCGGCGTTCTCCCCGACAACACCACGGCCGTGCTTCCAGCCGGCTTCGGCGCCGAGCAGCCCACCATTCCGATTCCGCCGATTGCGCCGGTGTCTCCCCAGGGCTCCGAAGTCGCGCCCGCATCTCCGTACGGTTCGACCCCGGTAGCCGGCGTAGCGCCCTATGGCGGTGCTGCACCTGCCGCGCCCGTTGCCGGCCAGGCTCCGTACTACCCTTCCCAGCCAACAGGCACCACCCAGACCGCGCCCCTGCCGGACTACGGCAACGGCGCATTCGGCCAGCCGGTCGGTGGCGGACCCTACGGCCCAGACGGGCGCCCTGTCGCTGCGGCTCCGGCACGACGACGCGGTGGAGCTGCGCTGATCGCTGCGCTCGCCATCGGCGCGCTCATCGGTGGCGCATCCGGTGCGGGCATCAGCGTGTGGGAGCTCAGCCAGAACAATTCGGGTTCGACACAGGCGTCGAGCCCCCAGACGATCAACGTGAACAACCCCGGCAGCGTGAACGACATCACCGCCGTCGCCGTGAAGGCGTCGCCGTCGGTCGTCACGCTGTCGGTCACCGATGGCACGACCACGTCGGGTACCGGGTCAGGTGTCGTGCTCTCGTCTGACGGCTACGTGCTCACGAATACCCATGTCGTCACCCTCGACGGCGCGACGGCCAGCCCGACTATCTCCGTCACTGCTGCCGACGGCAAGATCTACGTCGGCAAGGTCGTCGGCACGGACCCTGTAGCCGATCTTGCGGTCGTCAAGCTGCAGGATGCCAGTGGCCTGACCAAGATCGAGTGGGGAGACTCGTCGAAACTCAACGTCGGCGACACCGCAATCGCGATCGGCGCACCACTGGGCCTCTCGGGCACCGTGACGAACGGAATAGTGAGCTCGCTGAACCGCAGCATCACTGTGGCATCGTCAGCTGCTCCGAAGAGTTCCGGAGAACAGGCGACGCCCAACCCCGGCAGCACCGGCAGCCCCTACGACTTCTGGAACTTCGACATCCCCGGTCAGGGTGGCTCCCAGTCACAGGCCCCGTCGACGGCGAACAGCACCATTTCCCTTGCCGTCATCCAGACCGATGCCGCGATCAACCCGGGGAATTCAGGCGGGGCGCTTCTCAACTCGAGCGGCCAGTTGATCGGAATCAACGTGGCGATCGCCAGCGCCGGTTCGACGAGCTCCTCCTCGGGCCAATCGGGCAGCATCGGCGTCGGCTTCTCGATTCCCGCCAACTTCGCCAAGCGGATCTCCGATGAGATCATTGCCACCGGTTCGGCAACCCATGGGCTTCTCGGTGCATCCATTTCGGCATCGACGGATTCGTCCCAGTCTGTTGTCGGCGCCCTGGTGGCCGACGTCACCAGCGGTGGAGCTGCTGCGGCAGCAGGCATCCAGAAGGGTGATGTCATCACAGCGTTCGATGGCATTGCGGTCACCGATGCGACCGATCTGACCGCCCAGGTCAGGGTGCTTCCGGCAGGCGCGACCGCTACGGTCACCTACCTTCGCGGTGACAAGTCGAGCACGGTGAACGTCACCCTCGGACAGCTGGCCAGCTGACTCGGTAGGCCCACCGATACACACTCCGGGGCTCAAATGGCCACCTGATAGGCTCATCGTTGCTAATGGCGCGATGGGCCTATCGGTCTGTTTGCACTCCCATCCACCGAGCGGAATAGATGATCGACTCCACCCCTGGCCCGACTTCGCCTGGCCCGTCTGTGATACCTCCGGTCACGGCTGTTCTCGCCGTTCGAAATGACGCACAGACCATCGAGCGGGCGGTCAGGAGCATTTTCGCGCAGCAGTATCCGCTCGAACTCGCAGTCGTGATCGCCTCGGCGCCGAGCACAGACGGCACACGCGAGATCGTTCGGGCTCTCGCGTCTGGCGATCCGCGGTTGAGTGTCATCGAGACGACATCGGCATCTCCGGCGGTTGCTCTCAACGAAGCCATCGCGGCCGCGACGAGCGCGGTTCTCATCCGGGTCGATCCACGAAGTGAGCTGCCTTCCGACTACGTGAGGGTGGCAGTCGAAGCAATGGCACGGACTGATGCAGCGGCACTCGTCGGACGAACCAGGCCCGTCGGAGAGACGCCGTTCGAACGGGCGGTGGCCACGGGCTTCCGGCACCGCCTGGGTCTCGCAGACGACCCTCTGCGTTCGCCTGGCCAGGCGGAGGGCCCCACGGGGCAGCCGAATGATCACGTCCTTCGTCGGCGAATGTTCATCGACGCAGGACTCTACAGCGAGGAGCTCAGGCACGGTCAGAGCTGGGAGATGAATTCGAGACTCCGTGACGCCGGTAACACGGTGTGGTTCACGCCAGAACTGGTGTACTCGTACAGGCCTCCGTCGAGGGCTGTCGCACTCACCAGAGCCCTGTTTGCTGACGGCCTCTGGCGAGGGGAGTTCTTTCGCGCCTTCCGGGACGAGAGTGCTCTCAGGTTCAGGCTCCCTGTAGCGATCGTGATCGCGACGATCGCCGGGTTCATTCTCGGTGCCATCGGACTGTTCGGCATCGTCGCGGGGGCGCTCGGAGCCGCCTTCGTCGTCTCGGTGATCCTCTTCGCCCTGATCCTGGCACCGGCGGCCTACGTGGTCGTTGTGCTGACCCTGGCTGGCATTGTCGCGGTTCGTGAAGACCTTCGCACCGGGGCCTGGTTTGCCCTCGTTATGCCGTTCATCCATTTCAGCTGGGGTTTGGGATTCATTGCGGGGTTCCTGAACATCGAGGGTGCGGCAGACACCCTCATCGTGGACTTTGAGTGAAGACAGTGCTCCAGGACGCCCCCGTGGCATCGGTGATCTTCACACACACGTGACGAGGGCCATCGTGCCGTTCAACTCGAACTCGCGCATGGAGTTCATCATCGCCGGGCGAGGCGGTGTTGTCGACAGAACCAGTCCAGGCGGCCGCGAACGAGACTCCATCGAACGACGGATCGATCTGCCAGAGCACGATGGGTGATCCGAGGGGCGACATGCGATCGTCGAGTCGGATCGTGGCGTCGTGCCACAGGGGTTCGGGAAGATGCCAATCGACAGTTGCTGCGAAAGGCCGCAGCTTCGTCACGGGCGGTATGACTACAGGCATGATGCATTAAAGCACCAACTACAGACACCTCAAGCTCGACCTTGTCTTCGACGCGGCTCTGACCGCCTGCATCGCCCGGCTCAGAAGCTCATGCGCCACAGGTACTCTTCGCCAGTCGGTCGGAACCACCGCACCAACAAGACGGTTCGTCTCGACAGGTCTTCCCCTCGAATAGTGATGCCGGCACATGCACCGACTTCGAGCACACGTGGCTCGCACGCCGGCATCACTCCGGAACCCAGGAGACAGAAGGTCACCCCCACCAGCCGCTCATGACCGACATTCGTGATCGTGTACTGGGGGGCGCGGGAGCGGTCGACCCGGAGGGGTACGGCGTACGCCGCCTCGGGGAGCGGGTTGCGGTTCTCGACACCTCTGGCCATGGCGAGAATTCTAGAAAGAGCCTCTGACTCAGACGATGTCGTCGATGGTGAAGAGATCAGAGTTGTTCAAAGTCCCGTTGCCGACGGTTCTGGTGGAGGAGACGGTTCTGCCAGGGCGTGGCGTCGGAAGGGCCTCAATGACCCGGGTGACGCTGGCAGCCACCGGCGGCCCCGCGGACTCTTCGCTGGGGTAGTCGGAGTGTTGATGTCGTCTGTGGGACCCGCGATCCGGACTGTGGGCTCTGTTCCCGCAGGGAACTGCAGAGGGGCAGGGCCGAACGCAGAGCGAGACTGCACGATGACACGGCGTCCCAGCATGAGGTTTCCGCCGCCCCCGATGACGGCCCCGATGCCGAACGGCATCATCCTGCCGATGGCGGTGCCTCCGGTCCAGACCGCGAAATGCTTGAGGAAGGTCTTCTTGACCTGGTCTGCAACCGGCCCGACCGTGGCCTGGGGCAGATTGCGTGTGATCAGCGTTCCCCAGAACTGCGTCAGAGGCAGGCCTGACCCGCCGGCCTGCCTCGCGAGGTTCTGAACGAGATCCGCACCACCGCTGCCCATCATGAGAGTCATCACCAGCGCCCTCGCCCTGTCGGGGTCACCCACGGCGATGCCGTGCACTTCGGTGATCGACTGGGCGAAGAGCGCACTCGCTTCGAGAAACCCCAGCGTCTCGACGCCGGTCAGCGCAAGTGACGCGCCCGTGCCGACGGCAGGAATCACGGCTGTGGCGCCGACGGCTGCGCCCCCGGAGGTCACGGCAGCAAGATAGTGCCTCTCGAGAATGGCGATGAGCTGTTGGGGAGTAGCTGCCGGATGCCGACGCCTCAGACCCTTGATATGTGCGAGCACAACCGGGCGATGGATGCTCAGCACCCTGTCTAAGCCTCTGATGGCCTGGGAACCGGGCTGCGACGGCGAGTGTGCCTGGGTTCCGGGGTGATCGTCGGACGTGCTGTCGCTCATCAACTTCTCTCCACTGCATCATTGGCCCTGGTGTCATCGGCCACTGCGTCATTGGCATTACGCCTTCGGCGTCTCGAGCGGTCAATTGTACGGGGGCCCGCCGAGCGATGGCAGGGCACAGCGCCGTCGCGATCCACTGTGATATACATGCACGAGTCGTCGCGACACACAACGTTCGCCAGGCAGCATTCACGGGGCAACACAGGGATTGATAGGTTGGTGTAGTGAGTTCAGCTTCTGACTTCTCCCCCGATGACGGCACAGCTGTCAGCGCGCCCGATGAGGTCACCGCTGGGTCTGCAGAATTCGACGCTGACGGATCAGGCACGGTCGAACAGCGCACATCGCCAGCGCGGGTGACCGGCTCGAGTACTCCGGCACGGAGGGCGCCGGCCCGGCCGAAGACTGCTCCCAAGAACACGCAGAAGCCAGCGCCCACCCGCAAGCCTGCAGCCGCTTCGACCGCAGAAGCCGATACCACCAGCACGGAGTCGCCGGCTCCAGCCAGAAGACCACAGGCGCCCCGCCGCCCTGCCGCGCGTACACCTGCTCCGCGTACACCTGCTCCGCGTACACCCGCCCCTCGTACAGCCGCCCCGCGTACACCCGCCCAGAAGGCGCCTGTCCGGAAGGCCGGAGAGCGAACCACGCCGGTGAAGGAGACTCCAGCACAGGAGCTGCCAGCACAGGAGCTGCCAGCACAGGAGTTGCTGGCACAGCAGATTGTCGAATCCGAAAGCGTCGAACGGCGCGTTACCGCTCCGCTGGAACCAGTCGAGCAGTCGCCGGAGGCGCCCGTGACCGCCGCGGTCCTGGTCACGATGTACGCCGACCCGGATGAGTCGAACGACGCGCACGATCCCGACGAGCCGGGCGATGAGGTCGACGCCGTGCACGGAGTCGACGCAGTGCACAGTGTCGACGCAGTGCACAGTGCCGACCCAGCGCACAGGGGGGCCAGCCTTGCTGTCGACACGGAGGGTGTGGCCGACACGGGTGACACGGTCGACCCCGTTGATGTCGTCGAAGCGATCGAGACCGCGTTCGTGGCCGCAGAAGTTGCTGAACTGCGTTCAGCCGAGCGCATCGACCAGGTCATCCGGTTTCAGGAGCGCGACGAGATGTGGACTTCCGAACTCCCGAACAGTTCAGCTGAGGCGATCGACGACAGTGTGCTCTCCCTGACTGGCGTGGTGAAGCGTTTCGGGTCGACGATCGCCGTGGACGGTATCGACCTGCACGTCCGGCGGGGAGCGTTCTACGGCATCGTCGGGCCGAACGGTGCCGGGAAGACCACCACATTGTCGATGATCACCGGGCTTGTTCGACCGGATGAGGGGTCGATCGTCGTCAACGGCCTGGATGTCTGGAAGGACTCTGCCGGGGCGAAGAAGATGATCGGTGTGCTGCCCGACAAACTGCGTCTCTTCGATCGGCTGACCGGTCGCCAGCTGCTGCACTATTCCGGCTCCCTGCGCGGGTTGAAAGCCCGGGAGGTGAAAGAACGCAGTGAAGAACTGGCAGAGGCCTTCGGAATCCAGGATGCGCTGGGGCGGCTTGTGTCGGACTATTCGGCGGGTATGACGAAGAAACTCGCACTCGCAGCATCGATGATCCACTCTCCCAGCATGCTCGTCCTCGACGAACCTTTCGAAGCCGTCGATCCGGTTTCTGCCGATATCGTCACCGACATTCTCAAGCGGTACGTTCACAAGGGTGGCACCGTCGTGCTCTCCAGTCACAGTATGGACATGATCGAACGCGTCTGTGACGGGGTCGCGATCATCGTTCACGGTCGGGTTCTCTCCAGCGGTACCGTGGAGGAGGTCAGTGCAGGCTCGACGCTCGAAGACCGGTTCATCGAACTGGCCGGAGGCCACAAAGCAGTTGAAGGCATGGAATGGTTGCTCAGCTCATTCGACTGAGGCTTGCCCTCCTCTCGAATATCTTCAGCGGAACGAGACGTCGTGCCGTCGGTGTGACTGTCGGCCTTCTTCTGGCAACGATCGCACTCGTTTCAGTGTGCCTGCGCATCGTAAATCTGGCCGCCGAGCCGTCGTCGACTGTCAGAACCGCCGTTGTGCTCTCGGGTTCTGCTGTGGTTGCCGCTTTCTTTCTCGTTCCGATGCTCTTCCAGCGGAGTGATGCTATGGATCCGAGGCGGTTTGCCGTGTTCGGCTTTGCCCCCCGATCGTTGGCCTTCGCATTGGTCGCCAGTTCGATCGTCGCCCTTCCTGTAGTCGCGGCTGCTCTTTTCATGCTGTCCACGGTGGTGGCCTGGTCCCAGAACGCCGGTGTCGCGATCGTCGCGCTGATGGCTGGAGTCCTGGGCCTGGCGACGTGTGTACTGTTCGGAAGGCTGTCGTCGTCGCTTGCCGCGTACTTCCTGTCGAGCAGACGCGCACGCGAGGTGGCCGGAACCGTCGGCGTCTTCGTCATCGTTATTCTGGCGCCGGCCGCGGTGCTCCTGCTGAGCATCAACTGGGGTACAGAAGGGGCAACCTGGGCCCAGCGACTCGCCGGAATCCTGGGCGTGACACCATTGGGTGCGGCGTGGTCGATCCCTGCTGCCCTGGCCGCGGGCGACGGAGCCGGAGCATTCGTCTCGTTCGTCATTGCAGCGGCCACCGTTGCTGTTCTGTGGGCGGCGTGGCAGCTTCTCTCAGCGACCATGCTCACGTCGACCAGGCGCGAAGACGAGTCTTCGGAGCCGAGTGCCCTCGGGTGGTTCGGGCGCCTTCCCTCCACCCCGTCTGCGACTATCGCTGCCCGGAGCCTCACCTACTGGTCGCGCGATCCGCGCTACTGGGTCCCGCTGCTCATCGTTCCGGTCGTTCCGATCGTCATGGCTGTGCCGCTTGTGCTGGTCTCGTTCCCCTTGTCGTCCTACGCACTCATTCCCTTGCCGGTCATGTGCCTCTTTCTCGCATTCATGGTGCACAACGACATCTCGCTCGACAACTCGGCCGTCTGGCTGCACATCGTCTCGGGTCGGCGCGGAGTGGCCGACCGGCTCGGCCGGGTCACCCCCGTGATCCTGATCGGAATTCCCCTCATCGGGATCGGTTCGGTGGTGACGGTGCTTCTGGCCAACAACAGTGCGGCGTTGCCCTCCGTCCTCGGTGTGAGCACCTGTGTTCTGCTTTCGACCCTGGGGCTTGGCAATCTGATCTCCGCGCGTTTTCCGTATGCGGCAACGCGCCCCGGGGACAGCCCGTTCACGCAGCCCCAGTCGACAGGATCGACGTCGGTGTTCGTTCAGGTCGCTGTCGTCGTCGGTACCCTGGCGCTGACCCTACCGAGCATCGCCTACGCCGTCGCCGCCGACTTCGGTGACAGCGAAGCGCGCTGGAGTTCGTTGTGGTCGGGAGTCGGCGTCGGACTGCTTGTGTTCATCGTCGGCACCCTCGGGGGCGGAGCGCTCTTCAACCGCCGGGGACCAGAAATCTTGGCGACAACGCTCCGAGGCTGACAACACGCGGTTAGAATTTTCACATGGATTCTTCGTTCTTCATGTCACTCTCCGAGCCGGGTGCTCTCCCCGACGGCGGCGGCACGGCAACGCTCGACCGGGAGCTCGAAGAGCTGCTCGCCACCGAGCAGATGGAGCCGGGCGACCACGAACGCTTCTCCCACTACGTGCAGAAAGACAAGATCCTCGAGTCCGCTCTCACGGGCAAACCGGTGAAGGCCCTCTGTGGCAAGAAATGGATCCCGGGTCGCGACCCCGAGAAGTTCCCCGTCTGCCCCACCTGCAAAGAGATCTACGAGAAGATGCAGAACGACTGAGCTGCAGCCCAGTTCAGAGACGCTCAGCCCACATACTCGGTCGGGATGATCGGCTCTCCGCCCCTGGCGAGACGCAGTCCCTGCTCCGGCAGTTCTGCGATGGCAGCAGCATGATATTCGCGTGCGCGACTCACGCCCGTGGCACCGGTGAACGAGTCGTCGATCTGGCCGTCGGTCACCAAGGTCTGGGTCAGTTGGCGGCCCGCAGCGGTGATCGTCGGAGATGAGCCCGCCGTGGTTGAACCCGTCGGAGATGAACCCGTCGGAGATGAACCCGGTGAAGCGGTGCCCACGTAGAGCACCTCGGCCGTGGCCGTTCCGTCGTGCCCAAGCCGACGGAACGCGACCTTGCGGCCGCCGACAGTGGCCTTGTTTGCCGAGCGTTTGGCCACGGGAATCCATCGGCCGGAATCGTCGGTGTGGGCGACGAGCTTGTAGACCATGCCGGCGGCGACCGAGCCGGAGCCTGTGACGAGCGACGTGCCCACTCCGTACGAATCCACCGGCGATGCCGCGAGAGCAGCGATGGTGTACTCGTCAAGGTCGTTGGTGACGGTGATCTTCGTAGTGGTGTTGCCGAGAGCATCGAGCCTGGCCCGCACCGATGCAACAAGGGCCGGAAGGTCTCCGGAGTCCAGGCGTACTGCTCCAAGCTCAGGACCTGCGACGGCGACGGCGAGTTCGGCGCCCGCGGCGACGTCATAGGTGTCGATCAACAGCGTCGTGCCTGGCCCCATGGTGCTCACTTGCGACCGGAAGGCCTGCTCTTCGGTGTCGTGGAGGAGGGTGAAGGCGTGGGCGGCGGTTCCCATCGTGGGAATGCCCCACGTTCGGCCGGCCTCGAGGTTCGACGTGGCCTGGAATCCGGCAATGTACGCGGCCCGCGCTGCCGCCACGGCCGAGTGTTCGCCTGTGCGACGTGAACCCATCTCTGCGAGCGGGCGGCCATGGGCTGCGGAGACCATTCGGGCAGCAGCACTCGCAACGGAGGAGTCGTAGTTGAACACGCTCAGGATCATGGTTTCGAGGATCACGCCCTCGGCGAACGACGACTCGACCGTCAGGATCGGTGACCCGGGGAAGTACAGTTCACCCTCGAGGTACCCGGTGATCGTGCCCCTGAAACGGTACCCAGCCAACCACTCGAGTGTGTGCGCACCCACGATGTTGTTGTCGGCGAGCCACTGGAGTTCAGGTTCGCCGAAGCGGAAATCCCGGATGAGTTCGAGCACGCGGCCTGTCCCGGCCACGACGCCATAGCGACGGTCGTGGGGGAGGGTGCGGGCAAAGACCTCGAACAGGCTGCGGCGGTGCGCAGTGCCGTCGCGCAGGGCCGCATCGAGCATCGTCAGTTCGTAACGGTCGGTGAGAAGTGCTGTCGAAGTACCCACCATCGAAGCCTACTGGCCCGGGGTGGCCGGTCGGAGTGTGCGCCGGGTGAGCGCCAGAAACCATCGAACGGCCGAGTCGGTCTGCGCGCGCCCCCCGCTTGGAGGAAGGGAAGGTAGGCTGTGTGGCTGTGAGCGACGCACCCATTGGCATCTTCGATTCCGGGGTCGGCGGGCTCACCGTTGCCCGATCGATCAGGGACCAGCTGCCCAGGGAATCGCTTCTCTATGTGGGGGATACCGCCCATTCGCCGTACGGGCCGCGGCCCCTGGCCGAAGTGCGGCAGTTCGCGCTGGCTGTTCTCGACGATCTGGTCGCCCAGGGTGTCAAGATGCTCGTGATCGCCTGCAATACGGCGTCGGCCGCCATGCTCCGCGACGCGCGGGAGCGGTACTCGGTGCCGGTGATCGAGGTGATCCAGCCCGCAGTCCGTGCCGCGGTCACTGCCACGCGCAACAACAGGGTCGGTGTCATCGGCACGGTCGGCACGATCAATTCACGCGCCTACAACGATGCCTTCGCGGCGGCGCCGCACCTCGAGCTGGTGACACAGGCATGCCCCCGGTTCGTCGACTTCGTCGAAGCAGGCGACACGTCGAGCCCCGAGCTTCTGGCTGTCGCTGCCGAGTACCTCGCACCCCTGAAGCGGGCGGGGGTCGACACAGTGGTGCTCGGATGCACCCATTACCCCTTTTTGAAGGGTGCCATCCGCGTGGTGATGGGAGCCGGCGTCACACTGGTCTCCAGCGACACCGAGACGGCCAACGATGTCTATCGCGAGCTTGTGGAGCAGGGCATCCAGCGCGTGGCGCCCGGCGAACCAAGCTACCGCTATGAAGCAACGGGCGAGAGCGCTGACGAGTTCCTCCGACTTGCGCACCGCTTTCTCGGGCCGGAAGTGTCTGCTGTCGATCTCGTGGAGACCGGCGTGATCTCGCTTCCGCCCTTGTTCGCCACACCGCCGGCCTAGCGCCGACCCGCTGATTCGCCCCCCACCCCGACCCTGCTCGCACCCTGGAGAAGAACTCATGACCGACACCTCATCTGCACCCCTGGTGCGCCACGACGGCCGTGCTGTCGCAGACCTCCGGAACGTCACCATCGAGCGGGGCTGGAGCACTCAGGCGGAGGGATCCGCCCTCATCTCGTTCGGCAACACGAAAGTGCTCTGCACTGCTTCGTTCACGAACGGCGTTCCCCGCTGGATGTCGGGCAAGGGCAAGGGCTGGGTCACAGCGGAATACGCCATGCTGCCGCGCTCCACCAACAGCCGTATGGACCGCGAGGCCGTGAAGGGGAAGATCGGCGGGCGCACACACGAGATCTCGCGACTCATCGGGCGCTCGCTGCGAGCCGTCGTCGACATGAAGGCACTGGGTGAGAACACGATCGTGATCGACTGCGATGTCCTCCAGGCCGACGGAGGCACTCGCACAGCGGCCATCACGGGCGCCTATGTCGCCCTGGTCGACGCAATCGAGTGGGCCCGCGAGAAGAAGTTCATCGGCCAGAAGTCGAAGCCCTTGATCGACAGCGTGTCTGCGGTGTCCGTCGGCATCATCGACGGCACTCCGATGCTCGATCTGGCCTACGTCGAAGACGTTCGGGCCGAAACCGACATGAACGTCGTCGTCACCGGCAGGGGGCTCTTCGTCGAGGTGCAGGGCACGGCTGAAGGTGCTCCGTTCGACCGGTCAGAGCTGAATTCCCTGCTCGATCTCGCGCTCGTCGGCACCGCAGAACTCGAGCGGCTGCAGCTGCTCGCTCTCGGATCCGAAGCCTGAGCGAGAACCGACAGTGAGCGTGCGTATCGTTCTGGCCACCCACAACCAGCACAAGGTCGACGAGTTCCAGAAGATCCTCGGTGCACGGCTGCCTGAGCTCGAGATCGTGCGTTACGACGGCCCGGAGCCGGTCGAAGACGGGGTGACCTTTGCCGCCAATGCCCTGATCAAGGCCAGGGCTGCCGCTGTGCACACCGGGCTGCCCGCCCTGGCCGACGACTCGGGACTGTGCGTAGACGTCCTTGGGGGTGCGCCCGGCATCTTCTCGGCCCGCTGGGCAGGCCACGGCAAGGGAGACGTGGCGAACCGTGACCTTCTCCTGGACCAGTTGGCCGACCTCCACGATGAAGACCGGGGCGCTGCCTTCGCCTGCACGATTGCGCTTGTCGTCCCTGCGGGCGTACACAGCTCACAGATCAATGAGCACGGCTCACAGGTCGAACACGGCGTACCGGATGCTGAACCCGTCGAGCGCGTCGCGACGGGCCTCTGGCGTGGCTCCCTGGTCCGCAGCTCCCGTGGCGCGAACGGCTTCGGCTACGACCCCATCTTCGTTCCCGAGGGTCTCAGCGTCACGGCTGCCGAGTTGACGGCCGAGGAGAAGAACGCCCGGAGCCACAGGGCACTGGCATTCGAGAACCTGATCCCGCTACTGAGAATGAGCGTCATTCCCAACTAGAGCGACCCGGTTCGGCGCGCTGGCCAATTCGGCTCCGCCTGCCTAGTCTGGGGCCGTGACTCTTGTCTCAGAGGCGTCACATCGACGAGCGAGGTCTGGCACGAGAATGAGTGGGCACGAAGCAGGGCACAGCCACGCAAGCGGCTCCACCAACCGTGCACGTCTCGGCATAGCGATCGCGATCGTCTCCGTCGTGCTCATCCTCGAGGTCGGTGGCGCGATCGTCAGCGGCTCGCTGGCCCTGCTCGCCGATGCCGGGCACATGCTCTCCGACCTGTTCGGGCTCATCATCGCCCTCATCGCCTCGATCATCGCGCTGCGCCCAGCGTCAGACCGGCACACGTTCGGCTTCCAGCGCGCAGAGGTGCTTGCGGCGTTGCTCAACGGAGTGATTCTTGTCGGTGTTGCGGTCTACGTCGCCGTTGAGGGGGTGACCCGGCTCCTGAACCCCGGCACTGATCACGTGCAGGGCGGCACGATGCTGGTCATCGCGGGTGTCGGGCTCGTTGCCAACGTGTCGGCGCTGCTGGTGTTGCGCGGTGGCGATACGAAGTCCTACAACATGCGGGGAGCGTACCTCGAGGTGCTCGGCGACACGCTCGGGTCCCTGGCTGTGATCGTTGCCGCCATCGTGATCCTCACCACGGGATTCGTCGCCGCTGACGCTCTTGCCTCTCTTGCCATCGCTGCGATGATCGTGCCGCGCGCCTTCGTACTGATCCGAGACGTGGTCGGCGTTCTCGTGCAGTCGGTTCCCCGGGAGACCGACGTGCAGCAGATCCGCGACCACATCCTGCGGACCCCCGGCGTGCTCGAGGTTCACGACGTGCACGTGTGGGCCATCACGTCGGGGGAGCCGGTCTTCTCGGCGCACGTGGTCGTCGACAGCAGCGTCTTCGTCGACGGCACGACGGGAGCGGTGCTCGACCAGCTCTCCGAGTGCCTCGCCGAGCACTTCGACGTGGAGCACTCGACCTTCCAGCTCGAACCGGCTGAGCACGCGGGGCACGAACCCGGGCAGCATCGCTGAGCCACTTCCCGCAACCGGGAGCGGTAGTCACTCGCTGGGCAGGATGATCGCCAAGCGTTGAACTCAGTCGGCGGCGTGTCCCTTGCCTGGCCGGCGGTTGAAGACCTCGGGGTCGAGCAGCAGTTCTTCGGCTGCCCCGGTGGCCTCGACGGCGTCTGCGTCGGCAGCAGAGGCCAGCTTCTTCGACTTGCGGGCCGACATGACAGTGTGCAGAACGGTGGGGACCAGCGTGATCACGACAACGGCGAGCAACACGACATCGATGTACTTCGCGGTGAAGTCGGCGACAACCGGGATCTGGCCGAGGAAGTACCCGAGCATGACGAATCCGCCACCCCAGATGATGGCACCGATCGCGTTGTAGAGGCTGTACTTGCGGTAGTCCATGCGCCCGACGCCGGCAGCGACCGGGGCGAAGGTGCGCACGACCGGCACGAATCGTGCGATGACGACGGCAAAGCCGCCGAACCGTTCGAAGAACGCATTCGTGCGTTCGACGTTCTTGATGCTGAAGAACCCGGATTCCTTGCGTTCGAAGATGCGTGGACCTGCCTTGCGGCCGATCAGGTACCCGGCCTCACCACCGATGAATGCCGCGAGGGCGATGGCGGGGGCCACGAAGTAGATCGGGACGCCGATCGTTCCGGTGAAGGTGAGCAGCCCGGTGAAGAAGAGCAGCGTGTCGCCAGGAAGCACGAATCCGACCAGGAGCCCGGTTTCAGCGAAGATGATGAAGCAGATGCCGAGCAGCGCCCAGGGGCCGAACGCGTTGATCAGCGTCGTGGGGTCGAGAAACGGTATGAGTGCGGTGTGCAACGTCAAACTCCAGTCGTCGTGCGGCCGGTTGGTCAGTGCCTGCGCCGGAGGAATCGACGCAGCCTGTGGCGCGTGCGGGAGAAGGGACTTGAACCCTCACGCTCGAAAGCACAGGTACCTAAAACCTGCGTGTATACCAATTTCACCACTCCCGCGGAGAACACCCCCAGTGTAATGGGTGCGTTCACGGGGGGACTGTGTTGGTGCGGGCCCTGCGAGCCTGCGGGTTATTCGGGGGGTGTGGGGGCGAGCATCCGGCGGCCGTTTCGGGGCCCCTTGCGAGGGCCGTCGCGGGGATCGCCTCCCGGGGCATAACGCGGTACGTACCGGAGCAGCACTCCTGCCCCCACGAACCCGAGAAGTCCGAGAACAGCGGCAGCCAGTGGCAGCGAGGCGACGGCAACGACGAGCGAGATCACCAAGGGCGCACCGGCCGTACCGAGGTCGCCCGTGAAGCGGAACGCACCGAGGAACGGCGCAGGGTCATCGGGTGGCGCGAGGTCGGCGCCGAGGGTCATGACGATTCCGCTGCCGATGCCGTTCGAAATGCCCAGCACGATCGTGAGCACAATGAACCAGATGAGTGCCGCAGGCAGGTCGTGCGTCAGCGAGAGGGTGATGAGCGCGACGCCCATCCCCAGCATCGACGGAATGACACTGAAGAGCCGCCCGAACCTGTCCATGATCTGGCCGCTGGTGTAGAAGAGGGCGAAGTCCAGGGCGCCGCCGACGCCGATGATCAGCGCCGTGCTGCTCTCGCTGAGCCCGAGGCTCACGGCCCAGAGCGGCAGGATGATCATCCGTGCCGCCCTCAGACCCATGACGAGGGCCACACCACTGCCGATGCGCGCCAGAAGCCCTCTGTACCCCCAGAGCGTCTTCACAAGACCAGAGGACTCTTCGGCGATGCACTCACCGCCCACGTCGGGGAGGCTGAGTTTCTCGATCGGGTCAGGCACGACGATGAGCAGCACGATGATCGCGACGGCACAGACGCCTTGGATCCAGAAGACCGACTGCGAGACGCCCGTCACAGCGATGAGGCCCGCCCCGAGGAACGGCCCGATGAACCAGCCGGCACGGAAGGTGCCGCCCAGGGTCGACAGAGCCCGTGCCCGGTAGGGCTTGGGCACGAAGGTCGTGAGGAAGGCATGGCGGGCCAGCGAGAAGATCGCGGCTGCCAGCCCGAGAAAGAAGATGCCGACACCGAACACCACGGGGCTGTCGGCCAGCAGACACAGCACGACCGCGAGGATCGCGAGGGCGGCGGCGTAGATCATTGCGCGGCGCTCACCGATTCGGCTGACCACCCAGCCACTCGGGATGTCTCCCACCAGCTGCCCGAGCATCGTCATGCCCGCGATGAATCCGGCGACGGCGAGACTGGCCCCGAGGTTGCTGGCCAGAGCGGGGATGAGCGGGATGATCGCACCCTCGCCGATCGCGAACAACAGCGACGGCAACAACGCCGGCAGGGCTATCTGCCGGAAGGAGAAATCGGATTCGGCGATTGTCACACGAGCCCTTCGCCGGTTGACGATCGCCGAGGGCACAGGGAAGTCTCGGCGATAGTACACATCAGTTAAGGAGTTTACGCGGCTGGCGACCAGTAGTCGCGGGTAGGCTGGGTGACCGTGTTAGAACTCGACCTCTCTGAGCAGATCGCCGCCCTTCGTTCGACCTTCGGTGACATCAGGTCGGTGGTCGACGTCGACAGCCTTCGTGAGCAGATCGCCGAGCTGAGCGAGCAGGCGGGGGTTCCCGACCTGTGGAACGACACCGAGAAGGCGCAGAAGGTCACGAGCGCCCTCTCGCACCGGCAGGCCGAGCTTGCGAAGATCGTGAGCATCGAATCGCGACTCGACGACCTCGAGATCATGGTCGAGCTCGCCAATGACGAATCCGACGAGGAGTCGGCGACCGAGGCCAGGGCCGAGCTTGTCAGCCTCCAGAAGGTGTTGGGCGAACTCGAGGTGCAGACCCTGCTGAACGGGGAATACGACCCTCGTGCAGCCGTTGTGACGATTCGTGCGGGGGCTGGGGGAGTCGACGCCGCGGACTTCGCGGAGATGCTCATGCGCATGTACCTGCGCTGGGCCGAGCAGCACGGCCACAAGGCGACCGTTCTCGACACCAGCTACGCCGAGGAGGCGGGCATCAAGAGCGCGACCTTCGAGATCGACTCGCCATACGCCTTCGGAACACTCTCGGTCGAGGCGGGTACGCACCGGCTGGTGCGCATGAGCCCCTTCAACTCGGCGGGCAAGCGCCAGACCAGCTTTGCGGCCGTCGAGGTGGTGCCGCTGATCGAACAGACCGAGGTGGTCGAGGTGCCGGAGACCGACATCCGCGTCGACGTCTTCCGGTCATCCGGGCCAGGCGGCCAGTCGGTGAACACGACGGACTCCGCGGTCCGCATCACCCACTTGCCGACGGGCATCGTGGTGAGCTGCCAGAACGAGAAGAGCCAGATCCAGAACCGCGCCGCAGCGCTTCGCGTTCTGCAGTCACGGCTGTTGCTTCTGCAGCGCGAACAGGAGAACGCGACCAAGAAGGAGCTCGCCGGAAACATCACGGCGAGCTGGGGCGACCAGATGCGCAGCTATGTGCTCGCGCCGTACCAGATGGTGAAAGACCTTCGCACGGACTACGAGGAGGGCAACCCCTCGCACGTGTTCGACGGAGACATCGACGGGTTCATCTCCGCGGGCATCCGCTGGCGCAAGCGCAAGATCGAGTAAGCGAGCGCGGCGTGCGCCCTGAACGGGCGCTCGCTTTGAGCGCGGCGCACTAGGCGCTCTGCTGCCGCACAGGGTTCTCCAAGCCTTCGCTGTTGGGCGCGTCGCTCAGGCCCGATGTGGGGCATCCTGCTTAGGCTCGACTCGATCATGATTCGATTTGACCAGGTATCCAAGATGTACAAGGGCACGGCAAAGCCGGCGCTCAACACGATCGACCTCGAGATTCTTCGGGGTGAGTTCGTTTTTCTCGTCGGCGCGTCAGGGTCGGGTAAGTCCAGTTTCCTGCGCCTCGTGCTGAAGGAAGACAGGCCGTCCAGCGGCAGCATCCACGTGCTCGGGCAGGATCTGGGGTCGATCTCCTCCCGCAAGGTGCCCTACTTCAGGCGCAACCTCGGGGTGGTCTTCCAGGACTTCCGGCTACTGCCCAACAAGAACGTGTTCGACAACGTTGCGTTCACCCTTCAGGTCATCGGCAAATCCCGGGGGTTCATCCAGGAGGCCGTGCCAGACGTGCTCGCGATGGTCGGGCTCGCTGAGAAGGCCGGCCGGCTTCCGCACGAGCTCTCCGGTGGGGAGCAGCAGCGGGTGGCCATCGCCCGCGCCGTGGTGAACAAGCCCGCCATCCTGCTCGCCGACGAGCCGACGGGCAACCTCGACCCGGTCACAAGCGCTGGCATCATGAACGTGCTCGACCGCATCAATGCGGGAGGAACGACGATCATCATGGCCACGCACGACAACGCCATCGTCGACCAGATGCAGCGCCGGGTTGTCGAACTGGTCAGCGGGCAGGTCGTCCGCGATGAGCGCCAGGGCGGCTACGGCAAGATCACCGAGATCAGCCTCCAAGACAGCGGAATGACCGCAGAGATCACCCGTCCAGACCCGCTGTCGCTGCGTATGCAGGCCACCGGAGCCATCGACCGGCCCGTGATGCCGCTCGTCGCGCCTGCACCGGTCGCCTCCCTGTCGACCGCCGCCGATGCGCGTGCTGCTGCACCTGCTGCCACCACCTCGATGCCTGCCGCAGCCTCGACGTCTGCCGCCACCTCGACGTCTGCCGCAGCCTCGACGTCTGCCACCACCTCGGCGCCTGCCACCACCTCGATGCCTGCGGCAGCCGTGCCGGCCTTCATCGGTGGGGTCACAGCCACTCCGGTGCCATCGGCGACACCGTCACGCGCCGTTCCTGTTGTTCCGCGGGTGCCCGTGGTGTCTGCATCCACCATTTCCCCGTCACCGGGTCATCCCGCCGCAGAAGACCCGGCCTCGCGGTCAGGAGGTGTCGATGATCCGTCCTCCGACGCTCACGGTGGTGAATCACCCGAGCCAGACTCCGCAGTATCCGGCACGGCGCCAGAAGACGACCTGGCGACGGCCTCACTGAGCCTCGCCGAGAAGCTCGGGCTGCGTGCCCCGGGCGACAGGCATGACCCGACCGCCGACCAGAAGGTGGGGCCCACCTCGTGAGACTCGCACTGATCCTCGGTGAGGTCGGCACGGGCCTCCGCCGCAACATGTCCATGGTCGTCTCGGTTGTCCTCGTGACCTTCATCTCGCTGACCTTCGTCGGTGCCGCCATCCTGCTGCAGATGCAGATCGGCCAGATGAAGGGCTACTGGTACGACAAGGCCCAGGTCGCGGTCTATATGTGCACTGCGACCTCCAGCAGTGCCAACTGCGCCAACGGTGAGGCCACTCCCGATCAGATCGCCGCCGTCGACGCCCAACTCAAAGGCTCGACGCTCGCGCCCTTCATCAAGACCTACGACTTCGAGAACCACGAGCAGGCCTACGAGAAATTCAAGGCGCAGTTCGCGGGAAATGACGTCGCCCGGTACGTCACCGCCGATCTGCTGAACCAGACGTTCTGGATCAACATGGTCGACCCCCAACAGTCAGAGGTTCTGGTCGAGAGCCTGACGACGGCTCCCGGGGTCGACTCAGTGGTCGACCAGCGAAGTTATCTCGAGCAGATCTTCTCGATACTCAACGCGGCGAGCTACACGGCAATCGGCATCGCTGCCCTCATGCTCGTCGCCGCGGTGCTGCTCATCGCCACCACCATCAGGCTCTCCGCGTTCTCACGGCGTCGGGAGATCGGCATCATGAGGCTCGTGGGCGCGTCGAACAGGTTCATCCAGACGCCCTTCATTCTTGAAGGCGTCATCGCAGCTGTGGTGGGTTCAGTGCTCGCAGGCGCGACGGTGTGGGCGATCGTGCACTTCTTCGTCGAGGGGTACCTGCAGAAGAACCTGCCGCTCACCGCCTTCGTCACGGTCCAGGATGCCCTGGTGATCGTTGCTCCCATCCTGCTCGTGCTCGGGGTGGTCCTGGCGGCCATCTCGGCGAAGTTCGCCATCACGCGGTACCTCAAGGTCTAGCTAACCCGCACAATCGGATAGACTGGTGGGCTGCCAGCAACACCACCACCAGAGCCAGGAGTCATCGTGCCACGCGAACGCGGAGAGAAGGTCGTCGCGACCAACCGCAAGGCGCGCCACGACTACACCATCGAAGACACCTATGAAGCGGGGCTCGTGCTCACGGGCACCGAGGTCAAGTCGTTGCGGGCCGGCCGGGCATCCCTCGTCGACGGCTACGGCTACATCGACGGCGGAGAGGCGTGGCTCGATGCTGTGCACATCCCGGAATTCAACCAGGGCAGCTGGAACAACCACCCGCCGCGCCGTAAGCGCAAGATGCTGTTGCACAAGGCGCAGATCCTGAAGATCCACAACAAGGTCAAAGAGGGCGGGTACACCCTCGTTCCCCTGCGGCTCTACTTCAGCGACGGTCGGGCGAAAGTCGAACTCGCGGTGGCGAAGGGCAAGCGGGAGTATGACAAGCGCCAGACGCTGCGCGAGCGGCAGGACAAGCGCGAGGCCGACAGGGCGATGGGAACGCAACGCAACCTGGGCGACTGACCCTCTCTGTCAGATCAACGCTCACCCGCCCCGATTGTACGCATGCCAAAAGTTGCGCGGTGACGTTTTCGCAGTGAACATCTCATCGTGATTGTGAGTGTTCCTTGCGAATGTCGGAGGCTGTGGTTATCGTCTCGGCATGACGTACATCACGGCAGAGAACCTTGAGAAGGTCTACACGCCACGGGGCGCGCCGCCCGTTCATGCTCTCGACGGCCTGACTCTCTCCGTACCGCAGGGCACCATCACGGCGTTGCTCGGGCCGAACGGCGCAGGCAAGACGACCACCGTGAAGGTGCTCACGACGCTGATCAGGCCGGATTCCGGCGTTGCGATGATCGGGGGTGTCGATGTGGCGAAACACCCCGAGCGCATCCGGCCGATCATCGGCGTCTCCGGTCAGTACGCGGCGGTCGACGAGAACCTGACCGGGTTCGAGAACCTCGACATGGTGGGGCGGCTCTACCACCTCGGTGCGAAGCAGTCCCGAGCCAGGGCCACAGAATTGATCGAGCTCTTCGACCTCACAGAGGCGCAGAACCGACCGGTCAAGGGCTTCTCCGGTGGCATGCGGCGTCGCATCGACCTCGCGGGTGCCCTCGTCACGCGGCCCCAGGTGCTCTTCCTCGACGAGCCGACCACGGGCCTTGACCCCCGCAGCAGGCTCGGCATGTGGGACATCATCAACTCCCTGGTCGGTGAGGGCACGACGGTTCTGCTCACCACCCAATACCTCGAAGAGGCCGATCAACTCGCCGACAGCATCTCCGTCGTCGATGACGGCAAGGTGATCGCCGAAGGCACGGCAGACGAGCTCAAGGCGTCGATCGGCGGCCAACGGGTGGAGATCAATCTCGTCACGGCGACCGACACCGCGGCGGCGGTCCAGATCCTGTGTCGCCACGGCTCCGGTGAGCCCGTGGTGTCGAGTGAGGGCCGAAGCCTCACTGTCGGGGCGATAGACGCGCCCGCGGTCCTGCAGGTCGTCCTCGGCGAATTCGGTCGGGAGAACATCGAATTGTTCGACGCGGGCATGAGGCGCCCAACACTCGATGACGTGTTCCTGCGACTGACCGGCCACGCAGCGACCGCGGTAGACGATGACAGCGACGATCAGTCCGGCGGCGATGGCAAGAAGACGAAAGCGAAATCGAAAGCAGCGGTGAAGTCATGACCACGATCCACACCCAGACTGGTGCTCCATCGACAGCGCGGCTGCAGCCCGAAACCGCATCAGGAACGGCGTTCGGCCACTTTTTCAGCGACGGCTGGATCACCACCCGCCGCAACCTGATCAAGATCAAGCGCGTTCCCGACATCCTGGTCTTCACACTGCTTCAGCCGATCATGTTCGTTCTGCTGTTCAGTTACGTCTACTCCGGTGTGATCTCCATTCCGGGCAGCAGCTATACCGAGTTCATCATGGCGGGCATCTTCGCCCAGACCGTGGTCTTCGGATCGACCTATTCCGGGTCGGCAATGGCGCAAGACCTGAAAGACGGCATCATCGACCGTTTCAGAACCTTGCCGATGAGTCCGTCGGCCGTGTTGGTCGGGCGCACGAACGGCGACCTGATCATCAACAGCATCTCGATGGTCGTGATGATGACCACGGGGTTCATCGTGGGGTGGCGGGTGCGGTCGAGTTTCTTCGAGGCCGTCGCTGCGGTGGGGCTCCTGTTGCTGTTCGCCTACGCTCTCTCGTGGCTGATGGCCTTCGTCGGCATGAGCGTCAGAAGCCCCGAGATCATCAACAACGTGTCGTTCCTGATTCTGTTCCCACTGACGTTCATCTCGAACGCGTTCGTGCCCTCCGACACACTTCCCACGCCGCTTCGCATCTTCGCCGAGTACAACCCTGTCTCGGCACTGGTGCAGGCAGCCCGGCAACTCTTCGGCAACGTTCCTGCCGGCACTCCCGTGCCCGACGTCTGGACGCAGCAGTACCCGATCCTCGCCGTGCTGATCGGCATAGCCGTCATGTTGCTCGTGTTCGTGCCGCTGAGCATCCGGAAGTTCGCCTCGATCACGACGCGGTGACACCTGCCTTGCCGGCACCGTGGCCAGCAGCGAGGTCGCCTCGGATTACAGGGAGAGTGCTCTGCCCGTCATCGTCTCGGCCATCGCCCACAGCTCACTGGCCGTTCGAATGTCTCGGGCCCGGTTGCGGGCACGCACCACGGCGGGGTCGCCCTTGAGCTGCCGCCAGCCGTCGGGCCCCCAGTACTCGCCGCCGCGGGCAACCGGGTCAGCCACCGCTCGAACGATGGGCAAGGCGCCGGCGTCTTTCCCCTGAGCGAATGGATCAAGGGCCGTGCGTACGAGCGCGTTGTACCGCCCGCTCTTGGCGATACCCGGTCGCTCGGCACTGAGGCCGTCGAGCGCGAAGCCCGGGTGGGCCACGAGGCTGCGGGTCGACAGTCCTGCGGACTGAAGTCGTCGGTCGAGCTCGAACCCGATCAGCATCGCCGCAAGTTTTGACCGGCCGTAGGCTCTGAAGCTTCGGTAGTCGACCTCGCTCATGACATCGGCGAGATCCATTTCGAAGAACTCGTGGCTGATGCTGCCGAGTGAGACGACGCGTGAACCCGGTGTTGCGAGCAGTGTCGGCATCACGTGGGCAATCAGGGCGAAGTGGCCGAGTACGTTTGTGCCGAACATCAACTCGAAACCGTTGTCGGTGAACTGCGGCTTGGCTGAGCCGAGGACTCCGGCGTTGGCGACAAGTCCGTCGATCGGTTCGCTGCCCAGCACTGCTGCAGCCGACTCCACGGATTCGAGGTTGGCAAGGTCGAGCTTGACGAAGCTGACAGAGCCGAGGGGCGCACGCGTCAGGATCGATGCTGCCGCTGATTCGGCCTTCTGCTCGTTACGGGCCGCAAGCACGACAGAGGCACCGCGACGGGCGAGAAACTCTGAGGCCCAGTAGCCGAGACCGGCGTTGCCACCGGTGACGACGAAGCGTTTGCCTGCAAGCGAGGGGAGTTGCGCGGGAGTCCAGCGGCCGATGCTCATAGCGAAGAGAATAGTCGACCGGGTCTTGAGGCGGCTGGGGATTGTGTTGGGCCTTACGAGGCGACAGGGCTCCGGGGTTCCGGCATTCGCCAACCGTGCAATCTGTCGGAAATGATGCGCCTCTACGATGAAGGCATGACCGAAGACGTTTCTTTCGAAGTGCCCACCATCGACATCACCGCGTATGTGGCCGGTGGTGACGCGGATGCTCGTGCCGAGGTTGCACGAGACCTCGACAGGGCCTGCAGAACGGTCGGATTCATGCAGATCATCGGACACGGTGTTCCCGTACCGGTGACCGACGGACTCGCCGAGGCGATGGACTTGTTCTTCGGGCAGGATCTGGAGACGAAGAAACTCGCGACGGCTCCCACCGGCGCGAATCGCGGCTACTCGGCGCCGAAGAGTGAATCCCTGAGCCTTTCGCTGGGAGTCGAATCCGCCTCGAGGATGAACGACTTCTTCGAAGCGTTCAACATCGGTGATGCGGCGTCCCTCCACCCTGACCTCGAGCTGCCGACCTCTATCTATGCCGAGAATGTCTGGCCAGAGCTCGACGCTCGTTTCGAGACGCAGGTGCTGGCTTACTACGAAGAGGCGCGGCGCGTTGCACAGACGATGACCGTCATTTTCGAAGATGCCCTCGGCGTCGAGCACGGTTTCTTCGAGCGCGTCACCGACCATTCGATCGATGTGATGCGCATGAACAACTACGCACTTCCTGAAGGCACCGTCGATCTCGATGGAGACCTCACCGGAATGGGGGAGCACACCGACTTCGGCATCGTGACCATCCTCTGGGCTGACCAGGTCGCCGGTCTCCAGGTGCTCGGTCGCGACCGCGCCTGGCATGATGTAGCACCGGCCGATGGAGCGCTGCTGATCAACCTGGGCGACGTCACCGGCCGGTGGACGAACGACCAGTGGATGTCGACCCTTCACCGGGTCAAACCTCCGATCGTGAATGGCACCATCCAGCGGCGCCGCTCGGCGGCGTTCTTCCATGACGGTAACTTCGACGCTGTGATACAGACGATCCCGTCAACGGTCACCGAAGCGACGCCCAATCTCTACGCTCCGATCACGATCGGCGACCATATTGCGCAGAAGCTCGCTGGCTCTCGCCAGGGCAAGCTCAACGAATCCGCAGCCTGCGATGCAGAGAGAGTGAAGTCTGCGCTATACTAGAGGGCTGCACTCGATTGCTGGGTGCGGTGAAAATTCAACAGCGCGCGGTAGTGACTCAAGCTTCTGCTTGCCCGGGGGGATGATCGGTTTCGACATTGCCTGAGTGAGTGTGAGAAGCGGGTCGAGGATGCAGGGTTAACTCGTAAACGCTCTCTGCAAACTATAAGTGCCAATCAAAACAGCACTGTTCCGGCCTCCAAGGCCGCTTTCGCTCTCGCAGCCTAAGCTCCTTGTAGCCCACTAAGGAACCGTCAGACCGGGAATGCCCTCTACCCGGAGCCTGGCGTTATCTAGAGGGATTGCTTGTGTGTTTCGCCTGAGGGCACGCAGGGACTCTTACTGAGGCTGGGCTTGTCGGATTAGGTGCCAGTGGCACATTCCGGAGCCGAGTAGAACGATTTCACTGGCTACACCCGTAGAAGGCACATGACCACAGCAGTGGACCGGGGTTCAATTCCCCGCATCTCCACCATTGCCCGCGACCGCGCGTTGTTGACCAGAAGGGTCGCCCGAGAGGGCGACCCTTCTTCGGTTTCGGCTGCGGAAGGAACACTGCGGGCGAGCCATCGCGGGTCCTCTTTAGCGCTAGCGCGGGAACACAGGGATGCTGCCGAGCGCAAAGATCCTGTCGGCGTATTCGCTGAGAGGTTCTCTCCACGCATCGCTCTCCGTGAGTAGCGCGCCCACTCCCACCACGTCGGCACCCGTGGCCACAAGGAGGCGCAGCGCGGCTGCCGTCGACGAGCCGGTTGAGATCACGTCGTCGACGAAAAGCGTTCGGCGCCCGGCCACGCTCGGGATTCTGTTTCGATCGAGCAGCAACGACTGGCCGCCTTCGCTCGTGATCGCATTGACCGGTTCGCTGAGGGCATCTCGAAGATGGATCTTGCGGGTCTTCTGCAGAATGAGGTAGTCGTCGAGACCGAGGCTGCGAGTGACCTCGATGGCCAGGGGAATGCCGAGCGTCGCGGGCGCGACCACGACGTCGGGCTTCACTGCGGCGAAGTGTGCGGCCAGTTCGGCGCCAGCCGTTGCGGCAAATCTGACGCCGTGGTCGATGATCATCATCAGCGCGATCGAGAGCGAATCCGAAACCGGCACAATCGGCAGGTCGACGCTCTGGCTACCGATCTGGGCGGTGTAGACGGCGGGGATGGGTTCTGATTCGTCTTTGCTCTTCGCGTCGTTCACGTTCCAACGCTACTGTTCGCGGACGTGCCTGAATTCCTTGTCGTCGGCGTTGCATCGGGGGCGATCGACATCCCTAGTTCAGTCGGGTGGCTTTCGGCGCGTCGCCGACCGTGGGCGAGACAGCAACGGGCGAGCCTGCAGCACTAGCCGCTCCGATCTTGCTGGGCCACCAGAACCTGTCACCAGTGAGGAAGACGAGAGCCGGCACCAGAACGGTTCGCACGAGCAGGGTGTCGAGCAGAACGCCGATGCCCACGATCACGCCGATCTGGGTCAAGGCGATGATCGGCAACACGCTCAGCACGGCGAAGACCGCAGCGAGAAGGATGCCGGCACTCGTGATCACCCCACCGGTCGCTGAAAGAGCGTGGATCATTCCTTCGCGGGTACCCAGACGCAGAGACTCCTCCCTGGCCCGCGTGACGAGGAAGATGTTGTAGTCCACCCCGAGGGCCACCAGGAACAGGAAGCTGAACAGCGCGACGCTGGTATCGAAGGCCGGAATCTTGAAGACCGACGTGAAGACCAGGTTCGCCGCCCCGAGGCTGGCGAAGTAACTGGCAACCACGGTGAGAATCAGCAGAACCGGCGCGACAACAGCCCGAAGCAGAACGAGCAGCACGATGAAGACGATGGCCAGGATCAGGGGGATGATCAGGGCCTGGTCGTGGGCCGCGGCGACCCTGGTGTCGAGGGCCGTGGCATCGCTGCCGCCGACGAGCGCGGCGGATGCGGCGTTCGGAGCGTCTGCATATGCCTGCCTGAGCGTGGTGATGGTGTCGAAGGCCTGTTGGGACCCCGGCTCGGCGTCGAGTGTCACGTTCAGCTGGGTGATGGATCCAGCCGACTGGCCGGGCGTGGCCGCAGAGACGCCGGGGGTGGAGGTTGCGATCGCCAGGGCGTCAGTCACAGCATCCGTCGGCACGATCACTGCTGTCTGGGCACTCTGCCCGGCGGGGAAGGCAGCGTCGATGACCGCCTGGCCCTGGGCCGATTCGGGGTTGCCCCTGAACTGCTGAACCTGCGAGAGACCGACCGAGATGCTGAGGGTGCCGATGGCCAGAGCACTCAGAACGACGACGCTGACGATCGTGACGACGGCGGGGCGCCTCGAGACGGCGCGACCGAGTCGGGCCCAGAAGCCGTGTTCGGTCGGCGATTCGGAGCCGAACCGCGGCACGAAGGGCCAGAACAGCCCACGGCCGAAGATGACCAGGGCCGCGGGAAGAACGATGAGCGCGAAGATCATGGCGGTCACGATGCCGATCGCACAGGCGAATCCGAGCGCCCGGTTTCCTTCGAGGGAGGCGAAGAGAAGGGTGAGAAGGCTGAGAGTGACGGTGCTGCCACTGGCCAGGATCGCCGGGCCCGCGCCGCGCAGAGCCATCGACATGGCGGTGCTGCGTTTGTCGTGTTTTCGGAGTTCTTCGCGGTACCGCGCTATCAGCAACAGGGCGTAGTTGGTGCCGGCACCGAAGACGAGCACCGACAGAATGCCCGAGATCGACGCATCGACGGTGAAACCGAATACCTGGGCAAGGTCTTTGACGATCACGCTGGCGAGGGCATCTGCGGAGCCGATCACGGCGAGCGGCACCAGCCAGAGCCAGGGGCTCCGGTACGTGATGAGAAGCAGAGCCGCGACGACGATCACGGTGACGAGAAGGAGTTTGAAGTCAGCGCCCTTGAACGCCGACGCAACGTCGGCCTGGAAGCCTTCTGGCCCGGTGAGGTAGGCGTTCAGTCCGTCGGGTAGATCAGCCTGTGCGGTAGCCCTCAGGCTCGTGACGCGCTCGCCCTGAGCCGTGCTGTCTGCCACTGCTGCCAGGGGCATCGGGATGAGCGCCGCGGTGCCGTCTTCTGAGTATTGCGCCGGGGGCAACTGGCCGCTGAGTGACTCGGGAGCCAGGGCTGCGGAGCGTGCCGCGATCGCCGTCTTGTCGGCCTCTGTGAGGGGTGCCCCGCTCCGGTCGAAGACGATCAGCGCGAACCCGGCATCAGAGTTCGGGAGAGTCTTCTGAAGTTCGGCGACCTGCGCGGACTGGGTCGTGGAGGGCAGGCCGGCGGTCGGAGCGATTGTTCCCGAGCTTGCCGGAGCTGTCGCAAAGAGGATGCCCGCGGCGATGACAGCGAGTGCCAGAACGATCCACGCGGTGAACTTTCCGCTCACGAACTCAGTGATGTGGCGCATGACCCTACCCAGTCTCTTAGTACCCTGATTATTAGGCAACTTAACCGTATCAGAGCCTACAATGGTTTTCATGTCGAATCCCGCTCCCGAAGCTCCGTCTCTGTTCGACGACGGTGCCCCGGCGATGCGACAGGCCAGTATGGTCTTTCGCGAGATCCTCTCGCTCATGGGTGATTTCGATCGCGTTCTCCAGGCGCATCTCAACGTGAACAGTACCGACCTCGAGGCCATGGAGCTGCTGATCGAACGCGGCCCACTGAGCCCCACCGAACTGGCTCACGGTCTGGGCATCAGCACCGCGGCGACGACGCTGGTGATCGACAGGCTCGAGAAGGTCGGTCATGTGGGTCGTGAGGCACACCCGAGCGACCGCCGGAGTGTTCGTGTGGTTCCCACCGTCGCCTCGGTCTCGGCGACCTTTGCTGCCATTCGGCCGCTCATCTTCGGTGTCGACGCTGTGCTCGACGACTTCACGGTCTCAGAACGAGAGGCGATCGAGTCGTATCTCTCCAAGGTGGCAGGCGTCTACCGCGAGGTGATCGACCAGTCCCACCCCGCCCACTAGCACTGGCGCGGGCGTTCGCCTGTAACGTGTTCGACTCTTCGGCTCGCTAACGTGAGGGCCGCGGCTCGGCCCTGTGGGAGCCCGCAAAGCAATGGACTGCTGGAGGATCATGCCTGAACACGCCCTGACCATCATGAACGCGATCGTGATTCCGATGGCCGACGACACCTCCTGGTTCAGAGGCTGGATGACCATCGACAGTGAGGGGCGCATCAGCGACCTCGGCGAGGGTGAGGCCCCTCCGCTCCAGACCGGCGAGACGGTCGATGCCCAGGGTGCTTTCGTGGCGCCGGGGTTCGTCTCAGCGCACAGCCACATCTTCACTTCGGGCATGCGCGGAATGACCCCAGGAGACAACCTCTACGGCTGGGTCGGTACGCAATCGAGTTTCATCTCGGCCGCAGACGAAGACGACATCTACTGGTTCACGTTGCACGGCTGTCTCGACTTCATCAACAACGGCATCACCTCGGCCTACAACTTCACCGATTCTCGGGTCGTCGGCCGCTATGACCCCACCACGGACCGCCGCGAGATCTTCTCGATCAGGAGTGAGCGGTACCTCCAGCGCCAGGTCGACGCGGCCCGCGATTCCGGGCTTCGCACCGTGAACTCGATCCGTCTCGACAGCGAGTTCCAGCCGGTGGACCAGGCGTTCGGCGTGTTCGCTGACGCTGTCTCGTACGTGACGTCGGAGGTGCCGACCGCTCTCAACCTCGGCACGAGCGTCTTCGGCGCGGTTCAATGGTCGGAGGCTGCGGGTGCGGCACGCGACGAGGTGCGCGCAATGGATGCCCACGGAATCGGCAACCAGGCCCACTTTCTCGAGACCAGCGAAGCGCTCGACCAACAACGCGAGAAGTTCGGCTGGTACGAAGACGCCGGGGCCCTCCGCGAGGGATTCCTCTTCGGGCATTTCGTTCACCCCGACGCCTACATGGCCGAGAGGGCGGCGAGTTCGGGCAGCGGAATGGTGTGGCAGCCGACATCGAACGGCCGCCTCGGCTCAGGTATCGCCGACATCGTGCGGTATCGCGAGCTGGGCATGCCCATCGGCGTCGGGCTCGACGACCAGTCGTGCACTGACATCAGCGATCCCTTCCAGAACATGCGCATCGGCATGTACACCCAGCGTGCGCTGCACGAGGATGCGTCGGTCATCATGCCGCGGGACATGATGCGGCTCCACACCCTGGGTTCTGCAGAAGCACTTGGTGTGGCCGATCGCATCGGAAGTCTCGAAGTGGGAAAATTCGCCGATTTCGTGGTGGTGAACCCCTCGAATCCCGACACAGGGCCCGTGTGGGATGTGTACGCGAGCTACGCCTTCGCCTGCGGTCTGCGCAACCTTGAACGCGTGTACATCGGCGGAACTCTGGCTTCTGAAAGTGGCCGAGCCGTGCATCCTGCCGCTGGCCGCGTGTCAGACGAGCTGCACGGCAGAGTACGCGATGCGGCCGCGAAGACGGGCCTCAGGCTGGCCTGGTGAGGTCCTCAGGCTTCTGGCTTCAGGCTTCTGGGCAGAACGCTACTCGGCCTGGCAGGCCCCAGAACTGACAGGGTCGGATGCTGCGACCTGAGCCAGCACGGGCTGGATCTGGTTCAGCGTGAGGGCGTAGCCGGTGTCTGCGTCAGTGGTCGATCGCGCGAAGACGACACCGACGACGGCTCCGTCTGTGTTGAAGAGCGGGCCGCCGGAATTGCCGGGGAGGACGGTGGTGCGGAGCGAATAGATCTCGCGGGTCACGGAGGTATGACCGTAGATGTCGAGGCCTGTCGCCTGCACCACTTGCCTCACGCGGGCGGTGACGGCCTGGTAGGGGCCGTTCTCGGGGTAGCCGGCGACCACGGCGGAGTCGGAGGCAGCGAGTTCTGTACCGAGCGCGAGGGGAGCCGCGGGAAGGTTGCTGACTTCGAGCACAGCGAGGTCGCTTTCGGGGTCGAAGACGACCAGTTGCGCAGCGAGCAGGGTGTTCGATGAGCTGGTCTGCACGTAGATGTCGGAGCCACCTGCCACGACGTGCGCATTCGTGATGATGCGGTTGTCGGCGACGACCCACCCGCTGCCTTCGGAGTCGGTGTTGCAGTTCGGGGCCGACGTGAGTACCTTCACCACACTGGCCGACGCCGTGTCGACAGCGTTCGGCACGCTGGAATCGGGAGCCTGCGCCCCGGCGATGATTTCGGCACCGTTCGAGAACACCGTCGGGAATCCGGCGCTGCCGAGGGCGCTGTCGAGGGTCCCGAGCGCGGTCGTGGCCGGCACGGGAGCCAGTCGGTTGAGCGTCTGCACGATCGCCGAGGAGTTGACCATCTGTGTGGCCTGGAGTTGCCCGGTCGACAGCAGGAACCCGCCCGCGAGCCAGACGACGATCGCCCAGGCGAGCAGCCCCATGGCGGCACCGACCAAGGAATCGATGCCCCTGGCGATCCTGAGCCGGCCGATGGTGCGCCGCAGCAGAACGGCGACAGCCCCGAAGACCGAGGAGGCGATCACGATGCAGAGCACGAAGACGACGCCGGCGACGATGGAACGCTGTAGGGAGCTGGTCCACCCGTAGCCGACCAGAGCGGTCACCACGAGGGGCGACACGATCGTGGCGGCCCAGGCGCCCACGGCGATGCCCAGCAGCGAAGCGGCCGTGACGACAGCACCGCGGCCCCAGCCGGCGGCGACTGCCACCACGGCGGCGACGATGAGCACAATATCGACAGCGAGTTCCATAGGCTTCCAATCTGGTCGAAGAAGCTGGGGGATAGCTGCGCGCACCGCCGTGCCTGTGGCCATGCGCGGTACTCGTCACGTCACCACGACCCGCCACGCGGGCCCAACCCATGAGACACGTTCGAAACCTCTCGTAACGTGTTGTCAATCTGTTCGCGCTAGCGTATTCCGGTGACCACTATCGCAGACCAGGATTTTTCGGGCCAGGATGACAGCACTGCCTCATTTCGTAAGGAGCCCACCCGCAAGGACATTCGCGACGAGGTGAACGAAGACCTCCGTGGCGACGTTCGGCTTCTCGGCAGCCTGCTGGGCCGGGTGCTCACCGAATCGGGCAGCTCAGAACTCCTTGCAGACGTCGAGAGGCTCCGGGCGCTGACCATCGAGGCCTACGAGAACGACGACGCCCAGGCGATCGAAGCGGCTGAAGAGCTCGTCGATTCGTTCTCCCCGACACGCGCAGCACAGGTCGCCAGGGCCTTCACGTGCTACTTCCACCTCAGCAACCTCGCCGAGGAGCACCACCGCGTGCGTGTGCTTCGTGCGCGTGACGCGGCCGGCGGGGCCGTCACGACCGACTCGCTTCCGGCAGCGATCGAGCAACTGGTAGGCGAAGTCGGGGCCGACGAGGCGTCGAGGCGCCTGCGCGAACTTCGTTTTCACCCTGTGCTCACCGCGCATCCGACGGAGGCCCGGCGCAGGGCGGTCGCTTCGGGTATCCGACGAATCAGCGAGCTGCTCTCCGAACGCGACGCCACCAGTGCTGGAACGCTCTCCGGAGCTGAGAACGATCGACGGCTCCTCGAGGAGATCGACGTGCTGTGGCGCACCTCACCGCTTCGAACCACGCGCCCGACGCCCCTCGATGAGGTGCGAACCGCCATGAACATCTTCGACCAGACCCTGTTCGAAGTGGTGCCCAGGGTGTACCGGATGCTCGATGACTGGCTGCTCGCAAACGACGCCGGTTCCCGACCGACCGAAGCGCCCGCGTTCTTTCGCCTCGGCAGCTGGATCGCGGCCGACCGCGACGGCAACCCTTTCGTCACTGCCTCGGTCACGAAGACGGCCGCAGCGATCGCGTCGGAACACATTCTGCTCGGCCTCGAGCGTGCGGCTACGCGCATCGGGCGCACCCTCACGCTGGATTCGGCCGACACTCCCGCCGACGCCGGGCTCAAGGCCCTGTGGGCGAGCCAACGGGCGTTTGCCGGTGAGGTGACGGCCAAGGTGGGTACCAGGGCTCCGAACGAACCGCATCGGCGGGTGCTTCTGGTGATTGCAGCCCGCATTGCAGCCACCCGCCTGCGAAATGCCGATCTCGCCTATTCCAAGCCCGAAGAACTGCTCAGTGACCTCCGCGTGATCCAGACTTCGCTTCGTGCCGCTGGCGCGAATCGCAGCGCGAACGGCGAATTGCAGAACCTCCTCTGGCAGGTCGAGACGTTCGGCTTCCATCTCGCAGAACTCGAAGTGCGGCAGCATTCCAAGGTGCATCGCCAGGCACTCGCAGAAGTGGCGGCCGGTGGTGAGCTCAGCGAGATGACCAACGAGGTGCTCGATGTCTATCGCACCATCTCCTACCTCCAATCTCGATATGGCCTGAACGCATCGCGTCGCTACATCGTCTCGTTCACGCAATGCTCCGAAGACATTGCGAACGTCTACGCGCTCGCGGAGGCTGCGCTCGGCTCGGCAGACGCCGCACCGACGCTCGACGCCATCCCGCTCTTCGAGACCTTCGACGATCTGCAGGCCAGCACGACGATCCTCGCCGAGATGATCGAGCTGCCCGCCGTGCAGGCACGCCTCGCCCAGACCGGTCGCCGCCTCGAGGTGATGTTGGGTTACTCCGATTCGTCGAAGGACGTGGGCCCGGTCTCAGCGACACTGGCGCTGTACTCCGCCCAGGAGAGGATCGCAGAGTGGGCACGCGACAACGAGATCGAGCTCACCCTCTTCCACGGGCGCGGCGGCGCACTTGGGCGTGGCGGGGGACCTGCAAACGAAGCCGTGATGGCTCAGCCACCGGGATCTGTCGAGGGCCGGTTCAAGCTCACGGAGCAGGGCGAGGTGATCTTCGCCCAGTACGGTGACAAGACGATTGCCGCGCGCCACATCGAGCAGATGGCGGCAGCGACCCTGCTCGCCTCGAGCCCGACGAACGAGAAGTCGAATGCCGACGCCACTGCGGATTTCCGCGACGTCGCCGCCACGATGGACGTGCGGTCGCGGGAGCGCTTCTACGAACTGATCAGAAGCGAAGGCTTTCCCCAGTGGTTCGCGCAGGTCACGCCTCTCGAAGAGGTGGGTCTGCTGGCGCTGGGTTCGAGGCCCGCCCGGCGCGGCCTCTCTGTGGAGTCTCTCGAAGACCTCCGAGCCATCCCGTGGGTCTTCTCCTGGACCCAGGCCCGCATCAACCTGACCGGGTGGTTCGGGCTGGGTTCGGCCCTGGCGGCCGTTGGAGATCTCGACGTTCTGCGCGACGCCTACGCTCGCTGGCCTCTGTTCACCGCCATGATCAACAACGTCGAGATGTCATTGGCCAAGACCGACGACAGGCTTGCGAAACGCTACCTGGCGCTCGGCGATCGTGATGACCTTGCGGCCCTCGTCCTCGAAGAGATGCGGCTGACCCGGGAGTGGGTGGGTCTCACGACAGGCCACGCCGAAGTTCTCGAGACGCGCCCTGTGCTGCGACGCGCAGTGCGACTGCGCAGCCCCTATGTCGACGCGTTGTCGCTGTTGCAGCTTCGTGCGCTCAGGGAGGTCAGGGCATCCGGTAGTTCTGACCCCCTGGACGAACCGCACCAGCTGCTGTTGCTGGCTGTCAACGGAGTCGCAGCCGGACTGCAGAACACGGGTTGATGCGACGCGGCGGTCAGGCCGTCGACTTCGGCAACGGGGTCGAGGATTCGCCGGGTTCTTCGATGAAGGTGAGCCCGGCCCCGCTGTTCGCAGAGGCCGTCATGGCGGTGATCCAGTCACGATTGATGGTGGGCACTCGACTCCCGCTGAAGCGGAAGTACAGCGGCACCGAGGAGTCGAGCCAGATGCTGCTCCGACCGTCACCCACGGAGGGGTCGTCCTTCCAGGAGAAGAAGAAGCTCTCACGACGTCGGAGCTTGGCGCCGATGACGATCTGCAGGTGGGTGAGGACCCGGTCGTCGAATTCTATTTCGGTGCCGGCGTCTCCGTAGACCAGTTTTCCCATGACTCTCCTTCGCTACGCGGGCCAGCCTGCGGTGTCGATTCGCCGACGCAGAGAAGGTGGTCTGGTTTCGCAACTACCCGATTGCCGCGAAACCAGACCACAGGATTCCAGAAGGTCGACAGCGTCAGAACTCGCATGCCGACAGTTCGGGAACTCCGACGAACGTGGCCTTCGTGGGGGGAGAGGCCACCGCGTCATAGATGAACTATGGCCCGGTTCTGCGCCGTAGACAAGCGTGATATTGGGCCTTGACGGAGGCTGGCGCGTCGCCTACCCTCGCTCGTTCACACAGGTCACGAGCAGCCCGGCCAAGTCGGTCTCGGTCCCGTCCGAACGGGTTTGGACGGGATTCAGATGGTCTGCGCGGGCAGTCCGATGCGCTATCATCAGTTCAAGTCATTTCAACCTTTACTCGAATCGATGCCCGATGACAGCCAATGAAGCAGCGCACGCGCCCCGTGTTGCCTCGTTGTCGCAGCCTGATTCGTTGCGCGCCGACGAAGTGGTTCTCGCCGTTTCTACCGTGATCTTTGCGCTGCGGGCAAGCGAGGCGGGCGCTCCTGCCACGCTGTGGTTGCCGGTCGTCCGCAGGATCCGTGAGCCGTTCCAGGGTCTCTGGGCTCTGCCGGGTGGGCCCGTGCGGGCCTCCGAGAGCCTGGCCGAGTCGGCCGGCCGAAACCTTCACGAGACCACGAGTCTGGCTCCCCAATACCTCGAGCAGCTCTACGCCTTCGGAACGGTCGACCGGTCGCCGGGACAACGCGTCGTCTCGATCGTGTACTGGGCGTTGGTCAGGCCAGACGAAGCAGAGCGGGCTGCGGAAGGCGAGAACGTCCGGTGGTACCCGGCCGATGACCTTCCTGAACTGGCGTTCGACCACAACACCATCGTCGAATACGCCCTCTGGCGACTGCGCACCAAGATGGAATACAGCCAGATCGCCCACGCCTTCCTGGGTGAGCGTTTCACACTGGCCCAATTGCGAGAGGTGTATGAGGCCGTTCTGCGAAGACCGCTCGACCCCGCCAACTTCCGGCGCCAGGTGGAGTCGACCAAGTCGATCGTCGCCACTGATGAACGGCTCTCTGGCGGTCGCCACCGGCCACCTCGCCTGTACAAGTACAACGAGTCGGTCGGGCTGGTCGACAACGGCCCGCTTCCCGGTCTCTAGTCGAGCCAGACGCGCCGAACCCCGCTTTCTCGACCGACTTCTTTTCCCCCCCGCCCCACCTACCACTTCGAACCCCCGTTCTGACACTCCCGAGGAGCGCCGCATGGCATCTGTGAACACCACCATCCAGTTGATCCGCCCCGGCGGACAGGTGACCAGTTGCAGCCCCGCGCTCAAAGACGCGCCCTGGAACTTCGACTCGGCGCCGGTGGCCGAATACGGGCCGGGTTCGTCGATGTTCGATGTCGCTCCTGTCGACACGCCGCGCCAGGGCGAGATCCCCGCGGAGTACCGACTCGCTTCAGACGAGGAGCTCGACCGCCGCATCCGTGCTGCCAAGGCGACGCTGGGTGACCGACTGGTGATCCTCGGCCACTTCTACCAGCGCGATGAAGTCATCACCTACGCCGATTTTGTCGGCGACTCCTTTCAGCTCGCCCAGGCTGCCAGGGCCAGGCCTGACGCCGAAGCGATCGTCTTCTGCGGCGTGCACTTCATGGCAGAAACGGCCGACCTGCTCTCAGGCCCCGGCCAGAGCGTCATCCTTCCCAACCTGGCCGCAGGCTGCTCGATGGCCGACATGGCCGACATCGATTCGGTGACGGAGTGCTGGGAGCAACTCGAAGAGCTGTACGGCACCGAGCCGGATGCGAGCGGGCGGGTGCCGGTCATCCCGGTCACCTACATGAACTCCTCGGCTGCCCTCAAAGGGTTCTGCGGCGAGCACGGTGGAATCGTCTGCACCTCGTCGAACGCGGCCACCGTGCTCGAGTGGGCGTTCGAGCGGGGCCAGCGCGTGTTGTTCTTTCCCGACCAGCACCTCGGCCGCAACACCGCCAAGGCGATGGGGGTTCCGCTGGAACGCATGCCGATGTGGAACCCGCGCAAACCGCTCGGCGGCAACGAGAGAGAGGCCATCCAGGATGCCCAGGTCATTCTCTGGCACGGATTCTGTTCGGTGCACAAGCGTTTCACCGTGGCCCAGATCGACCGCGCGCGGGCCGAACACCCGGGCGTACGTGTGATCGTGCATCCGGAGTGCCCGATGCCCGTCGTCGACGCTGCAGACGAGGCCGGTTCGACCGACTACATCAAGAAGGCCATCGAGAGGGCGCCAGCCGGTTCGACGTTCGCCATCGGTACAGAGATCAACATGGTGCAGCGCCTCGCCGCGGAACACCCCGAACACACGATCTTCTGCCTCGACCCGGTGGTGTGCCCGTGTTCGACGATGTACCGCATTCACCCGGGTTACCTCGCGTGGGTGCTCGAGGCGTTCATCGCCGGTGAGATCGTGAACCAGATCACGGTCGCCGACTCGGTCGCCGTGCCAGCGAGGGTCGCCCTCGAGAGGATGCTGGCGGCGAGGCCATGACCACCAGTCCCCAGGCACAGCCAGCGCCGTCCCGCGGCACGATCGTCGTGGTCGGCAGCGGGATCGCCGGCCTCGTGGTGGCCATCCAGGCCAGCCGCACACACGATGTGACCCTGATCACCAAGGCCGAGCTCGGTGAGAGCAACACGCGGTATGCCCAGGGCGGAGTTGCTGCGGCGCTCTTCGTCGACGACAGTGTCGAATCGCACGTGCACGACACTCTGGTTGCCGGTGCGGGGCTGAACCGCCGGTCTGCCGTGGAGGTGCTGTGCGCCGAGGGGCCTGAACGCATTCGTGACCTCATCAGCCTGGGGGTGGAGTTCGACCGCTCCGAGGGTGGTGAACTGGCCGCAGGGCTCGAGGCGGCCCACTCGCACCCTCGAATTCTTCACGCGGGAGGGGATGCGACGGGGGCTGAGATCGAGTCGGCGCTGGTTCGGGCCGTTCGGACTACGGCCTCGCAGATCCTCGAATTCACCTTCGTCGCCGACCTCGTGGTCGATGATGCAGGTGCTGTGGTTGGCGTCTCGATCATCGACGCCGAGGGAAGGCCATCGGAGCTTCGTGCTGATGCGGTCGTACTGGCCAGTGGGGGAGCGGGCCAGCTCTTCTCGCACACGACGAACCCCGTCGTGACCACCGGTGACGGCGTCGCGGCGGCCTATCGGGCAGGGGCCGAACTCTCCGACCTCGAGTTCTACCAGTTCCACCCGACGTCGCTCGCGGTGCCCGGGAACTTCTTGATCTCCGAAGCCGTGCGCGGAGAGGGAGCAGTGCTGCTGAGCAGCGACGGCCAGCGGTTCATGCTGGCCGTGCATCCGGATGCCGAGCTCGCGCCGCGCGATGTGGTGGCACGCGGGATCGCGGAGCAGATGCACAAGCAGGGGGGCGCTCCGGTACTGCTCGATGCAACGGCGCTCGGCGCAGACTTTCTCCGTCGTCGGTTCCCGAGCATCACCGAGGCCTGCCGTCGAAATGGCCTCGACTGGAGTGCGCAGCCGATTCCGATCACCCCGGCCGCCCACTACTGGATGGGCGGCGTCTCGACAGACAATTGGGGTCGCACCTCGCTTCGCGGGCTCTTCGCCGTCGGGGAGGTCGCCTGCACCGGGGTCCACGGGGCAAACCGGCTCGCCTCGAATTCCCTGCTGGAATCTGTCGTCTTCGCGTGGCGTTGCGTGCAGGCGCTGCGGGGTGAGGCGGAACCCGCGGACTGGCCGGAGCGCGTGGATGCGACAGATGGCATCCGAGGCGGTGCTGGCGACGACGGTGCTGGCGAGAACAGTGCTGGTGAGAGCGGTGCTGGAGACGAGGCCGTCGATCCACCCGACTTCGACCATGGCACGGGCGGCGGCGCAGCCCGGTCCATCGACCGTCTCGAGCTGCAGCAGCTGATGTGGGACACCGTCGGCGTCTACCGCGACGCCCGTATGCTGGGTCGGGCTCTCGATCGGCTCGCACAGTTGCAGCCGGCAACCGACACGCTGCACGATCGGGAGAACGCCAACCTGCACCTGCTGGGCACTCTGATCGCCCGCTCGGCGCTGGCCCGCGAAGAGTCGCGCGGTGCACATTTCCGTTCGGATTTCACTCAGCCGAGCCCGGAATTCCACCATCACCTGATCGCAGCACGAAAGGCGCGGGTCTCCCTGTGAGCACCTCGAACACCATGACGACCTCGTCCGCACCCATCGGCCAGCTCAGCAGCGCACTCACCCCGTTGCAGATCACGCCCATCGTCACGATGGCGCTGAACGAAGACGCCCCCTGGGGCGACCTCACGTCCCAGACACTGATCCCGGTCGACGCCCGTGCCTCCGCCGCTCTCATTGCGCGGGAATCCGGGGTCTTCAGCGGCGGTTCGGTCTTCGCTGCAGCCTTCACCCTGCTCGACCCGGTGGTCGTCGTCGAGGTGCAGGTGCCAGACGGCGCGGCGTTTGCGAAGGGCGACACTCTCGCCACGGTAATGGGCCCCGCCCGCTCCGTGCTGCAGTCCGAGAGGGTCGCGCTGAATTTCGTGCAGCGACTCTCGGGCATAGCCACCCTCACTGCCGAGTACGTCGCACTGGTCGCCGGCACTACTGCACGCATCGTCGACACCCGCAAGACCACGCCCGGCCTCCGTGTGCTCGAACGCCACGCCGTGCGCTCTGGAGGCGGGTACAACCACCGCTTCTCGCTCTCTGACGCCGTCATGGCAAAAGACAATCACCTCGCTGTCCTGACCCAGGATGGACGGCTGAGCGTCACCGAAGCGCTGAGGCAGGTTCGGGCATCCCTGTCGCACACCACGCACCTCGAAGCCGAAGTCGACAGGCTCGACCAGATCGAAGCCGTTCTCGCCGGTGGTGTCGACACGATCATGCTCGACAACTTCGGCCTCACAGACCTCCGCCGGGGAGTCGAACAGGTCGCCGGGCGCGCGATCGTCGAGGCGAGCGGCTCTGTGAACCTGGGAACGGTTGCTGCGATCGCCCAGACGGGTGTCGACGTGATCTCCGTCGGTGCGTTGACACACAGCGTGCGCGCCCTCGATCTGGGGCTCGACGTGACGATGACCGTATGAATGCCCCGACACGAAGCATCCCCGCATGATCTACCTCGACTCTGCCGCCACCACTGCCATACGGCGCGAGGTTCTCGAGGCGATGTGGCCCTACCTCACGGGAGATTTCGGCAACCCGTCGAGCACCCATTCGCTGGGGGAGCGCGCGTCGGCGGCGCTCGGGGAGGCCCGTGCCACGGTGGCGCGACTGCTCGGAGCGCGGGTGAACGAAGTCATCTTCACCGCAGGGGGTACCGAAGCCGACAACCTCGCACTCAAGGGAATCGCCCTGGCGAACCCACGGGGGCGACACCTCGTGACGACGCCGATCGAACACGAAGCCGTGCTCGAATCGTGCGACTATCTGCGGCGTCACCACGGGTTCGAAGTGACGCTGTTGCCGGTCGACGGCACGGGCCTGGTCGACCCCGAACGGTTCGCCGCCGCACTGCGGCCCGACACCACGCTGGCTTCGATCATGTTCGCGAACAATGAGATCGGCACAGTCCAGCCGGTTGCCGAACTCGCCGCTGTCGCCGCGCGGGCAGGGGTGCCATTGCACTCCGATGCGGTGCAGGCTGCCGGGTGGCTCGATCTCGACATCCGCCAGCTCGGTCTCGATGCTCTCACGATTTCGGGGCACAAACTCGGTGCACCGAAAGGTATCGGCGCCCTGGTTGTTCGCGGCAGGCTCTCCCTCGAACCGGTTCTCCACGGAGGCGGGCAGGAGCGTGGGGCGCGCTCAGGCACCGAGAACGTCGTCGGAGCGGTGGGGCTGGCGACCGCCCTCACACTTGCAGAACAGACCAGAGTAGATGACGCCCACCGTGTGAGGGCACTCCGTGACGAATTCATCACCACGGTGAAGTCGACGGTACCGGATGCCCTGCTGACCGGGCACGAGACCTCGAGGCTGCCCGGCCACGCCTCTTTCTGTTTCGCCAGAACCAGTGGTGAGGCAGTGCTTCTCGAGCTGGAGCGGCGGGGTGTCGTGTGCTCGAGTGGATCGGCGTGTGCGGCCGGGAGCGACGAGCCATCCCACGTTCTCCTGGCGGTGGGAATCGATCCCGGACTGGCGCAGACCGCCGTTCGTTTCACTTTCGGCGCCGGCACGACCGCTGGCGATCTGCAGCTCGCGGCAGCCGCTGTGCATGAGGCCGTGCTGGCCGTTCGTGGCCTTACCCCAGAACCTTCCGGCGGCGCAAGGCCCCCCCGAACAGGTGTACCCGCAACGTAAAATTGGGCCGCGGCCACCGCCGTTCATACATCTCGGGAGGGATACACCATCATGAATATTCTTGTTGCGATCATCGCGATCATCGCGATCGTGCTGCTCATCACCGGAGGCATCTCGTCGTCGCTGAGCTTCTTGATCTGGGTCGGAGTCGTGCTTCTGGTCATCGCCCTGATCGTGTTCCTGCTGCGCTTCATCACCGGCGGGCGCACCCGCGTCTGATCGTTCAGACACTCAAAAAAGAACCCGGCCCGCGATCGCATCGCAGGCCGGGTTCTTTTTTGCCGCGGTAAGGGTCGAGCTCTCCGTAAATTCGTGGAACCTGTGCCTTCACGGAACCGGGACCCTCACGGCACCTGACGATGGACCCTCGGGCGTACCACCGCCGGAACCCCGGTGATGAGCGAGTGCGGCGGGGCATCCGTCAGTACGACAGCATTGGCACCGACCGCGCTTCCCCTGCCGATGGTGATCGGGCCGAGAAGCTTTGCACCCGCACCCAGCAGCACATCGTCTTCGACTGTCGGGTGGCGGGGCCCGTGAGACGCACCTGTACCACCGAGGGTCACGCCGTGGTAGATGAGAACATCGTTGCCGACGACCGCCGTCTCGCCGATCACGACGCCCATTCCGTGGTCGATGAAGACCCGACGGCCGATGGTGGCACCGGGATGGATCTCGACGCCGGTCAGGAACCGGGCGAACTGCGAAACGAGGCGCGCCAGACCCTTCAGCCCATCACGCTGCCAGAGGCGGTGCGACAGGCGGTGCGCCCAGAGCGCGTGCATGCCGGAATACCCGAGCAGCACTTCGACACGCGACCGTGCAGCGGGGTCACGCCGCAGGGCTACGGCGAGGTCTTCGCGGAGGCGACCGAAGAAGCCGGGGGGCTGCGAAGGCTTCGGTGATTCAGCCACGAATGTCGTCGTAGAGCACCGACGAGACGTACCGCTCGCCGAAGTCGCACACGATCGCAACGATGGTCTTTCCGGCGTTCTCGGGCCTCTTGGCGAGCTCGAGGGCGGCCCACATGATGGCGCCCGACGAGATGCCCGACAGGATTCCCTCGTCGGTGGCCAACTGGCGCGACACACGAATCGAATCGTCGAGGCTCACGTCGATGATCTCGTCGTAGACCTCGCGGTCGAGAATGTCGGGCACGAAGTTGGCGCCGATGCCCGCGATCTTGTGCGGGCCCGGTGCTCCACCGTTGAGAATGGGCGAGTCGATCGGCTCGACGCCGACGATCTGGATGCCCGGCTTCTGCTCTCGAAGAAAGTGCCCTGCGCCGGTGATGGTCCCGCCCGTACCGATACCGGCGACGAAGATGTCGACGGCGCCGTCGGTGTCGTTCCAGATCTCGGGGCCGGTGGTGGCGTGGTGGATGGCCGGGTTGGCTTCGTTCTCGAACTGGTGCGCCAGAATCGCCCCCTCGGTCTCGGCAGCGATGCGGTTCGCCGTCTCGACGGCACCCTTCATGCCGTCGGCGCCGGGCGTCAGCACCAGCTCGGCCCCGTAGGCGCGCAGAACCACGCGGCGCTCCATGCTCATCGTCTCGGGCATCGTCAGAATCACTTTGTAGCCACGGGCAGCGCCGACCATGGCCAGCGCAATGCCGGTGTTGCCGCTCGTGCCTTCGACGATCGTGCCACCGGGCTTCAGTGCACCGGATTTCTCGGCTGCATCGATGATGGCGACGCCGATGCGGTCTTTGACGCTGTTCGCGGGGTTGTAGAACTCGAGCTTGGCCAGAATGGTGGCGTCGATGCCAGCCGTGAGCCTGTTGATACGGACCAGCGGGGTGTGGCCCACGAGGTCGGTGATGTTGTCGTAGATCTGTGACATGCGTTGCTGCTCCATTTGCTCGAAGTGCGTTGCTACAAGTGCTCGGCCAGCTCGGTCTGAGCGTGCCCACGGCGAGTGTGGGCGTCACGGAACAGCCTAGCTTTTCAGCAGTCGCACTGTTTCGCTGTGGAGGAGCCCATTCGTTGCAAGTGCACTGCCTGACCCGATTGCCGGATCTCCCTCAATGCTTGTGAAGACCCCGCCTGCCTCTTCGACGATGGGAATGAGAGCGGCGACGTCATAGGGCTGCAGATCGTATTCACCCGCGACGTCGACCAGGCCCTCTGCGACCATCATGTACGCCCACATCTCCCCGTAGGCGCGGGTGCGCCAGACGCTGCGACTGAGGCGGAGCAGGTCATCGAGGTGACCGGCCTCGTCCCACCCCTTGAGACTGTTGTAGCTGATGGAGGCGTCCAGAAGGTCGGCGACTTTGGATACGCCGAGACGACGGGGTTCTACAGTGAGGGCGCCGGGATCGGCTCCGTTGCCCTCTCCGGTGCTGTCTACAGGGCTGCCGCCGGCACTGTTCTCCGTCATCCATGCGCCGTTGCCGAGGGATGCCCACCAGCGCTTGCCCAGAGCCGGGGAGCTCACCACTCCGACAGAGGGCACGCCGTCGATCACGAGCGCGATGAGGGTGGCCCAGACCGGCACACCGCGCAGAAAGTTAGCCGTGCCATCGATGGGATCGATGATCCACTGCCTCGTCGATTCGCCTTCGGTGCCGTATTCCTCGCCGAGGATCGAGTCGCCGGTGCGCTCAGTAGCGAGACCCTCTCTAATGGCACGTTCGACTGCCCGGTCGGCATCCGTCACCGGTGTTCGATCGGGCTTCTGGTCGACCACGAGGTCGAGGGAACGAAAGCGGCGCAGCGAGATCGTGTCGGCTGCGTCGGCCAGCCGCAGTGCGAGGGCGAGGTCGTCGCTCAGGGAGAAAGTCACGCCCTCTACGTTAGACGATCCGGCCGTGATCACTTCTCGAGAGTGGTGATGATCTTCTGCAGCGATTCCAGGCGAGCCTTGCCGCTTTCGCCGAGCTCGCCAGCAGCGATGCGATCGACGATCTCCCAGTCGTGAGCCTGGGTGAGGGCGATTCCCTGGGCCTCAGGGGGAAGGGTGGCCGCCGGAATGGCGTAGTTCGCAAATGATCGCAGGATGTTGGCGGGGTCGACGTGTCCCAGACCGAACGAACGCACGCCGGGGGTGTCGATGATCCAGCCCGAACCTCCGTCGTCGTCAAGTACCCGCAGGCACACGGTCGACGATGAGGTGTGGCGACCCCTGCCGGTCACGTCGTTGACCCGGCCCACTGCGCGGTCCGTTCCTGGTACGAGCGCATTGACGAGGGTCGACTTGCCCACGCCCGAATGACCGACCGTCACAGTGGTGTGCCCGATGAGCAATTCCTTCAGTGCACCAATCGGAAAGGAGTCTTTGTCGCCGCTGATGATCTCGAGATCGAAGCAGTCGAACTGACGGAGAAACGGTTCGGGGTCGGCCACGTCGGTTTTGGTGATGCAGAGGATCGGTGCGAGCCCTGCGTCGAACGCGGCGATCAGGTACCGGTCGATCAGGTTCGCCCGCGGTTCGGGGTTGCCTGCGGCAACGACTATGAGCATCTGGTCGGCGTTGGCCACGATGATGCGCTCGACGGCATCGCTGTCGTCCGCACTCCGACGCAGCAGCGTGGTGCGTTCGTCGACCCGCACGATGCGCGACAGGCTACCCTCCGCGCCGCTGGTGTCGCCGACGAGATCGACCCGGTCGCCGGTGACGATTCCCAGACGGCCCAGCTCTCTGGCCCTGGATGCCGTGATCAGGGCCTCTTCTGGAGTGTTCTCGTGCACCAGCACGCCGAACCGACCGCGATCAACCGACAGCACCCGTCCACGAACCGCATTCGCGTGTTCTGGCCTGGTCTTGGTGCGGGGTCGATTGCCTTTGGGATTGGGCCGGATGCGAATGGTCGATTCGTCGAATTCATCGAATTCGTCTGGCTCGTCTTCGGTGCCGTCTGACCACCAGCTCACGCCGGTGCCCCGCTCTCATCGCTGCCCGCCTCAGAGTCGACTGAAGCAGAGGTGGGCGAAAGAGAACTGGGCGAATGAGGGCTGGGCGAATGAGAGCTGGACGGGACAGAGATGGAAGAAACCGCCTGGCCCCGATCGGTCGCGCCGAAGACCATGGCCTGCCAGAGTTCGGCGAATTCGGGCAGCGTCTTTGCGGTGGTGGCGATGTTCTCGACGACAACCTCGTCGACGGCCAGCCCGATGATCGCCCCGGCGTGGGCCATACGATGGTCGTGATACGTCTGCCAGAGCCCGCCGTGCAGGGGCCGGGGTTCGATGCGCAGGCCATCCTCGAGCTCGGTCACCGATCCGCCGAGGCGGTTGATCTCCGTGGCAAGTGCTGCGAGCCTGTCGGTCTCGTGGTGCCTGATGTGGCCGATGCCCGTGATGGTGCTCGGCGAATCGGCCAGAGCCGCGATCGCCACGAGGGCGGGGGCGAGCTCGCCACCGGTACTCAGGTCGAGCGTCACGCCCCGGATGCCCGAACCACCCGTCACCGTGACCCGATCTGCCTCGCGCGTGACGTCGGCGCCGAACAGCGGCAGTAGGTCGAGGAGATCGTCGCCGACCTGGGTGGTCGCCGAAGGCCAGCCGACGATGGTCACCGAGCCACCGGCGACAAGGGCTGCGGCGAGGAACGGTGCGGCGTTCGAGAGGTCTGGCTCGATGTCCACATCACGTGCGGAGATCGTTCCGGGGCTGATCGACCACTCGCCGGCGCCTGTGGTTTCGACTTTCACGCCCCGCGCCCCCAGGGCGGCGATGGTCATCTCGATGTGGGGCATGCTCGGCAGGCGATCGCCGTCGTGAGTGAGCCGAAGGCCTTCGGTGAACCGTGCGCCAGCGAGCAGGAGGCCGGAGACGAATTGTGAAGAAGAGGAGGCGTCGATGGTGACGTCTCCGCCCCGGACCTGGCCGGTTCCGTGCACCGTGAACGGGAGGGTGGATCGGCCGTCGGAATCGATGTCGACGCCGAGCGCTCGCAATGACGAGATCGTCGTCGCCATCGGCCGCTTTCTGGCACCCTCGTCGCCGTCGAACATGACGGGACCGAGTGCGAGTGCTGACACCGGAGGAAGGAATCGCATCACCGTGCCAGCAAGACCACAGTCGATCGTCGTGCTGCCGAGCAGTTCGTCTGCCGGTGTGATGACCCAGTCGGGGCCGAACCGGCCGGGGCCCGCGACATCGTCGATCGTGACGCCGAGCGAGCGCAGCGCGGCCACCATGAGGGTCGTGTCGCGGCTGTGGAGCGGGGAACGGAGGCGAGACGGTGCATCTGCGAGGGCTGAGAGCACGAGTTCTCGATTGGTGAGGCTCTTCGATCCCGGTAGCGACACCGTGGCCGCGAGTCTGTCGCGCGCGCGCGGAGCAGACCAGTCCGGGTTCGGCGGCAGGGGAGCTGCGTCGCCGTACGGATTGAAGTCGGGTGTGGAATATCTCGAGATCAGCATCAGTTGTCTAGGGTATCGGCGATTGATGGGATTTCGGAGGAGAGACGCATGGCGACAGCATCCACAGTGCTTGAACGGCCTTCGAATACGCGACCCACAACGACGTCGTCGACCCCATTCGCGCAGCTGCGGCGCGTCGTAGACTTGCCGGTGATGACATCACCAGACAGTGAACCACGGGCAGCAACAATTGTGTCTGCACCTGCAGACCCGCGCGCGCTTTTCGAAGAACAGGCCATTCCGTTCCTCGACCAGTTGTACGGTGCCGCGCTCCGGATGACGCGAAACCCCGCCGATGCGCAGGACCTCGTGCAGGAGACCTTCGTCAAGGCTTACGCCGCGTTCGCGCAGTTCGAGCAGGGCACGAATCTCAAAGCCTGGCTGTATCGCATTCTGACGAACACGTTCATCAACGTGTACCGCAAGAAGCAGCGTGATCCCTACCAGGGTACGACCAGCGACCTCGAGGACTGGCAGCTCGGCAATGCCGAGTCGGCCACGGCGACGGGTACGTCGAGCCGTTCAGCCGAAGCAGAGGCCATCGATCACCTGCCAGACAGCGCGGTGAAGGATGCCCTGCAGTCCATTCCCGAAGACTTTCGTCTGGCTGTCTACCTGGCCGATGTCGAGGGATTCTCCTACCAGGAGATCGCCGACATCATGAAGACCCCCGTCGGAACGGTGATGAGCCGGTTGCACCGCGGCCGCCGACTGCTGCGCGGGCTCTTGTCTGAATACGCCGAGGGCAGGGGAGTCGCTGTGAAGGCCGCGAACCCCGCCGCATCGGCGGAAGCCGCACCCAAGCGTGCGGCAGTGTCGAAAGGAACGAAGAAATGACCGACTGCGGTTGCACGAAGGCCAAGGCCGAACTCGAGGAGTTCCTGCACAACGAACTCGCCAGCACCGATGCTGCCGATATCCGTGAGCACATCGAGAACTGCAGCGACTGCTCGTCTGAGCTTCATATCGGTGTCGTACTGACCGAGGCCGTGCAGCGCGCCTGCAAAGAGGTGGCACCGGAGCAGCTTCGCGACCAGGTGCTGCTGAGCATCCGTGAGATCCAGAGCACACACACCGAGGTTCGTGTCACGCTCTGACCGACTGACGCCTGCCCGACTGACGCCTGCCCGACTGACGCCTGCCCGACTGACGCCGGACCCCTGACGAGCCCGAGGCCTGTCGAACAGCAACACGATGAGATATCGCCGGTCGAGTAGCGGCGAAGCCGCGTGTCGAAACCCCCGCCTTCCGGGTCCCGCTACGCAGCTCCGCCCCACAACTCCTAGAGGTTCAGGGCCTTCGCAAGCAGCTCAGCCTGCTCCTTCGCGTGACGCTTGGCAGAACCGGCAGCGGGTGACGCTGCTGCAGCGCGTGAGACCACGCGGATGGTGCGCTCGACCGGGAGGCGAACGGGCAGTTCAAGGCAGATGAACGGCCACGCACCTTGGTTCTGCGGCTCGTCCTGCACCCACACCAGCTCGGCGTTCGGGTACGTCGCCAGAATTCCGGCGAGTTCCGGTGCGGGAACCGGGTAGTACTGCTCGACCCTGACGAGTGCGATCTCGTCATTCGGGGTTTTCGCCAACTCGTTCAGCAGGTCGTAGTAGATCTTTCCGGCCATGAGCAGGACCCGCTTCACACCGGTCTTCTGCGCGTTGGACTCCGACCCGAAGCGGGCGTCGTCGATCACGGGTTCGAACTTGCCCTGCGTCAGGTCGTCGACCGAACTCGACGCGCCACGCAGGCGAAGCATCGCCTTGGGCGTGAAGACGATCAGCGGGCGTCGCGGCCGGGCATAGGCCTGGCGTCGCAGGAGGTGGAAGTACGACGCGGGGGTCGACGGCCGCGCCACCGTCATGTTGTTCTCTGCGCACAGCTGGAGATAACGTTCGATACGGGCTGACGAGTGGTCAGGGCCCTGGCCCTCGTAACCGTGCGGCAGAAGCAATACCAGCGACGAGCGTTGGGCCCATTTCTGTTCGGCCGAAGAGATGAACTCGTCGATGATGATCTGGGCGCCGTTGCCGAAGTCTCCGAACTGCGCCTCCCAGAGTACGAGTGCGTCGGGCCGCTCGACCGAGTAGCCGTATTCGAAGCCCATCGCAGCGTATTCACTCAGCAGGGAGTCGTAGATCCAGAACTTGGCCTGGTTGTCGCTCAGGTTGACCAGAGGCAACCATTCCTGGCCGTTGTCCCGGTCGTGGAGCACGGCGTGCCGTTGCACGAAGGTGCCACGACGGGTGTCCTGGCCCGCGAAACGCACCGGGGTGCCCTCGAGAAGCAGCGAACCCAGGGCGAGAAGCTCTCCGAACGCCCAGTCGATGCCGCCGTTCCGGCTCATCTCGAGGCGCTTCTGCAGGAGTTGCTGGAGCTTCGGGTGAACGGTGAAACCGGCAGGCGGATTGTTGAACGCATCACCGATGAGAGCCACGGTACTGGCGGCCACACCCGTCGATTCGGGTTCGCCGGCGCTCTCGTCCTCCTGTTGCGCGTCTGGGCGCTCGAGATCGGCGACGGGATCCAGATCGTCGGTGATGATGGGAATCGACGAGGTCTGCGCCGCGTGGGTTTCGGCGAAGGCCCGTTCGAGGCGGTCCTGGAAGTCGCGATGAGCGGCTTCGTACTCCTCCTGGCTGATGTCACCGCGGCCGATCAGCGCTTCGGTGTACAGCCGCCTGACAGAGCGTTTCGCCTCGATCAGGTTGTACATCAGCGGCTGCGTCATCGACGGGTCGTCGCCCTCGTTGTGCCCGCGACGGCGGTAGCAGATGAGGTCGATCACGACGTCGCTGTGGAATTCCTGGCGGTATTCGTAGGCCAGCTGCGCGACACGCACCACTGACTCGGGGTCGTCTCCGTTGACGTGGAAGATCGGAGCCTGGATCGACTTCGCCACATCGGTCGAGTAGACGGAGGAGCGTGAATCACTCGGCCGGGTGGTGAACCCGACCTGGTTGTTGATGTTGACGTGAATGGTGCCGCCGACGCGGTAGCCGCGCAGTTTCTCCATCTGAAGCGTCTCGTAGACGATGCCCTGGCCGGCCATTGCTGCGTCGCCGTGTACGAGGATAGGCAGCGTCGAGTACGTGCCCCGGGGTTTGCGATCCTGCTTGGCACGCACGATTCCCTCGAGCACGCCGTTGACCGCTTCGAGGTGCGAGGGATTCGCCGCGATGTAGACCGGAATCTCCTTGCCGTCGGCACTGGAGAACGTGCCCTCGGTGCCCAGGTGGTACTTCACATCACCCGAGCCCTGGACGGTGCGTGGATCCTGGGTGCCTTCGAACTCGCGGAAGATCTGGCCGTAGGTCTTGCCGGCGATGTTGGTCAGTACGTTCAGACGACCCCGGTGGGCCATACCGATGGCGACCTCGTCGAGTTCGTCGCTGGCGGCAGCCTGCAGGATCGCATCGAGAAGGGCGATCGTCGACTCGCCGCCTTCGAGGCTGAACCGCTTCTGGCCGACGTATTTCGTCTGCAGGAAGGTCTCGAAGGCCTCTGATTCGTTGAGCTTGGCGAGAATGCGCATCTGCTCGTCATGGCTCGGCTTGGCGTACTTGCGCTCGATCTTGTCCTGGATCCAGGCGCGTTGCACCGGATCCTGGATGTGCATGTACTCGATGCCCGTCTTCCGGCAGTACGAGTCACGCAGGATTCCGAGGATGTCGCGCAGGAGCGCGGTGCGCTTGCCGCCGAGCCCGCCGGTGATGAACTCGCGGTCGAGATCCCACAGCGTCAGACCGTGGCTCGCGATGTCGAGGTCGGGGTGGGTGCGCTGCTGGTACTCGAGCGGGTCGATGTCGGCCATGAGGTGGCCGCGTACACGGTAGGAGTTGATGAGCTCCTGCACCCGGGCGGTCTTGTCGACAGCGTCGAAGTCGACGCTGATGTCGGGCGCCCAGTGGATGGGAACGTACGGGATTCGCAGCTCGGCGAAGATGTCTTCGTAGAAGCCACGCTCTCCGAGGAGAAGCTCATGCACCTTCTTCAGGAACTCGCCAGAACCGGCGCCCTGGATGACGCGGTGGTCGTAGGTGCTGGTCAGGGTGATGACCTTGCCGATGCCGAGTTCGGTCAGCGTGCGAATGGATGATCCCTGGAACTCGGCCGGGTATTCGAGTGCGCCGGCGCCGATGATGGCACCCTGGCCCTTCATCAGGCGAGGCACGGAGTGAACTGTGCCGATGCCACCGGGGTTGGTGAGCGAGATCGTCGCACCCTGGAAGTCTGCACCGGTGAGCTTGCCCGAACGCGCCTTGGCCACGAGCTCGTCGTACGCAGCGAGGAATTCGCCGAAGTCCATGGTGTCTGCACGCTTGATGGCCGGTACCACCAGTGAACGTGTGCCGTCGGGCTTGGGCATGTCGATCGCGATGCCGAGGCCGATGTGTGCCGGCGACACGACGACCGGCTTGCCGTCGACGACGTCGTAGTAGACGTTCTGGCTGGGAAAGTCCTTGAGGACCTGCACGAGCGCCCAGCCGATGAGGTGAGTGAACGACACCTTCCCGCCGCGGGTGCGCTTGAGGTTCGAGTTGATCACGATGCGGTTGTCGATCAGCAGCTTCGCGGGAATGCTGCGCACACTGGTCGCTGTCGGCACGGTGAGGCTGGCATCCATGTTCGTCGCGAGGGACTTCGCAGGCCCACGCAGCGGTGTGACCGCGTCTTGTTCGGCTGCCTCGCGGTCACTCGGTTGCGCCCGCACGGTCGCCTCTGCGGGGATCGGCTGAGCGCGCGCCACCATCGACGTGGTTCGTGCGACCGGAGCCGTCGACGGTGTCGTGACCGGCACCGTGCCTGTGGTCACCGGCGGGGTGGAGGCTGGAGCTGCAGGCGTTGGTGCTGCAGAGGCTGGTGCTGCAGAGGCTGGTGCTGCGGCAACCGCTTCTGACTGCGCTGCTGGTGCTGCGGCAACCGCTTCTGACTGCGCTGCCGGTGCCTCGACTACGGCTGGTGCAGCGGCCGGGGCATCTGTGCCGACAGCCAGCTCTGAGCTGCTCGGCTTGTAGTGCTCGAGGATGCTCCACCACGACTCGTCGACCGAGTTCTTGTCGACGATGTACTGCTCGTAGAGCTCATCGACCAGCCACTCGTTTGCTCCAAATTCGCCCGACGAACCGTCGTCAGTTCCCGTTCCGGTCAACTGGCTTGACACAGCCGATCGCCCACTCTCGTCAAATTGCACGCTGCTGATAGGTATCGTGAGCACGCGCCGAATGACCGCGCAGAGTGAATCCTCACGCGCCGACACGTGCTTGTTAAGCCTAAACCCATCGGATGATCGTTCGTCACCGGTGTTTCGCCCACCGGAACTTCGCCCGAGCCGGTTCAGGCGAACAGGTCTAGCGTGGAGGCATGAAGTTCTTGTCACCGTCAGAGAAGACAGACCTGACCTACTCCGACGTCTTTCTCGTGCCCAGGCGCTCGTCGATCCACAGCAGGCTCGACGTCTCCCTCGCACCCGAAGACGGCACAGGAGCCACGATTCCCATCGTCGCCGCGAACATGAATTCGGTCACCGGGCCCAGACTGGCCGCAACACTCGCCCGGCGCGGCGGCCTCGGGGTGCTGCCCCAGGACATGCACCTACAGGACCTCGATGCGGCCATCCGCTGGGTGAAGGCCCAGTCGACCTCGTACGACACGCCATTCGACTTCCGGCCCGACGCGACGGTCGAAGAGGCACTGACCGTGCTCCCGGCGGTGGCTGGGCAGGGAATCGTGGTGCACGATGATTCGGGCACGTTCCTGGGTTGCATCCCCGCACTCCGACTGGCATCGGCCCTGCCCGATGCATCGCTGGGCGATCTGCTCCACGGTTCGCTCACCTCGCTTTCGGCCGACGATCTGGACTCGCCCCGCGAAGCCTTCGATGCGATGGTCGCCGCAGACCTGGATTTTGCTCCAGTCATGCAGCACGGCAGGGTGATCGGCACGCTGAGCCGAACAGGGGCGCTGCGCTCGACGATCTACGAACCTGCGATCGACTCCCACGGGCGCCTTCGTGTCGCGGCGGCGATCGGCATCACGGGTGACGTCGCCGCAAAAGCACGCGCCCTGGCGGCCGCCGGGGTCGACGTTCTGGTACTCGACACCGCGCACGGCCACCAGGATTCGATGGTGACTGCGATCCGTTCTGTGCGGCAAGCGGGCCTCGGCCTGCCGATCGTGGCCGGCAATGTCGTGACGGCAGACGGCGTCCGGGATCTCGCCGAGGTGGGCGCCACGATCATCAAGGTCGGAGTGGGGCCAGGGGCGATGTGCACCACACGCATGATGACGGCCGTCGGCCGCCCGCAGTTCTCTGCAGTGCTCGAGACAGCTGCGGCCGCAACGCTCTACGGAGCCACGGTCTGGGCTGATGGGGGAGTGCGCTACCCCCGCGATGTCGCTCTCGCGCTGGCGGCAGGCGCCGCATCCGTGATGATCGGGTCGTGGTTCGCCGGCACGATCGAAGCTCCGGGCATGCTGCGCAGGGATGCAGGGGGTCGCCTCTACAAGGAGAACTACGGCATGGCATCCGCCAAGGCGGTCACCGACCGGTTCGGCCGGCTTGGAGCCTACGAACTCGCTCGCAAACAGCTCTTCGCCGAGGGGATATCGAGCAGCACCATCTATCTGGACCCGCTCCGGCCATCTGTCGAAGACCTGCTCGACATGATCACCTCAGGGCTCCGGAGCTCGTTCACCTACGCCGGTGCGTCGAGCGTCGCCGAGTTCCAGGAGCTCGCGCACGTCGGAATCCAGTCGGCTGCCGGCTACGAAGAAGGCAAGGCCCTCCCCGTCAGCTGGTGATATTCGTACCTGGAGTCACGCGGCAGGCGATTCCCCAGCGTCGTCGATTGTGAGCCGGTACAATCGAGGTACCCATGGATGACCCTCCCTCACCCCGTTTGACGTGTTCGACCGCCGACTGCTCTGCCCGGGTCGGTGAGGCCCTGTGAGCACAGAGTTGCTGCTCCTTCTGCTGGGTCTCGTGCTCACTGTCGGCACCGGGTTCTTCGTAGCCAGCGAGTTCTCGCTCGTGAACCTCGACCGCTCCGACCTCGAAGGTCGCCAGGATCGCGGTGAGAAGAGCCTCGGGGCCACGATCGCGGCCCTGAAGATCACCTCGACGCACCTGTCGAGCGCCCAGCTCGGGATCACCCTCACGACCCTCCTCACCGGTTACACGATGGAGCCGGCCTTCAGCAGCCTGCTTCGGCCTCCGCTGGGTGCACTGGGGCTCTCGCCAGACGCGATCACGATCGTCGCCTCGACCCTCGCCATCCTCATCGCCACGCTGCTGTCGATGATCGTGGGCGAGCTCGTCCCGAAGAACTTCGCGCTGGCCCTGCCGATCCAGACAGCGAAGCTCGTCATCCCGTTCCAGCGGGTGTTCACCGCGGTGTTCCGCCCCGCGGTGACACTGCTCAACAACAGCGCTAATGCGATCATCCGGGCCTTCGGCATCGAACCGAAAGAGGAACTCTCCGGCGCGCGCACTGCCGACGAACTCTCCTCGCTTCTTCGCCGTTCAGCACTGCAGGGCAGCCTCGATGTCGACACGGCCACGCTGCTCAACCGCACCCTGCTCTTCTCGGGCCGCGACGCATCAGATGTGATGACGCCGCGACCGCGCATCGCCGCCCTCAAGCGGACAGATTCGGCGCAGGCCGTGCTCGACCTCACCCGCACCACGGGGTACAGCCGCTTTCCCATCGTCGACGAGAGCATCGACGATGTGGTCGGCATCGTGCATGTGAAACAGGCGGTGGCGGTGCCGAGGGCGAAGCGCGGCGACGTTCCCGTGGTTGCCCTCCAGAGCGAACCGCTCCGGGTGCCGGAGACCATGAACCTCGACGTGCTGCTCGGGGAACTGCGCGGTCGCGGGTACCAGATGGCCATTGTGCTCGACGAGTACGGCGGAACTGCAGGGGTCGTCACACTCGAAGACCTCGTCGAAGAGCTCGTGGGCGAACTCAACGACGAACACGACAGAACCAGGGCCGGCGTCATCAGAAGCACCAATGCGATCTCCTTCCCAGGCCAGCTCCGGCCCGACGAGGTGCTCGAACGTGCTGCCGTGCGCGTGCCCGAAGACGGGCCCTACGAAACCGTCGCCGGGTTCGTGATGAGCGAACTCGGGCGCCTTCCGCAGGTTGACGACGTCGTGCAGTTGCCCGATGGCGAATTGCGCGTCGAGAGAATGGATGGCCGGCGAATCGATCGCATCAGATTCACTCCGACCGTTCCCGGCGTCGCCGGCGAAGGGGCAGATGCAACGGTAGCTCTCGACCCCATAGCTCGCGACACGGTGGCGCCTGGCAGGGCAACGCCAGGTGCGGTTGGTGCACGAGTGACGAAGTCCGGCGTCGACAGGTCGCGGGAGTCGACCGGGGGTGAGAGTCATGTCTGATTGGGCCGGAATCGCGTGGCTGTTCGTGCTGTTGTTGGTGAACGCGTTCTTCGTGGCCGCGGAGTTCGCGGTCATCTCTGCCCGGCGTTCCCAGATCGAACCGTTGGCAGAGGGCGGAATGCAGCGTGCCAAGACCGCACTCTGGGCGATGGAGCACGCCACTCTGATGCTGGCGACCAGCCAGCTGGGGATCACCGTTGCGTCGCTGCTCATCCTGAACGTTTCGGAGCCGGCGATCCACCATCTCCTGGAGGGCCCTCTGGGCCTGACCGGATGGAGCGAAGAAGTCACCGGAACGGTCGCATTCGTGATCGCGCTCGTAGTGGTGTCGTTCCTGCACGTGGTCATTGGCGAGATGGTGCCGAAGAACCTGTCGTTCTCGCTTCCCGACAAGGCTGTGCTGCTTCTGGCACCGCCGTTGGTCTGGATCGCGAGAACCCTGCGTTTTGCGACGGTCGGATTGAATGCCACGGCGAACGGCGTCGTGCGCCTCTTCGGAGTCGAACCGAAGAGTGAAGCTGCGAGCACCTACACGCTCGACGAGGTCTCGAACATCGTTGCTCAGTCCACCAGGGAGGGTGTGCTCGACGACAACTCCGGTGCGTTGCACGCGGCGTTCGAGTTCACAGAGAAGAAAGTCGAGGCCGTTGCGTTGCCGCTTGAGCGCCTCGTGACTCTCGGCCCTGGTGCAACACCCGCCCAGATCGAGCATGAGGTCGCCAAACACGGCTTCTCGCGCTATGTGCTGGTCGACGGCGAGGGCCAGCCGACGGGGTATCTCCACCTCAAAGACGTCATAGACCTCGATGATGACGAATACGACAGGCCCGTGCCCGCCAAGCGCATCAGGCAGCTGGCGTCGATCTTCGACGGCACCGAGCTCGAAGATGCGCTGGCCACGATGCGTAGAACGGGTGCCCACGTGGCTCGCGCCTTCAACGAACACGGCGCGACCACCGGCGTGCTCTTTCTCGAGGACGTCATCGAGGAACTGGTCGGCGAAGTCCAGGACGCCACCCGCCGCAACTCCTGATACGACGATCTGCGCCTTGCAGCTCTGCGCGTCAGGAGTTGCGACTCGGTGAGTTCTAGAAGGCGCGCTCGTACTGCTTCGGCAGGTAGTCGAGGGTGACGCCCAACTCCACGGCTGCGTCGAGGGCGAAGTGGGGGTTGCGCAAGAACTGGCGTGCCATCATCACGACGTCGGCCTGGCCGCTTGCGACGATGTCGTTGGCCTGGGCGGCAGTCGTGATGAGTCCCACTGCGCTGACCGCCACCTCGGCCTCGTCGCGAACGTGTGTCGCGAGCCCCACCTGGTAACCGGGGCCGAGGGGAATCGTCACGCCGGAGAAGTTTCCGCCAGAGGAGATGTCGAAGAAGTCTGCGCCGGCAGCGACCGCCCATCCTGTGACAATCGCCGTCTGCTCCACGTCCCAGCCGCCCGATTCGACCCAGTCTGTTCCCGAGAGCCGCACGAGGATGGGCACGTTCTCGCCGACCTCGTCGCGCAGCGCGGTGACGACCTCGAGGAGAAGTCGGGCCCGGTTCTCAAGGCTGCCACCATAGGCATCCGTTCGCTTGTTGCTGAGCGGCGAGAGGAACTGGTGAATCAGATACCCGTGGGCCGCGTGGACTTCGAGCACGTCGAACCCCGCGTTCACGGCCCGTCGGCCGGCCGCCCGAAAGTCGTCGACGATGCGTGCTATCGCGTCGACGGTGAGTTCTTCAGGCACGTCATAACCGGGGAACGCCACGGCAGAAGGCCCGACGGCGCGCCAGCCGCCCTCCGACTCCGGCACGGTGCCGTGCTTGCCCGACCACGGGCGATTGGTTGAAGCCTTGCGGCCGGCATGGGCCAGCTGGATGCCCGCCACAACGCCCTGGGAGTGAAGGAACGCCGTGATTCGGGCAAAGGCGGCCTCCTGCTCGTCGGTGTAGAGCCCGAGGTCGTACGCCGAGATCCGGCCGACCGCGTTCACTCCCGTCGCCTCCGTCAGAATGAGACCGACCCCGCCCGTCGCGAACGAACCCAGGTGTGTGACATGCCAGTCGGTGGGGACGCCGTCGCGGTTCTCGACTGAATACTGGCACATGGGCGCGACCCAGAGCCGATTGCGAACGGTGGTCTCCCGGATGGTGATGGGGGAGAAGAGTGTGGGGTTCGACATGTATTTCACCTTTCGTCTGCCCAGAGTCAAATACCGCGGGGCGCGTGGTTATTCCGCGTTCACCGATAACGCGCTGTGTCGGGCATCCGTGCGTCCTATCGTTGGATCATGACTGGACCCACCGAAGCTGTGTCGTGGCGCGATTTCACGATGGCGGATGCCCGGGGCTACCTCGCCGCACCGACCCCCTCTGACGACAAGTACACCCGCGGCGTACTCGGTGTCATCACCGGCTCGCGCGCCTACCCCGGCGCCGCGGTGCTCGGAGTCGAAGCGGCCAGTCGCACCGGGCTCGGAATGGTGAGGTACCTCGGGCCGGGCCGGGCGACCCGTCTGGTGCTCCAGCGCAGGCCGGAGATCGTGACGGCAGAGGGGCGAGTGCAGGCCTGGCTTGTCGGTTCTGGAATGGATGCATCGGCCCGAAGTGGGCGCGTGACAGCAGAATTGGTCGAGGCGCTGGGGCAGGGGCATCCTGTCGTGGTCGATGCGGGCGCGCTGGACCTCGTGCACGCGGGCACGGGGAGCATGGTCATCACACCGCACGCATCCGAGCTCCAGCGCGTGCTCGGGGAGCGAGGCGTCGCCACGAGCGTCGAAGACATAGCCGAGCATCCTGAAGTCTGGGCGAAGCGGGCGGCAGACCTTCTGAAGGTCACCGTGTTGCTGAAGGGGCACGTCACCCACGTCGTGCAGGGAGACCGTGGCTACCGGGTGACGGCGCCGACGACCGAGCTCGCAACCGCCGGGTCTGGCGATGTGCTCGCTGGAATTCTCGGTGCTCTGCTGGCCACTCATGCCCAGGCGATAGGCAACGACCCGAGCGTGATGGCACGGCTGGCCGCAACGGCTGCAGTTGTGCACGGGCTGGCGGGCGAGAAGGCGTCGGATGGTGGCCCGATCACGGCCCTCGACATAGCGGAAGCGGTTCCCGCGGTCGTTTCAGGGCTTCGTTCGTCGTACTGATCCCGGAGCTGGCATCGTCTCTGGCCGAGCCAGCGGATCACTGCCGGGTTGTCACCAGCGAGAAGGTGATCGAGCCGGAGTCGTTCACCGATGCGAACCCCAGGTCGGGAGCAGTCACGTCGTAGTCGGCGAAGGTGATCGGGATGCTGCCCTGCACCGTGACGCTGGTCGCGGAGTGACTGACCTGGAGATCGACCGAAATGCTGTGGCTGACGCCGTGCATCGTCAGGTTGCCGGTGGCGTGGATCGTTGCCGGTCCGGCCGACGGCAATGGGGTGGACGGTGATTCAGTGGACGGCGAGGGGGTGGCGGAGTCGGTTGCTGGCAACGCGGCGACGGCGGGCGAAACGAGACTGAATGTCGCGGTGGGGAACTCGGCAGTGTGTGCAGCGTTCTGGGCCGCAGTGTTGTGGAGGAGACTGTCGGTCACAGAATTTCCGGTGGTCACCGGGTCCACATCGACGGTGACCTCTGCAGCCGTGATCGTGCCATTGTCGAGAGTCATCGAACCGGAGACCTGGGATGTGACGCCGGAGAGCGTGACGCTGTCTCCGCCGAGGTCGGCGCCAACCGAGTACCCTGCCCACGATTCGGCCGAGAGCGCCCACGAGCCGGAGAGGCCGGGCGGGTCGGCGAGGGTACTGGCGGAGCCGTCGGTGATCATCGGCACTTCACTGGGCGGGTTGGTCACTGAGCCGTGAGATGCCGAGCCGTCAGATGCGGTGCCGCCGAACGCCGTGCCGTCGGGTGCCGTGCGGGAGAGGATGGGCATTGCCACCGCGGCAACGATTCCGAGCGACACTGCCACTGCGCCCACGCACAGGGCCGCACTCAGCAATCGTCTCATCGTGGAATCCAGCTAAACAGCAGGAGGTGGCGGCTTGCTGGGAGAACCGCGCGTGTGGCCTGTGCCTCGCATCTGAAGTCGCCGTGCATCCTGATTCTGGTGCACGCCGTTTCTGGTGCACACCCTTTCTGGTGCACACTGTTTCTGGTGTATCCCGCCCGATGTCTCCCGCTTCAGGGCGGCCTCCGGTGATCGCACAGCGTCTACGCCTATGATTGCGGGGTGCGTCGACTGGCTGAAAACACCCCGCTCCTCTGGTCGGTGTTCATTGCGATCCACGTTTTCCTCGGATATGTGGGCCTCACTGCTGTCACACTGCCGTGGGGTGACGTGACCATTGTGTACAACTCGTGGATCAGCCACGGGCTCGAGGGGTACTGGGTCGGCATCGACGGCCCGTGGGTCTACCCTCTTCTCGCGTTGGTGCCGATGATCGCGGCGATGAGCCTGGGCAGCGGCCTCTACGGTGTCGGCTGGCTGCTGCTGGTCACCCTGGCCAATGCCGTGGTGCTGGGTTTCCTGCTCAATTCCCGGTCGACGTCGGTTCGCCCGAGCCAGCCCGGAGTCGACGCGCGTGGCGGTTTCGGCCCGCGAATCCGTTTCTACACTGCGTGGTGGTGGCTCGCCTTCCTGCTCCTGCTCGGTCCCGTCGCACTCGGCCGGATCGACACCTTCGAGGTGGACCTGGTCATTGTGGGTCTGCTGCTCGTCATCCGGCGGCCCGCGATTGCCGGGGTTCTGCTTGCCCTGGCCACCTGGGTCAAGGTGTGGCCGGCGGCCCTGATCGTCGCCGTCATCATCGCGACGAAGGACCGGCTGCGCGTAGTGGTCGGTGCTGGTGTGACCGCCGTCGCTGTCGCCGTCATCGGGCTGATGCTGGGCGCGGGAGCCAACCTGTTCAGCTTCATCACCCAGCAGACCGGTCGCGGCCTGCAGGTCGAGGCGCCGATCAGCCTGCCCTGGATGTGGATGACCTACTGGGGTGTACCGGGATCGACCGTGTACTACGACCAGGACATCCTCACCTTCCAGGTCAAGGGCATCGGTGGCCCGGTTGCCGACTTCCTCACGACGCCACTGCTCGCGATCGCGGTGCTGTGCGTCCTGCTGCTTGGCGTGTACGTCGTGCGGTCAGGAACATCAGTGACGAGAGTCCTTCCGAGTCTGGCCCTTGCCGTCGTGACCGCACTCATCGTGTTCAACAAGGTGGGTTCACCCCAATTCATGCTCTGGATCAGTGCGCCCGTGATTCTCGGGCTCATCTGGCAGGGCCGCGAGTTCCGATTGTTCGCCGTTCTGACGGCTGTTCTTGCGGCTCTGACGCAGGTCATCTATCCGTACCTCTACGACTGGTTGCTTTCGCTCGACCCGCTGATGTTGCTGGCACTCACCTCGCGCAACATTCTCGTCGTCGTGCTCTTCGCCCTTGCGGTGCGGTCGCTCTGGCGCACACGTGTTCGAACGACCGATGCGGTTCCCGCCGCGTCAGAAACGGTGAAGATCTGATGCTTGTTGCGTTCTCGGTTGCCCCGTCAGGGGTGGGAATCCGGAGCAGGTCAGTTTCGACGACCACGTCGGCGGGCGATTCCGTGGCGGAGACAGCAGCTGACGACGCCTCGGTTCACGATGCAGTGGCGGCAGCCGTCCGGATCGTGCGCGATTCCGGTCTGCCCAACCACACCGATTCGATGTTCACCACCATCGAGGGCAGCTGGGACGAGGTCTTCGAGGTGGTCCGCCGTGCTACTGAGGCCGTCGCGGAATACGGTTCCCGGGTCTCCCTCGTGCTGAAGGCCGACATCCGGCCGGGCTTCGAGGGGGAGTTGAGCGCCAAGGTGGAGAGGCTCGAGCGAGCGCTCGACCATTCCTGACGCCAGGGCCTGAATCGCGGAGGCGCGCAACCATGCTCGCTTCGTGAAGACTGTGTTTCGTCGACTCGGATCGAGTCGAATCGATTCGATCTTGTGCACGCAGCGATCTATCATGAAGCAGTGACTTCTCTTGCTTCGGGTGCTGGCACCCTCTCTGCTGGCCGCGTGCGCCTTGCGCTCCTTGCGCTTGCGCTCGGAGGTTTCGGCATCGGGTGCACCGAATTCGTCGCCCTGGGGCTGCTGCCGAACCTTGCGCACGACCTCCTGCCCGCGGTGTTCGCCGTCTCGACCGAGCAGGCCAATGCGCAGGCAGGTCTGCTCATCACGGCCTATGCTGCTGGCGTTGTCGTCGGAGCACCGACGATCGCCGCCGTCGCGGCCCGGTGGCCACGCAAGATCGTGCTGGTCTGGTTGCTTGCCGCCATCATCATCGGCACGCTGGCCAGCGCCACCCTGCCTTCCTTCGGACTTGTCGTACTCGCACGCTTCGCTTCGGGCTTGCCTCACGGAGCCTACTTCGGCATAGCTGCACTGGTCGCGGCTTCACTGATGGGACCCGGCAAACGCGGCCGGGGAGTCGCGCTCGTGCTCGGCGGACTCACTGTGGCCAACGTGATCGGCGTGCCGTTCGTGACCTGGGTGGGGCAGACGTCCGGCTGGAGAGCCGCCTATCTCGTGGTCACGGCCATCTTCGTCGTGGCTCTTGTCTCGGTGGTCCTCACTGTTCCCCGGCTGCCGGGAGACCGGAACGCGACGCTCCGGAACGAACTCAGTGTCTTCCGGAGATCGCAGGTGTGGTTCGCCCTCGGCATCGGAGCGATCGGGTTCGGAGGCTTCTTCAGCGTCTACACCTACGTCTCTCCGATCCTGACATCGATCACCGGCCTGCCGGAGTTGTTCGTTCCATTCGCACTGGCCTGCATCGGAGTCGGCATGACCGTCGGCAACTTTCTCGGTGGCGCTGCAGCCGACCGCAGCGTCAAACGGTCGATGCTGGTGTTCTTCGGCGTGATGATCGTTGCACTCTTTGTGCTGGTGCTGTTCTCGAGCACGCCGGCAGGATTGTTCATCGGGATCTTCTTCGTCGGCATCGCCGGGTCTGCGCTCTCCCCGATCATCCAGACCCGCTTGATGGATGTCGCCGGCGACAGCCAGTCGATCGCCGCAGCCCTCAACCACTCCGCTCTCAACACCGGCAATGCACTCGGGCCTCTGCTCGGCGGAATCGTGCTCACCGCCGGCCTCGGCTACATCGCGCCGATCTGGGTGGGCATCGCCCTCAGCCTGTGTGGTGTCACGCTCGCCCTCGTGGCGTTCGCGGTGGAGCGCAGGGGCCGCGCCGCGGCGGCCTACTCGGCTGACGTCGAGGATTCCGACAGCGAGTCGTTGCTCGCGACGTAGTCGTCGTGCAGCAGAAGGCCGTCCTGGATGGCACGCTTTCGCAAGGCGACCTTCGTTCCCACATCGATCCCGAGCACGCGGTACTTCTCGCGGATGCGCTTGAGGTAGCTCTTTGCGGTCTCTTCGGAGATGCTGAGCTGTTCCGCGACCTGTTTGACGGGTTCACCGCCGCCGTAGAGTGCCATGACCCGGCGCTCCTGGGCGCTCAACTTCGGTGCGCCACCCATCTCCTGGGCATTCAGTGCGAGATCGAGTTCGCTCGAAATGAAGGGTTCGCCCTTGGCTGCCGCACGAATGGCTTCGACGATCATGTCGGCTTCCTCGCTCTTCACGAGGTAACCCAATGCGCCGGCCGCGAGCGCTTCGCGGATGACGACGGGTTCGGAATAGGTGCTCATCAGCACCGTCTTCACTCCTGCAGATTTGAGAGCACGGAGCTTCACGGAGATCGGCAGGTTGTCTTTGAGGTCGAGGTCGAGCAGAACCACATCGACCGGGAACTCCGGGTCGGTGAGCAGGTCGGGCCAGGTCGTCACAGCGGCGACCATGCTGATGTCTGCCGCTGCCCCACGAATCCATTCGGTGAGAGCCCCGAGCAGCATCCGGTGGTCATCAACAATCGCCAATCGAATCGTGTCGTGTGACGCGGGCATCTGGGGCCTTCCTGGCGGAGCGTGTGGGGTCGTGCTTCGATCATCTTATGATTCCGGGGTGTCAACCTGTACATTGATGCGAATGTTCAGGGAACCGTGTCGGACGGTTTCCACATGGCTTCCTACGCGGTCGAGGGCACCCCAGATGGTCACATCGATTCTGCTCCGGGGGATCCCGTCTACGGAGATCTCCAGCGGAAAGAGAATCTGGTCGAGCTGGTTGCTGGCATCGTCGTCCTGCTGGGGTCCGATGGTGATCGAGATCTCGGTGCGCTGCCGGGTCGGGGCAGCAGCGATCAGCCAGATCGCTGAGAGCAACCCTTCCCGCTGGTTCTGCGACAGAAAGCCGGCGAGACCTGCCTGGTCGTAGAGATCAACCGTCGGGCTGAGCACCTCAGAATCATCGATGGCGTGCTGCAACCAGGTCTGCCGCCTCCCGGCGACCAGCCGCAGGCGTAATTCGCTCGCCAGCGACGACGCGGCAGCCGACTGCTCGGCGTTCAGCGGTAGGGCGATCCGCCCCGAAGCCACATCGCTGAGCAGTTCTTCTGCGGTCATGTCCAGGCGCGCGAGTTCGTCTGAGCCGAGGATTCCTATCGCGAAGCGAGGCGAGGAGATGGTTGCTTCGACGAGAGTTCGGTCGAGCTCACGATCGATGAAACGGCTGAACGACTTGACGATCAGGATGGCGATCAGTGTCGGTGCGAGAGCCGCGACGATCACTTCGATCTGGGGTTTCGAGCCCTCCGGGCCAGTTCCGACGCCGACGATGGTGACGATGAAGAGGAATCCAGCAAGTACCAGCGTCGCCAGGATGAGCTGGTTGAGCGGGCGGTACGCGACGAGGGCGAGCAGGGTGGCACCCGCGCCCACGATCACAGTAACTTCCGGCGTGCCCGAGGTGAAGCCGTTCGCAGAGACGACGTCGATGATCACGGCGACGCCGAGCAGGGCGAGTACGACGGCGAAGACAGGAGTCGGCAGGTGGCTCCCACGTGAGTTGGCGACAACGACTGCGGTGACGAGTGCGCCCGCCGTCAGGATCCAGGCCACGAGGGTGAGCCAAGGATTGTCGTAGGCACCCCAGTTGAGAATGAAGATGGCAAGCCCGCGAACCGAGAGGATGACCGCAGCGACGATCGCGCCGATGCCGAGGTATCCGATGCCGATGCGGGAATCCGATGCGACATCTTTGCGAAGTGCGTCGATGGCGTCGGGTCCGAGCGTGCGCGCTCGTACGAGCCTGGTCAGCAGCCCGCTCGTGGCCTCGTCGCCCTCTGATTTCATCGCGGTACCTCCAGCACAACGGTCGTGCCGGCGCCAGGGGCGGAGAAGATGCGTGCGTTCCCACCGACGTCCCTGATGCGCGCAACGACGGACTCTGTGATGCCCAGGCGACCCTTCTCGATTTCGCCCATGTCGAAGCCGACTCCGGTATCCGTCACCATTGCCCGGACCCCCGCAGCATTCTGGGTGATGGTCACGTCGGCCGAGTCGACCCCGGAGTGGCGACGCACGTTCTCCAGGCATTCGCCCAGTGACAGGAGAAATGCGCTGCGCACAGACTGCGGCAGCGTGATGTCGCCGTCTCCATGCCAATGCACGGTGAGTCCTCGGCGCTGGAACCGCTGCTGCAGGGCGCGTATGCTCTCGGTGACCTCTGCCACCTCGTTCGACTGCAGGGTGTAGACACCGGATGCGCGGGGCGCAGGCGTCTCGCCGAGTCGAAGTTGCCGCAGGAGCACGGCGTCTTCAGCGGCCTGGCCCCGCAGGGCATCCGGATCCACGCCCACTCCGGAGTGGGCCAGAAGGGTCAGCGTGGCCAACACTGTGTCGTGCAGGAGCCGTGCGCTCTGTCGGCGCTGTGCCTCGAGCTCACTCGCCCGGCGCTCCGCTTGGTGCGCGGTGCCGAGGCGGGCTATGCGGGTGCGGGCCCGCCTCACGCTGTCGTCGAGCCACACTCCGACGAGAACGTTCACAGACCAGCCGACGATGAAGATCGTCAAGGCCTGGGTGCGCACGTCGGGGCTCATCACCGGCAGTGTGGCGGCGAGGTTCAGCAGGAAGAAGACGATCAGCACGAGCCTGCCAGAGCGGGAGGACTGCAGGATGATGGCCATCGCGCCGATGCCCCCGCCGGAGAGCAGCAGAATGGCGCTGAGAATCGAAGGATGGCTGCCTTCGATCGTGCCCAGAAAGGCGCTGAGGAGAAGACCGGAGAGAGCCGCAGAAGCACCCCAGCCGAGCGAGCCGGTGCGGTTCATCATGAAGTAGCTGAGCACGATGAGCAGGTAGGCCGGGATGGCGATCCACACGGCGAGGGGGGGCACATCCCCTGCCAGGCCGAAGCAGGCCAGGGATGAGACCGTGAAGACGGTGCCCTCGAGCCACGCCGCCGTTCGAAGCAACGGCTCCTGGTGCTTGATCATGTGGTGCCCGGGGCACTGTGCCCATTCACCGTGCACGATCGTGCGCGCAGGCGCCGCGCAACCGCGCGCGTCATGGCGGCAGCACGCTGGAGGTCGGTCACACTGTCGATGCTAGCTGTTACGAGGTCAGCAGACGTTTCAATTGGGTGCCGACGGTGTCGTATTCAATGAGAAAGCCGTCGTGGCCGAATCGTGACGAGATCACGTGCGCCTGTGTGCCGTCGATATTGCCCCTGATGTGCCGAGCAATGAGCTGCTGGTCCTCGACCGGAAACAATCTGTCACTGTCGATCCCGATGATGAGCGTCGTCGCTGTGACCCGGCGCAGCGCCTCGATCACACCGCCCCTGCCGCGGCCGACATCGTGGGAATTCATCGCCTCGACCAGGGTGATGTAGGCGTTCGCATCGAAACGCCGGGTGAACTTGTTGCCGTGAAAGTCGAGGTACGACTCGACAGCGAAACGCCCGTGGTGCCCGAGGGGGCTGATGCCGCTCTGCCAGCTCCGTTCGAACCGGTCATTGAGTTCGGTCGGGCTCCGGTAGTTGAGAAGCGCCATGCGTCTGGCCAGAGCGAGCCCTTGGTGAGGTCCCTCGCCGATCTTCGCGTCGTAGTACGAGCCGTGGTGAAAGAACGGGTCTGCCCTGATGGCTTCGATCTGCACCGAATTCAACGCGATCTGGTCGGCGCTCGACAGGGATGGTGCTGCGATGATGGCCAGTCTCTGCGCTTTGTCGGGGTATTCGATTCCCCATTCGAGCACCTGCATACCGCCCATCGAACCTCCGACAACGGCGGCCCACGTCTGAACGCCGAGCGCGCCCATCAGGCGCCGCTGGGCACGTACCTGGTCGCGGATGCTGGTGTACGGGAACCGGGCTGCCCACTCCTCGCCGTCTGGAGCGAGGGAGGCAGGGCCCGTCGACCCCTGGCAGCTGCCCAGCATGTTCGGGGCGACAACGAAGTAGGTGTCAGTATCGAGCGCGAGGCCGGGGCCGACGATGCCGCTCCACCAGCCTGCTGTCGGATGCCCGGGGCCGGCGAGGCCCGTGAGGTGACTGTCGCCCGTGAGCGCGTGCGCCACCAGGATCGCGTTGTCCTTGTTCTCGTTGAGAGTGCCGAAGGTCTCGTATGCGATCCGTACGTCGGGGACGAACCCGCCACTCTCGAATGTCACATCACCGATGTGCGCGAATCGGCGGTTGCCGACGGGGTCACCGTCGCGCCAGGCCCCCGTGGCAGCGGGCTTGCCGAGAATCGACCGGATCTGCGCGTCGGTGATGAAATCGCTCGGTACGGTGTCTTCAGATATCTGCCAGTCCATGGTCTGTCCATTCTGGCTGAAGGAATGGGGTGGCCGGGCGACTGTTACGTCACCCGGCCACCCCATGGTCGCTGCTCAGCGTTATCAGAGCGCGTTCGCCCGGGCGACCTCACGTGCAGCGGCGAGGCCGGCCGCGAGGTCCGCCTTGATGTCGGCGATATTCTCGAGCCCCACCGAGAGGCGCACGAGGCCCGGTGTGACACCCGAGGTGAGCTGCTGCTCCGGGGTGAGCTGAGAGTGCGTCGTCGAGGCCGGGTGGATCACCAGGCTCCGTACATCACCGATGTTCGCGAGGTGCGAGAACAGGCTGAGCGTGTTGACGAGGGCGCGACCGGCGTCGACGCCACCCTTGAGCTCGAACGACAGCACCGCACCGACACCCTTGGGGGCGTACTTGTTCGCGGCGGCGTACCACGGGCTCGACGGGAGCCCCGCGTAGTAGACCGTTGCGACATCCTCGTGGCTGTCGAGCCATTCGGCAACGTCCTGGGCGTTCTGCACGTGGCGTTCGATGCGCAGGCTCAGGGTCTCGATGCCCTGGATGAGCTGCCACGCGCTCGCGGGGGCGATCGATGATCCGAGGTCACGCAGGAGCTGCACGCGAGCCTTGATGATGTAGGCGATACCGTCGCCCAGCGCCTCGGTGTAGGTGACGCCGTGGTAGGACTCATCGGGTGTGGTGAGACCCGGGAACTTCGCCGAGTTCTCACTCCACTTGAACTTTCCGCCGTCGACGATCACACCGCCGATGACCGTACCGTGGCCGCCGAGGAACTTGGTCGCGGAGTGCACGATGATGTCCGCTCCGTGCTCGAACGGGCGGATCAGGTACGGGGTCGCGATGGTGTTGTCCACGATGAGCGGCACGCCGTTCTCATGGGCGACCGTTGAGACCAGCGAGATGTCGAGAATGTTGATCTTCGGGTTGCCGATGGTCTCAGCGAAGAACAGCTTGGTGTTCGGGCGAACGGCTCGGGCCCACTCCTCTGCGTCGTCCTGGTTCTCGACGAAGGTGGTCTCGATGCCGAGCTTGGCAAGGGTGTACTTGAAGAGGTTGTACGTTCCGCCGTAGATCGAGGCGCTCGACACGATGTGGTCGCCGGCCTGGGCGATGTTCAGAACGGCGAAGGTCTCTGCAGCCTGGCCTGAAGCGACCAGCAGCGCTGCTGTTCCGCCTTCGAGAGCTGCAACGCGCTCTTCGACCACGTTCTGGGTCGGGTTCTGGATGCGCGTGTAGATGTTGCCGAATTCGGCAAGAGCGAAGAGGTTCTTCGCGTGGTCCGCGTTGTTGAAGACGTACGACGTGGTCTGGTAGATCGGCGTCGCGCGGGCGTTTGTCACAGGATCAGGTGCGGCGCCACTGTGGATCTGTTTGGTTTCGAACTGCCAATCGGCGGAATTGTCGGTCATCTGAAGTGTCCTTCGAGTTCTGGGGAGGAGGGCTGGGTGAACGCAGGGAGACGAAACGGTGCGCTCTCTCTGTCGTAACAGTAGGCACCAGCGGGGACAGCGTCAACGAGGAATGAAATACGAGGTAATGAGAACGAAATACCATCTCCGCTAGCGTTGTCAGAGAGAGTGCTTCTCCTCTCGCCAGTCACACTTCACAACAGTCATACTTCACACCAGGAACAGAAGGCGGATACTCGTGTCCCAGCAAAATCGTCGTGCCGTCGTCACAGGAGCGAGTTCGGGTATCGGTGCCGCCACGGTGCGCCGGCTTCGCGCCCATGGGTGGCCGGTGGTGGCCGTGGCACGCCGCGAAGACCGGCTGCGTGCGCTCGCCGAAGAGACGGGGGCGACATATTTCGTCGCCGACCTGACCGTTCAGGCCGATGTCGACGCGCTCGCCGTTCATCTCGCAGAAACAGGTGGCGTCAGCACCCTGGTCAACAATGCCGGTGGGGCCGTCGGGCTCGACACCGTCGAGCACGGCAGCATCCAGGACTGGCAGTGGATGTTCGAAATCAACGTTGTCGCGGTGAAACGCGTCATCACGGCCCTCCTTCCTCTGCTTCGCGCCTCGGTCGCAGGCGTACCGACGGGGGAGGGCGTTGCCGACATCCTCACGGTCTCGTCGATCGCGGGTCACATCGCCTACGAGAAGGGTGGCGGATACAACGCAGCAAAGTTCGCCGTGGCGGCCATGATCGACGTTCTGCGGCTCGAACTGAGCGGCGAACCCATCCGCGTTCTGGAGATAGCGCCTGGCATGGTGCACACCGATGAGTTCTCGCTGGTGAGGTTCAAGGGTGATCAGGCGGCGGCTGACGCGGTCTACGCCGGGGTTCCGAACCCGTTGACCGCAGAAGATGTTGCCGAGACCATCGTGACCATGGTCGAGTTGGCTCCGCACATCAGCCTCGACCTCGTCGTGATCAAGCCCGTTGCTCAGTCGGCTGCGTACAAGGTGCACCGTGGCCCCCTCGAAGTGAAGCAATAACCGGTAGCTTTGGTGGATGGCCGAGAGCACAGAATTACCTGAAACCGTCGTCGTCGAAGAAACCCCCGAACGCGAGGTGTTGGGGTGGCTGGAATTCGGTGAAGCGTCACGAGTCCTCGCGACGAGTGTGCTCGAAAGCGGGTTCGTGCCCGACTTCGTGATCGCCATCGCCCGCGGCGGGCTCCTGCCCGCCGGTGCCCTTGCCTACGCCACCGGCACCAAGAGCTGCGGCAGCCTGAACGTCGAGTTCTACAGCGATATCGAGACGACACTGCCTGAGCCGATCATCCTGCCGCCGATGCTCGACAACACCGCACTGATCGGCAAGAACATCCTGCTGGTCGACGATGTCGCCGACTCGGGGCGCACGCTGGCGCTTGTGGTCGGATTGCTGACGAAGATCGGCGTCACGGTGAAGACGGCGACGCTGTATGCCAAGCCCCGATCGGTGATCGAGCCAGACTTCTACTGGCGCAAGACCGACCGGTGGATCGTCTTCCCGTGGTCGGCCCACCCACCGGTGACGGTATGACGCGCATGGTCGCGGGTTCGGGAGAGAACCGGTGAGCATCCATCTGGTCGGCGGGGGCTGGCCCCCGGAAGATGATGGTGCCGTGTACCGCGAGTTCCTCTCGGAGAGCGCGGAGCGTGCCCTGCAGGCCGGTCGGCTCGAAGGCCCGCGGATTGCCCTGATTCTCGTTCGGGACGGCGACGGGCCAGAGAAGTATGCGGCTCTCGTTGCTTCTCTCGAACTTCTCACCGAACTCCAGCCGGTGCCCGTGCTCATCGCGGAGGGCGAGTCGGTGAATCCCACGCAGCTCGCCGACGTCGACGGAATCCTGGTCTGGGGTGGCCTGACTCCGGCGTACCGTGACAGCCTCGACCCGGCATTCGGCGAGATCCGGCGCCAGGTCTCTTCGGGAGTGCCCTACCTCGGGTTCTCCGCCGGAGCAGTGATTGCAGCAGACCGGGCTCTGCTGGGTGGCTGGAAGATCGGCGAGGTCGAAGTCTCGCCGCACGACGCGGCCGAAGATCTCGAGGAGATCACCATGGGAGAGGGCATCGGGCTCATCGACCTTGCGGTCGACGTGCACGCAGCCCAGTGGGGCACGCTGTCGCGGCTCATTGCGGCCACCGAGGCCGGCCTCGTCGAGAGCGGCATCGCCATCGACGAACACACGGCCCTGGTCATCGGCGAGGGCCCGCTTCGGGTCGTCGGTCGTGGCAGCGTGTGGACAGTGACGACCGAAGGCGGCGGAGTGCGGGTTGCGACGATGGGTGCGAGCTGACCGCCGCGCCTGGCTCGTCGCTTGACGAACTCGTCTCGCGAGGCCTGATGGACCCGGGTTGGGCAGCAGCCCTTCTCCCGGTGGCCCCGCAGATCCAGCAGATGGGCGAGTTTCTGCGCGCCGAAGTGGCGGCAGGGCGCGGGTACCAGCCCGCAGGTGACGACGTGTTCCGGGCGTTCCGGTACCCGTTCGGCGAGGTTCAGGTGCTCATCGTCGGGCAGGACCCGTACCCCACCCCCGGGCATCCGATCGGCTTGTCGTTTGCTGTCGACAGGCGGGTCGCGCCGCTGCCCCGGAGTCTTCAGAACATCTATCGGGAACTGAACGACGACCTCGGCCAGGCTCCGGCCGTGCACGGTGACCTCACGGCGTGGTCGCGGCACGGTGTGATGTTGCTCAACCGGGTGCTCACCGTGCAGCCGGGTCAGGCAGCTTCGCATCGGGGTGGCGGCTGGGAGGCGGTCACCGACCAGGCGATCAGGGCGCTGGTTGCCCGGAACACTCCGCTTGTCGCAATTCTCTGGGGCAAGGATGCGGCCACGCTCCGTCCGCTGCTCGGGGAGGTACCGGTGATCGAGTCTGCGCACCCGAGTCCGCTCTCTGCTCGCCGTGGATTCTTCGGTTCGCGGCCGTTCAGTCGGGCAAACGCGTTGTTGATCGAGCAGGGTGCAGCGCCGATCGACTGGTCGATTGACGGCGAGTGACCGGCAGCCTCACGCTGCCGGCCGTCACCCTCGCGCCTTCATGGGCCAACGGGGCCATTGCCCATTAGGCTGCTGCCATGCTTGAAGAGGAATACCAGCCCCGTCGCCAGCTGCCCGTTCACCTACGCCCTCCGGTGCAACCCGAGCCGGTCTTCGAGTTCACGATCCGCGATGCGACTCTCGCAGACATGCCGTATGTGCGCGAGATCTACAACCACTACGTGGCAAACACCGTTGTGACGTTCGATGAAGACGCCATGACGCTCAAAGAGTGGCGGGCGAAGTTCACCTGGGTCTCCAAGCTGAGCATGCCGTTCCTGGTGGCGGTCTCGCCGACCTCGACCGTGCTCGGGTTCGCCTACGTCTCGCCCTGGAAGCAGAAGGCGGCGTACCGCCGAACCGTCGAGGATTCGATCTACCTCGGGCCGGCAGCCACGGGCAAGGGTCTCGGCAAGGCGCTGATGAAAGAGCTCCTCACCCGGTCTAAGGCCGCGGGAATCAAGGAAGTTCTCGCGGTGATCGTCGACAAGGGCGCCGAGGGCTCGATCAGGCTCCACGAGAGTTTCGGCTTCGTCGAGGTCGGCAGGCTCGGCAAGGTCGGCTTCAAATTCAACCGGTGGCTCGGCACCGTGCTGTTGCAGAAGCACCTGAAGTAGACGCGAGCTGCGCTGGCATGGCGGACATTCACGACCTCGGAGCGCTCGAGCTCTGGCAGCTGCTGCAGAAGGGCGAGGTGTCGCCCACCGAGGTGACGGCACACTATCTGGGGCGCATCGCGAAGCTGAACCCCGGACTCGGGGCCTTTCATGAGGTGACCGCCGAACTGGCTCTGGTTCGAGCCCGCCACGTTGAAGAGAGCGTGCCGCGAACGACCACGCTCTGGGGGCTGCCCTTCGCCGACAAGGACCTCGTGCGGCGCAAGGGCGTGCGCACCACGTTCGGCTCCCGCCTTTTCGCTGACCATGTACCAGCAGACAGCGACGAGATTGTCGAGGTGCTCGACGCGGCAGGGGCCATCAGCCTCGGAAAGTCAGCAACGCCGGAATTCGGCCTGCCGAGCTACACAGAGAACCTCGTCGCTCCACCGGCGCGTAATCCCTATGACACAGCGCGTGGTCCGGGCGGTTCGAGTGGGGGAGCAGCGGTCGCGGTGGCCGCCGGACTGGTGCCCTTCGCTCCCGGCTCCGACGGAGGTGGGTCGATTCGCATTCCCGCCGCGGCAACCGGCCTCGTGGGCCTGAAACCGTCGCGTGGCCTCATCCCTGCCGCGTCGGGTATCGGCACGCTCGCCGGTCTCGCCGTCGGCGGGCCGCTTGCACGCTCGGTGACGGATGCTGCGCTGCTGCTCGACGGAATGATCACCCCGAGCGGCGGCACTCCGCACCACCACTTTGCGCTGAGGGCCCCCGAGAACCACGACGGGCCGTACCTCGGAGCGGCAATCCGGGGCGAGGGTCGCTTTCAGCTCGGAGTGCTGCTCGACTCCCCGTGGTCAGACGCCTACGACATCGCCATCGACCCCGAGGTGCTGGAGACGCTCGAACAGACGGTCGGCTTGCTCTCCGATCTCGGCCACGGTGTCGAGGAGCTCTCGCTCCTGCCGTCGCCGGAATACGCCCCCGCATTCCGCACGATCTGGCAGGCCGGAGCCGCGTCGATCCCCGCGGACGCCTCGAACGAACACCTGCTCGAGCCCCTCACCCGATGGCTTCTTCACCGGGGCCGTTCGTTGAGCGCTGCAGAACTCTCGGCGGCGCTGGGTGTGCTTTCGGGGTTCGAGCGGTCGATCATCCGGCAGTTCGACTCCTTCGACGCCGTTGTCACCCCGACCCTCGCGTTGCCTCCGCGCCCGATCGGGTGGTTCGACAGCGTCGATGCCGAGAAGAACTTCGCCCAGCAGGTGCAGTACACCCCGTTCACCTCGTTTGTGAACGTGAGTGGGCTGCCAGCGATCACGCTCCCCGTCGGCGAGACGCGGCCGGTCGCTGAGGGGCTCCCGGGCCTGCCCGTCGGGGTGCAGCTCATCGGTCGCCCGGGAGGGGAAGCCACACTGTTCTCCCTCGGGCGCCAGCTCGAACGTGTGCTTCGCTGGGAAGTCCATCACCCGCCGCAATGGTGAGCTCAGCGCTGCGATGAGGCTGAGGCAGTGACTGCGAGTCACCAGGTGCAGCGCATCAGCGGTAGCCGCCCTTCTCGAGCCCGGCTTCGATCTCGAAGCGATTCTTCAAGGGGTCTCGCCCGGCGAGAAAGTAGGCCAGTGGGAACGTGAGCCCGTACTTCTTCCACTGCAGCCGATGAATGGCCTCGTGTTCGAGCACAGTCGGCGAGGCGTTCGTGTCAGTCAGGTATACCCCGCCGATGCACGACCCGCCACGCGAGAACGACCAGGGCGGCATTCCGGTGAAGACGAACAGTCCGTCGACGCGGCGGATGCGGCCGGTGCTGAGCACGGCCCCCCAGACGACACCGACCAGGGTCGCGTAGAGGTATCCAGCCGCAGCGAGCGGAGGGGCGAGGAGGATCGGGCGGGCGATCGCGACCACCAGCCGCCGCAGGGGAGCAGGCACGAGTGAGCGCAGCGCTGCTGGCAGTGGGGCTGTCACGGTCTAGAAACTCGACGCGTCTCGGCCGTAGGTCTCGAGCAGTCGTAGCCAGACCTCGCTGAGGGTGGGGTACGACGGCACGGCATGCCAGAGTCGGCTGAGCGGCACTTCGCCGACCACGGCGATGGTGGCAGAATGCAGCAACTCTGCGACGTCTTGCCCGACGAAGGTCACGCCCACGATGACCTGTCGGTCTTCATCGACGACCATGCGTGCCTGACCTGAGTAGTTCTCGCTGGTCACGCTCGCCCCTGCGACATTGCCGATCTCGTAGTCGACGGCGCGCACGGAATAGCCCGCCTTCTGCGCTGCAGCGAGGGTCAAGCCGACGGAGGCGACCTCCGGGTCGGTGAACGTCACCTGTGGCACGGCTTCATGGTCGGCCGTTGCGACATGCGCTCCCCACGGTGCGATCGAGAGGCGTTTGCCGAGAGCCCGCGCCGCAATGACGTCGCCTGCGGCCCGCGCCTGGTACTTGCCCTGGTGAGTGAGAAGCGCCCGACGCGTCACATCTCCCGTTGCGTAGAGCCACTCACCAGACAGGGGCGTGCCGTCTTCGCCGACGACGAGCATCGTGTCGTCGGTCGGCAGCCAGCTGTGGGGCTCGAGGCCGATCGTTTCGAGCCCGAGGTCACCGGTGTTCGGTGTTCGGCCAACGGCAACCAGAAGCTCATCTGCGACGAGGTCTGTGCCGTCGACCACGAGGGTCACCTCTCCGCCAGCGCCGTCTCGTGATACCGAGGTGGGGGAGACCCCGAGTTGCACGTCGACGCCGAGTGCGAGCAGGGCATCCTTCACCCGCTCGCCGGCGAAGGGCTCCAGGTTGCCGAGCAGCGCACCACGTGACAGCAGCGTCACTTTCGATCCGAGCGAGGCGTACGCGGTTGCCATCTCACAGCCCACCACGCCTCCACCGAGGATGGCGAGCCGTGCCGGTACCTCCTGGGCGCTCGTCGCCTCGCGGCTCGTCCAGGGGGCGGCTCCAGCGAGACCGGGGATGTCGGGAAGCAGGGCCGCAGAACCGGTCGAGACCGCGATGGCGTGGCGTGCTGTCAGCTGCGTCACACCACCCAGGGCATCCGTCAGCGACAGCGTTTTGGGGCCCGTGAACCGCGCGAAACCCCGGAGCAGCGTGATGCCTGCGCCGGCGACCCACTCTGCCTGGCCCTCGTCGTTCCAGTTGCTGGCGATCGAGTTGCGCTGCTCGAGCACGGCGCGCACGTCGATCTGGCCGGTGACGGCCTCTCGTGCTCCGGAGACATTCTGAGCAGCGCGGAGTGCCGCACCGCTTCTCAGCAGCGCCTTCGAGGGCATGCACGCCCAGTACGAACATTCGCCGCCCACCAACTCGGCTTCGACGAGCGCGACGCTGAGCCCTCCCTGCACGGCCCGGTCAGCGACATTCTCGCCGATCGCACCCGCACCGATCACGATCAGGTCGAACGTTGTGTCTTCTGGTGAAGCGGTCATCGCTGCCCTCTCGATTCCGGGTCGAAGAACCCTGAATCCACACTACCGACCGACGAACTCGGCGGGCTTTCTTTGCATGAAGGCTTGCATTCCGATCGCTGAGTCCTCGCTGCCGACCAGCCTCACAAGCTCCGGTTGCAGTTCGCGTTCGGCTTCGGCGTCGCCCGATCGCACGGCGAGATGGGCGTTGGCGAGCACGGCCTGAACGGCGAGTGGCGCCTGGGCGGCGATGCGACCAGCGAGTTCGAGAGCCCGCGCGAACTGCTCGCCGTCGGGCACGACCTCCTGCACCAGGCCGATGCGATGAGCTTCGGTCGCATCGAACAGGTCGCCGGTGAGCATCCATCGCATGGCATTGCCCCAGCCGACGGCGCGCGGGAACCGCAGGGTGGCGCCGCCGAAGGGCAGGATGCCCCGCGAGACTTCGATCTGCCCGAACCTGGTTGAGGCGGCGGCGACAGTGATGTCGCTGGCGAGAATCAGCTCGATTCCGAGGGTGAGGCAGGTGCCCTGCACGGCCATGACCACCGGCTTGCTGAGGTAGTGGCCCTCGAGTTGCCAGGGGTTGATTCCGCCTTCGACCACGTAGTCGAGACCGTCAGGGCCGATTCGCGGGCCGATGTCGGCGAGGTCGAGACCAGCGGTGAAGTGGTCGCCGACCGCGTGTACGAGGCCGACCCGCAGTTCGGGGTCACGATCGAGTTCGCCGTAGGCCGCGGCCAGCTCCTCGAGGAGGGCGAGATCGGCGGCGTTGCGCTTTTCAGGCCGGTTGAGGCCGATGAGAAGAATGTGGCCCTGGCGTTCGACGGTGATACGCGTGTTCATGCTTCGATGCTACGTCGAACTCGGTGCCGGGACCTGTCAGCCGGCCCGCTGCCCGGACTCAAAGGGGCCGGGTCAGCGCCGAGATGATGCGCAGCACCGCTGACAGGTCGTCGGCGGCCGTATCGGGGCTCGACGGCGCGAACTGCGTTATTCCGGCCCCGACGAGGGTGAAGCGTCGGCGAACCGCGGTGATGTTCTCCACCAGGGCTGCCACGGTGAGACCGAACGGCTCCGGGTAGCTGATTCCGGCGATCTCGGCAGGGTCGAGAACGTCGAGGTCCACGTGCAGGTACACCGACGTCGCGCCGGTCGACTCGACTGCGGCAACCAGGGCGTCTCCGCGTTCCAGGTCTTCGCTGTGCTGGAGCTGGTCGACCGTGACGAGCCGGATCGCCTTCTCCTCGATGAAGGCCTCTTCGTCGTCGCCGTACGATCGCGTGCCAGCCAGCACCACCCGCGAGGCCGTGAGCGTCTCGCCGGCGGCAGGCACCAGCAACTCTGGACCGTCGCCGAGCAGCGTGCGCAACACCATTCCCGAGAACGCGCCGGAGGGTGATTCGTCAGGCGTCGAGAGGTCTGCGTGGGCGTCGAGCCACACCACAGCCAGTTCGGGGTGCTGACCGACCGCGCGGGCGACGGGCGCGAGTTCGACACCGCAGTCCCCGCCGATGGTCACGACAACGCCAGGTTCGCCCTCGCCCTCATCGGAATCGGCGCCGAGGGCCGCTGCAACCGCGTCCCGGATCATGCGTATCGAACTGGCCCGGTGCACACCCGTGTCCAGGCTTTCGCCGGCACCGAGCGGCACCTCGACACGCCGCGTCACTGCCGCCGGCAGGTCGCCCGCAATCGCGTCGGCACCGTCACTGAGCTGCATGGCCCGGCTCGAACCGGAACCCTGCCACTGGGGAACAACGAGAAAGGTAGCTGGCACATTCTCAGTCTGGCACGAGCGTTCGGCCAATTGGTTGCCAGGCATCCATCGCGTGTCGCACGGTACGTGGCCGCGAGGATTGTGACGGCACGTTACCTTGCGACTGGCCGTGGGGCTTGTGGAGCCGTTTACTTGAATCACGCACACGCCCTGAACGACGGATCGACCGCAACGAGGAGAATTCCGGATGCCTGACACCACCGCCACGAAGACGCTCGCCGTCGTCGAGGTGACGCGGTTTCGGCCCGATCGCCCGGAGTACCATGCCTACGTCAACACCCTGAATTCGGCCGTCGTCGCCGAAGGAGAGCGTCTCGGGTACTCGGTGCTCCGCGTTGGTGCCGCCGATGTGGGCACTGAGAAGCTGCTCGAACTCACCCGAAACGCCGACGCGCTCGTCGTGATGGGCGGCGAGGACATCGACCCGCGGTTCTACGGTGCGTCGTCAGGCTACCGGGGCGAGGGCAGGCACTGTGAAATCGCCGACGAGGCGCAGATCGCGTTGGTGCGTCGCGCGCTCGAGACGCAGACCCCGCTGCTCGGCATCTGCCGGGGACTTCAGATCATCAACGTCGCGCTCGGTGGCACTTTGCTCCAAGACCTGGGCGAACAGACCTCGCACACGAACGTCGGCGTGCCGGTCGAATCGACGATGACCCGACACGAAGTCGATCTGAGCGAGGCGAGCAGGCTCGCAGGCCACCTGGGGGCCACTCGGGTCGGCGTGCAGAGCGCACATCACCAGGCAGCAGATCGCATCGGTGACGGTCTCGTCGTCGTGGGAATCGCAGCCGACGGCACTCCGGAAGCACTCGAACACCGCTCGGCTCCGATCTACGGCGTGCAGTGGCACCCCGAAGCCCCCGGCGCTCCGATCGGGCAGCTCTCCCTGGTCCTCTCCGCACTGGCCAGTTCTGTGGTCGTGCCCGTCGCTGCGTAAAGCGGGAGCGGCGCCGACGTGCTTCGGCGCGGCATGCACGCCGAGAACCAGACGAGCACCTGACAGATTCGCCTGAGGCGGCCTGCAACGAGCCTGACGGTCAGGAACCCGGCGCGGCATGCAACGGCGAAACGCGCGCTCCTACGGCGATATGGTCGCGCGTCGTTGGTGCCGCTGGCTGCGCGCAGTCAGCGCGTGATCGTACCGACGACGCCGCTGGCAGCGGTCTCGGCGTGTTGCAGCTCTGCTCGCTCAGCGAGGCGAGGAATTCGCCCCATGATGAGGGCGATGGGCAGAGAGACGATTATCCAGACAGTGAGAAGAATGGCAACCAGTGCAAACATCATTGTGTGCTCCATGGGCAGGGTAGTCGGGTGTGGAGGAATGATCCGCCGACGGGCCCGAGAGGAGCCGAACCCGACGCTGGGTCACTGGTGCATTTCTCAGAGCATAACGGTCAGCCGAGCGGCGAATGACCGATTTCTGCGTGTCGCAGTCAAATAGTCCAGTATTCGTTCCGGGGTTGACTTTTTCCCCCTCAAATGAGTGAATTCGCGCTGAATTCCGGCATAGACGCCTGCCCGGCGGCTGTCACGCGGCGGCGGCCCACGTGCCCCGTTTCAGAATGCGACGTTGTTCGTGATGTCCCAGGCCGCCACGCTCGGTTTGAGACCCACGGCGAGGTTGGTGATCCTGATTCTCGCGAAGTTCAGTGTCACTGTTTCCAACCCCGGGGCATCCGCGGCGTTCGTTGCAGCCAGAGATGTCACAAGCACATCGGAGAGTTCGTAGGTGGTGCCAGTGATCGTCGTACCCGTTGACACGGAATTCGGATTTCGCAACCAGACGGTCGCGGTCGGGATGTGAGTCCCTTTGGCAATCGCTATGAAGAGCGAGATGCTGAGGTTCGATTGCTTGATGTCGAAGCTGATATCCCGCACGTTGACCTTGCCTGCCCCGCCGCCGCTACCCACATGGGTTGACCCAGAATTCGACGCACCGAAGACGAAATTCGAGATCTCGAAGGCCTTGTTCGCGAACTGCTTGTCGGTGGTACTCGATGACGAGTCCACCGGGATAGAGCTGAATGAGGCAAACATGTTCGATGGCATGGGAATTCTCCTACATTGTCGGTAATTGCGTGCTCGGTGGCTGTCGGTTCACGCTGGGCGGTCGTCGAGTGAAGGGTCTGCGTCAAGTAAGAACGATGGAGAATGCTCCCGTGCCGCGCCCACCGGAGTTGGGGTGAAGCGTTGTGGTGTAACTGCCACGGACCCCGCTGAACCGACCGGTGCCACCGGTGACGGTGAAGTGTCCGCTTCCATCATGACGAACGAGGCCTGATCCCGTTATGGTTCCGGCCCTTGCGGTGCCTTCGTCGAAGCTCAAGACCTGCGTTTCGACGGTCGCGTGGGAGTTGTCGCCGCGCTGAGGAAGGGAGAGAACCGTTCCCAGGGAGTAGAACGAGCCCGTGACGGGGCCGCCCGGCTGGTCATGCAGGTAGCCCGTCAGCGTCACGCTCGCTCCCACAGGGCGCGGTGCGTGGTCGCCGAGCGACTGCACAGCGCTCGCTTCCAGAGCGATGGCGTCGGATTGTTTTGGTTCTGCTGTTGCAGGTATGGTCGGGGCCGTGGCAGTGACCGACGCAGATGCGCTCGCACTCTCCGGTGCCAGCACCCCGCCGAGGCCTGCAGCCGAAGTCGCGATGACAAGCAGATTCCGTCGTGAAATCGGTGGCATGATTCTTCGCTTCCATGGTTCGTAGACGAAAAATCTGAGAGGGTCCCAAGTCCAGTGACCAGAGCCTAGCAACACTTCGCAATTCTCCACGGCACGCTCTTACAGCCTCAACCGTCGGGCTGTTGCGGTGCCGATGCTCATGCCTGCACGTCCCCCCGGAATCACAGCCCATATTACGGAGACCGCCACGGGGTGAGATCGCCCGCACAGACGCAGTGACTCTCCGTGAGCTCCGCGTTAGCCTGAGCCTTACCGCGCCGAAATCGTCGCGCAGGGCTGGTTGGTTGATGCGCTGCTGACAGGCGCAAAATGGTCGGTCACCCGACCGCAGAGAGGAGACATCGATGATTCTTCGACGTAGCCAAGGTGAGCTCAAATTGCATGTCGCGATCGATGTGGGCGCGGGCCCACCGGTTGTGTTGCTGCACGGCGTAGCATCCTCGTCGGTGACCTTCGCGAACGTGGTGCCGCTTATTCAGCAGAACCACCGTTGCATAGCGATCGACCTGCTCGGTTTCGGTGGATCGCCCATTCCTGAAAATTGCGATTACACCATCGGCGATCATGCCGCCGCCGTCGAGCGTGCCATCCGAAATCTGCACCTGAAGACCCCCTTCGTGCTTGTCGGGCACTCGATGGGCAGTCTGATCGCCGCCCGCCTCGCCGCCCGAACACGGCTCAGCATCGAAAAGGTGGTTCTCGTGAGCCCTCCGATCTACCTTTCTCCCGAGGAACTCAGTGACAAGCTCGATCGCGGCGTGATGGACTTCTACCTCCGCGCCTACAAGTACGTGCGGGAAAACAAGGAGTTCACGCTCCGTCATGCCGCGATCGTCGAGCGCTTCCTCTCCATACCCAAGGCGATGGATATCAACGACCGCACCTGGACCCCGTTCGTTAAATCGTTGAAGAACTCCATCGAATCGCAGACAACCATCAGCGACTTGGCCTCTATCACGGTACCCGTCGATGTCATTTACGGAAGTCTCGATGAATTCCACTCGGAAGGAGTGCTCAAAATCGTCTCGCGCCTGTCAGGCGTTCGTACACACAGAATCCTCGGCAGTGACCATCTGATCGGCAAACGCCTGGCCAAGGCAACGGCCTCTGCGATAGAAGGAACTGTCGTCGACTGAGGTGTAGTGACCACCGGGCATTCCAGCGAAAGTGCCCTCAAGGTCAATTCCTCTCGAGCGCCCCTCCAAGCCCCATAAATCCGTCTGAGGTGGTGACCTCGAGCGGGGCTGAGGCTAGGTTGAGACTATGGACAGTCGTGTAGGTCGGATAGTGCTCGTCGTTGTCGGTGCTTTTGCCCTCATTGTGGGCGCGGTGTTTGCCGGGCAGGGCGCAAATCTCATTCCCGGCAGTTCAATGACCGGTGACCGCATGTGGTTGTACATCGGAATTGTCGTCGCGGCGGTCGGAATCGTCTTGATTCTGCTGGGCCTGCGCCGACCGCGGCGAGGCCTGTGACAGATCTGTGACGGGTGTGCTCAGGGTGTCAGCCATCTCCCACCAGAGCCGGGCCAGGTCAAAGTACCGATCAGAAGGATCGAGCGGCCTGTCCCACGGCTTGTCGATGATGTAGTGGATGTTCTTCACTTTCGTCAGGTCCCAGACCAACGGGTGTTGGTGTGGCAGGGTCTTCAGCGCGTTGTACACGTAGGGCAGCGGAAGCCAGCGGTCGCGGTAGAACTCGTTGAGGAAGTCCTGCTCGGCGAATGGGTACTGTGACAGGTCGTCCACATCCGCTATCCGCCTCACCATCTCGGTGAGAACGGCCTCGTCGGGCGACAATACGATGAAGCCACCGTTCAGGTAGTTGTCGGTCGCTCCCGGCTCGGTGACGTGGTCCCCACCTCGGCAGTGAGTGTAGAAGCAGTTGCCCGGAGTCCAACTCGATGGATAGCTTGCAATCCGATTGGGGTTGCATCGGCATGCGTGGCACGCGGCAATGGCCCCGTCGGCCAGATCGAGCGAGAACAGCTCATCCATGTTCTGTGTCACCAGCATGTCGGCGTCAAGAAAGACGACACGCTCGAACTCGGTGAGTCCCCAGACGGCGAGCTTGGTCCACACCTCCGCGAAACGGGAGTTTGCGTAGTTGCTGGTCGACCCGTCGGCTGGGCGCAGGGGAATCACCTCGCGCAGGAGGCACCCATCGTCTCGGAGGACATTCCGGGCCTGCTCGTCGATTCCCTCAGTGACCATGACGACGAGTGGAGCCTCGCTGCCAGAAGCCGCCAGTGAGGCGTTCAGCGTCCGGACCCCAATTAGGTAGTTGGGCTGCGTCAGCAACGTCACCCAGGCGTTCATGGGCGGTGCTCCTCTCGTGGCAGGGTCACGTCAGTCGAGCAGTGCTTCAGTGAACGCATTGCCGAAGCGGTGCTGCGGGTCAAGGGCCTCACGCACGCGGCGGAAGGCTTCCCACTGAGGGTAGAGCGCCGCCCAGTCATACAGGGACTCGTCGAAGTACTTGCCCCAGTGCGGCCGGCCACCCTCCTCGGCCAGCGCTCGTTCCACCGCCCTCAGATAGCTCTCGCCCTCTTCAGACAGCGAGCCGTCGGCTGCGTAATAGACCACGAAGCCGAAGTAGCAGGTGTCCTGGTCGTGAGAGGGACTCAGCCACCCGTCGGATGGGCCGGTGCAGCGCAGGATGACCGGGTAGTGCATTCGGGGCTGGGTCTCCCGGTGCCACTTCTTGATCTTTGTGATCACCTCTCCGGCCCGAGCCAGCGGGATGGCGATTTCGACATTTATCTGGGGGGTGGCGATCCCTCGGCAGAAGATCTGGTACACATCACCCGTCACGTCGGTGAAGTCACGGAATCTCGTCACGGTTTGAAGCGGTTTGCCGTCGTCGGCGACGCCCTTGGTATCGTCGCGAAGGTGGCGCAGCGTCGACTCCACGGTGTCGTTCATCGTGTTGTTGGTGATCGCGTGCTGCAGCAGCTCGCCACCTCCGGCTCGATAACGACGTACCTCATCGGCGGTGGCCTCGTTGGCTTTCCAGACCTGGACCTGGTTCTCCTGGGGGAACCACCACGCCTTGACCAGACTGTTCTCCCGGTTCCACGTCTCCAGGTCAGCGTCGAGACGGTCGGCCCCGACGGCGTTCTTCAGGCAGGTGTAGATCATCGACTCCCGCGCGCGCAGCGTCACCGCCGTGATGACTCCCAGCGAGCCGAGGCTGAGCTGGACTGCAGGAAAGTCCGGGTGGTCACGGTCGAACTCTGTCACCGTGCCGTCGGCAAGCACCATCCGAATCGACAGTGCGGCCCCTGCGATCGAGCTCTGATTCAGGCCCTGACCATGGGTTCCGGTGGCCAGGGCGCCAGCCAGTGTCTGCTCGGCGATCACTCCGGGGGAGGCAGGTAGCATCTGCCCGCGCGCGGACAGGAATGCGTACACGTCGGCCAAGGGGGTCGAACCAGCGAAAGTCGCGGTGTCATCGGTGCTGGAGATCACGCCGCTGAGCCTGCTGAGGTCGAGGAGGGTGCCCATCCGGTCTGCGACCTGGATCATTCTGCCGGGCGACATCCGGCTGCCGATCATCCTGACCCGACCGTCGCTGGTTGACAGATAGTCGCACAGTTCTGCTTCAGTGGCCGGGGCGACGACCGACCCGGGCGGCCCGAGCGTGGAGTTCTTGGCCCAGTTGCGGAGACGTGTGTCCTCGCCGGCGAGCTCCTGCTCCTGGCGGGGGTAGGCGAGCGGCGTTGTTGTCATGGCGGGTCTCCTGTTCGAGTTCAGTCCTGCCCTCGGGGCCGGAATGTTCGGTAGAGCTGATTCACCGGCACCCGAGCTATGAGTCGCCATATTTCAGTCTAGGTACTTCCGGTCGACGAACTTCCACGTTGTGTAGAAATCTCGGAGACAACACAGCGAAGGCCTGGTCTCGGCGTTGACTACGCTGGAGCTATGACTGTGGTCTGCGTACCTGATTCAAATGCTCGAGAGCTTCTCGGTGACCTGCCCGACGGTGTCGAGGTGATCATCTGGAACGGCGAGCGCGACAAGCCCGAGCGCCTGGCGGAGACCGTCTTCTGGGTGCCGCAGGTCGAGGATTCCACAAACCTGGCCGACAAGTTCGCAGCCATGCCCAGGCTCGAGGTCACCCAGCTGACGAGCGCCGGCGTGGAGGACATCCTCGACTTCGTTCCCGACGGCGTCACGCTCTGCACCGCGCGCGGCGTGCACGGTTCGGCGGTCGCAGAGATGGTGCTGACGGTCATCCTGGCCACGCTTCGTCGACTGCCACACTTCGTCGAGGCGCAGCGACAGGGCCAGTGGGATCCGATGGAGGCTGACGACCTGCGCGACAAGCGGGTTCTGATCATCGGCGCCGGTGACCTCGGTGAGCAGACCGCCCGCCGGCTGAGGAGCTTCGATGCTGATCCGGTGTTCGTGGCCCACACGGCACGCGACGGTATCCATGCGATCACGGAGCTGCCGAGCCTTCTGCCCGAGGCCGACGTGGTGGTGCTGACGGTTCCGCTCACCCCCGACACGACTGGTCTCGTAGACGCCGAGTTCCTGGCCCTCATGGCCGACGGAGCTCTGCTCGTCAACGTCGCGCGCGGCAAGGTCGTCGACACCGACGCACTGCTCGCCGAGCTGACGACGGGTCGGCTGCGCGCTGCCCTCGACGTGATGGAGCCGGAGCCGCTGCCAGCAGGCCACCCGCTGTGGAAGGCACCGAACCTGATCATCACCCCGCACGCGGCCGGCTCCATCACGCAGGCCGGGCCGCGAGCCTTCGCGCTGGTGAACGCCCAGGTGCGGCGGTACGTATCCGGCGACGACCTCATCAACGTCGTGAAGGGCGCCTACTAGGCACTCAGGCTTAGGCGGTGCGGTGCGGCCGGGCTCTCACCAGACCGGCGGGTTCACGTACCACGACCCACCGCTCCCGGTGTTGTGGGCCGGAAAGGACTCCGGCGCTAGCCCGACCTTCGCCCGCCACCCGACACCCCATTTGGCGGTGAGACCGTCCAGGATCTCCGACCGGTTGCCCTCCGACGTCTGATCAGTCTGGTTCATCGTCTGTCGCCGAAGGTGCGAGACATAGGCCTCCTCGGTGACCACGCACCGAAGGCCGGCCGCGCGCACCCGGATCGCCAGGTCGATGTCCGCGCCATAGCCGTGCCCGGGAAAGGTCACCTCGTCGAGACCGCCCAGGTCGACGACGGACGGCACCGCGAACGCGATCGCAGTGCCATCACAGAAGTCGACGTCGCGAAGCATGTCGCGAGGGACGTATTCGGCGGCGGTCGGCGGGATCGTCTGAGCTCGTTGGTGCAACCAGAAGTCGTCGTAGCAGGCCGCTGCCAGCGCGATGTTTTCCGCGGCCCTCAACGGTGCGATCAGTCCGTTCAGGAATCCCGGCGACAGGCGGATATCGTTGTTCAGCACGACGCAGGCCGAATACCCTTCGCGCGACGAGGTTTGCAGGGCCCAGTTGGCGGCACCGATCCACCGCAGGTTTCGCCCTGGGCGATAGACCGAGATCTGCCCCTGAGGGAGCACGTAATCACCCGCGTTGTCGACAACGACGATGCGCACAGCCGGGTCGAGATCGCTTCCGTCGCGACACAGGTCGTGCACGACCGCATCGGTCAGCTCGGGCAGACCGAACGCGGGAATGACCACCAGGGTCGACGCGCCGTCACGTGAAGAGATCACTGCTCGGCGCGCGCCACGCGAACCCCGCGGTCGCCGTTCAAGGTGATCACAATCGTTGGTTCCCATCAGTTCGGGTGCACGTCGGCTTCGGCAGCTAACGATATCGGTAGCTCGACCGGCGCCGCGAACCAGACCGGCACGGGCATCCGGATCGTCGCTGTAGAACACGATGGCGACAAGGCGGTGATCCAGGTCACTGCAACCACGTCCCGAAGATCGACAGAAGCCGTCGTGCGCTGATTCCGCGCCGAACGTGCACTACTCACATGGTGTCTGATGGATGATCGTTGGCCACCGTCCTGATCGGAGCCACCCCGGTCATAGACCGTGCGATCCGGAAGGCGCAGTCGTGTCTGGGCGGGCGAGTGGAGCTGATCAGCCCAGTTGTGCGACAGCAGAGCGCAGCCGTTCGAGGGCGTCTCGAAGCAGGGTCGCGAGGTCAGCCTCACCGTCCGGTCCGTCGGCGATCCACACTGCGAACGCTTCCTTGAACGCCAGAACGCCCAGCTCTGCCGCCGTTGAGGCGACCTGGGTGTCGACTCCGCGGGCGCGGAGGGCGTCCGCCATGGCCAGTGCCATTCCAACCTGCTTGAGCGCGGCGCGCGCTTGTAGTTCTTTACTCGTAGCGATGACGGCCTCAAGGCGCGGGGCAAGCTCGCGGTTGAACGGTGTCATGGCAGAGGCGGCGTTGGCCAAGCCTGCGGCCACGGCCGAAAGCGGGCTCACTCCGCTGGGCGCGGCAGCGATCCCCTCGGTGAACAGGCGCGACAGTGTCTCCTGCCCAGCCGCGAGCACCTCGCGCTTGTCACTGAAGTGCCGGAAGAAGGTGCTCTTGGTGAGCCCGGCCCGTTCGGCGATCTGAGCCACAGTCGTCTCGTCGTAGCCCTGATCGGTAAACAACTCGAGAGCAGCAGCAACGAATCGTTCGCGTGCATCCGGTTCCCATCGAGACATATCTCAATCATATCGATGCGACTTGTGTCCCATCACGGTGTTACAGTGATGGGACACAAGTCGCATCAAAAAGGAGTCTTCATGCGAATTTTCATCACCGGAGCATCCGGCACGATCGGATCGACCGTCGTAGAAGAGTTGGTCGCCCACGGGCACGACGTTCTCGGGCTAGCCAGATCGAAGGAGTCCGCCGCGAAAGTCGAAGCCGCTGGCGCCACGGCCGTCCAGGGCGGTCTCGGCGACCTCGATGTCTTGACATCAGCTGCGCACGAGACGGATGGCGCCATCCATCTCGCCTTCAGCAACGACTTCACCGATCTCGAGCGCAGCATCGCAGAGGAGGGCCACGCAATGGACGCTATCGGCACCGCGCTTATCGGTACGGGTAAACCCTTCTCGATCGTGTCGGGCACCACTCTTGCCCAAGGCCGACCAGCGACGGAACAGGATCCGCTGACAACCGCAGGCCCGGTTGGAGGCCGAGGCATCAACGCCCAACGTATCCTCGACCTCTCGACGCAGGGCGTGCGCACCTCCGCCGTGCGGATGCCGCGATCGGTCCATGAGCGATTCGTTGCCTACGGTTTCGCGGGCATACTCATCAATACAGCCCGTCAGAAAGGCATCTCGGCATATGTCGGAGACGGCAGCCAGCGCTGGCCTTCAGTTCATCGTCGAGACGCCGCTTCTCTTTTCCGGCTGATGATCGAAAAGGGTGAGCCCGGTACATCCGTCAACGCCGTCAGCAGGGAGGGCGACAGCATGCTCGAGCTCGCGACGATCATCGGCGAACAACTCGATGTGCCCGTGCAAGAGGTACCCGCCGAGGCGTTCGGCCCACTCGGCATGATTTTCGGCATCGACCAGCCTGCAACTAGCACATGGACTCGTGAGACCTACGGTTGGGATCCCACGCACCCGAGCCTGATCGACGATCTGAAGGCCGGCCATTACCCAGCCTAAGCCTGGATTCACCGATGTTTTTGAGTGGTGAGCCGTTGACGGTTTCTGGGCAGTTCGGTGTTGCTGGGCGTGCTGGTGTTGCGTCCCTCGCTGGCCGCGGTGTTCCACTGGTTCGTTTCGTCGTTGCCTGGGGTGGCATGTTGGTCGGGTTCGTCAGCGTCGTGGTGGAGCCAGCGAATGCGTGACGAGCGTGGTCCATGCGGTTTCCCAGGGCCAGTTCTCGGGGAGATGCAGTCGAATGCGGCGCGCGGACGTCGCGATCCTCGCGGGGATGTTGATGAGTTTCTGGCGGATCGTCCCGGTCGTCGCGGACGCGAGAGCGGAGCCGGTGATGGTCGCGGCGGTGCGGGTGAGGTTGAACGCGATGACGGCGAGGACGAGCCAGGCGGCGTTGGCGGTGAAGACGCCTGAGGGCATGTGGGCGAGTGCGGAGTTCTTCAGGTCTGCGTTGACTTGCTCGATGATCGCGTGGCGGCGGTGGATCTGGTCGGCGGTGATCGTGTCGAGGGTGCTGGTGGTGAAGAACGCGTGGAAGCGGTGCGTGTCGAACAGGGTCGGCTGAGACAGCTTCTTCTTGTTCAGTTCAGGGATCCGCCGCACCACGAGGCGCCCGTGCACGTGGTCCTTCTTCGGTCTGGAGGCGAACGCAGTGAACGGGACCTCGGCGACTTCCGCGACAGAGGTCCAGGTGGCGGTGTCGGGGTCATAGATCGCGTTCGGATACTCGATCTTCGTCCAGGCATCATCCGGGATGGCGTGGATCGCGCGTTTCACCGCGGGATCCTGCCGGGCGGTGATCGACACGTTCGCGCCCGCGCGGAGCGCGGCGCTCACCGTCGCGTGTCCGTAGTAAGCGGAGTCCGCGCGCAGCAGCACCGGTGCAGCGTTCATCCCGGGGAGTCGGGTGACGGTCTTGAGCGCGTCGGCGACGATCCGGGCAGCGCCTCGTGGGGACCCGGCCGCACCCTTGCGGAGGCGCTGCCCGATGACCACGGGAGCGGTGGTGTCGGTCGATACGGTCGCGAGCAGCGCGTTGATGCCGCGGACACCGGAGTATCCGAACCCGGCGCCCTGCTTCTTCGGGCCGTGCACTTCGATGATCGTGTCATCGACATCAACGAACACCAGCCCGCCGTCGGCGGGCGGTGACACGATCGGAGCCTCAGCGGCGAGGTTGATCAGCAGCCGGGACGCGACGGCGTCGAGTTGGCGGACGTGCCCGAACGTAAACGATCGGAGGAACGACCCCAACGTCGAGGGGGCGTAGATCGATGTGAAGATCTTCCCCATCCCGCCGTGGCGCAGCACCGCCATGTCATCAATCGAATCCGCGCCGGCGACCATCCCGGACACCAGCGAGGACACCTTCAACCCGGCATTCGCGCCCTTGTCTGTCGGGACGCTCAACCACTGGTCGGCGAGGTCACGGAGGCCTGCGTTCTCGGCGAGGCGCATGACCGGGAGTAAGCCGACGGACGACACGAGATTCGGGTCATCGAATGACCAGGCAGCGGACCGGGAGACGTGAGAAACTTGCACCTGCGAGATGCCTCTCTTTTCAGAGTAATAGGACCTTAGACAAGCTCTATTTTCCCTGATCAGACAGGCATTCTCCGTTTAACGCGCCGACCTCAACTCATACTCCATCGGTGGATCCAGGCTAAGCGGGCACCACGACTTTAATCCGAACTCTAGCTCCACCACATCGGTTCGCCATCGGTTCCGGAAGCCCTGGCGGTACTGCCCGACACTCCGTTGTGTGAGGGTGTTGCGGAGCGCGTTCTCGAAGAGCGATTCGGTCGACGGCGTGGCCCGAATCCTGCCTGCTGCTCACTCAGTCCCTTGTTGCAATCGCGTCGCTCATGTGACGATGATGTTCTCAGCCTGCTATGGGAGTAAGGAACTGTGATGACTACACCCGCCGTGAACGTTCCAGGGGCAGACGCAATCGCTGAGAAATGGCGAGAACTCGGGGGAGAGGCGGGAAAGCTCGGCCCAGCCGAATCGGCGCCGGAAGACTCTGGTTTCGGGGCGCTCCAGAGATTTCGAGACGGATCCATCGCTTGGCACGAGCAGTTCGGCGCTCACGTCTTGTTCGGCGCGATCAGCGTTCGTTGGCTGGAAAGGACCAGGTTCCAATACTCGGCGTTCCCTATCGAGGATCAGCGGTCAGTGGCAGACGGCGCTGGTTCCCTTGTGCGCCTCCGCGGACTGGATCCGACTGGCAACCCGACCGAGGAGTTCGCTCTGTGTGCCACGTCGGATGGTCGCGCTTCTGAGATTGACGGCGATATCTGGCAGCGCTGGTCGGACTCCGGAGCGGAGTCGAGCCCGGTAGGGTTGCCGGTCGACACAGCGGGCACGACCATCGACGGCCTTGGCTGGCGCCAGGAATTCCAGCATGGCTGGATGTCCTGGCATCCTGTAGTCGGGGTCGCGATGTTGCATGGGGAGATCGCAGACCGTTGGGCAGAACTTGGCTTCGACCGATATGGCTACCCGGTAGCTGATCAGGCAGTACTGCCAGACGGGCGTGGCCAGCGCGCTGAGCTTGTGACACTGCAGGCCGACGGCGTCAGCGCAGCCGGCCCACTGCTGTACTCGACACCAGAGTTCGGCGCCTGGGAGGTCACCGGTGACATCCAGACTGAATGGACGCGGCGTGGTCGCGAGACAGGTGAATTCGGTTACCCAGTGGGCCCGCCGAATGATCGAGCTGACAAACCTGGTGTCGAGCAATTGTTTGAGAATGGCAAGATCGTCTGGCCGCCGGATCCGCCTGGCACCCCGGCACCCGTGGTCGCTACCGGGTCCATTCGATCTGGCGGGGCAGCCGCGTTGGGCGGGCGGGTCACGGTGCAGGTCAACCCGGATGGTTGTGTGCAGTGGTCAGGTCACGCGCACAACAGCGGTGCCGACAACTACGACTACGCCGTGCGCGCACTCCTCCGCTCACCGAATGCTGAGGCCCCCACGATCGTGGTGGGGCACTCGGGCAGCGTCTACGGCACCTTCCACTCGGGTTCACGTAACGATGACTGGAGTGAGATCATCCCTTCATTGGACCCGGATGGGTCAGCTTTACTAGAACTACTGCGCGGGTCAAAGCTGGAGACCGCGACCGAATACGAGAGTGGGATCGCTGGAGTACTGGAAACCATCGCCGGGTGGGCGATCAAGGCGGCGGTCGCCTACACGGCGGGAGCCGGCACGATCGTTCTGGTGTTTGTCGGAGTCGAGGCCGGCAGCCTGGCGGCAACCGGATCGCTGCTGCCTGGTGCGCAGATCATCAACGACATGTACTGGATGGCCGGACCCCTGGGCACCCTGGTCTCGCTCGGCGCGCAGGGGCTCATTGCGGCTGGTAGCCAGGAAACCGAGGTGACGCAAGAGCAATACGACTGGGCTAATGACACTGTGTTCAAGGGGGCTTTGCCGCCGCGCGAGTTGTTGAGGGTCACCGACTGGTCGGGAGTGGATGATCGCGCATTCACGTTCCCCCGGTTCGACGGCAAGATCACCCTCAACATGGGGCGCTCCGGCTACCCCGATCCGCGCGACTACCACACGTCCCGTCCGAAGCCGAAAACGTACGGCGAGACGTTCGTGCACGAACTCGTGCACGCCTGCCAGGCGCACCACGACAAGATGGGTCTTTCGTACCTCGGAAAGGGCATCTCCGCATGCGTCGAGGGAAAGGCGTCGTACAACTACCCAGAAACCGCCGACTTTGACTACACCACGATGGGATTGGAAGCACAGGCATCGATTGTCAGCGATTGGTACGCAAAGCACTATTCCTCCGACCGCCACGGGCCGTGGCCGGACGGTTTCGACGATCCATTCGACCGGTACATCACAGACAACCTTCGGATGGGCTTGTTCTAACGGCCTTCGGGAGGCGCCTGATGGTGATTGTTGAGGCAGACGACCCCATCAATCGGTGTTGCTATCGCGGCTCAACACGGTTATCGATTCGGGCTCGATGTAGAAGCGGACCTCGCCGGTCGTAATGTCAACGGAGGCCTTGACAGGTACCCGGTGGTTCGCGTTGATGCGTTTGCCCGCTGAAAGTTCAACCTCATACACACCTGAGGCGAACACATTCAAATTATCGATATGCGTCTTGTCCATGCACGAAATTTTCTCACGCAAATGCTCAACCGAGTGAAATGTCTACATATCCGGTATCGGCTGGCGGGTGTTTGTAGTTGTCAGGCAGAGACAAATCTCTCGAGCAAAGTGGCAATCACGCCCAAGCCGGCTACCACAAACGATGCGTTCTGCCAGGTCGACCAGCGATTTGACTTTTTGGGGAACCTGAACGGCCCGCCAGCGCCGGCCGACAGGTCGTACCCGGAGGCGATGCGATGGTGGAGTGTCTCTTTATCGAGGAACGGCTCACCTGCTGCGCGAATAGTGCGTCCGGTTCCCGAGGCCAACTGCTCAACGTCTTGGTTTTGCCGCGGGAGCGTCGTGTACCCGAATCCGACCTCGCTCGTGACGCGGTACGAGAAGATGACGCGAAGAGTATGGAATGCCATCGTGAACGCAATGAAACCACCGAGATATACGGACAGGATCAGGAGGCCAACGGGGCGGCGATCTTGAACGTTGAGGGCGAAGCCCAGGAACATCACGCCGGCGAATATCCAGGCATCGAGAGCAACTATTCTCATGGCCTGGCCGAGTTGTTCGGCAGTGGGCCCGGGAATCAGGCGACGCGCCACTACCCCGTCCCCGTACCCTGACGGAAGAGCTCGAGAGCCGCGATCAAGACTCCCGAGCTCAAAGCCCCGAGACCCGCGCCCAGGAGACGGGCGGAGGGAATCCGAGCAGTGTACGCATCGTCATCCTGGTCTGCCGCTTTCTCGTGCGCGGTCGCGCGTCGAATTCTGATGGCTCTCACGATCAGCAGCACCGTGCCGCCGAGACTCCCGAGTACGCCCCATATCAGGAGCAGGAAATTCGTCAGGTTCATCAGTTGCCGGTCGTCGTCACGAAACTATCCACGTCAGTGGTTCTCTACCGTCGACCAGCGAGCACGCTGAGGGTGAGAACAATCACAACCATGCCGAGGACACAGTAGGAGAGCGTCACGGCAGCGAGTGCTCGGCCTCGGCCGAGCTGCGGAGTTCGCTTGATCTGCGAAAGCGCGATGTGCCCCAGAATCAGGCCCGGTATGACACCGCCTACAAAAAATCCGACAAGAGCTAGGGTCGCAAAGAGATTCGTCTGCGGAGTTGGTGCAAGCTGCGGTGGAGGCAAGTATCGCGGGTCAATCGTGGACGCCGACGGGGGAAGCATCGACGGGGAACGCCCGTCTTCTGGCTCGATTTCGAGGCTCATGCGTGCATCAAAGCCACCAGTGCAGAGGCAACCAAAAATCCAGACACGAGCAATGTCACGCCCCCGCCGCATATTGCGCGGATACACGCCCCGAGACCACCAAGTCGCGCCGAGCGGGCGGCCCCGATCGAGCCGTGGATGACTGCTGTGCAGCCGAGCCCGAACGACAGGACCAGAAATCCGAGCATCCCAACACGGGCAGTGTGGCTCAGCTGATTGCCGAAGACCGCGACGACAAGGAAGAACACAAAGAATGATAAGCCGCTGGTTGTGGAGGCCACCAATGCAATCCTCGCTGGGCGATTCAATCCCGGGCGCATCGAGCGCGCGTAGCCAGAGCCGTACATCGACTTTCGCGGGGCCTTGTGAAACCGGTCTGTCCAGAGGAATCCGTCCCACCAACGATCTTGGCCGGTTCCCTCGGGGTCTTCATACCAGCCCGGCTTCACCTGCGGTGCGCTCGAGTCGACCGACTGGGAGGGTATCGTCATGGCACGAGTATGGCATCGCTTCGCGTTGAAACAGCGCAGCCATGTCTGCCTGTCAGGCGGCTTGCGGGCTTCGAAGGTTGCCGTGTCGTACGCTCGGAAGACCCCGACGAGTGCGCGGGGGTCTACGTGTGCCACCAGGGCCAGGATGGGTAGGAGATCCGCTGTGCTGAAAGTGCTCAGCTACAACTTGTGGCACGGTCGAGCCCAACGCGAACTGGAATTGCTCGCCACGACGTACTCTCCCGACGTGCTCTGCGTTCAGGAAGCCTATTCAACGAGCCTGCCGGAACGGCTCGGTGACCTGACACTGGCATCCGGTACGACCGGCAACCGTCTGGCTGTCGCGCTTTACGTACGCTCCGAACGCTTCACTGTTGAGGCGGCAGCGAAGGTGAAGCTGTCCATCTCACGGCATGACCGACTAGTCGGCGGAACCGATCACCGACTGGTCACAGCGCGTGTGCATGATTCGCAGACCGGGCGGCGCTTGGTCTTGGGGTCATTCCATGGCACGCCCTTCACAGACTCCAACGCGTTCCGACGCCTTCAGGTCGACGACGCCCATGAAGCTCTACGACGGCTGGGGCCCGGCCTGCCCACGGTGATGGCCGGCGACTTCAACCATCCCATCCTGCTCAGCATGCTCCATCGCCACCTCAAACGCCGCGGCTTCACGGTCGCGCGCACGGCCACCAGCACATTCCACAAAAACCGGAGCCTCGTGCGAGGTAAGTTCGACCTCGCCACCTTCTCCGGGCTCGATGTCAGCCGCGCCGAGGTGCTGCCCCGAGGAGCATCAGACCACCGGCCGGTGCTCTTCACCTTCGAGTAGGCTCGCTGAGCCAGCGAAACAGTCGGGGGACGTCGACCGGGGCTAGGGCTGGGTTGCGATCATGGACACGCGGGTTGGTCGGATAGCGCTCGTGATAGTCGGCGCGATCGCTCTCAGCGCGGGCGCTGTGTTTGCGGGGCAGGGCGCAATTCTCATTCCGGGCAGGTCGATGACCGGTGACCGCATGTGGTTGTACATCGGGCTCATTGTCGCGGCGGTCGGTATTCCGAACCGGCAGGTCAGAGCTGGTCGGGGTTTGCGACTTCAGTTGCGAGTGCGCCTTGCGCAGCTCCTGAACCCGAGTGACCACCGCCGTGACCACGCAGGACAAACGCCACACCGACTGCGACGACCGCACCAGCGATCGGGCCGACCACGTAGACCCAGTAGTCACTGAAGTCGCCCGAGACGAGATCGGGGCCGAAGGTGCGTGCCGGATTCATGGAGGCACCCGAAATCGGGCTGCCCCAGAGTCCGGCAAGTGCGATGTACGCGCCGACACCGAATGCCCCGGCGATGCCGATGTTCTGTGCGCCCGATGCTGTGCCCAAGATCACGCAGACAAGCCCGAAGGTGAGCGCGAGTTCCATCAGGAACGCGTTGGCGCCGGAGTAGCCGTCGGCTGGGTAGTTCGATCCGTACGACGACGAGACATGCACCACGCCTTCCAGAAACCAGGCTGCGAGCGAAGCGCCGATGAGCTGCACGAGCACGTACCCGGGTACGCGTGCCCACGGAAAATCACCGCGCAACGCGAATGCAATACTCACGGCCGGGTTCAGATGTGCACCCGATACCTTTCCCATGAACAGGATGATCGCGAGCACCATCAGCGCTGGTGCGACAACCGCGTCGGTCCGGGTGATGGTGTTCGGGAACGCCTGGCTCATCATGCCCCCGCCGGCCGCTACCAGCACAAGAAAGAAAGTGCCGAGCAGCTCGGAGAACAGTCGACGCCATTCCTGCGAGGAGTCGTGAAAGTCTTCGACAGACTGCGCAAAACTCGCTGGCGCATGCCGCATACGGCCGTGCAGCACATCCGAGAGAGCTGCGCGAACAGGACCTTCGGGCACTCGAGTGTCAGCCATGACCACAAGATAGACCCTGCACTCCGTCAAAGGCGAGACCCTCTCTGCATCGATCCAGACATCGCCATTGAGACATTGGCGCGCGGCCGGCCGGTGACGGCTTTCGGGTCACCGGATTGCGTTCACTTCCCGTTCATCACACGTCCGTCTGATGTCACCCCCATGTGGGGGGTTTTTGCCGTTGATTCTCCTTAGGCTCGACGGCGGAACCATATCGACAACCGAAGGGTGGATCCATGTCATACACAGTTTCTCAACTGAAACGGACCTCGTTCGTGGCGCTCGGCGCCGCAGTGGCGCTCGGGGCGATCACCGCATCTGCGATTCCTGCGTCGGCCGATGAAGGCCATCGCCAAGACGCGGAGGCCAAGCATGTGCTGCTGATTTCCGTGGACGGGCTGCATCAGAAGGATCTGGATTGGTACGTGAAGAACCATCCGTCGTCGTCTCTGGCCGCCCTTGTGGACCACGGTACGAGCTACACGCACGCACAGACTCCCGTGCCTTCCGATTCGTTTCCCGGCATGGTCGGGCAGTTCACGGGAGGCAATCCCGGAACGACGGGAATCTATTACGACGACACGTACAACCGGGCACTCCTGCCGGCGGGCACGACCGACTGCAAGAACGCCACCCCCGGAACCGAGGTCGCACTGACCGAGGCCGCTGACCAAGACCCGCTTGCACTGGACGCCGGGCAAGGTCTAGGCGGCCTGCCGGCGAGCATTCTGAACATGACCGGCCACCCCGAGACGCTACTGAACCCGGCTTCTCTCCCGGTCGATCCGGCGACGTGCAAGCCCGTTTACCCACATCAATACCTCAAGGTGAACACCGTCTTCGAGGTCGCCAAGAGCGCGGGACTGACGACGGCTTGGTCAGACAAGCACCCCGCCTACGAAATCCTCAACGGCCCCTCCGGGAAAGGAGTGGATGACCTCTTCACTCCCGAGATCAACAGCACGGCACCCGCACCCTTCACTGGCGACTGGACGAAGGACAACGCCGCAACCCAGCAATACGACGGTTACAAGGTCCAAGCAGTCGTCAACGAAATCGGCGGGAAAGACCACTCCGGCACCCATGCGGCGGCGGTACCGGCAATTTTTGGCATGAACTTCCAGTCCGTCTCCACCGCCCAGAAACTGCCAACATCGGATGGACTCACCGGCGGCTATCTCGCCGGCGGCACCGTGCCCGGCCCCCTGCTGAGCAAGGCCCTGGACTACGTAGACGCATCCATCGGAAAGCTGGAGTCGGCCTTGTCGACGACCGGGCACACCAAGGACACGACGATCATCCTCTCGGCCAAGCACGGTCAATCTCCAATGGACCCGAACCAGCTCACCAGGGTTCCGGACAGCACGATAATCGATGGACTCAACGAAGCGTGGAAGGCCGCCCACCCGGGGTCTTCGGATCTCGTGGCGTTCTCCACCGATGACGACATCATGCAGCTCTGGCTCGCGGACCACTCCCAGGGTGCCGCGCAATTCGCCAAGGACTATCTCACATCACACTCGGCTGCCGGTAACGACATCAGCACTACGGCGAAGACCGTCGCCACCTCCGGGCTCAGCACGGTCTACGCAGGCAGCGAAGTAGCCACCTACTTCGGCACTAAAGCCAGCGACGCACGGTACCCCGACATTTTGGGCATCGCGCAGACCGGCATCGTATTTACCGGCGGAACATCCAAGATCGCCGAACACGGCGGCGCCTCCGCCGATGACCGGGACGTACCCCTCGTCATCTCCGGCGACACGCACGACAAAGCCCGAACCGTGAACAGCACCGTCGAAACCACACAAATCGCCCCGACAATCCTCAAAACCCTCGGCCTGAACCCGAACAAGCTCCAAGCAGTGCAAAGAGAAGGAACCAAAGCCCTCCCGCAACACTGAGCAGCGTGCCCCAACCGAGGGGCTTCCGCAGAACACCACTCGCGGAAGCCCCTCTCAACGTCGGCAAGATTCGGGACTCTTCCAGACTTGCCGACGTGCCGCTTTACGGTGGCAGAGATTCAACGTGACTCCGTCACCCAGGCTTCACTGCCAGTCGATGATTTAGTCGCTCCTTTCGGATTTTCGGCGACCCCGCTCGACAACGACGAACATGAGGCTTCCAAGGCCGAATCGCATAACGTAGCAGGATGACCGAAGAAACGAGCCCCCCAATCGGTGAGGTTGCAGTGGCTGGCCGTCGAGCGCGACTCCTCGAGCTGGTCTACCGCGTCGGCATCATCATCAAAGGCATCGACGGACTCATCGAACTCCTTGCCGGGCTCCTTCTCTGGCTGGCACCGGGCGTTCTCCGGGCCTCGCTCGCGCCCCTCATGCGCACGGACTCCGACGACGAAACCCTACGGTTGTTCATTGCCCAATACGCCGGCCGCCTCGACACAACCCTTGCCGCCGGCGCGAGCGCTTTCGTGATCGTGTTCCTGCTCACCCACGGGATCGTCAAACTCGTGCTCGTCTACTGCCTGCTAAAGGAGTACCGGTGGGTCTACCCCTACGCGCTGGCTGTGCTCGGGCTGTTCGCCGTCTATCAGATCTACACGGTCATCCAGAAACCAAGCTTCGGCCTGATCGTGCTCGCCCTGCTCGACATCGTCATCATCTGGCTCGTCTGGCGAGAATGGCGAACCCTCACGCGGGCCGCGCGCGTCAATCCCGTGTGATCAAATACTGGTGGTCCGGATGCCCGATCCCATTGTTCTGATCACACCGCGTTCTTGACGACCTATTTTTGGAGTGCACTATGACGACACCCAGCTCACGGCCAGCCCGCACCGCCACGACAGAGGGGTTCAGTCGGCCCGATCTCATTCCCCGCCGCCTTGTCGCGAACGCGACAACAACAAGACTGCACCCCGCAGTGCTGTCAGAAGCGGAACGACGTGCCGCGAGTGTGCAACTGCGGGTCGCCGACGCGATTACCGCATTCGCGGGATCGATGAAATTCGTCTACCTGCACATCGTCGTGTTCGCCGCGTGGATGCTCTTCTTCGAACCAAGCCCGTGGCCTACGCTGACCCTTATCGTTTCACTTGAAGCGATCTTCCTTTCCACGTTCGTGATGATCGGACAGAACCGGCAGGCATCATTCCAACAGGCCAAAGCCGACCGGGACTACAACTCATCAGAGAAACTTCTCGAAGAAAACACCGACCTCACCCGCCTTGTCCACGAACTCAGCAAGCAGATCCACGCCGCAGTGCTCGCCGAAATCGCAAACCCAACCCTCGAGACGAAACCAATCGCGACGACTGACTATCGCAGCCCCTCAGATCGGACCTCTTGATCGACTTTCATTGGGTGGGTCTCATTGTCGGTCTTTTTGTAGTGCTGGGCGCAATCTGGGGCATTTTGAATCGGGAGCAACTTGCGAACTGGAATGCCGACTCGTTGAGGGCATTCCGTCCGGGCGCCGGTGAGCAGGCAGCAAAGAATTCCACACCCCGTCGCATGCTTATCGTCAGCGTTGGCGGCCTCGTGTTGGGCGCGATTCTCTTCGGGACAAGTCTGATTGCACTCGTCGGCCCGCCAGCATTGATTCCCCGTCCCGACCGCAACCAACTGGGTGGGATGATCAACGTCGTCGTCGCGATCACCTTCGGCTGCGTGTTCATCCTGATCGGTGCGGGGCTGGTAATTCGCAACCGCATGGCGATGAACTACATCAACCGCCGCTTCAGCCAACTCGCCGAGCGCTACCAATCAGAAGGACTACCAAGCCCGTGGGAGCGCCACACTGTCCCACAGAAGAAGCACATCATCTTTCTTGGCGCGGTCTGCATAGTCATCGGGATAATCGTGATGAGCATTGTGAGCTAGCTCAATTCACGGTCCTCTCCGACGGGTAACTACACGAGAACTCAAGGACAGACGCGGAACCGTCGCCCGTCGAAATCGACAATATCGCCCAGCTGGAGCTGCCTTCCTCGGCGCCGATCGACCACATCGTTTACCATCACATGGCCATTCACGATGGCGTCTTTCACGTCCCCACCAGAGTCGAGAATTCCAGCAAACTTCAGAAACTGCCCAAGGCGGATGATCCCATCACCGATCGAGACGTCGTCGACCGGAGCGTGGTTCACCATCTAGAAAGGCTAGCCGACCAAGCCATCCGCAAGTCGGACCTTTCGCGGGACAAACTTTGCGCGATCGGATAGCCCCGGCTCCCGGCGACCGGGAGGGTGGTTCAGAGTTGGATGTCTCAGCGCGCGACAGGCGATAGCGTTCAACTGTGACTAGCGCGAACTGGACAATGCTCGTTCTGGGGATCGTGTTTCTGCTCGTTGGTGGTTTATTTCCTGCCCGAAGACTTCGGCGAGCTGCCCGCATTTCAAACACCGAGAGAGCAAGAGACACGTGGTTGGGCCGGTACCGCGCCTACGCTTACGACCCGTTTCGGCTGAAGGTCGCCCTAGGCTGGTTTGTCGTATTCGGCGTCGGCCTCATACTCTTCGGATTGTTCTACCGCACGGCCTGACCGACCAGTACAGCAACGGTCACCATAGCTGGGACCTTCAGCGGAATGAACCGAGACGTCTGCGATACTCTCAATCAGGGTTGCCAGGGCTAGGAGTCCGTCCATCATTTACCGACGTTTTGCACGGGCTTGGGCACCCATCGTTGGTGAGGTCTTCGTGTCCCGAGTGTTCCGAGCACACTTGCCACTGATCTTGTTTGCCATCACCATCCTGATCTCGTGGGGAGTCACCCTCGTCAAGGATGCTTTCGCGAGCCCGAATCCTGTGATTTTCGGATCCGTAAACATCACGCTGTTTCTAGCGCAGTTCGTCGAGCTCATCGTCTGGGTTCTTCTTCTCGCCTCTCTCCGAAGAAACATTGCCAACAGATTGACCAGTGCTGGTATCAAGATCAGCTCAGAGCCGCGGATATTGTCTCCGTCTCGGTTCCTGCGCTGGTGCCTCGACCAGGGATTCTCTCGTGAACAAGCGGTCGCGGCCCTCAGCGTTACCACGACGCGACCCTGAGTATTAGCTACGCACTGTACGAGTCTCGAATCGCAATCGCGGGACGCCCACTGGGACAGAAGCTGCTCCCACCGAGGCAGCTGGTACGTGGGACTAGTTCATCTCGAATGTCAGAGTGCCTAGCTCTTTCATCGAGAACTCAAGAACTTCTGGAATAGTTGAGCCGTGAAGGGTCACAAGATGCGGTCCGAGATCTGCCACACCCGCGAATCCAACCGTCGACGTATGTACCCACAGAGCGAACTTGGTGCCATCGACAAGGATTGGAACTACCGACCAAACCGAAGCGTCAAATACTTTGTCGCCTAGTTCTTGTGCGTCATCATCCATCCTACGAAGACGCAATATTTCCTCATCGCGAGTGGATCCAGGGCTCGTCGCACTCAGCAGGAGCTCCTTCACTGCCAGGTAGGCGAACGCTCGCACGTCATCGACGAAGCAGTACACGCCGCCGTCGGCGTTTATACGTTTTCCCGAACGCTCGATCGTGCGAACGGTGTACCGTCCGTGACTGTCGATTCGAACCGAGTGATCCGACCCATCGTCGGACTCCGCGACCAGACGCAATAGCTCTGGGGTTGGAGACGGGATGAGGACAACAGCGGTGGAGACCATGGTTCTAGTCTCCTGCTCGACGCTTGACCCGACAACCGGACGCATTTTGTCGCGCCCAGCGCAATGAGACGACGTCGTCATGACGACGGCTGCCGAAATGGCAATCACCCTTTTCAGAATCGCAGAGGTGCCTCTGGATCCGGGGCTCTCAGAGGAACAGCTCGGAGCGTTTGAGGCGGAGTACGGTTTCGTGTTCGACATGGACCATCGTGAACTCCTCATGCTCGCTGTGCTGACCGGTCAGGGTTGGTTCGATTGGCGTCGTAGTTCCCGGGAGCAGACCCAGGCTCGACATCGACGAAGCGATACCACTCTGAACCGCATCGGCCTATCGAATTCTGGTCACCGTTGGCTGAGCTGGACCCGCGATTTCGCTTCGTGCGTGCACGCACCAGAGCAGCATCAGGAGTGGTTCTGAGATGCCAACCGTACGTCGGACCTTGTGCCATGGGGATTAGATTGTACTGGTTAGGCAGCTACGATGTCAGAAAGCCCACACGACCCCATAGCATACCGCGAAGCATGGTAGTTCTGAGCAGAGAAGGTTGGCAATGAGCGACGAGATTGGCAGTGCCGACAGCGAAACTGGTCCGAGTCTCCAACGTCGTCAGCTGCTGAAGGCGGGGGCATGGGCGGTACCAGTGATCGCCGTCGCGGCGGCATCGCCTGCGGCCAGAGCTTCTAACAACGGCATCGTGCTCGTATTCAATCATTTGGCGGCCTGGTATCTCTGGACGGGAGGTGACAAAACCGGAATGGGAATGTCCACTTCAGTTCAGGCCACCGGATCTGGCACATCGACCGGAGACGTCACCGTGACGATCACGACTGATAGTGCAGGGCTGTTGCCCGTCGCCCCAATTTTCGAGTCGCCGTCCACGGGGTGGAGCAACGTGTCGCAGGGCATCAACGGAACGAAGATCGCTTTCACTTTTCTGTGGCCAGGCCCGCTTCCCCTATATGCAAGCACAATAGAACTGAGATTCGCTCTGACCGGAGACGGCACGAAACTGAACGAGACTCCGAAAAAGGAGGTGCTCGCGCTCGCGCAGTCTGCGGGCGCTGTCGACGCGAACACGTCTACAACGGCAAATCTCCGGTTCAACTTCGAAGGCAAGGACGATGCGGAGCCCATCTACCTCCCAGGTACGTAGGTCAGCCGAATAGGCAATAGGCCCGGCAGCGGCCGTTGAATGTTTGGAATGAGCCAAATGCCGGAGGACCATACCAACGCGACCCGTGATCAGCATTCCGCGGGATCTGATCGCTCCGGTGCCAGCATGTCCGGATGGCTCACGTTTCGCGAAACACAGGGGGTGAGCAATTCGCCGCGTTCATGACGCTCGCCTTCATCGGACATCAAGAGTTCCACTCTGCCGTCAATGTCATCGTCCCCTCGATCGACCGGATCACCGACGACTCCTGGGCTACGGCTGCAAGCCTGGCGATCAGTGCTGGGGCCAACGTGAAAGCCGTTCAGCGCATGCTCGGTCATGCTTCTGCCGCGGTCACGCTTGACGTGTACTCGGATCTGTTCGATTCCGATCTCGACAGCGTTTCATTTGCGCTTGATCAGGCCATATTCAAATCGAATGTTGCCAGAACGTTGCCAGATGGTGAACCTGTGGGCAAGTTCGCTGAAGCCGCTTAGCTCCGCATCCCAGCGTTTATGCGGGTTGTAGCGGTGTGGCCCCACGCAGATTCGAACTGCGGCCCCTGCCTCCGGAGGGCAGTGCTCTATCCCCTGAGCTATGGGGCCAGGAGTGCGGTGTCTAGGCTATCACCGAGAATTAGGCCGTGCGATCCGTGGCAGGATCGAGAGTATGCAGAGAACGGTCAGTGCCCACATCGAATGTGTCATCGACGCCCCCGCAAACCTCGTCTTCTCGATAGCAGTCGCCGCAGGGTCGACCGTGGTCAGTGAGTCGGTCGAGTACCTCTACAACGGGCATCCACTGACCCAGATCGACGTGCTCGACGTGCACGGAACGCGGCTGCACGAATTCGATGCGCAGGCAGGCACACTGACCCTCAACTACCGGGCTGTCGTCGACGGTGATGCAGGCCCCATGCCGATTTCGAAGAACGATCTCATCACGTACCTTCGGCCGAGTCGATACTGCGAATCAGACATTCTGCTGCCCACCGCGCTCTCAGAGTTCAGCGGTCTGAAGGGCCGGCTTCTGCTCGACAGCGTGAGTTCGTGGGTGGGCGACAAACTGAGTTACGTGCCGGGTTCGAGCCTGCCGACCGATGGCGCCGTGCGTACGCTGCTCTCACGCCAGGGGGTGTGCCGCGACTACGCGCACCTCGTGGTTGCCCTGCTGCGCGCGCTCGATGTGCCTGCGCGGCTGGTCTCGGTCTACGCACCGGGGCTCGACCCGATGGATTTCCACGCGGTGGCCGAGGCCTACATGGACGGCCAGTGGTATGTGGTCGACGCGACGGCGCTGGCACCGCGCCAGAGCCTGGTGCGCATTGCGACCGGCCGTGACGCTGCAGACACCGCCTTCCTCAGCAACCACGGGGGCTGGCTTGCCCTGACGGCGCTCGAGGTGACGGCGACCGCAGAGACGCTGCCCTTCGACGACACCCGTGAGCTCGTGCAGCTCCACTAACTTCTCCGCCATTCCGCTCCTCAGCGATCCACTTTCCCGTATGTGCGGGAATCCGCGCTGATCACAGCACATCCGGGAAAGTCGATCAGGCGCGTTCGGTAGAGTTGATGCCCGTGACTCCCGAAGACCTCTCCAGCGCTCTGTTCGACATCGTGACCGCGAACATCGAGCGACGCGCCATCGAGAAGCAGCGAGTGGATGCTGCGGCAGAGGCCACCGCCGAGAACGCCGAAGCCCCGCTCGCGTCGCTGCCCACCATCACTGTGGCCGACGTTCTCGTCGAACGCCCGCGTAACCGCGACCACGGCGACTGGACCACGAACATCGCCATGAAGCTCGCCAAGTCGCTCGGTACGAATCCGCGTGCGCTCGCAGCCGAACTCGCCCCCGCGATCGAGGCCATCGACGGCATCGCCAAGGTCGACATCGCGGGCCCCGGCTTCATCAACATCACCTTCGAGACGGCGGCCGCGGGCGAGATCGTGCGCACGATTCTCGAGCAGGGCGACAGCTACGGCCACACGAACGTGCTCGACGGCCTCAGCGTCAATATGGAGTTCGTTTCAGCCAACCCGACGGGCCCGCTGCACCTCGGGCACACCCGCTGGGCCGCTCTCGGTGACGCCATTGCCCGGGTGCTGAGCGCATCCGGTGCCGAGGTCACCACCGAGTACTACATTAATGACGCGGGCAACCAGATGGACAACTTCGGCGCCTCTGTGCTGGCCGCAGCGAAGGGCCAGCCGACGCCAGAGGGCGGTTACCCGGGGGAGTACATCCAAGAGCTGGCGGCGAAGGTGCTCGCCCAGGTTCCCGACCTCCTCGAGCTGCCCGATGCCGAGGCGATCGCCGTCGCACGCGACCTCGGCTACCTGCAGCAACTCGAAGAGATCAAGCAGTCGCTCGAGAATTTCAACGTTCACTTCGACGTCTTCTTCTCTGAGCGCACGCTGCACGAGACCGACCCCGCCACGGGCACGAGCCTCATCGAGCAGGCTGCCGTTCGCCTCGCCCAGCAGGGGCACGTCTACGAGAAAGACGATGCCGTCTGGGTGCGCACCACCGACTTCGGTGACGACAAAGACCGGGTGCTCACGCGCGGCAACGGCATCGTTACCTATTTCGCCGCCGATGCCGCCTACTACCTCAACAAGAAAGACCGCGGGTTCACCGAGAAGATCTACCTGCTCGGTGCCGACCACCACGGGTATGTCGGCCGGCTCAAGGCGCTTGCCGCCGCCGCCGGTGATGACCCCGACGTCAACATCAAGATCCTCATCGGCCAGCTGGTCAACCTCAACGGAGCGAAGCTCTCCAAACGCGCCGGCAACATCATCGAGCTCGACGACCTGCTCGGCTGGGTGGGTGCGGATGCCCTGCGGTACTCCCTGGCACGATTCCCTGCTGACTCACCGTTGTCGCTCGACGGCGAGAAGCTGCGCGAGCGCACCAATGACAACCCGGTGTTCTACGTGCAGTACGCCCACTCGCGCACCCGCTCGGTCGCCAAGAACGCCGCTGCCGCCGGGGTCGACCGCAGCGCTTTCGAGCCGTCTTTGCTCACACACGAGACCGAGACCGAGTTGCTCGGTTCACTTCAGGAGCTGCCCAGGATCGTGTCGCAGGCGGCCGAGCTTCGCGAACCGCACCGCGTGGCGCGGTATCTCGAAGAGGTTGCCGGCCACTATCACCGCTGGTACGCCTCGTGCCGCGTGCTGCCGCTCGGTGACGAACCGGTCACCGACCTGCACCGCACCCGCCTCTGGCTGAACGACGCCACCGGCCAGGTCATTCGCAACGGGCTGAGCCTGCTCGGAGTTTCTGCTCCCGACCGTATGTGAGTCGCCGAGCCGCTGAGTCGCTGAGCCGCTGAGTCACCCTGTCGCTGAGGCGGTGGAGCGGCTGCGCCTCGCACAGAAAACTTTCAGCGAGTATGCAGCATCTCCCCGTGAGCGAACAGCAGATCACGGCCAGAATGAAGAAATGAAGAGACGAAACAGGGTCATTGCCATCGTGGTGGCTGCATCCGTGATTCTCGGAGGAGTTGTCGTCGTGGCAGATTTCGGGCTGAAAGCCTTCGCCGAGGGCCAGATTCGCACCGCTATCGTCAAGAATCTCCCCTCGAACGTGACGGGTGACGTCTCGGTCCAGATCGGCGGAGGCTCGTTCCTCGCACAGTACGCCTCGGGGTCGTTCAGCGAGGTGACGCTCAACAGTGACAATCTCACGGTGAACGGGGTGCCGCTGAAGGCGCACGTGGTGGCCCACGACGTGTCGACCGACCAGACGAAACCGATTCCCCGGGCATCCGGCACCCTGACCCTCGACCAGGAGGCGGTCAACTCCTTCCTGAGCATTCCCGGGTCGAGTGAGATCGTGCTGGCCGACGGAACCGTCGGCTACCAGGGCTCATTCCAGCTTTTCGGCCTCACGCTCGGGTATGACGCAACGGCCACGGCACAGCCAGTGGGCGGCACGGTGCAGCTGACCCCCACCGGTGCCACGCTCTCGGCCGGTTCGGCCTCACTCGACGTCGGCGGCGCGTTGAAGACGATCGTCTCGAAGCCCATCTCGATCTGCGTGGCCCAGTACCTGCCGAAATCGATGCAGGTCACGGCGATCACTCCGTCGGTCGGCTCCGTCGCGGTCGACCTCTCGGCTACCGACCTGGTGTTGACAGAGGATGCCCTCAAGCAGACAGGCTCGTGCGACTGACGGGTCAGCGCTGACAGCAATTACTGGCGCCAAGCACTGCCGGCCAGCACTGACAGGTCTGCGCTGACAGCAAGCACTGATAGCAAGCACTGATAGCAAGCACTGACAGCGAGCCCTGCCGGCCAGCATCGATCATGGCTTGGGCTGGTCGGCCACCTTCACTGCGATGTCGTAGGCGCCGCCCTTGATGCCCGAGATGGTGACGGCCGCGTCGTAGTGCTGGTCGGGGGAGTCGGCGCCGACGACATCGCAATGCACGACAGCCGACTCGGTCAGGTCGATGTCTTTGCTCCCGCAATCGACCGTCGTGCTGAGCCCACTCTGTTTGTCGAGCGAGGTCTTGACGTTCTTGGCGAAGTCCGCCGACGACACCGCCGGGTTCGCTGAGAAGGAGCAGGCTGTGAGCCCGAGCCCCACGCTCGTTGCCAGCAGAGCGGTGAGAACGAGCCGATTCGAGTTGATGATGCGCATGAGAGACCTCCATAAGTGACAAATGCTTAGGCAAGCATAGAGGAATACTCAGTACCGTGTGGCCCCGAAGTCACTCGCGCTTGTGCCGATGTCGGGTAGGATTTTCGCTGTCGACGGCTTCAGGAACCAATCCGGGTTCGCTCGCCCCTCCATCCTGCGAATCCGCCCGCGGTCGCTCTCCCTCCAAAGGTCTACCCGATGTCTGCCAACCCGCTCGCACCGTCGTGGCTCGCTGTGCCAGACGACGCCAACGACATCGCCCGCGCGGTCTGGTCACAGAATTCGGGGCGCAATGGCGGGGGTGAACTGTGTATCGGGGGAGTGACGGCCTCATCCCTGGCCGAGCAGTTCGGTACTCCCCTCTACGTCGTCGACGAAGCCGACGCTCGATCACGGGCCCGCGGGCTGCGTGAGGCCTTCGAGCGGGAGTTCGCGCGCATCGGCACCGGCGTCACCGTCTACTACGCCGGCAAGGCGTTCCTCTGCTCCGCCGTCGGCGAATGGATGATCGCCGAGGGCCTGAGCATCGATGTCTGCAGCGCGGGCGAGTTCGCGGTCGCGCTGGCCGCCGGCGTCGACCCGGCCCACGTCGGCTACCACGGCAACAACAAGTCCCTCCCCGAGATCGACAGTGCCGTCGAGCACGGCGTGGGCGCGATCGTGATCGACAGTGAGATCGAGATCGAGCGCGTCGCTGCGGCAGCTGCCGCGCACGGTAGAACCCAGGCAGTGCGTCTCCGGGTGAACAGCGGAGTCCACGCGCACACCCACGATTTTCTGGCCACCGCCCACGAAGACCAGAAGTTCGGAGTCTCGCTCGGCGATGCGCCGAGGCTCGTGGCAACGATCCGGTCACACCCCGAACTGCGGTTCCTGGGGCTGCACTGCCACATCGGCTCTCAGATCTTCGGTTCGGGTGGTTTCTCCGAGTCAGCCGCACGGTTACTGGCCGTGCACGCCGAGCTCCTGGCCGGCGGAGAGATTCCGGAGCTCAACCTCGGCGGCGGATTCGGCATCGCCTACACGACCGCAGACGACCCTACTCCGGTCGCCGAACTCGCCGCCCAGATCGCTGACATCGTCGGGGCGGAATGCGAGCGGCTGCAGATAGAGGTGCCGCACCTCGCGTTCGAGCCCGGTCGCGTTATCATCGGCCCCTCGACAGCGACGCTGTACACGGTGGGTACGGTCAAACCGGTCGTCGTGACGGTCGGAACGGAGATCGATGACGTCGAGGGTGCGCTCGACACGGCTCCAGACGACGCGAGTCCGGCCACAGCCATCCGCACGTACGTGAGCGTCGACGGCGGCATGAGTGACAACGCCAGGCCCGCCCTCTACGGCGCGGACTACAGCGTTCGCCTCGCCAACAGGCGATCCGACGCCGATCCCGCCCTGGTGCGGGTCGCCGGCAAACACTGCGAGAGCGGCGACATCGTCGTCTACTCCGACTACCTTCCGGGCGATGTGACGCCCGGCGACCTGCTCGCGGTGCCCGCCACCGGTGCGTACTGTTGGTCGCTGTCGAGCAATTACAACTTCCTGGGCAGGCCCCCGGTCGTCGCCGTGGTCGACGGCTCGGCCCGGCTCATCATGCGCGGTGAGACCGTCGATGATCTTCTGGCACGCGACCCGGGAATCGCGCGGGGCACGCGCAAGGCGCAGACGGTCGCCGAGCATCCGCCAGTCTTTTCCCCCACCTCCGAGAAAGCATCATGATCGAATACCGCAACCTCAAGATCGCCCTGCTCGGAGCGGGCAGTGTCGGTTCACGCGTGGCGCAGCTGCTGCTCGAGCACGGCGACGAGCTCGCTTCCCGGGTCGGCGCCGGCCTCGAACTGGTCGGCATTGCCGTTCGCGACATCGACGCACAACGCGACGTGGAGCTGCCACAGGAGCTGTACACGACCGACGCGGAGTCTCTGATTCTCTCTGCCGACATCGTGATCGAGCTGATGGGCGGGATCGAACCCGCGCGCACGTACATCCTGCAGGCGCTGCACTCCGGGGCAGACGTCGTCACGGGCAACAAGGCGCTGCTCGCACTGCACGGCACCGAACTGTTCGAAGCCGCGGAGCAGGTGGGTGCGCAGCTGTACTACGAGGCTGCCGCCGGCGGGGCGATCCCGATCATCCGGCCGCTTCGCGACAGTCTTGCCGGAGACAGGGTCAAGAGGATCCTCGGAATCGTCAACGGTACGACCAACTTCATTCTCGACCGGATGGATGTCGAGGGAGACAGCCTGGAGTCGGCGCTCGCCATTGCGACCGAGCTCGGGTATGCAGAGTCTGACCCTACGGCTGACATCGAAGGTTACGATGCAGCCCAGAAGGCCGCGATCCTGGCACGCCTGGCATTTCACAGCGCCGTACCGGTCGAGGCCGTGCATCGAGAGGGGATCACGGGTGTGACTCCCGCTCTCGTAGAGCAGGCGCGCCGTTCGGGATACGTGGTCAAGCTGCTTGCCATCTGCGAGCGGGTTACTGACCCGCTGACGGGCGAAGAGGGGATCTCGGCGCGGGTTCACCCGGCGCTTGTCTCGCGCCTCCACCCCCTCGCTGCCGTGCACGGCGCGAAGAACGCGGTGTTCGTCGAAGCAGAGGCCGCCGGAGACCTGATGTTCTACGGTGCCGGAGCGGGCGGGTTGGAAACAGCATCCGCAGTGCTCGGAGACCTGGTTTCTGCTGCACGGCGCCACGTCGCCGGTGGCCCGGGTGTCGCCGAATCGCTGACAGCGCACCTGCCGTTCGTGCAGATCGGCAAGGTGCTGACGCGCTACCAGATCACGCTCGAAGTCGTCGATGAGCCGGGCGTTCTGGCTCGGATCGCGGGATTGTTCAGCGAACACGACGTGTCTGTCGAGGCCGTGCAGCAGTCCGTCGGTTCACGACGAGACGGCAGCGTCGAGGGCGCAGGCACGCTCGCCGTCGTACCGGGTGCCGGCCCGCTCACCGCTACCCTTGTCATTGTGACCCATGAGTCCACCGAGGCGGCGCTGTCTGCAACGGTCGACGACCTGGCCACCCATGCCGCTGTCACCAGCGTGCAGTCCGTTATGAGAGTTGAAGGAAACTAGTGTCTTCGAACAGTAACCGCATCCCGTCCCGTCAGTGGAGGGGCGTGTTGCACGAATACGCCGACCGCCTCAACATCAGCGAGGCGACGCCGATCATCACGCTCGGTGAGGGAGGCACGCCGCTCATTCCCGCCCCGGCACTCTCCGCGCGCACGGGTGCGAAGGTCTGGGTCAAGTTCGAGGGCATGAACCCCACCGGCTCCTTCAAAGATCGCGGAATGACGATGGCGATCTCGAAGGCCGTCGAGCACGGCGCGAAGGCCGTCATCTGCGCCTCGACCGGCAACACCTCTGCCTCGGCTGCGGCCTACGCAACACACGCGGGCATCAAGGCAGCGGTGCTCGTGCCCGAAGGCAAGATCGCCATGGGCAAGCTCAGCCAGGCCATTGCGCACGATGCCGAACTGCTCCAGGTACAGGGCAACTTCGACGACTGCCTCGACATCGCCCGCGAGCTCGCTGCGAACTACCCTGTTCACCTCGTGAACTCGGTGAACCCCGACCGCATCGAAGGCCAGAAGACGGCTGCGTTCGAGGTCGTCGAGGTATTGCAGGATGCGCCCGACTTCCACATCGTTCCCGTCGGCAACGCGGGCAACTACACCGCGTACTTCCGCGGGTACTCCGAAGAACTTGAACGCGGTGCCACCACGAAGCTCCCGCGCATGTTCGGGTTCCAGGCTGCCGGCAGCGCCCCCATCGTGGTCGGTCACGTCGTGAAGAACCCGGAGACCATCGCCAGCGCTATCCGCATCGGCAATCCGGCCTCCTGGAATCTGGCGATCAACGCGCGTGAGACGAGCGACGGGTACTTCGGCGCCATCTCCGACAAACACATCCTCGAAGCCCACCGCATCCTCTCGGCCGAGGTGGGCATCTTCGTCGAGCCGGCGTCGGCCATCAGCGTCGCCGGCCTGCTCGAGCGCGCTGAAGCCGGCATGATCCCCGCGGGCTCCACCGTCGTGCTGACGGTCACGGGCCACGGTCTGAAAGACCCCCAGTGGGCCCTCCGCGCGGCCGACGGCAGTGACATCAAGCCCACCATCGTTCCGGTGGACGTCCCCGAGATCGCCGGTGTGCTGGGTCTCTCCAAGGCCACCGCGTGACGGCCACGGCCGCATCGGGCTCGCAGACGACTGACCTTTCGGGCAGGTCTGTCACGGTGCGGGTTCCCGCGACGTCGGCAAACCTCGGCCCTGGTTTCGACACCCTCGGGCTGTCGCTTTCTCTCTACGACGAACTGACGGTCTCTGTGCGCGACGCGCCTGGTGCGACAGTGGATGTCCGGGGTGTCGGTGCAGGCGAAGTCCCCACCGACGAGTCGAACCTCGTCGTGAAGTCGATCGCCCACACCTTTGCGGCCTACGGGCAGCCGATGCCCGGTCTCGACCTCATCGCCCGCAACTCGATCCCGCACGGCAGAGGCATGGGATCATCCGGTGCAGCCATCGTGAGCGGAATCATGGCGGCGCAGGGTCTGCTCGAGGGTGTCGTGGAGATCGACGCGCTCGGACTCCTGGCCCTCGCGACAGAGCTCGAAGGGCATCCTGACAATGTCGCGCCGGCACTCTTCGGCGGACTGACGATCGCCTGGGTGACACCGGAAGGCCCCCAGTTCAAGAAGCTGATGGTGCACCGAGGCGTCTCGCCGTTGGTGCTCGTGCCCCAGGCCACCATGTCGACGGCGCTGGCGCGCAGCCTCCAGCCGGCCACTGTTCCGCACGAAGACGCCATCTTCAACGTCTCGCGCTCGACGCTGCTCATCGCAGCGCTGATCCAGAGCCCCGAACTGTTGTTCGCTGCGACCGAAGACAAGCTGCACCAGAGCTACCGTGCCGCTGCGATGCCCGAGACCGATCGACTGATCCGTCTACTGCGCGCGCAGGGATTCCCTGCCGTCGTCTCGGGTGCTGGCCCGAGCATTCTCGTGCTCTGCAGCGACCCGGGCCAGCGGCTCGCCGCTGCAGATCTGGTGTCCGCAGAGGCCGCGACACCCTGGGACTCACTCGTACTGGCAGTCGACTTCAAAGGTGCTACAGTGATATCGCATCCGGTCGACGCCGCATAGTTCTTGTGCTGCAGAACGTCCCGGTCGCACATCCTCCACATTACCGCTGACGCTTGTTGTGCCGTGAAGTGCCACGATCAGTAGCCTCCGCCCAACGCAAACAAGCGCGTACAGCTCTTCTGCCGCAACTCATAAGACGGCAGAGGAAGGAAAATCACCTTAGTGACTGACATCAACATCCACGCTTCAGGCGTGGAGTCCCGAACAGATCTTGCGACCCTCAAGGTCTCAGAACTACAGACGCTCGCCGCGGCCCTCGGAATCGCGGGTGCGTCGAAGCTTCGCAAGGGCGACCTCGTGGCCGCCATCACGAACGCCCAGCCGGGCAACGCCGACACCTCCGTCGCCGGTTCGCCGGAGTCGGCCGCCGTGGTCGAGGCAAGCGAATCGCCGGTCGCGGCAGAGCCGGTGCTGCCCGAGCCAGAGGCCATCGTGCCCGAGGCCGTCGCGCCTGAAGCTGTTGCAGCCGACGGGCCCATCTCCGACACTCTCGAGGCATCTGCTGCCGCCGAGTCGCCTGCCGCAACTGAAGCGCCCGTCGTTGCCGACGTAGCGCCCACCGAGCTGGGGGCACCCCGCCGCCGCGCTTCTCGTCGCGTCACCACGGCTGCGCCGACCAGCGCCCCTGCAGTGGAATCGAAGGCGCCTGCTGCTCCGATCGTGACTGAGAATGCCGAAACTTCCGAATCTGGCAATGCGCCTCAGTCAAGCAACGGCGCAAGCGCCGGCCGTGGCCGCCGTTCGGCTGTGCAGCACGTGAACGCCGCTGCATCCGAGCACGCACCGCTGGTTCCCTCTGACGCCGAAGCGAGCCCCGCGCTCGACACGAGCAGGCTCGACGCTGTGCTCGACGCGGCAATCGCTGCCCAGGACGGCGCTGCCGAAACCACCGACAACGCGGGTGCTGGCAATGCAGGTGCCCCGCGCAACGAACGCCAGGTGCGCACCCCCCGCCTCACCCGCGCCCAGCGTGCGGCCCAGGCCGCGCGTGACGCTGCCGCTGGCATCGACGGCGCTCCTGCCGTCGACCGGTCACGTACCGAGTCGATCCTTCCCGACCTCCCGATCGTCGGTGGTTCCGATGCCGACAACTCTGCAGAGGGTTCTCGTTTCGAGGCCGAGGGCGACGAAGCCCGCGAGACCGGCGAGGGCCGGCAGAACGGCCGTAACCGAAACCGTCGTGACCGCAATGCCGACCGGAATGCCGATCGCAACCAGGCCGCCAACGGTTCTGCGGGCGCAGACAGGGCCGCGAACGACCGCAACGGTACTGATCGCAACGGCACCGAGCGAAACGGCGCGGAGCGCTCGAACGCAGACCGCACCAACAGTGATCGTCTGAACAACAACCAGCGTGGCGCGAACAACCAGCGCAACCAGCGGGATCGTAACGACCGCCAGGACGACGCGAGCTTCGACGAGCAGCAGCTCGATGAGCTGAACGACCGCCAGGGCCAGGGCCAGCAGAACCCCAACGACCGCAGCGCACGCAACCGCTACCGCGATCGCAAGCGTCGCGGCCAGGGTGGTCTTGACGACCTCGAGCCCGAGATCAGCGAAGACGACGTTCTCATCCCCGTCGCCGGTATCCTCGACATCCTCGACAACTACGCCTTCGTTCGCACCAGCGGTTACCTGCCGGGCAACAGCGACGTGTATGTCTCGCTCGGGCAGGTCAAGAAGTACAACCTGCGCAAGGGTGACGCCGTCGTCGGTTCGATCCGCCAGCCACGCGAAGGCGACAGCAATGGTCGCCAGAAGTACAACGCCATCGTCAAGGTGGAGTCGATCAACGGTCTTCCGATCGAAGAGGCAGCCAACCGCGTCGAGTTCTCGAAGCTGACTCCGCTCTACCCGCAGGAACGACTGCGTCTCGAGACCGAGCCGGGCAAGCTGACGCAGCGCATCATCGACCTGGTCGCCCCCATCGGCAAGGGCCAGCGCGGACTCATCGTCGCGCCGCCCAAGGCAGGCAAGACGATCGTCATGCAGCAGATCGCCAACGCGATCTCGACCAACAACCCCGAGGTTCACCTCATGGTCGTTCTGGTCGACGAGCGCCCTGAAGAAGTCACCGACATGCAGCGCACGGTCAAGGGTGAGGTCATCGCCTCGACCTTCGACAGGCCCGCTGAAGATCACACGATCGTCGCCGAACTCGCCATCGAGCGAGCAAAGCGCCTGGTTGAGCTCGGTCACGACGTCGTCGTGCTACTTGACTCGATAACCCGCCTCGGTCGTGCCTACAACCTGGCTGCCCCGCCGTCGGGTCGCATTCTCTCCGGTGGCGTCGATGCCGCGGCCCTGTACCCACCCAAGCGGTTCTTCGGTGCAGCACGCAACATCGAGAACGGTGGCTCGCTCACCATCATCGCGTCGGCGCTCGTCGAGACCGGTTCGAAGATGGATGAAGTGATCTTCGAGGAGTTCAAGGGCACCGGCAACATGGAGCTCCGTCTCTCACGCCAGCTTGCTGACAAGCGCATCTTCCCTGCTGTCGATGTCAACGCATCCGGAACCCGCCGCGAGGAGCTCCTGATGGGCGTCGACGAGACGAAGATCACCTGGAAGCTCCGTCGTGCCCTCGCTGGTCTCGACCAGCAGCAGGCACTCGAAATCGTTCTGGGTCGTCTGAAAGACACCACGAGCAACGTCGAGTTCCTCATGCAGGTGCAGAAGTCGATGCCTGCCGCTCCGGCGACCAGCCACAGCAATGGGCACACCACCAATCACAACGGTCACAAAGAGGATTAGGTAGACATGTTCGAATCGGTAGAGACTCTGCTGATCGAGCATGACGAGCTGCAGGAGCAGCTCGCCGATCCAGCGCTTCACTCGGATCCTGCTCGATCCAAGAAGGTCAACAGACGCTATGCAGAGCTGAGTCGCATCATTGCGGCCTGGCGTGAATGGCAACAGCTGACCGACGACGTCGAAGCAGCGACGGAGATGGCCGCAGAAGATGCGTCGTTCGCGGCCGAGCTCCCCGGTATGACCGAGGAACTCGAAGCCGCGACCGAGAAGCTTCGTCGGCTGCTCATTCCCCGTGACCCCAACGATGGCCGCGACGTCATCATGGAGATCAAGATGGGGGAGGGCGGGGCAGAGTCTGCCCTGTTCGCTGCGGATCTTCTACGCATGTACCTGCACTATGCAGAAAGCAAGAAGTGGAAGACCGAGATCATCGAGCAGACTTCGAGTGACCTCGGCGGCATCAAAGACGTACAGCTGGCCATCAAGGGCAAGTCGACAGACCCAGCAGAGGGTGTCTGGGCGCACCTGAAGTACGAGGGTGGCGTGCACCGCGTGCAGCGTGTGCCGGCGACTGAGTCGCAGGGGCGTATCCACACCTCCGCTGCCGGCGTGCTGGTCTACCCGGAGGTCGACGAGCCCGAAGAGGTCGAGATCAGCCCGAACGACCTGAAGATCGACGTCTATCGCTCGAGTGGCCCCGGTGGCCAGTCCGTCAACACCACGGACTCTGCCGTTCGAATCACCCACCTTCCGACCGGAATCGTGGTGGCGATGCAGAACGAGAAGAGCCAGCTGCAGAACCGCGAAGCGGGGATGCGCGTTCTGCGGGCCCGTGTTCTGGCGAAGCAGCAGGAGGAGATCGACGAAGCGGCCTCCGCAGTGCGAAAGAGCCAGATCCGCACGATGGACCGCTCCGAGCGCATCCGCACCTACAACTTTCCCGAGAACCGCATCGCCGACCACCGCACCGGTTACAAGGCCTACAACCTCGACGCCGTCATGAACGGTGCCCTCGAACCGGTTGTCGAATCGTGTATCGCGGCCGACGAAGAGGCGCGACTCGCAGAGCTCGGAGCCACGGCGGAGTGAGCACTGCAACGAACGCGACAGGTGCCGGCGTACTACGGGCACCTGCGAGGGACTGGTGACGATCATCCAGACCGACAGGCCAATGACCGTTCGCGTGCTGCTCGAGCATGCGACGGCGGTTTTGTCGCGGGCTGGTGTGCCCGACCCCGAAGTCGACGCCACCCTTCTGCTGGGCCACGTTCTGGGCGCTTCGCGAGGCCAGATCCAGGCGTTCACCTACACTGACGTGCCCGTCGGCCCCGAGGATGCCGTGGCGATCGCCGAGGTCATCGAGCGCCGGGCCGCACGTGAGCCCCTGCAGCACATCACCGGCACGACGGGCTTCCGCTCACTCGAACTCGCGGTCGGACCCGGCGTCTTCGTGCCTCGCCCCGAGACCGAATTCGTCGCCGGCCTCGCGATCGACTCACTTCGATCGATGGCAGATGAATCGCCGCTGGCCGTCGATCTGGGTACCGGTAGTGGCGCGATCGCCTTGTCACTTGCGACCGAAGTGCCGCACGCTCGCGTGGTTGCCGTCGAGAACTCGTCTCCCGCGTTCATCTGGGCGAAGCAGAACTTCGCGGCAGTGGATGCCCGGAATGCCCGCCTCGTCTTCATCGACCTTGCTGTCGCCCTGCCTGAGCTCGACGGGCTCGTGTCGGTGGTCGTCTCGAACCCGCCGTACATTCCGGCTGGCGCGATTCCCCGCGACCCTGAGGTGCGTCTGTTCGACCCGGAGCACGCGCTCTACGGAGGCGAAGACGGACTGGACGTCGTGCGTTCCGTTTCGCAAACGGCCCGGCGACTGCTGAGGGCCGGGGGAGCGCTCGTCATCGAGCACGGTGAACTGCAGGGGGCGGAGATCCGCACGCTACTCGCAGCCGACGGGTGGAACGCAACCGCGACCCACCGTGACCTCACAGGGCGCGACCGCGCCACCACCGCGCTCCGCTGACCCTCACCACCCACCTGTCGCGTTCCGCTGACCCGTCGCTCCGCTGACCTGTCGCTCCGCTGAGCGTGCTCTACCGACCACTGCTCGCCCGCTGACTACCCGCGGGGATTGCTGGGTGCGGCCAAACGGCCCGAAAATCGGCATCTTAGGGACGTTCGGCCGCACCCAACGGGCCTCGCGCCGTCAGCGCGTCCACTCGTTCGTCCAGACGCGGGGGTATGTGCACTCTGCACGCGCCAAGCCGTGTGGACGAACGAGTGGACGACGTGGAGTGCCGGAGTGCGATTCAGCGTGAATCAGCGTGCGGCGAAGGCGTCGATCGCCGCACGCATCGCGGCTCCGTCGGGCACGTGGTCGACCGAGGGAACCTGGAAGGCGTGAATTCCGAAGTTCTGGGCAGCAGAGACATTCCGGGCGTTGTCGTCGAGGAAGAGAGCATCTGCGGGTGCCGCGCCGAAGCGTTCGAGGGCGAGCTCGAAGATGTGCGGGTTCGGCTTCGTCACGCCGAGGTCTGCGGACACGAGGTCGTGGTCGCCGAGAATGTCGGCGACGTCGGGCGCAAGAACCGGCAGTGAGGTGCGAAAGAGGATGTTGTTGTTCGACAGCAGCGATGCGGTGCCCAGCGTGGTGGCGTACCGCAGGGCATCCACCGCACTGTCGCTGCGCGTCATGGCGGCTCCACGCGACTGTTGCCACGCCTTCAGCGTCAGAACGGTTCCCGTCGCCTCTCCCCACGCTTCGAGGTAGGCGTCGACCGTCGCGTACTCGCCACGGTCCGCGCGCTCTTCATGCCCCGCAACCCACCACGACTTGGCGAGGTGGTACTGCGTGCAGTTCGTCAGCTCAGCGAGAGCCGGCAACCGCTTGTGAAAATCGTAGGCGTAGAGGGTCTGGTCGAAGTCGAAGAGGTAGAGATCCACCAGTACAGTATTCCAGCCGCCGGGCCATCCAGCGGCGCGGGTTCAGGAGCCGCAGTCGGCGTCAAGCTATCATTGCAACCGATATGGCTGCCATCTACGACTGCACGGTTCCGACCGAACTACTGACGGGCATGCGACTCGCCCGGGCGGCGATTGCCCGCGGCGAACTCGTGGTGATCCCGACCGACACCGTCTACGGCCTCGCGGCCGACGCCTTCAATCCCGAGGCCGTGCAGCGCCTGCTCGATGCGAAGGGCCGAACCCGGCAGTCACCGCCGCCCGTTCTCATTCCGAATCTGCGCACCCTCGACGCCCTTGCCGAGTCGGTGAGCGAACCGGTCCGTGTACTCACCCAGAAGTTCTGGCCCGGCGGCCTCACCGTCGTCGTTGCAGCCCGCAATTCTCTGGTGTGGGACCTGGGCGAGACCGCGGGCACCGTGGCCCTGCGCATTCCTTCCGACCCGATCGCACTCGAGCTCCTCGAAGAGACGGGTCCGCTGGCGGTGTCCTCCGCGAACCTGACGGGCGAGCCCGCCGCGCTGACGGCCGAAGACGCCGAACGGATGCTCGGCGACAGCGTCGCGGTCTACCTCAGCCTCGGGCATCCCGGGTCGACTGCGCCAGCAGGTGTCGCGTCGACAATTCTCGATGCCACCGAACCGGATCACATCAGGATCATCAGGCGCGGGGCCATCACTGAAGAACAGCTCCGTGACGAAATCGGCGATGTACTGGCGACAGACGGGCCGGCCGGCTAACTGTGCGTTTCTATCTGCTGATCGGGGCCGTTTCGGCCATCGTCACCTTCGGGTTGGCCATTCTGGTCTACAAACTCAGTACGAAGTATCGGCTCTACCCATCCATCCGCGAGCGTGATGTACACACGCGCCCCACGCCGCGCCTGGGTGGGGTAGCCATGTTCTTCGGAATCGTCGTCGCCGTCGCCATCGCCTCCCAGGTGAGCTGGTTCGGTTTGGTCTTCGCGAACCCCGGGCCCATCCTCGCCATCCTCGGGGCTGCACTCATCGTGGTGCTGATCGGCGTGGCCGATGACATCTGGGATCTCGACTGGTTCACCAAGCTCGCCGGCCAGATCGTGGCCGCACTGCTGCTGGCGTGGCAGGGAGTGCAGATCGTGTCGCTGCCGATCGGCGGGCGAACGATCGGGTCGAGTGGAATGTCGCTGCTCATCACGGTGCTCGCAGTGGTGCTGGTGATGAACGCGATCAACTTCATCGACGGCCTTGACGGTCTGGTGGCCGGAGTTGCCATCATCGCGAACAGCGTGTTCTTCTTCTACAGTTACATGCTCACCAAGCTGACCTCGCCCACCGACTACTTCAACCTTGCGTCGCTCATCACGGCTGTGCTGATCGGCGCGTGCATCGGCTTCCTGCCGCTGAACTGGCACCCGGCGAAGCTCTTCATGGGCGACGCAGGATCGATGCTGGTCGGCCTGCTGATGGCGACGAGTGCGATCGCGGTCACCGGGCAGATCGACCCGACCCCGCTCGGCCGGTCGCAGCTGCTGCCGGCGTTCATCCCGATCCTGTTGCCGTTCGCGATTCTCATACTCCCGCTGCTCGACTTCAGCCTCGCAGTCATCCGTCGCCTCCGTGCGGGCAAGAGCCCGTTCAGCGCGGACCGGCAGCATCTTCACCATCGACTGCTCGACATGGGTCATTCGAAATTCCACGCTGTGCTGATCTTCTACGCCTGGACGGCGGTCGCCTCGATCGGCTGCCTGTTGTTCTTCATTCTGAACCCGTACTGGCTGGCGTTCATCTTCCTGGGCGTCGGGATGATCCTCTGCACTGTGCTCACCCTTGCGCCGCTCACGCGTCGCAAGGCACTCGAGGCGACTGTGCAGCTCGCACCCGCATCGAGCATCATTTCAACCGAAGGTGCTGTGCTTGATCCCCTGGATCAGGCCAGCGATGAAAGAGACGTGTGAACCGTGTCAGAAGATCACCACGCCCTGCCCGATGACGACACGTCGAGCCCCAATCCGAGCGCTGCGGTCGTGAATACCGGAGCGACGCTGAGTTCGACCCCGATTCTGATGAGAGCGCTGCGGGTAGCAGCGCTCCTCACTGTTGTGCTCGTTGTCGTCGGAGGAGTGGTCGGGTACTTCCTCGACGGATGGGTCGGCGTGGTGAGCGCTGTGATCGGTGCGGCCATGGCGTTCGTCTTTCTCGCAATCACGGCCACGAGCATCCTCATCGCCAACCGCTATTACGCATCTCCGTTGTTCACCACGCTGTTCTTCGCCATCGTGCTCGGGGCCTGGTTGCTCAAGTTTGTTCTCTTCATCATTGCGGCCCTCCTGCTTCGCAACCAGCCGTGGACGAACAACGGAATTCTTTTCACCTGCCTGATCATCGGTGTGATCGGCACTCTCGTCGTCGATGTGGTCGTCGTTGCACGTTCCCGTATGCCGTATGCAAGCGACGCGAAGCTGCCCTGACGCTGCCCCCGACGCTGCTGCGACGCTCGGGCACGGTTGCTGTGAACCCTCACAGAGTGCCGATCGCCACCCAACTTCTACAGAACGTCGAAATACGTGCGAAATTCGTACACTTCTCCGGTTTTTCGGGCACTTCTGTTCGTCCAGCAGGCCGAAAGCTTGATAGAGTCTAAATTGTTCGTTCCGCTGCCCCGGCTGGGTCTCGAGCTGTGCTTCTCAACTGCACAGCACTTGTTCATCGCCTGTGCGCAGCAATCCCACACTATTCGTCGACGCGAGAGCCGAGCTCCACGCCCCGATACAGGAGAAAGCGCTGATATCTAACGCTGTAAACCTGCTAGCCCCGTTAGCAACCGATGAAGGTGGCTTTACGGGTCCCTCCATCAATGAATTTTTTCCCCAGGTCCTTCTCTTCGCGGGTACTCCGTTCGAGATCAACAGGATCATGGTCATCAGATTCATCGCGGTGGCAGCCATTGTCCTGATCTTCTGGATCGGCACGCGCAAGATGAAGATCGTGCCGGGCCGTTTCCAGAGCCTCGTTGAGATGGGGCTCGACTTCGTTCGGGTCAACATCGCTGAAGACCTGCTCGGCAAGAAAGACGGCCGGCGGTTCCTGCCGGTACTGACCACGATGTTCTTCATGATCCTGTTCTTCAACCTGACAGGAATCATCCCGGTGCTCAACATCGCGGGTACCTCGGTCATCGGTGTTCCGATCGTGCTGGCACTGGTGTCGTACATCTGCTTCATCTACGCCGGACTCCGAAAGCATCCTGGGGCGTTCTTCAAGAACGCGCTCTTCCCGCCAGGTGTGCCGCTGCCGCTCTACATCATCGTCGCGCCGATCGAGTTCGTCTCGACGTTCATCCTCCGGCCGGTGACGCTGACTCTCCGACTTCTCATGAACATGGTTGTCGGCCACCTCTTGCTGGTGTTGTTCTTCTCGGCTACGTCGTTCTTCCTCTTCACCGCTGGCGGCTGGTATTCCTTGTTCGGCATCGGCACGCTCGCGTTCGGCTTCGTCTTCACGCTGTTCGAGATTCTGGTCGCGGTGCTGCAGGCATACGTCTTCGCGCTTCTGACCGGCGTCTACATCCAGCTCGCGCTGGCTGACGAGCACTAGGCACCCGACCAAGCGGGTACCGACGCAGAAGGCACCGTCCCTCAGCTTTTCGCAACACACCAGTTTTTGAAGCAGCACAGTTCACCAGCACCACCCAGTTACACCACAAACGAAGGCACCCCGGCAGAGGCCGGGTTCGCCCCAACGGAAGGAAACACTCGTGGCAGACATCTCAACCCTCGCGGCTCTGAGCGGAAACATCGCTACCGTCGGTTACGGCCTTGCGGCCATCGGCCCGGCCATCGGCGTGGGTATCGTCGTCGGCAAGACCATCGAGGGCGTTGCACGGCAGCCCGAGCTGGCTGGTCGTCTCCAGGTTCTGATGTACATCGGTATCGCGTTCACCGAGGCGCTCGCCTTCATCGGTATCGCCGTCGGCTTCATCTTCGTCTAAGCCCCGATCAGAATTCGATTTAGACGAGTTAGAAAGGAGGCGAAATGATGAGTGCCATCACAAACGCAGTCCTGGCTGCTGAGCCAACGCACAACCCGATTTTGCCCGAGACCCCAGACCTCGTCTGGGGCGCGGTGTGCTTCGTCGTACTGCTGGTCTTCTTCTGGCGTGCGATCCTGCCACGCATGAAGAAGCTCCTCGACGAGCGTGGCGAAGCCATCGAAGGCAACATCGAGAAGGCCGACGTGGCACAACGCGAAGCAGAAGCCATGCTCGCCCAGTACACGGCCCAGCTTGCCGATGCCCGCGTCGAAGCCGGTTCCATCCGGGACCAGGCCCGCACCGACGGCCAGCGTATCCTCGCTGAACTCAAGGAGCAGGCCACGGCCGAAGCCGCACGCATCGCGTCGAACGCACAGGTGCAGATCGAAGCCGACCGCCAGGCCGCCGTCGTCTCCCTGCGCTCCGAAGTCGGTTCGCTTGCCATCGACCTCGCCTCCGGCGTGATCGGTGAGAGCCTCAGCGATGACAAGCGTTCCGCAGCGATCGTCGACCGCTTCCTGGCTGACCTCGAAGCCAGCGAGACGAAGGCGTAGTCATGGGTAGCGCAACCAGAGAAGCTCTCGCGTCATCGAAGAAGGCTCTCGCCAGTCTTCCGGCTTCGGCGCTGACGGTCTCGACCGGCGAAGACCTCTTCGCAGCAGGCCGCATCATCGGGGAGTCCGCGCAGTTCCGTTCACTGCTCGGCGACCCGTCGACGGATTCGTCGCAGAAGTCGGCCCTCGTGAAGGGTGTCTTCCAGGCCGGTCTCGGTGCCGACGCCCTGTCACTGCTGACGGCGATCGCATCGGCCCGCTGGTCGAACTCCGATGAGCTTCTCGCGGGAATCGAGGAGATCGGCCTCCGGGTTGTTGCTGCTTCGGCTCCCGCCTCGGTGTCGATCGAGAGCGAGCTGTTCGAATTCGGCGAAGCGGTCTCCTCCGACTCCGAGCTCGAACTCGCCATCGGCACCTCACTCGGTTCGCCTGCGGCAAAGGTTGCGCTGGTCGATGCTCTACTCACCGGCAAGGCATCCGAACAGACACTGGTGATCGTTCGGCACCTCGTGCAGCAGCCCCGTGGCCGCCGCATCGCGGAACTGTTGCGCAACGCTTCAACCATCGTGGCCGACGCGAAGAACCAGTCGATTGCAACCGTCACGCTTGCTTCGCCGATAGCAGCTGAGCAATTGGATCGCCTCCGGGCGTCGCTCGGCCGCCTCTACGGCCGCCAGCTGACCATCAACCAGATCGTCGATCCAACCGTTCTCGGTGGGCTCCGGGTGCAGGTCGGTGACGATGTCATCGACGGCAGCATCGAGTCTCGCCTGAGCGAACTTCGACAGAAGCTGGCCAGCTGACCGGTTCCCCCACGCCACGGCGGCTCGGGAACCACCCACAGATTTTCACACTCAGAGGCTTCTGGCCTCACGGAACACGCTTCACCCAAACTCAAAGGATAGGCAATGGCAGAACTTACGATCAGCCCGGATGAGATCCGTAACGCTCTTCAGGATTTCGTCAAGTCATACGAGCCAACTGCGGCCAGCGCGGTCGAGGTCGGTTACGTCATCGATGCCGCTGACGGTATCGCCCACGTGCAGGGACTGCCCGGCGTCATGGCGAACGAACTCATCACCTTCGCCGACGGCACCCTGGGCCTTGCCCAGAACCTCGAGCAGGATGAGATCGGCGTCATCGTTCTGGGTGAGTTCAGCGGGATCGTCGAGGGCATGCAGGTGCAGCGCACCGGTGAGGTGCTCTCCGTGCCCGTCGGAGACGCCTACCTCGGTCGCGTCGTCGACCCGCTCGGCAACCCGATCGACGGTCTCGGTGAGATCAAGGCCACGGCTCGTCGTGCCCTCGAACTTCAGGCTCCCGGTGTGATGCAGCGCAAGAGCGTTCACGAGCCGATGCAGACCGGCATAAAGGCTATCGACGCCATGATCCCGATCGGCCGTGGCCAGCGCCAGCTGATCATCGGTGACCGCCAGACCGGTAAGACGGCCATCGCGATCGACACGATCATCAACCAGAAGGCGAACTGGGAGTCGGGCGACACGAACAAGCAGGTGCGTTGCATCTACGTCGCGATCGGCCAGAAGGGCTCCACCATCGCTTCGGTGAAGGGTGCCCTCGAAGACGCCGGAGCGATGGAGTACACCACCATCGTCGCGTCTCCCGCGTCAGACCCCGCCGGCTTCAAGTACCTGGCTCCCTACACCGGCTCGGCCATCGGCCAGCACTGGATGTACGACAGCAAGCACGTTCTCATCATCTTCGATGACCTCTCCAAGCAGGCCGAGGCCTACCGCGCGGTATCACTGCTGCTTCGTCGCCCGCCGGGACGCGAGGCGTACCCCGGTGACGTGTTCTACCTGCACTCCCGTCTGCTCGAGCGTTGTGCCAAGCTCTCCGACGAGCTGGGTGCCGGTTCGATGACGGGCCTCCCGATCATCGAGACCAAGGCGAACGATGTCTCCGCCTACATTCCGACCAACGTGATCTCGATCACCGACGGCCAGATCTTCCTGCAGTCCGACTTGTTCAACGCCAACCAGCGCCCCGCCGTCGACGTGGGCATCTCGGTCTCGCGGGTCGGTGGTGACGCCCAGGTCAAGAGCATCAAGAAGGTCTCAGGTACCCTGAAGCTCGAACTCGCCCAGTACCGCTCACTTGAGGCATTTGCGATGTTCGCTTCTGACCTCGACGCTGCAAGCCGCCGCCAGCTGGCTCGCGGTGCGCGACTGACCGAGCTCCTGAAGCAGCCCCAGTACTCCCCGTACCCCGTCGAAGAGCAGGTCGTCTCGATCTGGGCCGGCACGAACGGCAAGCTCGATGAGGTTCCCGTCGAAGACATCCTGCGCTTCGAGCGCGAGATGCTCGACTACTTCGCGCGCAACACCGATGTGTTGACGAAGCTGCGCGACACCAACGTGCTGTCTGACGACATCACGGCGGCACTGGTGTCAGGGGTCGACAAGTTCAAGCAGGAGTTCCAGACGGGTGAGGGCAAGCCGCTCGCTTCGGTGGGCAGCGAGAAGTTCGATGCGATGCCCAAAGAAGACGTCAACCAGGAAAAGATCGTCAAAGGTCGTCGATAGATAATGGCAGCTCAACTCCGGGTCTATCGACAGAAGATCAAGTCTGCCCAGACGACCAAGAAGATCACCCGGGCGATGGAACTGATCTCTGCGTCACGAATCCAGAAGGCGCAGAGTCGGGTGGCAGCATCCGGCCCCTACGCCCGTGCGGTGACGCGAGCGGTTTCGGCTGTCGCGACGTACTCGAATGTCGAGCACATTCTCACGACTGAGCCGCTCAAGATCGATCGCGCGCTCATCGTGGTGTTCTCGTCAGACAGAGGCCTCGCCGGTGCGTTCAGCTCCAACGTGCTGAAGGAATCCGAGCAGCTCGCCAGCCTGCTGCGCAGTGAGGGCAAAGAGGTCGCGTATTTCATCGTCGGCCGCAAGGCTGCGGCCTACTTCGCCTTCCGTAAGCGCCCTGCAGAACACAGCTGGACCGGCGGCACCGATCAGCCCACCTTCGAGGTCGCCAAGGAGATCGGTGACGCACTTGTCGAGATCTTTCTGAAGGATGCGTCGGAGGGCGGCGTCGACGAGATCCACATCGTCTACAACCGTTTTGTGAGCATGGTCTCGCAGGTTCCTGAGGTCGTGCGCTTGTTGCCACTCGAGGTCGTCGAAGGCGTGGAAGCCCCGTCGAGCAATGAGGTGCTGCCGCTCTACGAGTTCGAGCCCGATGTCGGTGATGTTCTGGATGCCCTGCTCCCGGTCTACATCGAAAGCCGCATCTTCAACGCCATGTTGCAGAGCGCCGCTTCTGAGCACGCTGCACGTCAGCGGGCCATGAAGTCTGCAAGCGACAACGCAGACAAGCTCATCCGTGACTACACGCGACTGGCGAACAACGCTCGCCAGTCGGAAATCACCCAGCAGATCTCAGAGATCGTGGGCGGCGCCGACGCGCTGACCCCGTCCCGCTAGCCGCTGCGCTCCCGCACACACGTTTTCAGAACCTTTAAGAAAAGGAAGAAGTTATGACACCGACAGCAACAGAGACCTCTCCAGCTGCCGCCGACGTGACGGCCGGCGGCATCGGCCGCATTGCCAGGGTCACAGGCCCGGTCGTTGACATCGAGTTTCCGCACGATGCGATTCCCGGTATCTACCACGCGCTGAAGTCGACGATCACGATCGAAGGCGAGACACACGTCATCACGCTCGAGGTTGCACAGCACCTTGGTGATGACCTCGTTCGGGCGATCGCGCTGAACCCGACGGACGGCCTGGTTCGCGGCCAGGAGGTGACCGACACTGGTGCACCGATCTCGGTTCCCGTGGGTGACGTCACCAAGGGCAAGGTCTTCAACGTCATCGGTGAGGTGCTGAACGCCGACGCCGATGGCACGATCAACGGTGAGAAGATCGAGATCACCGAGCGCTGGCCCATCCACCGCAAGCCCCCGGCATTCGACCAGCTGGAGTCGAAGACGACTCTGTTCGAAACCGGTATCAAGGTCATCGACCTCCTCACCCCGTATGTACAGGGTGGAAAGATCGGACTGTTCGGTGGTGCCGGTGTCGGCAAGACCGTGCTCATCCAGGAGATGATCCAGCGTGTTGCGCAGGATCACGGTGGTGTGTCGGTGTTCGCCGGTGTCGGTGAGCGCACGCGTGAAGGCAATGACCTCATCATGGAGATGGAAGAGGCGGGCGTCTTCGACAAGACCGCACTCGTCTTCGGCCAGATGGACGAACCGCCGGGAACGCGTCTGCGCGTCGCGCTGTCGGCACTGACGATGGCGGAGTACTTCCGTGACGTTCAGAAGCAGGACGTTCTTCTGTTCATCGACAACATCTTCCGCTTCACCCAGGCGGGCTCAGAGGTGTCGACTCTTCTCGGCCGTATGCCTTCTGCCGTGGGATACCAGCCGAACCTCGCCGACGAGATGGGTGTGCTCCAGGAGCGCATCACCTCGACGCGTGGCCACTCGATCACCTCGCTCCAGGCCATCTACGTTCCTGCTGACGACTACACCGACCCGGCACCGGCGACGACCTTCGCGCACCTTGACGCGACGACCGAGCTGTCTCGCGAGATCGCCTCTCGCGGCCTGTACCCGGCCGTCGACCCGCTGACATCGACCAGCCGTATTCTCGACCCCCGCTACCTGGGTGCCGATCACTACAACACGGCCGTTCGTATCAAGGCGATCCTGCAGAAGAACAAGGAACTCCAGGAGATCATCGCGATCCTCGGTGTTGACGAGCTTTCTGAAGAAGACAAGATCACCGTTTCGCGTGCACGCCGCATCCAGCAGTTCCTGTCTCAGAACACCTACATGGCGAAGAAGTTCACCGGTGTCGAGGGCTCCACGGTTCCGTTGAAAGACACGATCGAGTCGTTCTCGGCCATCGCCAACGGTGACTTCGACCACGTCGCTGAGCAGGCCTTCTTCAACGTCGGTGGTATCAACGACGTCGAAGAGAAGTGGGCTCAGATCCAGAAGGAAGACAACTAGTCGTGGCTGACGTCTCAGACTCCTCTGCTCCCCTTCAGGTGAGTGTTGTCGCCGCCGACCACGAAGTGTGGTCGGGCGGTGCGACGCAGGTGATCGCAAAGACCACCGAGGGCGAGATCGGCATTCTGCGCGGGCACGAGCCGCTGCTGGCCATTCTGGCCGAGGGCGAAGTCCGCGTGACGCTCGCCGATGGCAAGAGGATTGTTGCGAAGGCAGACGAGGGCTTCCTCTCTGTGGAGAACAACCGCGTGACGATCGTCGCCCGAGCGGCAGAGTTGGTTTCGTAGGAATTTGATCATTCTGCTGCCCCCTTCGGAGACGAAGCGTGATGGCGGCACCGACATTCGGCTCGACCTGACCTCACTCGCCTTCGGGCGTCTGAGGCCACGTCGGGCCGAAGTCGTTCGTGCCGTCCGATCGCTCGCCCGTGACTCTGAGGCGACCATTGCGGCCTTGAAGCTCGGGCGAACCCAGCACGACGAGGTTCTGCGGAATCGACGCCTTGCGCTGGCGCCAACCATGCCCGCGCTCGACCGTTACACCGGCGTCGTCTTCGACGGACTGGGCGCGTCCACTCTTTCGAAAGCCCAGCGGGCGTTTGCCTTCGAGCACGTCTTCATCCACTCGGCACTGTTCGGGCCGATCAGCTCGGGTGACCTGATCCCGGCGTACCGTCTCTCGCACGACTCCCGACTGAGAGAGCTGCCGAAGGCCGTCACTCTCAAGAATCACTGGGCCAAGCCGACGTCTGCCGTTCTCTCTCAGGCTCCTGGGCTGCTTCTCGATTTGCGTTCGGAGGGTTACGTCGATTTCGGGCCAGTCGATTCCCGGCCGAACTCGTTCTTCCTGAGGGTATTCACCGTCGACGACAGCGGCCAGAAACGTGCACTGAACCATTTCAACAAGAAGGCCAAGGGCGAACTCACGAGAGCGATCATCGAATCGGGAGTCGACTTCGCTTCTGTGGACGAGATCATCGAGTGGGCTCAGGCCACCGGGTTCGATCTTCGTCGGTTCGGGGATTCAGAAATCGCGTTGACCGTCTGAACCGCGGCATTCGCTGTCGCCTGGTTGTCTCAGTGGGGTCGAGGCACTACCGGGCGAGAAAGCACCCTTCGACGTGATCGTCGACGAGCCCCGCCGACTGCATCAGCGCGTACATCGTTGTCGGTCCGACGAAGCTGAAGCCACGCGAGCGCAGCTCCGCGCTGAGGGCTATCGATTCGGGGGTGGTTGCCACGAAGTCGGCAGCGGTTCTGGGTCGTGCACGTGAAACAACCGGGGTGAAACTCCAGACCAGGCGATCGAGCGCTCCCGTGCCGGATTCGGCGATCAGGGCTGCCGTCACTCTCGCGTTGTTGACGACAGCGCGGATCTTGCCGCGATGACGGATGATCGAGGAATCGTTCACCAAACGCTCGACGTCGGCCTCGGTGAAAGCCGCCACTCGGTCAATCTCGAAGTCGTCGAAAGCTCTGCGGAAGGCGGCTCTGCGTCGAAGAATGGTGATCCACGACAGGCCGGCCTGGAACCCCTCCAGGCTGATCTTCTCAAAGAGTGCCCGGTCGGAGTGGAGAGGTCTTCCCCACTCACGGTCATGGTAGCGCTGGTACTCCATGTCATTGCCGGCCCACGCGCATCGCTCGATACCGTCTGTACCCACCAGGGAGATCGGAGTCTCACTCATCGGTGTAGTCCACTATCGACCGCGGTGTGCGCTCGTGGACTCTGCTCACAGATGCCCGATACTCTCGTGGTCGAGGAGCCAGACCTTGGTGGGGATGCCGTTGCCGCCGCTGTACCCGGTGATCTTCTGGTTCGATGCCAGGACCCGGTGGCACCCGACGATGATGGGGATGGGGTTCGCCCCGACAGCACCGCCGACAGCGCGGCCCGAACCTGGTCGACCAGCGAGAACGCCGAGCTCGCCGTAGGAGATGAACTCTCCGTGACCGAGGGTAGCGAGTGACTGCCAGATGGACATCTGAAACGGTGTTCCAACAAGCTTGACGGGCACGTCGAACTCTTTGCGCTTGCCGTCGAAGTACTCCGTCAATTGGCGCGCAGCCTCGGTGAGAACGGCGTTCGGCTTCTCTGGCAACGCGTCGTGCGGCAGGGTGCCGCCGCCTTCGATGCTGAGGGAGAGCACGGCATCGTCGTCGGCGGTGAGTTCGAGGCGGCCGATGGGGCTGTCGACTCGCAGAAGGTAGTCGGGAATAGTGAGTGTGCTGGCTGTCATGTTTCGACTGTAGCTGGGTGCGAGCGGCCTGGACTGGCCACCATCGGACATTGTTCAGCTTCGTTGCCAGACGCCGAATGTGAGGGAGGAGTGTCTGGGGAGAGTAGCGTGATGACTCTCATGGATTCCCTCTCGACCCACACCGATTACGGCAGCATTCCGCTGTCGGCCAGCGACCTCGACCCCGATCCGATCGCCCAGTTCGCCCGGTGGCTGAGTGAGGCGGAGGCAGCAGGCTTCGCTGAGCCGAACGCTATGGTGCTCGGCACGATCGACGATGACGGTTCACCCAGCAGCCGCACGGTGTTGCTGCGTCGAGTCAGGGCGGAGGGATTCGAGTTCTTCACGAACTACGGTTCCCGGAAGGGCCGGGCGTTGGCCGGGCATCCGGTTGCCACTGCCGTCTTCCCCTGGTACGGGCAGCAACGGCAGGTCATCGTCACGGGTTCGGTCACCCGGCTCGATGCAGAGAGCAGCGACGCATACTTCGCATCCAGGCCACGGGATTCGCAGATCGCTTCCGCTGCCAGCCAGCAGTCCCAGCCGATCGAAAGCCGGGAGCTGCTCGAGCAGCGCATCGAAGAGCTGGCTCTGGCGTACCCGGAAGGAACGGCCGTGCCGAGGCCCGCGAACTGGGGTGGCTTTCTGCTCAGCCCCATCCGTATCGAATTCTGGAAGGGACGCAGCTCGCGCGTTCACGATCGCTTCGTCTACAATCGCCTCGCTGAAGGCTGGAGCATCACGAGGCTCCAGCCCTGAGAACTGAGTTGGGCGCGAGGGGCTCAGTGGCCGGTCAGCGGGCCCAGGAGCCTGGCTGTGAGTGACGATCTGCCGGTCATCCGCTCTTCGTGGTCGGCAACTGACGCCGACGTGAGGCCGAGGTTCGCCCCGATGAACCGCAGCGGTTCTGGTTCCCAGCGCGGTGACAGATGATTCACCCACGGCAGGCGTGTCAATTCAGTGTGTCGACCCGTGATCAGGTCGCTGAGGGTGCGGCCCGCGAGATTCGTCGTACTGAGCCCGTCGCCCACATAACCGCCGGCGAACGAGACGCCGGTCTTCGGGTTGTGGCCGGCCGAGGCATGCCAATCCCGGGGCACGCCGATCGGGCCACCCCAGCGGTGGGTGACTTCCGCGGCTGCCGCATCGGGGAACAGTTCGGTGAGTGTGTCGCTGAGGTGCGAGAAGACCCGCTCGACCTGGTCGTACGAGGGGTGGATGCTCGAACCCCAGTGGTAGCGCGCGCCCCTGCCGCCGAACGCGAAGCGGTTGTCTGCCGTGCGCTGGCCGTAGATGAGCAGGTGGCGGTAGTCGCTGAACGTGTTGCCGTGTTCGAGCCCCACCGAGTCCCAGAAGTCATCAGAGAGAGGTTCTGTCGCGATCATCAGCGAGTACAGCGGCAGGATCCTTCGCCCGACACCCGGCAGCTGGGAGCCGTAGGCTTCTGTCGCGATGACGATCTGGTTGGTGGCAGCGACTCCCGGCGCGGCGATCGCCTCGAAACCGGGCGACACCTGGTGGCCGCGGAAGTTTACGAAGTTCGGCAGCCACGACGTGACTTCGGTGTGCTCGTAGATGCGCACTCCGAGGGATTCGACGACCCGGGCGAGGCCGTGAACGAGCTTCGCGGGGTGAAGTCGGGCGCAGGCCGGGTCGAAGGCGGCAGCTCTCGCGCCAACCGGATGCCCGCGACCGGCGTAGTGCGCATGCGCCGGGTCGAAGTCCCAGTACTCCAATTCGTCGACACCGAAGTGTTTCGCCTCGTCGACGTCGGCCCTGGCCGATTCGACCTGCAACTCGTTCATCGCGTAGGTGATCGTGCCACCCCGTGCGAAGTCGCAGTCGATGCCCTCTGCCGCAGAGACCCGACCGACCTCGGTGACGGTGTCGACCATCGCCCGGCGCATCGCGACGGCCCGATCGAACCCGTAGGCGCGTTCGAGTGAGGCGGCGGAGCGGGGGAAGAGCGCAGAACACCACCCGCCATTGCGGCCGGAAGCTCCGAAGCCGACCGTCTCCTTCTCGAGGATCGCGATCGACAGGCTCGGGTCTGCTTTGGCGAGGTAGTACGCCGTCCAGAGCCCTGTCAGGCCGCCGCCCACGATACACACGTCGACATCGAGGTCTGACACGGGCGGTGGCCGCAGTCGCCCGGCCTCGCCGTCGGCTGACGCACCTGATTCGGCCCAGTAGTTGTTCGCGATCATCCGGCAGCCAGCCCTTTACGACTCCAACTCACAGCGCGGCTAGAGCTGCGCCCAGGCCTCGGTCAGAACCGAACGCAGGATGCCCTCGATCTCGTCGAACTCACGCTGGCCGATCGTGAGAGGCGGCGCGAGCTGGATGACGGGATCGCCCCGGTCGTCTGCGCGGCAGTAGAGGCCCGCATCGAAGAGTGCTTTCGAGAGGAAACCGCGCAGCAGGCGTTCCGACTCGTCGTCGTCGAACGTCTCCTTGGTCTTCTTGTCTTTGACGAGCTCGATGCCGAAGAAGTAGCCGTCCCCGCGCACGTCGCCGACGATCGGCAGGTCATGCAGCTTCTCGAGGGTGCGTCTGAACGCCGGCGAGTTCTCGCGCACGTTCTCGTTCAGCTTCTCCTCCTCGAAGATGTCGAGGTTTTCGAGCGCAACGGCTGCAGACACCGGATGCCCGCCGAACGTGTACCCGTGGTAGAACGAGGTGTTGCCGTGCTTGAACGGCTCGTACACCTTGTCGCTCACAATCGTGGCGCCGATGGGGGAGTAGCCGCTTGTCATACCCTTGGCGCACGTGATCATGTCGGGCACATAGTTGTACTCGTCGCAGGCGAACATGTGGCCGAGGCGGCCGAACGCGCAGATGACCTCGTCGCTCACCAGGAGAACGTCGTACTTGTCGCAGATCTCCCTGACCCGCTGGAAGTAGCCGGGGGGAGGAGGGAAGCACCCGCCGGAGTTCTGAACCGGCTCGAGGAAGACGGCCGCAACTGTTTCGGGCCCTTCGAACTCGATCATCTCTTCGATGCGGTTGGCGGCCCAGAGCCCGAACTGCTCGAGGTGGTCACCGTGCTCCGGAGCGCGGTAGAAGTTGGTGTTCGGCACCCGGAAACCGCCCGGGGTGACCGGTTCGAACATCTCCTTCATCGCCGGGATCCCGGTGATGGCCAGGGCGCCCTGCGGGGTGCCGTGATAGGCCACAGCCCGGGATATGACCTTGTGCTTGGTGGGCCGGCCCTGCAGCTTCCAGTAGTACTTCGCCAGTTTGAACGCGGTCTCGACGGCCTCGCCGCCGCCGGTGGAGAAGAAGACGCGGTTCAGGTCTCCGGGAGCGTAGTCGGCGAGTCGGTCGGCGAGTTCGATCGCCGAAGGATGCGCGTACGACCACAGGGGGAAGAACGCGAGCTCAGCGGCCTGCTTGGCGGCGACCTCGGCGAGCCGCTGGCGACCGTGGCCGGCGTTCACCACGAAGAGCCCGCTCAGCCCGTCGAAGTACTTCTTGCCCTTGCTGTCCCAGATGTGATGACCGTCACCCTTGACGATGATCGGAACGCCGTGGCCGTCTTCCATCACCGACTGGCGTGCGAAATGCATCCAGAGGTGATCTTTGGCCTTCTGCTGGAGGTCGGCTTCGTCGAACTTGGTCGACAGGCCGCTGGTGGGATGGGTGATGGTCATGAGTTATCTCGTTCCCCAGTTGTAGAGCTGTTTGTGCAGCTTCAGGTAGACAAATGTTTCGGTGGAGAGCACGCCATCGAGCGTGCGGATATCGGAATTCAGCAGCGAGATCAGGTCGTCGTCGTTCTCGCAGACGACTTCGACCATGATGTCGAAGGTGCCGGCCGTCAGAACCACATAGTCGACGGCCGGGAGGGCGGCCAGGGCATCTGCGATCACTCGGGTGTCACCGGTGACCCTCAGACCGACCATGGCCTGGCGGTAGAAACCGAGCTGGAGGGGATCGGTCACGGCAACGATCTGCATCACGCCGCTCTCGGTCAGCTTCTGCACCCGTTGCCGCACGGCCGCCTCGCTGAGACCGACGGCTTTGCCGATTTCAGCGTACGAGCGTCGACCGTCGACCTGGAGCTGTTCGATGATCGCTTTTGACGTGTCATCGAGATGGGTCGAACGAGGCCTGGTGTTCATGCCTCGATTCTGTCAGTGACGTAGGGGCTCAGCAAGTGAATCCGTAGCTGTTTTGCTGATTGACCTACGAAATCCGCCGAAAATGTCAGCGTGCCGGAGTCTCGTCTAAAGTTGTCACGTGCAGTTGCCCGCCCGAATGGCAGCGTATGGGAAAGAGAACACGCGTGACCCAAATCGGTGAGCAGACCGCAACCCTCCGGGTTGTCGGGCCAAAGCCTGAGGCAGAACCATTCACCCTCTCGTGGGCGGCTCTCAGCGATGTCGGCAAGAAGCGCGCTGTGAACGAAGACAGCGTGGTCGCAAACCCTCCGATCTTCGCGGTGGCAGACGGCATGGGTGGTCATGCGGCAGGCGATGTCGCCAGCGCGGCAGTGGTGAATCGTCTCGGAGCTGTGCACGGGTTGTCGTTCACGACGGGCGACATCATCGACGAAGCGCTGTCGCTGGCACTGGCCGACATCGATGTGGTCGGGGACGCGAATGCGCTCGGTACCGGAACGACAGTGACCGGCGTCGCTCTCACCCTGGTCGAGGATGAGCCGGTCTGGGCCGTCTTCAATATCGGTGACTCGCGGGTCTACCAGATGTTGGATGGCTCACTCGCGAGACTGACAGTCGATCATTCCGTGGTGCAGGAGCTCGTCGACGCCGGTCTGATCACTGCTGAGCAGGCCGAGACGCACCCCGACAGCAACATCATCACCAGGGCGGTGGGATTCCATGAGAAGCCTGCGCCCGACTACACGCTGCTCGAGGTCACGCCCGGCCAGCGACTCCTGGTCTGCAGTGATGGCCTGACGAAAGAACTCACCGATCACGGCATCGCTCACTACCTCGGCCGTGCCGGCAGCGCAGCAGAGGCCGCGAACAATCTCGTCGTCGCCGCGCTGACCAACGGGGGTCGGGACAATGTGACTGTGCTTGTCATCGACGTCGCGGCCGATTGACACTGCTGCGTGACACTGCCGCTGATGGCAATGCCCAGTGACGAAATCATCGGTCATCTGCAGAAATCGATGCTGATTTCGTAAAGATTGTGTTTCAAGATCGTTCTTTTCGTGGCTTTTGCTGTGATTCGCTGAGTCGGTGTGTCAGTATCAAAACACCTTTTTCGCGAGACCTTGGAGTGCACCACTCATGCCACTGACGCCACCGCGCGACCCGATGATCATCGAAGCCATCAAGCAATCACAGGCAATGCAGAACGCCAAGCGACTCTCGATGAGCCGCCGCGGCTTCCTCGGGGCCGTCGGGTTGGGGGCCGGAGCCCTGGGCCTCGCTGCCTGCGCACCGACCACAGCCACCAAGGCGGCGCTCACGCCGGCCACCGATGTCTCTGCCACAGAGAAGACCCTGATCTGGGACAACTGGCCTGCCTACATGGACGAAGACGCCGAAGGCAACCACCCGACCCTGGTGGGTTTCCAGCAGAAGTCCGGCATCAACGTCACGTACAACGTCGCCGTCGATGACAACAACACCTACTACGCCAAGGTGAAGGACCAGCTCGCACTCGGGCAGGACATCGGCACCGACACGGTGTGTCTCACCGACTGGATGGTCGCGAGGCTCGTACGCCTCGGTTACATCCAGGACCTCGACCACGCCAAGATCCCGAACATCTCGAACCTGAGCGAATCCTTCGCCAACCCCGACTTCGACAAGGGCCGCCAGAAGTCCCTGCCCTGGCAGGGCGGCTACGCCGGAATCTGCTGGAACAAGGAGAAGGTGCCGAACGGCATCAAGAGTATCGACGACCTCTGGGCCACGGAGCTCAAGGGCCGCGTGGGCGTTCTCTCCGAGATGCGCGACACGATCGGTCTCATCATGCTCTCCCAGGGAACCGACATCACCGGGAACTGGTCCGCCGACCAGTTCAACAAGGCGATGGATGTCTTCACCAAGGAGGTCAGCGACGGCCAGATCCGCAACATCAAGGGCAACCAGTACCTCAACGACCTGCAGAACGAAGACACCTTCGCGGCGATCTGCTGGTCGGGTGACATCACCTCGCTGAACGCAACGGCCGGTGACAAGTGGCAGTTCGCCATCCCCGACTCCGGTGGCACGCTCTGGAACGACACCTTCGTCGTGCCGATGGGCTCTCGTCACAAGGCCAACGCCGAAGCCATCATGGACTACTACTACGAGCCGGCCGTTGCCGCAGAACTCGCAGCGTGGGTGAACTACGTGACGCCGGTCAACGGAGCCAAGGAGGCGATGGATGCCATCGACCCCACCTTGGCCTCCAACCCGCTGATCTTCCCCGACGCCGACTACCTCAAGCAGGTCCACGTGTTCCGCACGCTCAGCGCCCAGGAGGAGAGCGACTTCGGCGCTTCGTTCCAAAAAGTGCTGCTGGGCAGTTGATGGCCGCCGGGACATTCGCCGAGAAGGGCGCCGACCTCGAACTCGTCGGAATCAACAAGCACTTCCCCGGCTTCACCGCCATCGAGTCACTCGACCTCTTCATTCCCGCGGGCTCGTTCTTCGCCCTCCTTGGGCCGTCGGGCTGCGGTAAGACCACCACGCTGCGCCTTGTCGCCGGCCTCGAGGAGCCGACGGCAGGACGCATCCTCATCGGAGGCAAGGACGTCACAGCGACGAAGTCGTTCCAGCGACCGGTGAACACCGTGTTCCAGTCCTACGCACTCTTCCCCCACATGACTGTTCTCGAGAACGTCGCCTTCGGTCTCCGTCGACGCAGCATCGCCAAGCCTCTCGACAAGGCGCACGAGGCTCTTCGGCTGGTGGAACTCGACCACCTCGCGTCGCGCCGGCCCGGCCAGCTCTCCGGAGGGCAGCAGCAGCGTGTCGCTCTGGCACGCGCAATCGTCAACCGCCCAGCGCTCCTGCTGCTCGACGAACCCCTCGGAGCTCTCGACCTGAAGCTCCGTCGCCAGATGCAACTCGAACTGAAAAACATCCAGACCGAGGTCGGCCTGACCTTCCTGCACGTCACCCACGACCAGGAGGAGGCCATGACCATGGCCGACACCATCGCGGTCATGAACAAGGGCGCGATCGAGCAGATGGGCGCGCCGGAAGAACTGTACGAACTGCCCAGAACCGCGTTCGTCGCGAACTTCCTCGGCCAGTCGAACCTGTTCACGGGGCCCGTCGTTTCAACGACTCCGGATGCCCTGACAATGTCGATCGCAGGCAAAACCCTGGTCATCCCTCGTGCCCGTGCCCAGCGCAACAGCGGAGTGATCACCGTGGGGGTGCGGCCAGAGAAGGTGCTGCTTCTCACCGAGGCTCCGGTAATCGACGGATCACGCAACGTCGTAGGCCCCGGCCGGGTGATCGATGTGTCGTTCAGCGGTGTGAGTACGCAGTACATCGTCGCGGTTCCCGGTGTCGGCGACATCGTCGTGTTCGCACAGAACATGATCTTCGGGCCCGTCGTGCACGTGGGAGCCGAGGTCTGGGTCAGCTGGAGCATCGAGCACAGCTTCGGGCTGGAAGATGCGCCGCTGCCCGACTCCGCAGTTTCAGACGAGGCGGCCGACACGGCGACGATAGCCACGCGCGCCCGTGTGGATGCACGCGCCGCCGAATCCGAGCTCGAGCAGGCCTGAGATGGCCTTCACCGCGTTCGCGAGTTCGACGGCGGCGGCTGAACCCGCTGTTCGCAAGCGCAGCTGGATCGCCCTGATTCTTCTGCTGCCGGGCATCCTGTACCTGATGCTGTTCTTCATCACCCCGCTGATCTCGCTGATCTTCACCTCTTTTCAGCAGCCGGTGATCGACGGCGACATCGGGCAGTACAGCGCCGGCTTCCAATGGCAGAACTACACCGATGCGGTCGGGCAGTACCTGCCGCTGATTCTGCGGGCTTTCGGGTACGCGGTGATCGCCACCGTGCTCGCGCTGGTCATCAGCTACCCGATGGCGTATTTCATCGGGGTGAAGGCCAGGCGCTGGCCACTCTTCCAGAGCCTGCTGCTGACCCTGGTGATCGCACCGTTCTTCATCAGCTTTCTGCTGCGCACGCTTGCGTGGAAGCAGATCATGAGTGACGAGGGGCCCATCGTGGTCGCGCTCAAGGCGCTCTCGATCTTTCCGGCCGACGGGCATATCACCGGCACGCCGTTCGCGGTGATCTTCGGCCTGACGTACAACTTCATTCCGTTCATGACGCTGCCGCTGTATGCGACGCTCGAGCGTCTCGACGTTCGGTACATCGAGGCGGGGAGCGACCTGTATGCCTCACCGTGGACGACCTTCCGCAAGGTGACCATTCCGCTCTCGATGCCCGGCATCGTGTCGGGCACACTGTTGACCTTCATCCCTGCGGCCGGTGACTACATCAACGCCAGCGGGGACTTTCTGGGAAGTTCGCAGACGTCGATGGTCGGTAATGCGATCGAGGCGAACTTCCTTGTGCTGCAGAACTATCCGATAGCGGCCGCACTCTCGATCATCCTGATGGCCGTGATTCTGATCATCGTGGGCATCTATGTTCGACGAGCAGGAACGGAGGACCTGATATGAGTGCACTCTCCACAGCCGGGCCAGGGGCCATCGCCGCTGATCTCGAAGCTCCGATGGCCGCGCCTCCCCGCGCGGGCGGCCGCCGGGTGAAGATCAGGTTCAAGGGTCTCGGGCTTCCGATCTACACGATTCTCGCGCTGATCTTCCTGCTCATTCCTATCGCCTACACCTTCGTGTTCTCGTTCAACGATTCGGGCAAACTCAACATCGCCTGGCAGGGTTTCACCTTCGACAAGTGGCTGCACGTCTGCGATGCACAGGGGGTCTGCGAGGCCTTCGGCAACAGCATCCTCGTCGGTGTGGTCGCCACGGTGCTCGCGACCGCACTCGGTACGGCAATCGCGATCGCGCTCGTGCGCTACCGGTTCAAGGCGCGCTCGGCGATCTCGCTGCTGCTCTTCCTGCCGATGGCGACGCCCGAAGTGGTGCTGGGTGCAGGGCTCGCGGCACAGTTCCTGTCGTTGGGGGTGAACAAGGGCCTCGGGACCATCATCATCGCGCACACGATGTTCTGCATCAGTTTCGTGGTGGTGACGGTGAAGGCTCGCGTGGCAAGCCTCGACCCGTCGCTCGAAGAAGCGGGGCGCGACCTCTACGGTTCTGCTTCAGCGGTGTTCTGGCGGATCACCTTTCCGTTGCTCGTGCCGGGAATCGCTGCGGCCGCGCTGCTCTCGTTCGCGCTGAGCTTCGACGACTTCATCATCACGAACTTCAACTCCGGCGCGGTCGACACCTTCCCGAAGTTCATCTACATCGCTGCGGCGCGAGGAATTCCGGCGGAGGCGAACGTCATCGCCTCCGCGGTCTTCCTCCTGGCGATCGTGATCGTGGTCGTCGCCCAGGTGTCACGAGCGGCCCGCGCAAAGAGGCTCGCGCGGATCCAGTAGGAAGAGTCTGGCTTCGATGCTCCGCTGCGCAGCCACTCAACCGTCGGATTCACGTCGCTGGTTGAGGAGCTGGGCAAAGCCCGGCGCATCGGAACCGATTGCCTAGGCGGCGATGACCGCTGAAGAAACCTGTATGGCGCCGACCGGCTCGGTGCCGCCGTACACAGTCAGGTCGAGAGCAGGCAGCACCCGGTCGACGTCAGCCTGGGCCAGTGCTCCGGCTGAGACGAGGAGCGTCAGGCCCACCAGCGAGGCCGCGCGCAGGCTGCCGTCGAGCATCTTGAGGGCCACCGTGGTTCCGTCAGGTGCCGCCATGACCATGACGCCCTCTGCACCGAGCTTCGAGAAGACGCCGAGTTCGTCGATGCAGACGGTGTTTGCGCGCCCCGGGCCGTCGATCGCCCAGCCGTTGGCGAGAACCGAATCGGTCAGGTACTGCGCTGAACCGTCGGTCGAAGACGTGATGCGACCGATGCCACGCGCCAGGCCCACCAGGCTGATCGCATGCACCGGCGCGCCGCAACCGTCGACCGCGGTGGCTGCAACACTCTCTCCGGTGAGGTTTTCGATCGTGCTGCGGATCCGTTGCTGCAGGGGATGGCCCAGTTCGAGATAGGTTTCTGTCGGCCAGCCGTTCGCTACGCAGGTGAGCAGCATCGCTGCATGTTTGCCCGAGCAGTTCATGTAGACAGATGCACGGCTGGAGCCCGCGCGTACGAGGCCGTCACGCGAGCCGGAGTCACCGGGCCAGTCGTGGGGGCACTGCAGGGCATCCGGTGTGAGGCCGGCCCGGTCGAGGATGCTCCGCACGACCGCAACGTGCTCAGGGGTTCCGGCGTGGCTCGCCGTCGACAGCACGGTCTGAAGGGGGGTCAGCTCGACGCCCGCGCTGGCAAGCGCCTCGGCGACCGCAACGGCCTGGAAGGGCTTGAGGCACGACCGGGGAATGATGGGCGCTTCGGGGTTGCCGAGGCTTCGGATCACCTGCCCGCCGGGGCCGACGACCACGGCCGAACCGCCGTGGCGGGATTCGATGAACCCACTGCGATCGATGAACGCGAGTTCGACGGCCTCTGACGTCGCGAATGTTTCTCTTGCCGTCACAGCGTGGCGAAGCCAGCATCGAGAACGCCCAGCGCGTCTTCGAGCAGTGCATCGCTGATGGTGAGGCTCGGAAGGAACCGCAGCACGTTTCCGTAGGTGCCCGCCGTCAGGATGATGACCCCGTGCTGGGCTGCGTAGGCCGCGAGGGCCGTGACTGCTGCAGGGTTGGGTTCTTTGGTGGTCTGGCCTGTTCCGGGCTGCACGAGTTCGATGGCGATCATCGCACCCACTCCGCGCACCTCGCCGATGACGTCGTACTTCTTCTGCAGTTCGAGAAGGCCCGCTGAGAGCGTCTGCTCGACCCGCGTGGCCTCAGCCAGCAGGCCGAGTCGCTCGATCTCTGCAAAGACGGCGATCGCCGCCGCCGTGGCAACGGGGTTGCCGCCAAAGGTGCCGCCGAGCCCGCCCGGCAGGGCGGAATCCATGATGTCTGCTCGCCCCGTGACGGCTGCGAGGGGGAGACCCCCTGCGATTCCCTTGGCCGAGGTGATCATGTCGGGCACGAGGCCGAAGTGCTCGCTGGCGAAGTAGGCACCCGTTCGTGCCATGCCGCTCTGGATCTCATCGGCGATGAAGACGATGCCCTTCTCAGTGCACCAGGCCTGGAGGGCAGGCAGGAAGCCCTCCGCTGGCACGACGAAGCCGCCCTCGCCCTGGATCGGCTCGACGACGAGGCAGGCGAGGTCGTACGACCCCACGGTCTTCTCGAGGTAGTTGATCGTGCGGGTCGCTGCCTCGGCGCCCGAGAGGCCGTCGTGGTAGGGGTACGAGTTCGGTGCGCGATAGACGTCGCCGGCGAAGGGGCCGAATCCGGTGGAGTAGGGGGCCGCCTTGAAGTTCATCGCCATGGTGAGGTTGGTGCGGCCGTGGTAGGCGTGTTCGAGAACGGCGACGCCGACCCGGCGGGTGTGCTTGCGGGCGATCTTCACGGCGTTCTCGACGGCCTCTGCGCCGGAGTTCGCGAGCATCGTCTTCTTGGCGAAGTCGCCGGGGGTGTGTTCGGCGAGGAGCTCGGCCACCCGCACGTACCCTTCGTAGGGCGTGACCGTGAAGAGGGTGTGGGTGACGTCGTGCAGCTGCGCAGAAGCTGCCTCGACCACAGCCGCCTCGGTGTGACCGACGGTCGTGACGCCGATGCCGGCCCCCATGTCGATGAACTGGTTGCCATCGACGTCGACCAGGATCGCGCCGTTGGCCCTGGCGATGTAGACGGGAAGCACCGACGAGACACCGGTGGGCACGACGGCCAGACGCCGGGCATGCAGGGCATCGGACTTCGGGCCGGGGATCGCCGTGACGATCTTGCGCTCCTGGGAAACGGTGAACACGGAACTGCCAATGATGTCGGTCATAGTAATAAAGATTACCCCCGACGTAGTCTGAGGAGGTGAACACCGAACACCACTACCGCGTCGACGTCGAATGGCAGGGAAATCGCGGTTCGGGAACCACCGGGTACCGCGACTACAGCAGAAAGGGTGTTGTCAGGGCCTCCGGCAAGATCGAACTGCCGACGTCTGCCGACCGGACCTTCCACGGCGACCGCGATCGCTGGAACCCCGAGGAACTGCTGCTGGCCGCGTTGGCCGAGTGCCACATGCTCTCGTACCTCCACGTCGCGGTTCAGCACGGCGTCGTGGTGACCGGCTACACCGACTCGGCCGAGGGCGTGATGGAGCAGGTCGGCCAGGGTGGCCACTTCACCTCTGTAACGCTCCGCCCCGTTGTGACGTTGGCAGACCCCGGGCAGGCTGAGCTAGCGAATTCGCTGCACCATGAGGCGAGTCAACTCTGCTTCATTGCGCAATCGGTCAACTTTTCTGTTCTACACGAGCCGCGGGCACAGTGAACGCCCCTTGACGTCACCACAGCCAGTGCCTGCCCTGCAACCAGTGTCTTCGTCGGGCCCGATGTCGAGCTACCAGCGGCGGGTTCTGACCGTTGCCGTGTTGTCGTCGTTCATCGCGTTTCTCGACGGCACCGTCATCAACGTGGCGCTTCCCGCGATCTCACGGGAACTCGGGGGAGGCCTTGCCGGCCAGCAGTGGGTCGTCGATGCGTACCTCATCTCACTGACCGCCGTCATCCTGCTCGCGGGTTCGCTCTCCGATGCCTTCGGTCGGCGCCGCGTGATCTTCTGGGGACTCGTCGGTTTCGGCGCTGCCTCTGTGCTCTGCGCCGTCTCGGTGACGGACGCGATGCTGATCGTCTCCCGGGGCATCCAGGGTGTCGCCGGGGCGTTGCTGGTACCGAGCTCGCTGGCGATCATCGTGGCGAACTTCGATGGGCCGGCACGGGCAAAGGCGATCGGCCGCTGGACAGCGTGGACGAGCACAGCGTTTCTCGCTGGCCCTCTGTTGGGCGGAGTGCTGGTCGACCTGGTGTCGTGGAGGCTGGTGTTCGCCATCAACGTCATTCCGATCGCGGTGACTCTCCTGGCCCTGCGCGGGATCGACCTCGAACCTCCCCGGGCCGTGAGGCCGGTGATCGACTATCGCGGTGCCATGCTCGGTATTCTCGGTATCGGGTTGCCGGTTTTCGCGCTCATCGAACACGGCAGATTGGGCTGGTCGAACCCGATCGTCTGGGGAGCGCTGGCGCTCGGCCTCGCCTCGTTCGGGCTCTTCCTCTGGAATGAGGCTGTCGTGAAGCACCCGATGCTCCCTCTCTCCCTGTTTCGGGTGCGCAACTTCTGGGTGGGGAATGTGGCCACAGCCTTCATCTACGCGGCGCTCTCGCTCGGCGGATTCGCCCTCACCCTTTTTCTGCAACAGGTTGCCGGTTACTCCGCCACCCAGGCCGGCCTGGCCTCTCTGCCGTCGACCGTGATCAGCATTTCGCTGTCGTCACTGTTCGGCACTCTTGCCGGCCGGTACGGTTCGCGCTGGTTCATGGCGGCCGGCCCGATCGTGGGCGCTGTGGGTTACCTGCTGCTCTCGCAGGTGACAGCGCAGGCAGACTATGTCAGCCAGGTGCTGCCCGGAACGGTTGTGTTCTCGCTCGGACTGGTGATGACGGTGGCCCCGCTGACCGCGGCCGTGCTCGGCTCGATCGACCCGGAGCGGGCGGGCATCGCGTCAGCGACCAACAATGCCGTCTCCCGCGTCGCCGGCCTCATCGCGACCGCAGCTGCGGCACTCATCATCGGCGATGCCCTCACGGTAGACGGTTTCTCTCGCGCTGCGCTGGTGACGGCGGCCCTGCTGGTGGTCGGCGGAGTCGTCTCCCTGGTCGGCATCCAGAATGCGAAGCGTGCTCCTCAGTTGAGGTAACCGGCAGATGAGGTAGCTGGCAGATCGCCGTCGTGTCGGCCGTCTAGCGCGCTGTGCGCTTCGGCAGCTTCGGCAAGCCCGACTGGTCGAGCCAGGCCGCGAACAGGGAGCGTACGGGCACTGGAGAGTGTGTTTCGACCAGAGCGATGAATTCCGGGGTGCTGACGTTGCCATGGCGATGCGTCGCTGCCCACTCGCGCAGAATCGTGAAGAAGACATCGTCGCCCAGCGTGGTGCGGAGGGCATGGAGCGTCAGTGCACCACGCTTGTAGACCCTGTCGTCGAACATCCGGGCGGAGCCCGGGTCGCCGATCACCAGGTCTTTGGGCAGGCGATTGATCTTGTTCCAGGCCTGGGTTGCTGAAGCGTCGGCCGTCAGCGAGCCCGACTCCTCGGCCCACAACCACTCGGCGTAACAGGCGAATCCCTCGTGCAGCCAGATGTCCTTCCAGTGCGAGATGGTGAGGCTGTTGCCGAACCACTGGTGCGAGAGTTCGTGGGCGATCAGTCGCTCAGAGCCTCCGACACCATCGATGTGGTTACGGCCGAAGATCGCCAGGCCCTGGGCTTCGAGGGGAATCTCCAGCTCATCGTCGGTGACGACGACGGTGTAGTCGGAGAACGGGTACGGCCCGAATGAGCGCTCGAAGAGTGCCATCATCCGTGGCTGGTCCTCGAAGTCTGCGAGGGCGTTCGAACGCAGGTCTTCGGGCAGCAGAACATACTGCAGCACTCCGCGCTGGGAGACCCCCATGGTCTCGTAGAGGCCGATCTGCACGGTCGCCAGATACGTTGCGACGGGCTCGCGCGACTCGAATTCCCACCGGGTGCGGCTGGCCCGCTGCGTTCGAAGCACCAGTTCGCCGTTGCAGAGCACCCGGTAGGCCGTCTCGGCCGAGAAGGCGATGGAGTACGTCGCCTTGTTCGATGGATGATCGTTGCAGGGGAACCACGAAGGTGCCCCACTCGGCTGCCCGGCCACGATCACCCCGTCAGAGAGCTCCTCCCAGCCGACCTCACCCCATTGGCTGCGCACCGGTTTCGGAAGCCCTGCGTACTTGATGACGACAGTGAACTCGGAGCCATTGTCGAGGGGGAGGGCCGGGGTGATCACGAGTTTTCGGGCCGTCTGGATCACGTTGGTCGCCCGGGTTCCGTTGACGGTCACCTTGTTGGCGACGAGGCCCGCGAAGTCGAGGCTGAACCTGCTCAATTTCTGGGTTGCACGCGCCGTGATCGTGGCCGTGGCGCTGAGCCTGTTGGAGCTAACCCGATAGTCGCAGTCGAGGTCGTAGTGCAGCACGGTGTAGCCGCCGTTGCCACTGGTGGGCAGATACGGGTCTCCGAGTGAACGGGCGCCCTCAGCGGCCAGGGCTGTCGACGTGGGCCGTGTGGAGCGCGGCATCAGGCCGTCGTCCCGGGAAGGTCGTCTGCCCAGGGAGCGATCGGATTCCCGGCCCACCGCGACCCGGCTGGCACGTGTTCTCCGCGCATGACGAGCGAGGCCGGCCCGACGGTCGCGTCTGCTCCGATCGAGGCGGCCGGCAGGATGACACCGTGCGGCCCCAGGGTCGCACCGTCTTCGAGGTCGACGGTGTCGAGGCTCATGACCCGGTCGTGAAAGAGATGGGTCTGCACCACGCAGCCCCTGTTGACCGTCGAGGCCGCGCCCAGGCTCACGAGGTCTGCCTCTGGCAGCCAGTAGGTCTCGACCCAGGCTCCGCGCCCGATTTTCGTGCCCAGGGACCTCAGCCACACAGCCAGGGCGGGCGTGCCAGTGGCAGAGCCAGCGAACCACGGAGCAGCAACCATCTCTACAAAGGTATCCGACACTTCGTTGCGCCAGACGAACGACGACCAGAGGGGATGCTCTTCCCGCCCGATTCTGCCCACCAGTGCCCACTTGGCGGCCGTCGTCACCAGCGCGGCCACCGCTCCGGCGAGCAGCATCACCGCCCCCGAGAGCACGATCGCCCAGCCGAGACCGGCAGACGCGACAAGGTACTCCAGCAGCACGACGACGCCGAGCCCGATGGCGACGCTGATCATCACCGGCACTATGCGCCCGATCTCCCACAGTGCACGCGCGACCCGGCGCCAGGCTGAGGGCTGGAAGGTGCGCGTCTCGTCGAATTCCGCGACCTGGCGCCGCAACCGCACCGGCGGGTTGCCGAGCCACGAGGAGCCACTCTTTGCCTTGCGCGGAGTCGCAGAGAGCACGGCGACCAGGCCGTTGCGAGGCACCGTTCGCCCGGGGCCCGTCATGCCGCTGTTGCCGAGAAAGGCGCGCTTGCCGACCCGGGCCTCGTCGATGCGGAGCCAGCCGCCTCCGAGCTCGTACGAGGCCACCATGGTGTCGTCGGCGAGGAACGCGTGGTCTCCGATCGTGGTCATCGCCGGCAGGAGCAGCACCGTGGAGGCTTCGACGTTCTTGCCCACCTTCGCCCCGAGCATCCGAAGCCACACGGGAGTGAAGAGGCTCGCGTAGAACGGGAAGAGGATGGTTCGAGCAGCATCGAGCAGGCGCTCGGTGGCCCAGACCTGCCAGCCGACCCGGGAGCGCACGGGGTAGCTCCCCGGGTGGATACCCAGGCCAAGGAGTCGGGCGAAGACGACCGTGAGACCTGCATAGACGATGCCGGCGGCGAGGGTGGCCAGCGGGATGGCGGCCAGCGCGCGAAGCGCCGCGTCGCCGAGGGTGGGCAGGAGGATCGCGGCCGGTTCGGTCACGACAGCAGTGCCTGGGTCGATTGTGAGCGGCGCGTGCCCCAGGCCGAGGAAGAGACCGACAACGACACAGCCCGCCAGCACAGCGAATGCCGGCAGGAGCGAGAGCACGATGGAGCCGAGGGCGAAGGGCACGAGCCAGCGGGTGTTGCGGGGCGGGCGGAAGTCGGGCCAGTTCGGTTTTGCCTTGCCGACCCGTTCGGCGGGGGAGCCTGCCCAGAGCTGGCCTCCCTGCACGCGCCCGGAGACGGCGGAGCCCGGCGCAACCTCGGCCCGGCGGCCGATGTGTGTTCCCGGCAGCAGCGTACTTCGCGCGCCGATGGCAGAGTCCGCGCCGATGTGCACCGAACCGAGGCGCAGAATGTCGCCGTCGACCCAGTACCCGGCCAGGTCGACCTCGGGTTCGACGGAGGCGCGTGCCCCGATCTTCAGCATGCCCGTGATCGGCGGCAGCGAGTGCAGGTCGACCCCGGGCCCGATCTTTGCACCAAGTGCCCTGGCGTAGGTGATGATCCACGGGGCGCCGGCGAGGTTCGTCGCTCCGACGAGGTTCGCGATCTGCTCAGCCAGCCAGAGACGCAGGTGCACGCTGCCTCCCCTGGGGTAGTTCCCGGGTTCCACGCCAGCCAGCAACGCCCGCGCGAACACGACGGAGATCGCCATGCGGCCGAACGGGGTGATGAGCAGCACGAAGCCCGCAAGAATCCACCACCACGACACCGTCGGCGCCCAGGCGAAGTCGCCGAAGAGGGCGAGCACATTGTTGGCAGCCAGAACATAGACCAGCCACCGCAGGCCCACGAGCACGTAGAGCGGAATGCCCAGCAGCGTCTGCGCCACCTGGGTGCCGAACGGGGTCGGGCGGACCGTGCGCCGTTCGCGTGCGGCGGCAGGTGCCCGCGCATCGAGTTCGGTGGCAAGGGCGCCGATTCGCGGGTGATCGTAGATGTCGGCGACGGTCGTCTCAGGGAAGCGCACCCGGATGCCCGACACCAGCTGGGCGGCCGAGAGGCTCCCACCTCCGAATGCGAAGAAGTCGTCGTCAGTGCTCGTCACTGGTGCTCCGAGAATGGCCGTCCACTGCACGGCGAGCCAGGCTTCGGTGGCAGAGAGCGGAGGCCGGGCATCCGAATCGCCGGCGCCGGGGGTGTCGTCACTGCGGCTGGCGTCACGGCGGGTGCGGTCGCTGACCGGCGTAGAGGGTGTCGGCAGCGGCCAGGGCAGGGCGGCCTTGTCGACCTTGCCAGAGGTGCGGGTGGGGAGCGATTCGACCACGGCGAGCAACGGCACGAGTGCACCCGGCAGCGTCTCGCGCAGCAGCTCAGAGGCGTGCTGGGTACTGAAGCCCGATACGGCCTCGGCCAGGGCGATGTACCCGACGAGGATCTGGTTTCCGGCCTGTGTTCGCTGCACCACTGCGGCTGCACTCGCTACTCCAGGCAGGGCTGCCAGGGCAGCTTCGACTTCACCGAGCTCGATGCGGCGGCCTCCCAGCTTGACCTGGTCGTCGGCGCGGCCCTGGAACAGCAATCCCTCGGCGCTGAAGAGCACGTTGTCGCCGCTGCGGTAGGCGCGATCCCAGCCGAGGGTAGGCATGGGGGCGTACTTCTCGCGGTCTTTGGCTTCGTCGAGGTACCGGGCGAGCCCGACTCCGCCGATGACGAGCTCGCCGATCTCACCTTCGCCGACGGGTGTACCGGAGCCGTCGACCACCGCGAGGTCCCAGCCGTCGAGGGGCAGTCCGATGCGCACAGGGCTTGTTCCGTCGAGCAGTGCAGCACACGCCACCACGGTCGCTTCGGTCGGCCCATAGGTGTTCCAGACCTCCCGCCCGTCGACGGCCAGTCGTGCGACGAGTTCGGGAGGGCAGGCTTCTCCGCCGAAGATCAGCAGACGGACGAGTTCGAGCGACTCCAGTGGCCAGAGGGCTGCCAGGGTGGGAACCGTCGAGACGATCGTGATGCCGTGGGCGATCAGCCAGGGCCCGAGGTCGACGCCCGAACGCACGAGTGAGCGGGGTGCCGGCACCAGGCAGGCGCCATGGCGCCAGGCCAGCCACATCTCTTCGCAGGAGGCGTCGAAGGCCACCGACAGCCCGGCGAGCACCCGGTCGCCCGGCCCGAGGGGCTCGGCCTGGAGAAAGAGGCGCGCTTCGGCGTCGACGAAGGCAGCGGCCGACCTGTGGGTCACGGCGACGCCCTTCGGCGTGCCCGTCGAACCCGAGGTGAAGATGATCCAGGCGTCGTCGTCAGGGGTCGGGCCACCGACGACCGGCATCGTGCCCGTCGGAGTGCCAAGGGTCGGGGGCGAGGACTGGCTGGCGCGCGGAGCAACGGCGCTCGCGAGATCGATCGTGCCAGAGGCGCCGATCACCCCGACCACTTTCGCTTCGCCGAAGACCAGTTCGGCGCGTTCCTCGGGGTCGTCGGCGTCGACGGGAACGTAGCTGGCGCCGACCGCGAGGGTCGCCAGAATCGAGATGTAGAGCACCCTGGTGCCCGAGGGGATGCGGATCCCGACCCTGTCGCCGTGTCGCACCCCCGCCGTAGCGAGCCGTGCAGCGGCCGCGTTGACCTCCCTGAGCAGTTCGCGGTAGCTGAGGGTGCCGGCCGCGTCTGCGAGTGCAGAGGCCTGAGGATGCTCGGCGGCAGTCGATCGCAGGACATCCATCAGCGTGCGAGGCTGCGGTGCCCGGCCGCCGCCCAGGAGCAGCCCGGGCAGGGCCAGGGCGGTGTCATCTGGGAGTGTGCTGCCGGGCATCCTGTTGGGCATCCTGTTCTGTCTGTCACCACGGTTCGGGCCGGGCTGCGTGAACCGAGCCTCGAGCGTCGCGTTCGGATTTTAGTGGTGCGCGGTGACGCGGGGGTGAACGGCCACAGTCTAAAGGCCGCCAGGGGGCCGATGAAGGACTTTCGGCGCGCGCCCTGTCGACTGCCTCGCGTATCATGAGGGTTTTGAACAGCTGAGGATGTATGCGTAAATTCGTCGTTATAGCTGCGGCCGCTGCGGTCGCGCTCACCCTGGCCGCGTGCAGTGGCAGCCCCGCAGCGCCGTCTGCCAGTCCGGTCGCCTGTGCGCTCACCGCGCCGGGCCCCGCCTCGGATTCCGTGAAGGTCAGCGGTGACTTCGACAAACACCCGACCACGACGTTCACCTCGCCTCTCACAAGCGACATCACCGAGCGCACTGTGCTCACCGAGGGTACAGGTGCCAAGGCCGGCACCGATATGCAGGCGACGATCGACTTCACGCTGTACAACGCGACCTCGGGCGCCGAACTGTTCACCACCATCAAAGACGGCGGCCAGCCCCTGCCCGTGATAGTGAACGAGTCGCAGTTCCTGCCGGGCCTCGTCAAAGCCGTCTCGTGCTCGACGGTCGGGTCGCGAGTGGTGGCCGTTGTGCCGCCAGGAGACGCCTACGGATCGAAAGGCAACTCGAGCCTCGGCGTCGCCGCCGGTGACTCGCTGGTCTTCGTCGTCGACGTGAAAGACGTCACTGCTGCGCCATCAGCCACGCCGTCGCCGACGGTCGACCCGAACATGCCCACGCGGGCGACCGGTGCAGACCAGCCCGCACCAGCCGGATTCCCGACCGTTGCACTGGCGGCCGACGGAACCCCGACGGTCACGATCCCGGCCAGCGACCCACCGACGACCGTGCAGATCTCCGACCTGAAGAAGGGTGAGGGCGCGGTCGTTGCGGCCGGCGACAACGTCACCGTGCAGTACCAGGGCGTCATCTGGGGTTCAGGCAAGGTCTTCGACCAGAGCTGGGGCAAGTCACCGGCGACGTTCGCGACCAACCAGGTGATCCCGGGCTTCACGCAGGCTCTTGTCGGGCAGACCGTCGGCTCACAGGTGATCGTGATCATTCCGCCCGACCAGGGCTACGGTTCGGCGGGCGTGCCGTCTGCGGGCATCTCGGGCACCGACACCTTGGTGTTCGTGATCGACATCCTCGCCACCGCACCGAGCAAATAGGCTTGGGGCTCTGATGTCAGCACGGCGGCGGGTCATCGTTCTCGGCTCGACTGGTTCGATCGGAGTGCAGGCGCTTGACGTCATCCGTGCCAACGGTGACCGGTTCGAGATCGTCGGGCTCGCCGCAGGCAGCAACAGGGTGGCGATGGATGCCCAGGCCGCCGAGTTCGGTGTCGCCGACGTCGCACTCGGGGCCGTCGAGGCTGAGCAGCTCGTTCGCACTGTCGACGCAGACGTGGTGCTCAACGGCATCACGGGCTCGGTCGGGCTCGGCTCCACGCTCGCCGCGCTCGAAATGGGCAGAACGCTGGCTCTGGCGAACAAGGAGAGCCTCATTGTCGGCGGCGAACTCGTGCGAAGCGTCGCGAAACCCGGGCAGATCGTGCCCGTCGACTCCGAGCACTCTGCGATTGCGCAGGCCCTCCGCTCCGGAACCGCGGCAGAGGTCGCGCGTCTTGTGCTCACCGCCTCGGGTGGCCCGTTCCGTGGCCGCTCACGGGAGTCGCTTCTGCACGTGACTCCCCGTGAAGCCCTGGCGCATCCGACCTGGGACATGGGCCTGGTCGTCACGACGAACTCGTCGACCCTGGTGAACAAGGGCCTCGAGATCATCGAGGCTCACCTGCTGTTCGATGTTCCCTATGAGCGCATCGAGGTCACGGTTCACCCGCAGTCGGTCATCCACTCGATGGTGGAGTTCATCGATGGGTCGACCATCGCGCAGGCGTCGCCGCCCGACATGCGCCTGCCGATCTCGCTCGGTCTCGATTGGCCGAAACGGGTGGCAGGGGTTGGTGTGCCGCTGGACTGGAGCTCGTCGCACAGCTGGACGTTCGAACCCCTCGACAGCCAGGCCTTCCCCGCCGTCGCGCTGGCGAAGCAGGTCGGCCAGGCCGGAGGTACCTATCCCGCGGTCTTCAATGCTGCGAACGAGCAGGCGGTGGCGGCCTTCCATGCCGGGCGCATCACCTTCCTCGACATCGTCGAGACGATAGCCTCGGTGGTGCAGCTGCACGAACGACCGTCTGGCGTACTCACGCGCGACTCGCTGGCCGATGCCGAGCTCTGGGCGCGCCGCGAGGCCGACCGCCTCATCGCCAGCGCGGGCTGAATCACTCGAGCTGTCACCGGGCGAACGTGAAGCGGGCGCTCAGCCCGCGCCCAGCGCCCGCCGGATCCCGGGCGGTATCGTGTGCAGGTGGAAAACGTGCTCCTGTTCATCGTCGGTGTGGTCATCATCGCGCTCGGTCTCGCGGTGTCCATCGCCCTGCACGAAGTCGGGCACCTCGTGCCGGCCAAGCTCTTCGGGGTCAAAGTCACCCAGTACATGATCGGGTTCGGCCCGACCGTCTTCTCGCGCAGGCGCGGCGAGACCGAATACGGCCTGAAGGCGATTCCCCTCGGCGGCTACATCTCGATGATCGGCATGTTCCCGCCCCAGAAGGAGGGCGGAAAGGTCAGGCGCACCAGTACCGGCTTCTTCAGGACCCTGGTGCAGGATGCTCGAAAGGCGAGCGCCGATTCGATCGGCGACGACGACGTGCGCTCGTTCTACCGGCTGCCGGTGTACAAGCGCGTGATCATCATGCTCGGTGGCCCGACGATGAACCTCCTGCTGGGCATCGTGTTCTTCGCAATCGTGCTATGCGGTTTCGGTATCGCCGGCCCCAGCACCACTGTCGGTTCGGTGAGCTCCTGTGTGCTGCCGGCGAGCAGCACCAGGCAGACGTGTGAGGCCGGCGACCCGGTGTCGCCGGGTGCCGCAGCGGGCATTCTCCCGGGCGACACGCTCGTGAGTATCGACGGCACGGCAGTGTCGAGCTGGGACCAGTCGACCGCGATCATCCGGGCCTCCTCTGGCAAGACGCTGGCGGTGGTCGTGACACGCGACGGGGCCCAGAAGACGCTCAGTGTCACCCCGCTTCTCACGGAGCGCGACACGACGCAGGTGGTGAACGGCCAGGTGCAGACGGTGACGGATGCCTCGGGCAAGGCCGTGACCGAACAGGTCGGCTTTGTCGGCATCGGTTACGCAAGCCAGCTGGTGCCACAGCCGATCACCTCGGTGCTGCCGTTCGTCGGCCAGAATGTGGCAGGTGTCGCAAACACGATCGTCAACCTCCCCCAGCGGCTGGTCGGGGTGGCGAACGCTGCGTTCGGCAACGGAACCCGCGACATCAACGGCCCCATCAGCGTTGTCGGTGTCGGTCGGGTGGCCGGGGAGATCGCAACGATCGACATTCCACTGGCCAGCAAGGTGGCGACCCTGATCGGGTTGCTCGGGTCGGTGAACATCGGCCTCTTTGTGATCAACCTCGTGCCGCTGATGCCCCTCGATGGCGGCCATATCGCCGGTGCCCTCTGGGAGGGCCTGCGACGCCGTCTCGCGAAGCTCTTCAAGCGGCCAGACCCGGGGCCCGTCGACACCGCGAAGCTGATGCCACTGACGTTCGTGGTCGTCATCTTCCTCGGTGGCGTCAGCGCCCTCCTCATGTACGCCGACATCGTGAACCCCGTGAACATCTTTGGCTGACCATCCCACTGAGCGAATGGGCTGTGCGGCGCATACTCCCAGGGGAGTACCCTCCACGCCTCGGTCGAGGGATGCCCGGCGGCGCACACTTCGATACGATTCTGCGCATGCCCAGTCCTGACCACGATCCCAGCGCTGATAGAACTCCGGAGGCCTGGGCGAATCGCGCCGACGCGATATCGAGGTGGGAGCGCCGGACCTCAGCAGACGCTCCGGCAGGCAACCGCTCAGGTCCGCCACGCTGGGCCCGTCTCTGGCTTCCTGTCATCATCTCGTTTCTCGTGCAGGTCGTACCCGCGCTGGTCGTGACAAACCGCGCCAGGCTTCCCCCCGAGCTGGCCCTGCCGATTGTCGCGCTTGCTCTGGTCGGGCCACTGGCTCTCATCGGGGCACGGCGCTTTCCCGGCCCCGTAGTGGCAATCGCCACCGCTGCCACAGCCGCGGACCTGCTCTTCACTCCGGGTTCCGGGGCGCCGTACCTGGCGCTGGCGTTCGCCGTCATCTCGGCGATCGTGCGCGGTGCCAGGCGGTGGGCCTTCGCGTCGATCGCGGCGGGCTGGGTGGTCGTGCTGGTGGGTTCTGCGACCCTGGGTGTTCCATGGCATCCGGGCAGGGTGTTGCTGACGGCGCTCGGCATCATCGTCGTGATGCTGATCGGTGAGGCCGTCCGTACGCGGGGTGAGCGCGTTGCCGCATTCCAGGCCGCGTCGAGAAAGCGCAGGGAAGACGCCGCCGGCGCTGAACGCGTGCGGATCGCCCGTGAACTTCACGACGTTCTCGCCCACTCGCTCTCGCAGATCAACGTGCAGGCCGGAATGGGGTTGCACCTGATCGACTCCCAACCCGAGAAGGCACGCGAAGCACTCAGCAACATCAAGGCGACGAGCAAGACCGCACTCGACGAGGTGAGGGGAGTGCTCGGCTTTCTCCGCTCTGAGGGAAACATCGGTTGGGGTGCAGAGGAGATCCTCAGTGAAGCTGCCCTCGTTCCCCAGGCCGACCTCTCGCGGTTGCCAGCGCTGGTGAAGTCCATCTCGACCGATGAGCTCAGCGTGCAACTGGACAACCGCCTGACCTCCGAACCGCCGCCCGGCGTGCAGTTGGCGCTGTACCGCATCGCCCAGGAGAGCCTCACGAACATCGTGAGGCACGCAGGGGCCACGAACGCGGAGGTGCTTCTCGTCGAGCATCCGGCTGACTATGTGCTGGCCGTGACCGACAACGGAACGTCGACTGACCACCGCGCGGCCAGCTCCGTCACCGAAGGCAGGGGGTTGCTCGGCATGCGTGAGCGCGCCGAACTCCTGGGCGGCCGCCTCGATGCCGGTCCGGCAACAGGTGGGGGTTTCACCGTGGTCGCGACACTGCCCAGAAGGAGCGGGCAATGACGGTTCCACTCCAGCCCCCTCATGCGCACGGGGTAGCCCTGTGATCCGGGTAGCGATCGCAGACGACCAGCAGTTGATCAGGGCGGGCTTCAGCGCACTGCTGGCGAACGAACCCGACATCGATGTCGTCGGCGAGGCCGCAACGGGCACCGCGGCCGTCGAGCTCGTAAAGCGGCTTCATCCCGATGTGGTTCTGATGGACATCCGGATGCCCGACGGCGACGGCCTCTGGGCCACCGAGCAGATCGCGGCAGACCCGGCGCTCGTCTCGACGCACATCGTCATCGTCACGACCTTCGAACTCGACGAATACGTCGGGCGCGCGATCCGGGCCGGGGCCAGCGGCTTTCTGGTGAAGGACACCGAGCCGGTCGAACTCATCAGAGCCGTTCGTGTCGTCGCAGGAGGAGAGGCGCTCCTCTCGCCGAGCGTGACCCGCCGTCTGCTCGAGCGTGTCGCGAGCGGGCTCAGGGACTCGTCGCACGCGGTGCAACTCGAGGCGCTCACCGACCGCGAGCGTGAAGTACTTGCCCTCGTCGGGCAGGGGCTCACCAACACCGAGATCGCCGGGCGTCTGTTCCTCAGCCCACTCACGGTGAAGACCCATGTGTCGCGCACGATGAGCAAGCTGGCCGCGCGCGACCGCGCCCAGCTCGTTGTCGTCGCCTACGAAGCTGGGCTCGTGCGGGCCGGCTGGAACTGAGGCGTGCCGCGGGAGTGATCTGGCGGGGCAGAGATGCAACCGGGGGAGTACCCCACGAGCATCCGCCGGCTGATGTGCGAAGGATGCCCGAACGGGAACCTTGATACCGGGCCCAAACGGGTCTTCTCGGCCCTCTCGGGTCGACTTGTTGAAAGGAACCATCGTGTTGACAACTGCTGTCGCTGCAGCCCCCACCCAGGCTGCGCTCACCCACTGGGGTCACTGGGGGGGCCCCGGCGGCTTCGGATTCCTGTTCCTGCTGATCCCGCTCTTCTGGATCGGCGTGGTCATTCTCATCGTCTCTCTCGTGAGTCGTCGTCGCCGCAAGTACTGGGCCGCGAACGGCGGGCACCCCGGCTGGGGTGGCCCGGGCTGGGGCGGGCGCGGCCCGTGGGGTGGCCAGAACTGGGGCGGCCAGAACTCGACCAGCGACGCTGAGAAGACCCTGGCCGACCGATTCGCCAGGGGCGACATCGACGAAGTCGAGTACCGCGCGAGGCTCGAGGTGCTGCAGGCAAACCGCCCGAGCGGCCCGACACCGCCCGCTGCCTGACTTCTGAATTCCACATTCTGACGAACCTCAGCCCCACCTCGCACGTATTCGGGATGGTCGGGCTGAGGTTCGTCCGAATTGAGCCGGACCGGCGTTCGGTGGGCCAGCCGGATGGGGGGTGAGGGTACCGATTGCGGAGGTAAGCTCGTGACGTGGCTGCAATCAACTTAGGGATGCCCAAGGTCGTCGAGACCCTCGCCCCCCGTCGCAAATCCCGTCAGATCAAAGTCGGCAAGGTACTCGTGGGCGGTGACGCCCAGGTCAGTGTTCAATCGATGTGCACAACACCGACGACGAACATCAACGCCACCCTCCAACAGATCGCCACGCTCACCGCGTCGGGCTGTGACATCGTGCGGGTGGCCGTTCCGAGCCGTGATGACGCAGAGGCGCTTCCGATCATCGCGAAGAAGAGCCAGATCCCGGTGATCGCCGACATCCACTTCCAGCCCAACTACGTCTACGCGGCCATCGACGCCGGTTGTGCAGCCGTCCGCGTGAATCCGGGCAACATCCGCAAGTTCGACGACCAGGTCGGCAAGATCGCCGCTGCGGCCAAGGCTGCCGGCGTGAGCATCCGCATCGGCGTCAATGCCGGTTCTCTTGAGCCGAGCCTGATGGAGAAGTATGGCAAGGCGACCCCGGAGGCACTCGTCGAGAGTGCGGTCTGGGAGGCGAGCCTCTTCGAAGAGCACGATTTCCACGATTTCAAGATCTCTGTGAAGCACAACGACCCGGTGATCATGGTCAAGGCCTATCGGCTGCTCGCCGAGCGCGGTGACTGGCCACTGCACCTCGGCGTAACCGAGGCGGGCCCGGAGTTCCAGGGAACGATCAAGAGTGCGACGGCCTTCGGAATCCTCCTGGGCGAGGGTATCGGCGACACCATCAGGGTCTCGCTCTCCGCTCCGCCCGAGCAGGAAGTGAAGGTCGGCCTCCAGATCCTGCAGTCCCTGAACCTGCGGGAGCGCAAGCTCGAGATCGTGTCCTGCCCGAGCTGCGGCCGTGCCCAGGTCGACGTGTACAAACTCGCGAACGACGTGACCACAGGGCTCGAGGGCATGACCGTTCCGCTGAGGGTCGCTGTCATGGGCTGTGTCGTCAACGGGCCGGGTGAGGCTCGCGACGCCGACCTCGGTGTCGCATCGGGCAACGGCAAGGGCCAGATCTTCGTGCGGGGTGAAGTCATCAAGACTGTTCCGGAGTCGGAGATCGTCGCCACGTTGATCGAGGAGGCAAACCGCCTCGCCGCTGAGATGCCGGCAAGCGCGACGGGCAGCCCCCAGGTCATCACCAGGAACTGAAGACACGTTGCTTAGCTCTGCTAATGAGCTAGGCTAACGATATGACCAGCCATGCCGACACCCCTGGGACGGGTCCCGAGACCGATCTCTCGTCCCAGCTCAGGCAGGCGGTTCTTCGCACCTCGCGCCGGCTCAGGGCCGAGAAGGCCGACAGCGAGCTGAGTGACACACAGTCGGTCGTCCTGGCCTACCTGTACAACCACGGCCCGAGCACTCCCGGCGAGCTCGCGCGTTTCGAGCGCGTGACCCCGCCCTCCATGAACCGCACGATCAATGCTGTCGTGGCCGCGGGGTACGCCGAGCGCAGCCCCTCCGCCGAAGACGGGCGCAAGGTCGTCATGACGCTCACACCGCTTGGCACTGCGCTGGTGCTCGAGACCCGTCGTCGTCGCGACGAGTGGCTGCACCGTCGGCTCGACGAGTTGACGGATGTGGATCGCCACACGCTGCTGCGGGCATCCGAAATTCTTCGAGGGATGGCCGACAGTTGACGGTGCCCACAGCTGTCAGCGAGGGCCGCCCCGTGTTGGTCGAGGCGCACTGGTGAGCGCGATGTTCCGCTCCTTCAGCGACTACAACTACCGCCTCTGGTTCGGCGGAGCCCTGGTTTCGAACATCGGTACCTGGATGCAGCGAATCGCCCAGGACTGGATCGTGCTGACGGTTCTGACCGACAATGACGCTGTGGCGGTCGGCGTCGTCATGGCCCTGCAGCTCGGCCCACAGCTGCTCCTCGTTCCGTGGACCGGCATGGTGGCCGACCGTGTCGACCGGCGCGTGCTGCTCATGTTCACCCAGGCGACGATGGGCCTGCTCGGCCTGGGGCTCGGGGTGATCGTGCTGAGCGGTACGGCGCAACTGTGGCAGGTGTACCTGTTCGCCCTGCTGCTCGGCATTGCCTCGGCGTTCGATGCGCCAGCCCGCCAGTCGTTCGTCTCGAACCTCGTCTCTGACAAGAATCTCCCGAACGCTGTGGCGCTGAACTCGGCCTCCTTCAACGGCGCACGGATGATCGGCCCAGCACTCGCGGGCGTACTCATCGCCGTGGTCGGTGCCGGCTGGGTGTTCGTGATCAATGCGGCGAGTTTCGCTGCGGTGCTCGTCTCGCTGACCCGCATGCGTCGGCAGGACCTGCGGGTCGCGCAGAAGGCGCGCGGTGGCCCCGGGCAGCTGCTCGACGGGTTCAGATACGTCTCCAGAAGACCGGATATCGTGATCGTCTTCGTTGTGATCGCCATCATCGGCACCTTCGGGCTGAACTTCCAGATCTTCACTTCAACGATGACGACCAGCGTATTCAAGCTCGATTCGACCGCCTTCGGGCTCCTCTCGTCGGTGGTGGCTGTCGGGTCGGTAGCGGGCGCACTCCTCTCTGCACGGCGTGAGACTCCGCGACTGCGGCTCATGTTCGCCGCCGCCGCGATGTTCGGCCTCAGCTGTCTGCTCGGAGCCCTCGCGCCGTCGTACCTGACGTTCTCCCTCGCCCTCGTGCTGTTGGGCTTCTCCGCCCAGACCCTGATGACGACCGCCAACGGGTCCGTGCAGCTGACAACCGCGCCGGAGTTCCGCGGCCGGGTGATGGCGCTCTACATGGCGATCTTCATGGGCGGTACGCCGATCGGGGCACCGATCGTGGGCTGGGTCGCCAACGTCTACGGTCCGCGCTGGGCGATCGGGGTCGGCGCCGCCGCAGGTTTTGCCGCTGCGCTGGCCGGGTTGATCTGGATGATCGCCCACCAGCATCTCCGCATCGCCGTGCAGGCGCACGGCTCGCCGCGGTTCATCGTCACCCACGATGGCGATGGTCGCAGCATCCACGTGCTCGAGACGACGCCGATCGTTCTGCCAGGAGACTTCAACGCCGAAAGAGAACAACTGAAGGATGAAATTGTGATCGACGAGGTCGAGAACAGGCGCTGAACGAGGGTGAATTGCGCTCTGAGGTCGTATAGTGAGATATTCTTAGTACTGGGGAATGCTCACTAACACGGGAGGCTATTGTGCCCACCACTCGTTCTCGCTTCGGTCTGCTTCGTGGCTTCAACCCGCGACTGGCCCGAGCCGTTGTCGGGGCAGCGGTGATCTGCGTGGCGACCTCGACGCTGTGGCCGGCGCTCGGCGGCACGGTTGCCGCCGATGCTGCGGGCACCGCTGCCGATCTGCCGCAGGAACAGGTGGCAGCGATCGGAGAAGCCGGTACGGTCTACCTCAGCGGCACCTGGTCGGGCTTCGTCGACTTTCCGAAACCCGATGGCAGCTCAGCATGGTCGAACGAGGTCGATGCGTCATTCAGCTGCAGCGGCTTCATCGCGAGCTCCGACGGCTACGTCGTCACCGCAGGCCACTGCGCTGACCCCGCGGAGGGCAAGACCAGCCTGGTCGACCAGTTCCTCAGCGACGAGGTGTCCAACGGAGACATCACTGAAGCCGACGCGCAGGCGTACATCGCCGCTGGTGCCGAAGAGAACTGGCCGGTGGAGGGGGCGCAATCGGGCGAACCGCCCGTGTTGGCGATGAAGGTCTACCCGGCCATCACCATCACCGCTGACAATTCCCAGAGCTTCGACGCTGTGCTGGTCGACGACAGGCCGATCGGCCAGGGCGACAGCGCGCTGTTCAAGATCGATGCCCGAAGCCCGCTGCCGGTTCTGCTCGTGTCGCCGAACGCACCCTCGACAGGCCAGACCGTCGACGCGATCGGCTATCCCGGCAACGTGTCAGGGCTCGTCAGTGGCAACCCCGAACCGACCTTCGCCCAGGGGCAGGTGAGCGGGCGGCAGCAGACCAGCGGTGGCCCCTTCACCCAGATCGGCGTCGCCATGAGCCCCGGTATGAGCGGAGGGCCGGTCGTGAACACCAGTGGAGACGTTGTCGGAACCGTGAGTTTCGGGCCATCCAGCGACACGCAGCAGCTCAATTTTGCGACAGCACCCGAGACGATCTCGGCAATCCTCTCGCGCAACGGTGTCACCAACAGACTGAGCGACCTCGACACGCTCTACCGAAAGGGCTTGAACGAGTACTTCACCGGTCACTTCCACGATGCCGCTGCCGACCTTGGCACGGTGACCACGCGCGACCCGTCCAACGCGATAGCGCAGCAATACCAGACCAAGGCGATCGCCTCATTCCCGCAGGAGAACACCACAGGCTGGGTGATCTGGGTCATCGTCGGTGCGGTTGTCTTCTTCGTCATCGTGATCGTGGCGGTCGTCCTTCTGCTGGTGTTGCTTCGCGCCCGACGCCGAAAACTGGCCACTACGCCACCCGCACCCGTGCCCGCACCCTTCGCTGGGCCAGACCCTTCCGGCACGGCTCGCCCGCTGCCTTCGGATCAGGCGCAGGGGCCAGGCGACCAGCAGGGGCACTGAGCGATACGGGGAGAACAAGCGGCACAGGCAGAACAAATAGACTCGTACAGTGCCAACACGTCTCACCAACTACTTTCTCAAGACTCTTCGCGAAGACCCCTCCGACGCTGAGGTGACGAGCCATCGGCTCCTCGTGCGTGCCGGCTACATCCGTCGGCAAGCGCCGGGGATCTTCGCCTGGCTGCCACTCGGGCTGCGGGTGAAGAGCAAGATCGAAGCGATCATCCGGGACGAGATGACGAACGCGGGTGCGCACGAGGTGCACTTTCCCGCCCTCCTGCCCAAGGAGCCATACGAGGTGACCGGTCGATACGTGGAGTACGGCCCGGGCATGTTCCGTCTGGAGGACCGGCGCGGTGCAGGCTACGTGCTGGCGCCGACGCACGAAGAGGTCTTCACGCTGCTGGTCAAAGACCTCTACAACAGCTACAAAGATCTGCCTCTGTCGATCTACCAGATCCAGGACAAGTACCGCGATGAGGCGCGCCCGCGGGCGGGGCTCCTTCGGGGCCGTGAGTTCACCATGAAAGATGCGTACTCGTTCGACTACACCGATGCCGGCCTCGACGCCTCCTACCAGGCGCAGCGCGATGCATACGAGCGCATCTTCACCCGGCTCGGTCTCGAATACGTGATTGTGAAGGCCGACGCCGGCGCAATGGGTGGGTCCAAGAGCGAAGAGTTCCTGCACCCCACCCCGGTCGGTGAAGACACCTTCGTGCGCTCCGCCGGTGGGTACGCCGCCAACGTCGAAGCCTTCACGACGCTCGTGCCCGACACGCTGCCGATCGAGGGGTTGCCTGAGCCGACGGTTTTCGACTCACCGAACACCCCGACCATCCAGACTCTCGTCGACCTGGCCAACGCCGAACAGCCCCGCGACGATGGACGAGCGTGGACGGCGGGCGACACGCTCAAGAACGTCGTTCTCGCCCTCACGAACCTCGACGGTTCACGCGAGATCGTGGTTGTCGGTATGCCGGGCGACCGCGAGGTCGACCTGAAGCGTGCCGAGGTCGCCTTTCAGCCGGCCGAGGTCGACGCGGCCAACGAGGCCGATTTCGCAAAATACCCGGAGCTCGTCAAGGGCTACATCGGCCCGTGGACTGAGGCCGGGGCCGTGCTGGGAGAGAAGTCTGCCACGGGCATCCGGTACCTTCTCGACCCGCGCGTCGTTGACGGTACCCAGTGGATCACAGGCGCAAACGAAGACCAGAAGCACGTCTTCGGTCTTGTTGCCGGGCGCGACTTCGTGGGCGACGGCATCGTCGAGGCCGCGAACGTGAGAGACGGTGACCCGGCTCCTGACGGCTCCGGCCCCATCGAGACGGCACGCGGCATGGAGATCGGCCACGTGTTCCAGCTCGGCCGCAAGTACGCGGAGGCCCTCGGGCTCAAGGTGCTCGACGAGAACGGAAAGCTCGTCACGGTGACGATGGGTTCGTACGGTATCGGTGTCACGCGCATCCTGGCGATCATCGCCGAACTGAACAACGATGCGAAGGGACTGATCTGGCCTCCTGAGGTGGCACCGTTCGATGTGCACGTTGTCGCGACCGGTCGTGATGAGTCGGTCTACGCGGCTGCAGAAGCGATCGTCTCGCAGCTCGAGGCGGCGGGCAAAGAGGTTCTCTTCGATGACCGGCCGAAGGTCTCGCCCGGCGTGAAATTCGGCGACGCTGAGTTGATCGGTGTGCCGAAGATCGTCATTGTCGGTCGCGGCGTGGCTGACGGAATCGTCGAAGTGTGGAACAGGGCAACGGGAGAGCGGGCAGAAATCACGCTGGACTCCGTTGCGGGCGCAGTGTAGCGGTTGCGCTCGGTCGATCACCCCGGGCGAACTCCCATCCGGGCGGACCTAGACTTGTTCGATGCGCAGTCATGGATCGACTGCACAACGCTCATCTGCACAACGCTCATCTACATCATGGTCATAAAGGACTCCCTTGACGAACAGCAATGCCACGTTCCGGCATCAGAACTCCGCTCTTCTGGCGGTCAAAGCGCGGCTCGCACCCCTCGTGGTCACGTCAGAAGAGATCGATGTTCGCCTCGCCGAGGCTCTGACGCGGCTCCGGCTGCCGACGGGCCTGCTCGAGCGGGTGGCCGGCGTCGTTTCACGCCGCAACTGGGATGAGACCCAGACGTTCGACCAGGCAGCAGCATCTGCCGCACAAGACGCCCTCGAGGCTGCGAAGGTCGACCCGAAAGACGTCGGTCTGCTCATCAACACCTCTGTGACGCGCAAGCACCTCGAACCGTCGGTCGCAGTGGGCATCCACCATGCCCTGGGGCTGCCGTCGTCGGCGATGAACTTCGACATCACGAATGCCTGCCTCGGATTCGTCAACGGCATGACGCTTGCCTCGCAGATGATCGACTCCGGTCAGATCAAGTACGCGGTCATCGTCGACGGCGAAGACTCGAACGAGATCCAGGCGAACACCATCCACCGGCTCTCGCAGCCCGGCATCTCACGCAAGGACTTCGTTAACGAGTTCGCGTCGCTCACTCTCGGATCGGGTGCCGCCGCCGCCGTTCTCGGCCCGGCCGATGCCCACCCAGAGGGCCACCGGATCATCGGGGGTATCTCGCGAGCCGGTACCGAGCACCACCTGCTCTGCGTCGGCGACAAAGATGGCATGTTCACGCACACGAAGGAGCTGCTGGCCGGAGGCATGGCTCTCGTGGTCGAAGCGTGGAAGGAAGCCAAGGGCCAGTGGGACTGGCAGAAGATGGACCGCTACATCCTTCACCAGGTCTCCGATGTGCACACCGACTCCATCGTGAAGGCCGCGAAGATCGATCGTAAGAAGATCCCGCTCACCTATCCGCTGCTGGGCAATGTGGGGCCGGCTTCGCTGCCGATGACCCTGGCACTCGAGGTCGAGAAGCTCATCAAGGGCCAGCGGATTCTCTGCATGGGGGTCGGGTCAGGCATCAACACAGCGATGACCGAGATCGTCTGGTAGTGATTCCGGCATCTCTCCCGCCTCGCGGTATGCCGGGACTCCGTGATGAGTGGTCCCGCCTGGTGTCGGCACCCGATTCCCTCGGTGGCTCACGCACGTGGCACATTCTCGACAATGGAGCCGAACTCGCGGCGGCCGGGCTGACGCCTACGGGAACGATTCTCTGCGTGCACGGCAACCCCACCTGGTCGTACCTCTGGCGAACCGTGTTGCAGCAAGCGACCGAATGGGCTCGATCTGGCGGCGATGCACCTCAGGGCGATGCATCTGAGGGCGACACCTCCCAGGGCATTGCAGAAGTCTGGCGGGTCATCGCCGTCGACCAGCTCGAAATGGGCTACTCCGAGCGCTCCGGCCAGAGCCGCACGCTGAAGACGCGCGTCGCCGACCTCGGCCTGCTGACCGAGACCCTCGAACTCCAGACTCCCGTCGTCACACTCGGGCACGACTGGGGCGGCGTCGTCTCGCTCGGCTGGGCTGTCGATCATCCTGACCTTCTGGCCGGCGTGATGCTGCTGAACACCGCGATCCACCAGCCAGAGGATTCGCCGCTGCCGGCCGTGCTTCGTCTCGTACTCCAGCGGTCTTTGCTCGTCACGAGCACGGTTCGCACCACCGGTTTTCTCGACACCACCCTCGCGATTGCTCATCCGGCTCTGGCTGGAGATGTACGAGCAGCCTTCCGGGCTCCCTATCGAACGGCTGCCAGGAGGGCGGGCATCGGTGCCTTTGTGGCTGACATTCCGGTGGATGACGAGCACGAGAGTTCTGTCGAGCTCAGCCGCATCTCCACGGCTGTAGCGAAACTGTCGGTTCCTGCACTCATGCTCTGGGGTCCTCGTGACCCTGTCTTCAGTGACCGCTACCTGGCCGACCTGATCACCCGGTTGCCCCACGCCGACGTGGCGCGATTCGAGCGAGCTGGGCACCTCGTGGGCGAAGACGTGGCCGTCGCGCCGATCATGATGACGTGGCTCGCAGAGCACATCACGGCTTCGGATGATCGCCAGCCCGTCAGCGCACAGGGCACTCATCCCGCAGCCGAGCACTCCGCGGTGCCCGCCGGTGATGAGATCAGTGTTGCCCCGTGGCGTCCGCTCTGGGCGACGCTCGACGAGTTCGCCGGAGACAGCACCCGGGCAGCAGAAACCGCCCTCGTCGAGATGGCTCCCCGCGGTTCCCGTGAGCAGCGTGTGGTCACCTGGGGGTTGCTTGGTAAACGCGTGTCGGAGATCTCAGAGGGCCTGCTGCAGATCGGCGTGAAGAAGGGCGACCGGGTGTCGCTGTTGATTCCGCCCGGTGCCGACCTCACAGCCGTCGTGTACGCCTGCCTCCGCATCGGGGCGATCATCGTGGTCGCCGACGCCGGGCTCGGTCTTACTGGTCTCGGGCGTGCCGTACGGGGCGCCCACCCCACACACATCATCGGAATCCAGCGTGCTTTGACTGCCGCCCGCGCCCTCGGCTGGCCTGGGCAGAAGATCTCAGCGGGTCAGCTCGGTCGGCCGCTTGCCTCCGTGCTCCGGGTCTCGCACTCACTGGGTGACATCGCCCGGATCGGCCGCGACGCCCGAAAACAACGGGGAGAATTGCCGCTCGGTTCTGACGATGCCGTCGGCGCAGATGTTGCTGTCGGCGCTGGTGACACCGCGGCTATTCTCTTCACCTCGGGCTCGACCGGCCCGGCCAAGGGAGTCGTCTACACCCACGGCCAGCTCAGTGCCCTCATCTCCGTGTTGTCACGCCAATTCGGCATCGGGCCAGGTACCGGTCTCGTCGCCGGATTCGCGCCCTTTGCCCTGCTCGGCCCGGCCCTCGGCGCAGTCTCGGTCACACCGGACATGGACGTCACCTCACCTCGAACGCTGACGGCGCAGGCGGTCGCCCAGGCCGCCATCGCGGTCGACGCCACCGTCGTGTTCGCCTCTCCCGCCGCCCTGGTGAACGTTCTTGCGACAGCGTCGGAGCTGACGCTGTCTGAACGGCGTGCCCTCGGGTCGGTCTCGACCGTGCTGTCTGCGGGCGCCCCCCTCGCCGTGCCGCTGCTCGAACGGGTTCAGAAGCTGGTTCCTGAGGCGATCATCCATACCCCCTACGGAATGACAGAAGGGCTGGTGATGACCGATGTCACACTGGCAGAGATCCTGAGGTCGGCAGCCGACGGCGGGGTAGCGGGCGGAGTGTGCGTGGGCAGGCCCGTCGCCGGGGTCAGCATTCGGATCAGCGCCCTCGACGCTCTCGGAGGAGCGACAGGCGAGCTCCTCGCTACGCCGGGAGTGACCGGGGAGATCGTCGTGGCGGCGGCACATCTGAAAGACCACTACGACCAGCTCTGGGTGACGGAACGCGAATCGCGGCGCGATCGTGATAGCGCCGCCAAGACCGCGTCGGGTCTCTCCGAATCGCGCTGGCACCGCACCGCAGACGTGGGCCACTTCGACGCGAACGGCCGCCTCTGGGTCGAAGGGCGCTTGTCGCATGTCATCTCGACGGCCGCGGGTGTGATCACTCCGGTCGGCCCCGAGCAGGCCGTCGAGAAGCTACCCGGAGTCAAGCGGGCCGCGGCAGTGGGCGTCGGGCCCAGCGGTGCGCAGCAGCTCGTCGTCGTCGTCGAACTCGACGGTGCGAAGCGTCTGCGCTCAGGGGTGACTCTGGCAACAGCCACTCTCAGTAGTGATGTACGAAACGTTGTGCGGGCTTCCACAGCCCACGTCGGGGGGAGTGACGTAGCCGCTGTGCTCGTGGTGAGCGACCTGCCGACGGATGTTCGGCACAACTCGAAGATCGACCGGATCGCTCTCGCGGCCTGGGCTGGCGACATTCTCGCCGGCGGGCGTCGGCACGCACCATGACGGTACTGGTCACCGGCGCGAGCGGAATGCTCGGGCGGGCGGTTGCCACCGAGCTGATCCGCGCTGGCCACACCGTGTCGACGTTCCAGCGCGGAGTGTCGGGCGTGCCTGGAGCGAGGGACGTTCGCGGCTCGCTCACCGATGAGCGGGAGGTGCAGCGGGCTGTCGAGGGAGTGGAGTCGATCATCCATCTTGCTGCCAAGGTGTCGATGGCAGGTCGCGTCGCCGACTTCGACGCGGTGAACGTGCAGGGCACTCGATCACTGTTGGAGGCGGCTCGCCAAGCCGGCGTCTCACGGTTTGTGATGGTCTCTTCGCCCTCTGTCGCCCACGCGGGAGTCGCGGTGATCGGCGACGATGCACTGCCGGCCGACCCCGCAAACGCCCGCGGTGACTACGCACGAAGTAAGGCTGAATCCGAGTTGCTTGCACTGGCGGCGGACCGGCCCGGATTCGCTGTCGTCGCGGTGCGGCCACACATCGTGTGGGGGCCCGGCGACACCCAGCTGATCGAGCGCATCGTCGAGCGCTCCAGACAGGGTCGCCTGCCGCTTCTGAGCGGGGGGCTGGCGCTCATCGATACGACGTATGTGGACAACGCGGCAACGGCGATCGTCGCTGGCCTCGGTCGTGCGGTGCAGGTGCATGGAGAATCCTTCGTCGTGACCAATGGTGAACCGCGCACCGTGAGGGAACTGCTGGCGGGAATCTGCGCTGCAGCTGGCGTGCCTGCGCCGCAGTGGGGAGTGCCGGCACCGCTGGCTCGGGCAGCGGGCGGCGCGATCGAACACTTCTGGGGCCTCAAGGCACGCGCCGACGAACCGCCGATGACGCGGTTTCTCGCCGAGCAGTTGTCGACGTCGCACTGGTACGACCAGCGACGCACCCGGCACTCTCTTGGCTGGGAGCCCGCGGTGAGCCTCGATGAGGGCCTTGGCCGTCTGCGCGACTGGTACGCAGCCCAGTAGTGCTTCGAAGCTTGCCCGTACTGGCGAGGACTGCGAGGCGTGCGACATTCGGCTATTCTTGGTAGCTGGACTGCAGAACTGAATACAGAAAAAGAAGGAGGCCGGCCGTGGACATCGACCTCAGCGTGCTCAAGCTCATGGAACGCGAACGTGACATCCCGTTCGACGAACTCGTGCAGATCATCGAGCAAGCGATCTTGACCGCGTACCTGAAGCACACCGGCCAGGCAGACCATGTCCCCGCCGGTTCATCGCCTTCACACAGCTCGTCAGCGCACAATTCGTCAGCGCACAGCTCGACCAACCACACTTCGACCAGCCACGGTGCGACCAACCACAGTGCGGCGACACCACCCGAGGCGCCCAAAGCACGGGTGCACCTCGACCGCAAGTCCGGTCATGTGAGTATCTTCGTGCCCGAACTCGACGACGAAGGCCTGGTCATCGGGGAATCCGAAGACAACCCGAGCGACTTCGGTCGCATCGCCGCGTTCGCCGCGAAGCAGGTCATCAACCAGCGACTGCGTGACATCGCCGACGACGCTGTGCTCGGCGAGTTCAAGGGTCGCGAGGGCGACATCGTCGCCGGGGTCATCCAGCAGGGCCCGAACCCCCGCATGATCCACGTCGACCTCGGTACGGTGGAGGCCATCATGCCGCCAGAGGAGCAGGTGGCCGGCGAGGCATACACCCACGGGAATCGCATCCGCGTGTACGTCACGGCCGTGACCCGTGGACTCAAGGGCCCGCAGATCACCGTGTCGCGAACGCACCCCTCGCTGGTTCGAAAGCTCTTCGCTCTCGAAGTGCCCGAGATCGCGAGCGGTGCCGTCGAGATCGTCTCACTCGCTCGCGAGGCCGGGCACCGCACCAAGATCGCCGTTCGTGCGACAGAACCGGGCATCAACGCCAAAGGCGCGTGCATCGGAGAACTCGGCCAGCGTGTGCGCGCCGTCACCAGCGAGCTCGGCAACGAGAAGATCGACATCGTCGACTACTCGGATGACCTGCCGACCTTCGTCGCGAACGCCCTGTCTCCTGCCAAGGTCACCAGCTCGTTCGTTATCGACGCTTCGCTCAAGGCTGTGCGTGCCCTCGTCCCCGATTACCAGCTCTCTCTCGCGATCGGCAAGGAGGGCCAGAATGCCCGCCTAGCCGCGAAGCTGACGGGCGCGAAGATCGATATTCAGCCGGACTCGATCCTCGAGGGCGACTGAATATCGGGCTTCGCGCCGTGCCGACGACGCGCTCAGCGTTGGCGACGCGGTTTAGACTCGCTGTATTCAGCCGGACTCGATCCTCGAGGGCGACTGAATATCGGGCTTCGCGCCGTGCCGACGACGCGCTCAGCGTTGGCGACGCGGTTTAGACTCGCTGTATTCAGCCGGACTCGATCCTCGAGGGCGACTAGCCGATCATCCATTGTCCGTGCGTTGCCCGTACAACGCCGGGTCATTCGGGCGGCAGCAAAATTGGCGGTGCTAGAATGAATTCCGTAAGAACGTGTGTCGGTTGCCGAACACGTGCCAGCAAGTCGGCTCTTCTGAGGGTCGTGGCCCACAATTCAGAGCTTGTTGCCGATGAGGCTGCTGTTCTGCCGGGTCGTGGCGCGTATCTGCACGCGACAGAGCGTTGTTTTCAGAATGCACTCAAGCGTCGGGCCTTTGGCCGGGCCCTGCGTTCTGAATCACAATTGGATACGGGCGCGCTGCGTGAAAAGCTGCGAACATCCGTCAACACCGAATCACTCAACAACGAAACCGTGAGTAAAGACACTGTGAACATCTAATGAGTAGCAACTAATGAGCGGCTCGAAATGAGTCCCGCACGTAGCTAAGGCCTGCCCCTTTTCGGGTGCCGGCCCGAACAAGGAGAATTGTGGCAAAACCACGCGTACACGAGATCGCAAGCGAACTCGGCGTCGACAGTAAGGTCGCCCTGGCGAAGCTCAAAGAAATGGGCCAGTTCGTCAAGGGGCCGTCATCAAGCATTGAACCGCCCGTTGCGCGTCGTCTCAAAGAGGCGCTGCAGGCTGAGAGCGCTGCCGCCAAGGCGACGGCGGGCGCTGGCACGAGTGGTGCGGGTGCTCCCGCAGCCGCATCGGCCGCACGCCCGGGCACCAGGCCCGGCCCTGCTGCGCCGAAGTCGCCGTCACCGGCTGCCTCGGCACCTGCGCCCTCAACTACGCCATCTTCAGCCACGCCCGGCGCGGCACGTCCTGGAGCTGCAACGGCTTCCGTACCTTCTGCGCCGACGGCCCCAGCCGCGGCGGCCTCTGCCCAGCCCGCTTCGCGCGATTCTGCTCCTTCGACTCCGTCAGCACCCGCTGCTCAAGGGTCGGCAGCACCAGTTTCGCCGGCAGCAGCACAGCCAGCACCATCGAGCACTCCCGCAGCCACCGCCGGTTCCACGCCGACGCCTTCTGCCGACGCCGCAAGCAGCGCTGCGTCAGTGGGCGCAACAGACGGAACTACTGGCTCGGCTCCTCGCCCCGGCAGCATTCCCCGTCCCGGTGGCCCTCGTCCGGGCAACAACCCGTTCGCCTCGAGCCAGGGAATGCAGCGCCCCGGCGCTCCCCGTCCCGGCAACAACCCCTTCGCCAGCCAGCAGGGCATGCAGGCCGGTGGCTCCGCCGCCCGGCCCGGTGCTGCGCCTGCAGCTCCCGGTAGCGGTGCCAGCAACATTCCCCGCCCTGGCGCTCCGCGCCCGGGTGCACCTCGTCCCGGCGCGCCGCGTCCGGGTGGTGCCGGCCAGGGTGCACGCCCCGGTGGCTTCGGTGCGCGTCCGGCAGGTGCCGGTGGCTTCCGCCCCGGTGGTGCAGGTGGGGCACGCCCCGCTGGTGCCGGTGGAGGCTTCCGTCCCGGTGGCGCCCCAGGTGCTGCTCCCGGTAACACCTTCGGCGCTCCTCGCCCCGCAGCGGGTGCCGGCGGCCGTGGTCGTGGGCCCGGCGGCGGTACCGCAGGTGCCTTCGGTCGTGGTGGCGGTCGTGCGAAAGCGCGCAAGTCGAAGCGTACGAAGAGAGCAGAATTCGAACTCAGAGAAGCGCCATCGCTTGGTGGCGTGAGTGTTCCCCGCGGTGACGGCACGACCGTTGTGCGTCTGCGTCGTGGAGCTTCGATCACCGACTTCGCTGACAAGATCGACGCGAGCCCGGGAAACCTGGTCACGGTGCTGTTCCACCTCGGTGAGATGGCGACGGCGACCGAGTCGCTCGACGAGGCGACCTTCGGAGTGCTCGGCGACGAGCTGGGCTACAAGATCCAGATGGTCTCACCCGAAGATGAAGATCGCGAGCTGCTGCTCGGCTTCGACATCGACATCGATGAAGAACTCGCCGAAGAGACCGATGACGAACTCGAGATCCGCCCGCCGGTCGTCACCGTCATGGGTCACGTCGACCACGGTAAGACTCGCCTGCTCGACGCCATTCGCAACGCGAATGTCGTCGCAGGTGAAGCCGGTGGAATCACCCAGCACATCGGTGCCTACCAGGTCATCGCGCCCCACGAGGGCATCGACCGTGCCATCACCTTCATCGACACACCGGGCCACGAGGCGTTCACCGCCATGCGTGCCCGTGGTGCGCAGGTCACCGACATCGCGGTTCTCGTGGTGGCGGCTGACGACGGAATCATGCCCCAGACGATCGAGGCACTCAACCACGCACAGGCAGCAAACGTGCCGATCGTGGTCGCAGTGAACAAGATCGACGTTCCGGGAGCAAACCCGGCGAAGGTTCGCCAGCAGCTCACCGAATTCGGCCTCGTCGCCGAGGAGTACGGCGGAGACGTCATGTTCGTCGACGTGTCTGCTCGCCAGGGCATCGGCATCGAGAAGCTTCTCGACGCTGTGTTGCTCACTGCAGACGCCGGGCTCGACCTGCGGGCCAACCCGAACAAGGATGCCCGGGGTGTCGCCATCGAGGCGAAGCTCGACAAGGGTCGCGGTGCTGTCGCTACCGTGCTCATCCAGTCGGGTACCCTCCACGTCGGAGACGCCATCGTCGCCGGAACCGCCTACGGCCGAGTTCGCGCCATGCACGACGAGAACGGTGTCGCTGTCACAGCGGCAACGCCTTCCCGCCCCGTGCAGGTGCAGGGTCTGTCGTCGGTGCCTCGCGCCGGTGACACGTTCCTGGTGACCGAAGAAGACCGCACTGCACGCCAGATCGCTGAGAAGCGTGAAGCCGTCGAGCGCAACGCCCTGCTGGCCCGTGCTCGCAAGCGCATCAGCCTCGAGGACTTCACCAAGGCGCTCGAAGAGGGCAAGGTCGAGTCGCTCAACCTCATCATCAAGGGCGACGTTTCAGGTGCTGTCGAAGCGCTCGAAGAGTCGTTGCTCAAGATCGAGGTCGACGATTCGGTTCAGCTCCGGATCATCCACCGTGGCGTCGGTGCCGTCACCGCATCAGACGTCGACCTGGCGACGATCGACAACGCGATCATCATCGGGTTCAACGTGCGCCCCGACCCGAAGGCCCGCGAACGTGCGGCGCGCGAGGGCGTGGATGTTCGGTTCTACTCGGTCATCTACAACGCGCTCGAAGACATCGAGAACTCCCTCAAGGGCATGCTCAAGCCGGAGTTCGAAGAGATCCAGTCGGGTGTCGCCGAGATCCGCGAGATCTTCCGTTCTTCCAAGTTCGGGAACATCGCTGGTGTCATCGTTCGCTCGGGTACGATCACGAGAAACGCCAAGGCGCGGGTCATCCGCGACGGTGTCGTGGTCGGAGACAACCTGGCGATCGAGTCGTTGCGTCGCTTCAAAGACGACGTCACCGAGGTTCGTACGGACTTCGAGGCCGGTATCGGGCTCGGCAAGTTCAATGACATCCAGATCGGTGATGAGATCGAGACGATCGAACTGAAAGAGAAGCCGCGTAGTTAGTCGTGGATGCGGGGGTCCTGCTGAGTTGCCATCTGGGCAAAGAGCAGGGCCCCTACCCCGATTTGCCCAGATGGCAACTCAGCAGGACCCCCCTCACGTCGGGGCCGGCTTCTCGTCCAGATTCGCTGGGCTGGGGGCCGGGAGCGTGGGATCGTTGTTGCAGAAGATTGTATTTGCGTAGTGAAGAGAAGTGGTGATTGTCGTGGTGGACGAAGCGCGGGCACGCAAGTTGGCCGACCGGATCAAGGTCATCGTGGCCAAGAAGCTCGAGCGTGGGGTCAAAGACCCGCGCATGGGGTTCGTGACGATCACCGATGTTCGGGTGACGGGCGATCTTCAGCACGCGTCGATCTTCTACACGGTGTACGGCACCGATGAGGAGCGCGCCGACAGCGCTGCGGCGTTGAAGTCAGCGACGGGAATGCTGCGGACAGAGGTGGGTAAGAACATCACGTCGCGCTTGACGCCGTCACTGGAATTCATCGCTGATGGAATCCCCGAGAATGCCAAGTTGATCGATTCGCTGCTGACCGAGGCTCGCAACCGCGATGCCGAGGTGGAGAGTCTGGCCAAGCAGGGCACGTACGCGGGCGATGCTGACCCCTACGTCAAGCCGCGGGTCATCGCGGACGAAGACGTGTTCGACGACGACTAGTCGCAAGTCGATCTCTGTGGGGCGCTAGCGAGCGTCACCGAACACGGCCCGCTGTACCGCGTTGGCCGTGAAGAAGTGGCCTGTGCGCTCGACTTCATGCACGAGCGCCACGAGGGCGGCGTTCACCGGCGCCGTCAGGCCTGCCGATTCGGCTTCAGCGACGACGGCTCCGTTCAGATAGTCGATTTCGGTCAGCTGGCCACGGCGGATGCTCTGCAGGGTCGATCCCGGGTTCGGAGTGCTGCCCATCCTGCGCCCCATCAGCTTCGGCAATCGGCTCCCGAGGCCCAGTGGCGCCTCGGAGAAGATTCGCAGGAGAAGGTTGTTGAGCCCCTGCACCTTTCCGTAGTGCACTCCCAAGGCGAAGCCGATTCGCACCGCCTCCCGCATTCCCGATGTGATGATGGGGTTCAATAGCGGGTGCGTGAGGGTCTCCTGCGCGCTCAGCCCCGTGATTGCGGGCATCGCGTTGACCTGGTTGACGATCAGCTTGGTCCATTGTGCGCCACGGAAGTTCGAGATTGCGGTGGTCGGCATGACGGTGTCGAGAATGGCAGCGGCGCTGATCGCTGCCGCATCCGCTGCACCTTCGCCGGTGCCGAGGTACGTCGGGCCCGCCGTGGTGATCGTGATCTTTCCCGGTGCGAGGTAGCTGGCTGCATAGAGTGCAAGCGCACCGACCCACTGCGGCAGCTGGTCCTCGTCGCCTGACGGTACCTCGTCTGCAAACACGCTGCGGGCTGTCGTCAGGGATTCGAGACCGTTCTGCACGACAACGACGGGAATCCCACGGAGATGCTCGGCATTCGCCGTGATGGCGGCCCGCGCATCCTGAGCCTTCGTGCAGATGAAGGCTAGCTCTGGGCGACGAGTGAGTGTCGGGTTTGCCTCTACTTGTGCAACGTGCGTGCCCCAGGCGCCTGTCAGAGTGAGGCCCTGTTGCCGGATGATCGAGAGATGCTCTCCGCGGGCTGTCAGCTCCACCTCGTGGCCGGCGCGGGAGAGGAGCGAGGCGATTGTGCCGCCTACGGCCCCGGCTCCGATGATTCCGATCTGCATGTGTGTTCCTTGGTGTGGATAGGTCAGGGGAGCCGGAGGCCGGAGGGAGACTCGATCGCGAGGCCGTCGGCCAGGAGACCTTCGATGGCTCGATCGAGTTGCGTCGATTCCTGCCAGACAGCCGCCAGACGTTTGCGCGAGAGTGTGCTGGTGTCGTCAGCGGGCAACGAGCGCAACTGTGCGAGAACGAGACCCCGCACCTGGCGGTCTGAGCCTTCGTATTTCTTCTGCGCGGCCTTCCGCTTGCCGTCGTACCCGGGGTACCCTCGCGCCCGCCACGCGCAGCTCCCCGAGATCGGGCACAGCTCACAGCGTGGCGCTCGAGCTGTGCAGACGACGGCACCCAGCTCCATGATGGCGGCGTTGAATGCTCGTGCTGCTGCTGGTTCGAGGGGGAGAATCTCGAGCATCGCAGCGAGGTCGCGGCGGCCACTCGGAGGGCCAGGTTCTGCGTCCCCTGTCACTGCGCGAGCGATCACCCGCCGGATGTTGGTGTCGACGACAGGGTGACGATCACCGAACGCGAATGCCGCGACGGCGCGTGCTGTGTAGTCGCCGACTCCGGGAAGGGCGAGCAGATCATCCACTGCTCGAGGCACCTCTCCGCCGTGTCGTTCAGTGATGGCCACGGCACAGGAGTGAAGCCAGAGGGCGCGGCGCGGGTAACCCAGTGACTGCCAGGCCCTGACGGCGTCGCCGGGGGAGCTCTCAGCGAGGGCTGCGGGTGTCGGCCAGCGTTCGAGCCACTCCTGGAGCCGCGGCACGACACGTGCGACGGGCGTCTGTTGCAGCATGAACTCGCTCACCAGCGTGCCCCAGGCCGAGAACCCCGGTCGCCGCCATGGCAGGTCACGCGCGTTTGTCGCAAACCAGTCGATAAGCGTTGGAGCTAGCTGCGGAGCGGTATCTCCGGCGGCGCTGGTATTCATCGAGTCCAATGTACGCGAGTTGCGCGGGTGCACAGATCGCCACCGTGCGATGCACGAGTTCACGAGTCGCTGGACCGGTGGCAGGCAGTTGGTGCTGGCCCACGGTCGTTGCCGAAACGTATGCTGGCTGCATGTCCGCCTACCCTCCGACACCGCGCAGTCAGTTCTTCGAAGCCCTGGCCGCGGAGATCGTGCACAACTATGGTCGTGGGCGGGCCATTGTTGCCGTCGATGGCGCCGTCGGCACGGAGAGGTTCGCTGACGACCTTGCCCTTTCCCTGCGAGACACTGGTCGAAGTGTCATTCGCGCACGACTCGATGACTTTCAGCTCCCGAGCGAGACCAGGCTGCAACGCGGGCCTGATTCAGCGGAGGGTTACTACTTCGACCGATATGACTACGCGGCTCTGAAGCGTGTGTTGGTTGAACCGTTTCGTCTGGGTGGGAGCGCGGGGTTCGTGACCGCGCAATTCGACACCCGACGCGACGCCGTGCTCGAGACTCGCTGGGTGACTGCGCCGAAGGATGCGCTGCTGGTCATCAGTGGCCCATTCCTTCAACGCCCGGAACTTCGGGGTGTGTTCCACTTTGTGACGTTCCTCGAGTCGGCGACGGCGATTCTTGATCCGGTGGTCGCCGAAGCGCACGAACTCTACCGGGCAGAAGTTCAGCCGCGCATGAGCGCCGGTGCGATTGTGTCCATCCGCGACGAGGACCACCCGAAACGCGAGTTCGCCGACCGCTGCTGACCGGATGATCGTGCTCATCTCGGATGCACCCGACACTCTGATCGGCGCCTCAGGACACGGGTGGTGTAACCGATGGCCATGATGAAGGTGTGTCCCTCTCCGGTTTGATCTGATGTCACTTTCAGATCGGTCTCAGAATGGCGGGGCATCGCTGATTCTGCCATCGTTGCAGCCATTTTCGACGTCGATCGAGCCATTCGGGCCCACGTTCATGTGTATGTCTGGGTCAGGGTCGGGGTCGGTGTCGGTGCCGGTGCCGGTGTCGATTTCGACGTCGGAGTCGGCGTGCGCGCCATCATCACCTTCGGTGCTTTCTTTGTCGTCGCCTGTCGTTTCGGTGAACTGCATGATGGGTTTCGCGAGTGGTGTGGGGTCGATGGTGTATTCGTAGCCGGCGGGTGAGGTCCAGGTGATGGTTGGTGGTCGCCCGTTGGTGTTGGGGGTTTGCAGGATGGTCCATTCGGTGTGGTGTTTGACTTTGTGGTGCGAAGCACAGAGGGGGCTGAGGTTGTCGTAGCTGGTTTCACCGCCGTCGCCCCAGGCGATGGTGTGGTCAAGGTCTGCGGTGGTTGATGGTTCGCAGGGTGTCGGGAAGGTGCATTCGGTGTGGGTGAGCCGGATCAGCTCGTCAAGGTCGGTGGGGGGTTTGTATCGTTGCCGGCCGTAGCTGAGCACAGCACCGGTGGCGGGGTCGGTGAGGATCCGGGTGAACGAGTGTGCGTGGCGGGTGATGGTGAGGGCGGTGTGCCGGTCGATCGGCCCGAACCCCTCCAGGTTCGCTGGCCCAGACGACTGATCGGGGTCGGGATTCCCGTGGTGGTCGCGGCCCAGCAGTGTGAGGGCGGGGACGGTGACGTTCACGCGGGCCCGGATACCGGGGGCAACCCGTGGGGTGTGGGTGTCACCGTTGAGCATCAGGTCGGTCAGGACGTCGACTTTCAGTTGGCTGAGGGTGCGGGGGTCGCCGTTGTGTTTCGCGGACCTGGCCATGTCGGTGGCCCGGTTGTGGATGGCAGCAGCTTCGACGGCGGCGGTGTACAGGGTCAGGTACGCCATCCCGTCAGACCCGGGCTCCAGATACGTACGCCTCCCAGTGACGGCGTCGGTGTGGCGTTGGCTGTCGGTGCGGGGTTGCACTTCTTCCACACAGGCGCGGGCGATCTTGTCGAGGCGTTGCACGGTCACTTTCCGCGCCCAGGGCAGTACTGTCTTCTCGTACCGTCCGAGCGCTTCCCGGGGGAGCGGGTGCGAACGGTGAACGAGGGTTTCGGTGTGCCGGTACGACACCCGCCCCGCCAACAGAGCCTCCCGCGTGGCCGTGAACGGGCCGGCAAGCCCTTCGCAGGTATCGACCAGCCGGCGCGCGTCGATCTCGGTGAGGTGTAAGGCGACGGCGAGCTCTAAGACGACTTGGCGTTGCACGATCTGGTCAGAGGACCACTGCGGGCCTCCACCCCCACTGCTCGCGAAACTGTCCTGGGTATGAAGCGCGAACCCCACCACCCGGGCCTCCTCGACCAGGAGAGCATGCTCTGCGTGCGCCGCAGCGATCGCCCGATGCGACACCACCACCGCAGCGACCGCAGCCGCAAAACGCTCCCGACGCAACGACGACGACGCTGATGACCGCGACCCTGAGGAGGCCGATCCCGTCTCTGAGCCGAAGCAATCGGGGCCCGTGAAAGTCGGATCAGTCGGGGAGGGATCAATCTCGTCATCAGTGAGTAATGCTCGTGTCATGGCGACAGTCAATCATTCGCCGCCGACACCAACAGCCAAAATCCGCGATCAGTGGACAACTCACAAAGCACGCCAGTTGTGGAGGAGAAGCCCCTTCTGCGCCAGCACCCAGCCGACTTCACCGCCAGGCAGCCACCGATGCCGATCGCTGTTAGCGTTGGTGGGTGACATCATCCGGCCTCACGAGTGGCATCGTGCTCATCGACAAGCCGCAAGGTCTGACCAGCCACGACGTCGTGGCTCGCACCCGCAAGCTGGCGGGCACCCGCAAGGTCGGCCACGCCGGAACGCTCGATCCCCTCGCAACAGGGCTCCTCGTGCTGGGCCTGAATTCATCGACACGTCTGCTCACGTACATTGTCGGTCTCGACAAGGAGTATGAAGCCACCATCCGGCTTGGCGAAGCAACGACTACCGATGATTCTGAGGGCGAGACAATCGAGTCGGCCGATCCCGAGGCGGTGCAGAATCTCACTGCAGCCGACATCGAGCGTGCGCTTGTTCCTCTGACCGGCGACGTCCTCCAGATCCCGAGCTCCGTCAGCGCCATCAGGGTCGACGGCAAACGCGCCTACACCCGCGTTCGCGAGGGCGAGACAGTGGTTCTGGATGCCCGGCCCGTCACCATCGCATCCATCGACGTACTTGATATCTCCCGTGCATCCTCCACCGCGCTTTCAAGCACCCTGACTTCGAACACCGCGCTTTCGAACACTCCGCTTTCGAACACCGCGCTTTCGAACACCCCGACTTCGACCACCTCGACTTCGACCACGGCTGCGTCGCCGCCCCCGGCCTTCGTCGACGTTGCCGTGAGGGTGACGTGCAGTTCGGGGACCTACGTTCGAGCCATCGCCCGCGACCTGGGGGAGGCGCTCGGCGTCGGCGGGCACCTCACTTCGCTTCGGCGAACTCGGATCGGCCCGTTCCAGGTGAACACGGCGCACACCTTGCCCGAACTCGACCCGGCACGAGACCTTGTGCCGCCCGCGACCATCGCCGCGAAGTTGTTTCCTGTGGTCACGCTCGATGCCGAGCGCTCAATCGACCTGCGGAATGGCAAGCGAATCGCCGTGGATGCTCCGAAGGGCTGCACCGTCGCCGCCATCGATCCAGCTGGGGAGCTCATCGGGTTGTTCGAGTCGAAGGGCGGCACGGCGCGCGTGCTGGTGAATTTTCCTTCCGATGCCCGCACGGCGGCAGAAGCGGCCGTAAAGCATGATGCCGTCACAGACGCCGCCGCAGATGAAACCACCGCTGACGAAACCACCGCAGACGAAACCACCGCAGTAGTGACCCCGGAGCAGGATCCCTCATGATCGAATGGTTCTCGACAGCTCAGATCGCGATAGCCGTTCTCGCCGGGGTGCTCTGCCTGGTGCTCGGGTTCGCCGGGAAAGTGCCGAACGACCTCACCATGGGGGCGACGGCACTCGTCGAACTGCTGTTGATCATCCAATTCGTGGTCGCACTGGTCTCACCGGCGCTCGGCAACAACCCTGCTGGAGACCTGCTGATCTTCTACGTGTACATGGTCTCTGCGCTGCTCGTGCCTGTTGCCGCAGCGTTCTGGGCCCTCATCGACCGCACACGATGGAGCACCGTCGTTCTGGGGGTCGCCTGCCTCGCGATCGCTGTGATGGTCTTTCGCATGAACGAAATCTGGTTCGTTCAGAACGTCTAAACTTGGCAGTGCCATGCCATCACCTTCTGCCCCCGACGACATCGGGCACACACCGGTTGTTCCCACGTCGAAGCGCTCCCGAATCTCGGGAGTGGGCCGGGTTCTGGTCGTCGTCTACGCCATTCTCGCCCTCGGAGCATTCGGTCGTTCCCTCGTGCAGATCCTCCACCAGTACAACGATGCACCCCTGGCCTACACGCTCTCCGCCGTCTCGGCCGTGGTCTACATCGTCGCCACGATCGCGCTGGTGGCAGGTGGGGCGTTCTGGTACCGCGTCGCGTGGGTGACGATCTCCTTCGAGATGCTCGGCGTTCTCGTCGTCGGTACCCTGAGCGTTGTGCAACCCGAACTCTTCGCCCATGCATCGGTGTGGTCGTTCTACGGCATCGGGTACCTCTTCATTCCCCTCGTACTGCCGGTTCTCGGCATGATCTGGCTGTCGAAGAACAAGCCCGCCGAGCGAACAGAAGGGGCGGCTGCCTGATGGACGTGTTCAGGTCGGTCTCTGACATTACGGCAGACTTCGGGCCATCGGCAGTGACGGTGGGCAAGTTCGACGGCGTGCACGAGGGCCACCGGGCGGTCATCGGCGAGGTGCTGAGCACTGCGCACCGGGAGGGCCTCCGCGCGGCTGTTGTCACCTTCGACAGGCACCCCCTGCGACTGCTGGCGCCAGAGCGCGCACCTGTCGCTCTCGTCGGTGTCGAACAGAAGCTCGAACTGCTGGCAGAGACGGGTCTGGATGCTGCGCTCATGCTCACGTTCGACGACGTCACCGCGAACCTCAGTCCCCGGGAATTCGTGGAACATATTCTCGTAAACGGTTTGCACGCGCGCGTGGTGATGGTGGGTGCGGACTTCCGTTTCGGCCATCACAGCGAGGGTACGGTTGCCGTGCTCCAGGGCCTGGGCCGCGAATTCGGTTTCGAAGTCCGTCTGATCCCTGATGTGATGCCCACGTCAGACCGGCGCGTGTCGTCTACCTGGATCCGCGAGCTCCTGGCAGAGGGCGATGTGGCGCACGCGGCCAAACTGCTCGGTCATCTCCCGGCTGTAGGAGGTGAGGTCGTCCATGGTGCCAAACGCGGCCGCGAACTCGGTTTTCCGACGGCGAATCTCTCGCCGCGCTCCGAAGGACTCATTCCGGCAGACGGTGTCTACGCCGGGTGGCTCACCGACGGCGACACGCGGTACCCTGCGGCCATCTCCGTGGGCAGCAATCCCACATTCGATGGAGTTCCTCCGAAACAGGTCGAGGCCTTCGTTCTCGATGAGACGATCGATCTCTACGGTCACGAGGTGCTGATCTCGTTCGCCCACTGCATCAGGGGAATGGTGAAATTCACCGGGATCGAGCCCCTCATCGACCAGATGAACGACGATGTGGAGCAGGTCAGAAGTCGCCTAGCGTGACCGGCTCGGGAGCTGATTCCGTACCTCGCCCACCCGTTCCACCACTTACGCGCCCGCTTCCGCTTTGGGCCGGGCGGTCGCTCGCCCTGGTGGGAATCATCCTGGTCGCTGCGAACCTCAGGGCTGCGGTTGCGGCACTCTCTCCGATCTATGCCGACATCTCGGCGGACATTCCCCTCAACAGCCTGGGAATCGGGGTCCTCGGAACGTTGACCCCCGTGTGCTTCGCGCTGTTCGGAATTCTGACTCCCCTCTTCCAACGTCACCTGCGGATCGAGTCCCTGCTCGTGATCGGGCTCGTCGCGACCATCGTCGGAACAGTGGTGCGAATGCTGTCGCCGACGTATGCAGTACTGGTCGTGGGCAGTGTGATCGTTTTCGCGGGCATGGGCGTGGCGAACGTGCTGTTGCCGCCATTGGTGAAGAAGTATTTCCTCGATCGCCTCGGTCTCGTCACGGCACTGTACTCGACGACCCTGGCGATCTCGGCCATGATTCCGGCCCTCGTCGTGGTCCAGCTCAGCTCTGAGGCGGGATGGCGGAGCGCTGTGGGGGTGTGGGGTGTACTCGCGGTCGCTGCGCTCGTGCCGTGGATCGTCATGTATTTTCGCGATGTCAGGCAGAACCCCGACGTCAGGCGAGTCGAAGGTGTTGTTGCCATCGCTCCGGCAGCGGTGGTCGGTAGAGTGAGGCACTCCCGTGTCGCATGGGCCCTGGGGATCCTCTTCGGTCTGACGGCGCTCAACGTCTATGCGGCATTCGCCTGGATGCCCCAGATCCTGCTCTCGATCGCCGGGGTCGATGAAGGGCAGGCCGGAGTCCTGCTCGCGCTCTACGTGGCAATGGGAATCCCGGCGTCTCTGCTCATTCCCGTCCTAGCGGCGCGTTTGAAGAACGTGGCTCTCCTGATCTGGCTTGGGGCAGGGTTCTACGCAACGGGATACCTCGGCCTCTTGATCGCTCCGACCGCGGCGCCCTGGCTGTGGATGATTCTCGCCGGGCTCGGCCCGCTGCTGTTCCCACTCTCACTCCTGCTGATCAACCTCCGCACGCGCACCCAGGAGGGAGCCGTCGCCCTCAGTGGGTTCGCCCAGGGCCTCGGCTACCTGGTCGGTGCCTCAGGGCCACTGGTTGTCGGGGTGCTCCACCAGGTCTCTGGCCAGTGGACGGGATCGCTGGTCTTTCTGCTCTGCACCGCCGTTGCCGTCGTCGTCGTCGGACTGATCGTCGCCAAGCCGCACTTTCTCGAAGACGACTGGCACAAGGGCGTGCGGGCTCGCTGACCGCACCGATCCGGGCTGTTGCCTCGGAATCAGGCAGACTGAGTCCATGCGCATCATCATCACCGGATCCAGCTCAGGCATCGGCCGGGCGGCCGCCACAGCACTCGCGGCCCTCGGCCACGACATCGCGGTCGTCGGGCGGAGCAGAGCCCGCGTCGAGGAAGTGGCCCGCGAGGTCAACGGAGACCCCTTCGTCGCCGATTTCGACAGCATCGCTGAGGTGCGAAAGCTCGCGGCCGAGTTGCTCGATAAGTATCCGCGCATCGACGCCCTCGCGAACAACGCTGGCGGCGTCATCGACAAGCGTGCCATCACGCCCGACGGCTTCGAGCGCACCTGGCAGAGCAATGTGCTCGCTCCCTTCGTGCTCACCCAGATGCTGCTTCCGCGCCTGCTCGAAAGCAATGCCACGGTCGTGTTCACCTCGAGTGTCGCCCAGAAATTCGGCACAGTCGATGTCACCGATCCCAACTCCACGGGCGGCGTCTGGTTGCGCGGCTTCTCCGCCTATGGACAGGCGAAACGCGCCGATGCAATGCTCGCGAAAGAACTTGCCCGCCGCACCCCCCTCTCCACCTACTCATTTCACCCCGGCGGCGTCGCCACCCGCTTCGCCGGCCTCGACCAGAGCCCGGTCTCCGGCCTCGTCCGGCGTTTCATGCGCACACCTGAGGAAGGCGCCGCCCTTCTTGTTCGTCTGCTCACCGAAGAGGTGCATGCCGCATCCGGCTCGTATTTCACGGCGTGGGACAAGCCGGACAAAGGTCTGGTGAGCCAGGCGCTCGACCCGAGCGAAGGTGCAAAACTGTGGGAGCTCCTCGAGCGCGAAAGCGCACAGCACCCGTAGCCGCCTGCACGCCTGAGCGACCATCTCGCTCGAAGTGACCGGGTGTCCGTCATTTCGTGCATCCACCCAGCGCAGCGGCGTAGCCTGTAACAGTGACGACTGAAGTGACGAATGAAGTGACGACTCAACGGACTGTATTGGTGACCGGTGCGACCGGCTACATCGGTGGGCGACTGGTTCCCCGCCTCCTCGACGCGGGGTTCGCGGTGCGGGTGCTCGTTCGCAATCCCGTCAAGCTTGCTGACGTGCCCTGGGCCGACCAGGTCGACATCCGACAGGGTGACCTGAGCGACGGGCCGTCCCTCGAGACCGTCTTCGACGACATCGACGTGCTCTACTACCTGGTGCATTCCATGGGCGGCAAAGGGCACTTCGACGGCACCGAACTCACGAGTGCCAAGAATGTTGCGCAGCGCGCTCTCGCTTCCCACGTGAAGCGCATCGTCTACCTCGGTGGGCTCCACCCCGAGGGTGTCGCCCTTTCAACACACCTGCGCTCGCGTGCTGCTGTCGGCAGTGTGCTCTTGCGGTCGGGGGTTCCGACGATCGCCCTGCAGGCGGGAGTCATCATCGGCTCCGGCTCCACGAGTTTCGAGATGATCAGGCATCTCACCGAAGTCCTGCCCTACATGCCCGCGCCCAAGTGGGTGCGCAACTTCATTCAGCCCATCGCTGTTCGCGACGTGCTGTACTACCTGGTGAAGGCGGCGGATGTTCGGCAGAGCCTCAATCGAACCTTCGACATCGGCGGCCCCGATGTGCTTCGGTACGGCCAGATGATGAATGGATACGCGGTCGAGGCCGGGTTGCACCAGCGGCCGATCGCCTCGCTGCCCGTCTTCACCCCGTGGCTTGCTTCGCAATGGGTGAATCTCGTCTCACCGATTCCACGCAACCTCGCCGTGCCGATCATCGAATCGCTGCAGTTCGACTGCGTAGCGAGTGAGCATGACATCGCCGACTACATTCCCGACCCCGAGGGCGGCCTCACCGGATATCGTCGCTCGGTGCGGCTGGCTCTCGAGAAGATGCGCTTGGGCCAGGTCGAGACGAGCTGGCAGGATTCGGATGTTCGCGGCGCCCCCAGCGACACCCTGCCAAGCGACCCGGAGTGGACGGGCCATACCGTCTACACAGACCTGAAGGTTCGCGAGACCGATGCGAAGCCGGGTGATCTCTGGCGCGTCATCGAGGGGATCGGGGGCGACAACGGGTGGTACTCCTTCCCGCTCGCCTGGACGATCAGGGGCTGGATGGATTCCGTCGTCGGCGGCGTGGGGTTGCGGAGAGGGCGGCGCAACCCGGATCACCTGCACACGGGCGACGCGCTCGACTTCTGGCGGGTCGAGGCGATCAAACGCGGCAGGTTCCTGCGCCTGCGCGCTGAGATGAAAGTGCCAGGGCGCGCGTGGCTGGAGATGACCAGCACCCCGGCCGCAGGTGGGGGCTCTGTGTACACCCAGCGTGCGGTGTTCTTTCCGACGGGACTTGCGGGTCGCCTCTACTGGTACTCGATCCTTCCCTTCCATGGCATCATCTTCAACGGCATGGCACACCGCATCACCGAGACTGCACGGGGCGAGGCGCTTCGTCAGAACGAGCATCCGAAACCCACAAAGAAAGCACCGGAGTCGGCTGCCACCACGGCAGAAGAGGTCGTCTGACCAGCTGTTCCTGTGCCCGCCGACCGTGTTCTGGTCATCGATTGACCGCCGGTCGGCGCGTGTTGCGTCACTGCGAAGCGACTGGCTAGGTGGACGTTTCGGGTGAGTCGGGGGAGAATGGGGGTTCGCGTAGCCCGAATCACGGCACACCCATACTTTCGGAGGCGAAGTTGCTCGAAAACACCACTCTCGTATTCCTCGGTGACAGCATCACCGAGCATGGCCGCTGGCAGGAGTGGTTCGGCAGCTACGAGACGCACAACCTCGGCGTTGGCGGCGACACGACCGACGAGGTGAAGGCCCGCCTCGACGATGTCGTCGCGCTAAGCCCCGGCACTGTGGTGTTGCTCGTGGGGTCGAACGACCTCGCCAAGAACCGTTCGGTCGAACACATCGTGCAGAACATCGAGACGATCCTCGTGACCCTGCGGAACGAGTTGCCTGACGCGGAGATCCTGTTGCAGTCGGTGATGCCGCGAGGGCACGAGTACGCCGACGAGATCCGCGACATCAATCGCCACATCTGGCAGTTCGCGTCGAGCGTGCGAACCCACTACCTCGACCTGTGGCCCGCACTCGCACTCCAGGATGGCGAGCTCAACCCGGAGTACACCGACGACAGGCTGCATCTCACCGAAGCCGGTTACGAGGCGTGGCTCTCCGAGCTGGAGCCGGCCCTGGAGCGCGTGCACGGCCTGCCGCCCAAGAGCAGGCCCATCCGGCTGCCCGAACTGCGAAACATCAACCTGGCCTGAACTGCCCTCGACTGCCCTGGCTCGGTCTGCCTCCGTCTGACGCAGCGCCGGCTGCGGATGCCCGTCAGCGGTGATGGTGTGAGACGACGCCGGGCGGCCGGGCCCCGACGACACTGATCGCCCGGGATGCCGTTGCCACTCCGAGGTCCCCTGCCCGTTGCAGCCTGACCGACTCCGAACCACGCATGCTCCCGCCCGGTTCTCCCGGGTTGAAGGGGTTCTCGCCGGCGTGCAACCCCTCGAACATTCCGGCGAGAAACCCGGCATTGAAGGCGTCGCCGGCCCCCGTTGTGTCACGCGGCTCTGCCGGAACGCAGTCGATCGTCAGTCTCAGCCCTGACTTGGTGGCGACCAGGGCGCCGCTCCGACCCAGTGTCAGCGCGACGACGTCGAACAGAGTGACCAGTGAATCGACGATCTCTGCCGGAGTGGTGTGGCCGGTCAACGCCCGACCCTCGTCGAGATTCGGGAAGAGCACGTCGGCCCCGCTCACACAATCGAGAAAAGCCGCGGCGCCGTGATCGTCGAGAAAGCCGGAGGAGCCCGGGTCGACCGAAACTGTAACCCCGTTCAGATGCGCCCTCTCGACGAGCGCCCTGAAGGCTGCCAGAGGCTGCCCGCTGAACACGGTGTACCCGGTGAAATGGAGGTGCGAAGCGACCACCAGCAGGGCGTCGCTGACGTCGTGTGGTGAAGTGAGGCTGTTCGCGCCGCGTTCGGTCAGCATGGTGCGGCTGTCATCGCGACCGACGATGACGACGATCGTTCCTGTCGGCAGGATGCTCTCACCCAGCAGGTGCGGAGTGACACCCGACTCGCGCAGCGCATTCGAGTGCCTGACCGTGTCGACCATGTTGGTGTGGCCCACGAAATCGACAAGCGTGCCCAGCGTGCCAAGCCATGCCGCGGTGTTGGCCGCGGATCCGCCCGGACGTCGTTCGATGTGCGCGAGAGTGTCGGTGTCGGGCCTGATCTGCGAGTCAGGTGTGACGATGATGTCATCGAAGACGTCACCTATGGTGACAACCCGTACGGCTCGGTGGTCGGCAGAGTCTTCGCCCGCTTCCGAACCGGTCACGGTCACCGACTGCTCCCGGCCGCGCTGGTCCAGGCTGTGGCGATCTCTCCGGCCAGCCGCACGTTGTTGCGGGCGATGTCGAGGTTCACTTCGAGGCTGCGACCACCGGAAGCGCCGACGATGTACGAGAGCAGGAAGGGCGTCACGGCCTTGCCGCGGATTCCGCGGGCATCCGCTTCGGCCAGGGCTTCGAGAAGCACCGCGTCGTGTTCGGCGGGTTCCCACTGAAGTTCAGGGGGAAGCGGGTTCGCGACGATGATGCCCTGGCCGTGGCCGAGGTCGTCCTGCCCCTGCATGACGGCGGCGACCTCCTCTGGTGAGTCGACCGACCAGTCGATCTGCTCACCAGATTCGGTGAGCCAGAAACTCGGGAAGTTGGTGGTGCGGTACCCGACCACAGGAACACTCAGGGTCTCGAGCCGTTCCAATGTTCCGGCGATGTCCAGCACCGATTTGACCCCTGCCGCCACCACAGTGACTCCGGCGAGGGCGAGTGCACTCAGATCGGCAGACTCGTCGAACGAGGTGTTGGCGCCGCGGTGCACTCCGCCGAGGCCACCCGTGGCGAACACCCGAACGCCAGCCCGGCCGGCGAGGTACGCGGTCGCAGCCACCGTGGTCGCGCCGCTGATCTTCTTCGCTGCAAGGATGGGCAGGTCGCGCACGCTGGCTTTGACCATGTCTTCGTCGGCGATTCGGCGCACTCCGTCTTCATCGAGGCCGATTCGGGGCACCCCGTCGAGAACCGCGATCGTCGCCGGAGTCACTCCGGCAGAGCGCAGGATCTCTTCGAATTCCTGGGCCGCCTCGAGATTCCGGGGCCGAGGCAGACCGTGCGAGATGATGGTCGACTCGAGGGCGACGACGGGTCGCCCGTCCTGCAGGGCGTCGGCGACAGCATCGGAGATGACGAAGGGCTGGTTCATGGTTCTAGGCTAGGCCTTACCATGAGCCAGCAGAAGTCGACGTCCCGCTACCCCACCTTCACCCGAACGGCCCTGGCGCCAGGGCTTCTGGCGGCGATCTGCCTCCTCGCAGCCGTCGCCGTCATCGGCTCGGGGTGGTTCACCATCCTGCAGTTCGCGATCACCATCCTCGCGCTGATCGTGTGCGTCTTCGCCTGGCAGGCCCAACAGTGGTGGTGGCTCATCGGGCTGGTCCCGGTCGCCGTCGTCTGGAACCCGGTGTGGCCCCTGAGCTTCGACCCGCCCGTCTGGTACGCCCTTCATCTCGCCGCCGCGATCATCTTCGTTGCCGCCGGCCTGTTCATCAAGGTTCCGGTCTCCACGAAGAAGTGACCTTGCAGGGCACTGACTCGCGCACAGCCCTGAGCGTCGCGGGCGAATTCTCGGCAGGATCGGGTAATATGGCTGCAGCACGGGGAAGTTCGGCTCTAACGTCGTCCGTGGCTCGGTGGATCACCGCTGGAGTTGTTACACAGCTGTCATCCGCTCGCGTCGCGTTGCACGACCACGAATTCCCTGTGAGTCACGTCACCACTCCACAGGAGGAGCATGTCTCGATCAGGCGTTCGCCGATCATCCCGCACGGTCGACAACACCGGCCTCATCCCGATTCTTGCGCGCAAGGTGAGGGAAGTCGAAGCGGCTGCCCAGCGGGGTAAGGTCGTGCCGTCGAATCGCACGAAGTTCCTCGTCGTGGCGCTGCTCATGCGCGAGGAGCGCGCTCGCATCAAGGCCGATGCCGAGCTCAGCGAGCCAGAGCGCACGGAACAACTCAAGCGACTCGACGGTATTGCGGGCATCCTCGCCCAGACGGCAGCCCGCGACACCTCCCTGATCACCTTGCTAGAAAGCGATGCCGCAGTTTCACCCGTCGCTCAGCGGCTGCGTCGAGAGTACCTGACCGACGCGGGGATCGAGGTTCCTGAAGAGGCACCGCAGGCACCTCTCGCCGCCTCGCCCTTCGCTTCTGACTTCTCTGAGCGCCAGGTCGTTCCCCAGTCGGTGAAGGCACGGCAGATGGCCAATCCCTTTCTGGCTCCGGACTTCAGTGCGGCAGCCGCCCACAGGCCAGTCTCGCGCGGTAGGCTCTCGAGCTGGGAACTGCTCGGCCCGCTCTACCGGGCATTCGAATACGGTTCTGGCGGCAGCGTCGCCAGCATGGATCTTCCTCCAGCGCCCGTGATCGACCGGATCTCTCCTCCCGGCCACGAACTCATGCACCACCAGGCACGGTTCATCGCCTCCGTCGCTGCCGGTCACCGGTCTTTCCTGCTTGCTGACGAGCCCGGCCTCGGCAAGACCGCGCAGTCGCTGCTCGCCGCCTCGGTCTCCGATTCGTATCCGCTGCTCGCCGTCGTGCCCAACGTCGTGAAGATGAACTGGGCCCGCGAGGTCGAGATCTGGACGCCGCAGCGCCGGGCGACGGTCATCCAGGGCGATGGAGCAACGCTCGACGCCTTCGCCGACGTGGTGATCGTGAACTACGACGTGCTCGACCGTCACCTCGCCTGGCTCGGAACGCTGGGTTTCAAGGGCATGGTCGTCGACGAGGCGCACTTCATCAAGAACCTGCAGTCGCAGCGGTCGAAGAATGTCCTTGCCCTGGCCGAGCGAATCAGAAAGTTCGCTCCAGGGGGAGACCCGCTGATGATGGCCCTCACCGGAACCCCGCTCATCAACGACGTCGACGACTTCCGCGCCATCTGGCAATACCTCGGCTGGATCGACGGCGACAAGCCCACTCCTGTGCTCATGGAGAAGCTCGAAGACACGGGCCTCACCCCTGCCGACTTCGGTTTCTTCGCCGAGGCCCGCGATGCCGTCATCGACATGGGTATCGTCAGGCGCAAGAAGGTGGATGTCGCCGCTGACCTCCCGGCAAAGCGAGTGGTCGACCTTCCGGTCGAACTCGACGACGACCTGGGCCGTTCGATCAGGCAGGCCGAAGCCGAGCTGGGTAAGCGGCTGCTCACGCGCTACAAGCGCGCAGCATCCGGAGCCCTCGGCTCGAGCTACGACACCTCCGACGGCCCGAATCGCGAACTCATGCGCATGGTCGCCAAGGCCGAACTCGAAGAGTCGAAGGCGTCGTCGTCGGGTGAGAACGTGTTCACCATGGTGCGCAAGATCGGGCAGGCCAAGGCTGGTCTCGCGGCAGACTACGCGGCACAACTGGCCAGGTCGGTCGGCAAGGTCGTGTTCTTCGCCAAGCACATCGATGTGATGAACCAGGCTGAGGAGGCCTTCGCCAAGCGCGGGCTCCGCACGATCTCGATCCGGGGAGACCAGTCGGCGACGTTCCGGCAGACCCAGATCGATGCCTTCAATGGTGATCCCGAGGTTTCGGTCGCGGTGTGCTCCCTGACCGCAGCGGGCGTCGGTCTGAACCTGCAGGCGGCTTCGAACGTGGTGCTGGCCGAACTCTCATGGACCGCAGCGGAACAGACCCAGGCCATCGACCGGGTACACCGCATCGGCCAGGCCGAGCCTGTCACCGCCTGGCGGATCATCGCAGCGCAGACCATCGACTCGAAGATCGCCGAACTGATCGACAGCAAACAGGGTCTCGCGGCCCGGGCACTCGACGGTTCTGACGCGGAGATCACGACGTCAGACAGTGTTCAGCTGGATGCCCTGGTGCACCTGCTCGAACAGGCGCTGTCATAGACTCGCCCCTTACCCCGAAAACCCGTTTCGGTGCGTCATGACGTGCTTCGTCATGTGCACAATGACAACTTTCACGAAGAGAACCTTCACGAAGAGAACTAAGGAGTTGTTCCGCTGATATCGACAGGTAGTGCTGCGACTCACAATGTCGCCCTCGAGACGCCACTCGAACCCGAAGCTCCCGAAGAGCTCTTCAGCGCAGCATCCGGGCACCTGGGTGCTCCGCGATCGTGGCCGAGGAGCCACGGGCGAAGCGATGTGGTGGTGCGCAAGGGTCTGTTGACGCAGGTCAACACGACGCTGACGCCACACGAAGCCATGGTCGAAGACCTTCTCTTCGTCAGGCAGGCTCTCGCCGACGCGGCGATTCCGTTCTTTCTGATTCGGGGCAACGATGAACGGCCGGTTGTTGTGGTCAGCGCAGCCCGGCGGCTGAAGCTCGAGCGCGTGCTTGCTGCGGCGTGTGCAGACGAACCGATGTACTCCAAGACTGTCGAGGGTAAGAAGCGGCCGCCGGTGCTCGTGTGCGATGGTGTGCTGTCTGAGAGTCGCAAGGCCCGGATCTTCAGGCTCTACCGCCCGCGTGTCGAGCCCGTGGGTGGCCTGACGTATGGGTCGTCGACGGGAATCGAGCTCCAGCTCTGGAGTTTCGAAGAAGACGTGATCGTCTGCCCGGTGGAGAACTCGCTCACCAGGCGTGTCCTGCAGAGGTCAGAGGCGATCGAGTCCACCGTCGAGCTCTACGGCAAGACGTGGAACTCGCTGCGTGGCATGTTCGACGTTCAGGCCAACGACGTCGTCTTCGACATCGACATGGTGTTCTCCTGGGTCGACGGCAACGACGTGGACTACCAGAGACGTCGTAAGGCTCAGACGGGCGAATACATCCTGGGGGAGGGAGACGATTCCGATGCCCGGTTCCGCCAGATCGACGAGCTCAAGTACGCCCTGCGATCGGTGTACATCTTCGCGCCCTGGGTCCGTCGGATCTTCATCGCGAGCGACTCGGCCAAACCCGACTGGCTCGCCGATCATCCGCAGGTCACCTTCGTTCGCAGCGAAGAGTTCTTCAGCGACCCCTCGGTACTGCCCACCCACAACTCGCAGGCCGTCGAGAGCCAGTTGCACCACATCCCCGGCATCAGCGAACACTTTCTCTACTCGAACGACGACATGTTCTTCGGTCGGCCCGTTCAGCCCAACATGTTCTTCTCCAGCGGCGGAGTCACCAAGTTCATCGAGGCGACGACGAGAATCGGCCTCGGCGAGAACGGCGTTGAGCGAAGTGGATTCGAGAACGCGGCCCGCGTCAACCGCCAGCTCCTCTTCGACACGTTCGGGCGCATCATCACCCGGCACCTCGAACACGCCGCGGCACCGTTGCGGCGCAGCGTCATGAGCGAACTCGAGATGGAGTTCGCCGACGATTTCGCCCGCACGGCAGCGAGCAGGTTCCGGTCGAGCACCGACATCTCCGTCACCAATTCGCTCTACCACTACTACGCACTGATGACCGGCCGGGCCGTCGTGCAGGAGTCGGCCAGCGTCTGCTACGTCGATACGACCATGCGCTCAGGTCTTGGATTGTTGCCCGGAATCCTGCGCAAGAGGGCGTTCGACTTCTTCTGCCTGAACGATGGCAGCTACCCAGAGGTCTCGGCCGAAGAGCGCCTGCAGACTGTGCAGGCGTTCCTCGAGCACTACTTCCCCTTCAAAGCGCCCTGGGAGAGGTAGAGCCCCGGCACCCCGGAGAGATCACGGATCACGAACGAGTGTCGTCGCCTCAGGCGACGACCAGGGCCGGGATGACCAGCGGCGCCTCTGCGGGAACCGGTGCGTTGACCGCGGGAGCGATCTCGACGCCGGCCGTCTCGAGAATCGCCGCCGTCTCTGCGGCGCTGGTGTACGAGACGCGGGCGTAATGGCCGATCGGCACGACCGAGTGCAGCACGGTGTTCTCATACACGTGGATGAGGTTGAACGCCTGGGCGCCATCGCGAGCGAGCGTACCGCCGACGGGTACGTTCAGATCCTGGGTGTAGCACGTTGCAGAGGCAACGGAAACCGGCACGCCGGCGAACATTGCCGTACTCGAGTAGTGCAGGTGGCCTGCGATGATCGAGCGCACGTCGGAGCCCAGAATGACTTCGGCGAGCGAGGCTTGGTCGCGGAGTTCGACCATCACGGCAAGGTCGAGCACGCTCGGCACAGGCGGGTGATGCAGGGCGAGGATCGTGCCGTGCGGAGCCGGGCTCGCCAGCTCCTCTGCCAGCCAGTCGAGCTGTTCGTGGCTGATCTCCCCGTGGTGCGAACCGGGCACGGTGGAGTCGAGCGTGATGATCCGCAGTCCATTCACGTCGTAGACACGGTCGATGGGCTTCATCGACGGAAGCTGGTCGAGGAGACCGGCACGGAACGCAGCGCGGTTGTCGTGGTTGCCCATGACCCAGATCACCTCTGCGCCCATGGTCGCGGCAGCCGGCTCGACGATCGCCCGGAGCTTCTCATAGGCCTTCGGGTCGCCCTTGTCGGCGAGGTCCCCGGTGAAGACGATTGCTTCGGGCCTGGCACCAGAGGCCGTCAGATCTGCGAGGATCTCGAGCAGGTGGCCCTCGCTGTCGACCTTGTCGTACAGCAGATCATCGGAACCCACAAAATGGGTGTCGCTGAAGTGAAGGATGAAGTGGTCTGGCCTCGGGTACTGGGTCTGTTTCCGGTACTGGGCCGGCTCAGTTTCCTGGGCCACAGTGACTGACATCGGGTGTTCGCCATTTCGGGTTAGCGTGCTGCGGTTCTGGCCAGGCTTTCATCCTGGCCTCGCTGCCGGGCTCGTGACCCGTCAGATCGTGCTGTGGAACAACACAAGCAGAGAAACCTGAACGAGCGGTTAACGCCACGCGGTCAGTGTGCTAACGCTCCACAGTTTCTCACCAAGTGATTTGTGCCTCACAGAGTATGGCATTCTGGGACCGAAACGCCCAGTGAATTTGTCACAGTGTGGTGTCATGTTCAGCTTCGGGTCAGCTGGCCCACAACGGGGCCAGGAATGGGAAGGGTGGCGCAGCCGGTGAAGACCACGAAGTTCCAGAGCGTTATCAAGGGGATATCGGGCATCCGGCCGGGTTCGAAGGCCCCGGAGACGGTCGAGACTCCAACCATTCCTGCTGCCGCCGGCACCAGGCGAAGCATGGTCGACAACGCCATCTATGCTGGCGGAAAACGAGTGCTCTCACCCTCCACTCCCGACGAGACGATCGCGGCGCTCGGGGCCATCCCCGACGGTCTTGCGTGGATCGGCCTGTACAGGCCTTCGGCACCCGAACTCCTCGAGATGGAGAATGACTTCAACCTCCACCCGCTCGCCATCGAAGACGCGGTGGGCGCCCATCAGCGACCCAAGCTGGAGCGCTATGGCGACGTTCTGTTCGTCGTGCTGCGCGCGGCGTTCTACGTCGACGAGCGTGAAGAGGTCGAATTCGGCGAGCTGCATATCTTCGTCGGCCCGAACTTCGTGATCTCGGTTCGCCACAGTGAATCTCCTGACCTCTCGGTTGTGCGCAGGCGCATGGAGAGCGAACCCGAGCTTCTGGCTCTCGGGCCGGTGGCCGTGCTCTACGCCATCATGGATGCGGTGGTCGACCAGTACGCGCCGGTCGTCGCCGGCCTCGAGACCGACATCGACCAGATCGAGGCACAGGTCTTCGAAGGAGACCCCCAGGTCTCCCGGCGCATCTACGAGTTGTCACAGGAGGTGCTCGACTTCCAGCGCGCCACACTCCCGCTGACGGGCATGCTCGAGACGCTTCGGGCCCTGTTCGACCAGGTCGACGGCACGATCGAGTTGAAGCGCGCCTTTCGTGACGTTCTCGACCACGTCACGGTCGTCAACGACCGGGTCGACGGTTTTCGACAGACCCTTCGCGAGATCCTGACGGTGAACGCCACGCTCGTGGCCCAGCGCCAGAACGAAGACATGAAGAAGCTCGCAGAGACAAGCAACCACCAGAACGACGAGGTCAAGAAGATCTCAGCGTGGGCGGCGATCTTCTTCGCGCCGACGGTCGTGACCGGTATCTACGGTATGAACTTCGACATCATGCCCGAGTTGCATTTCGCCTGGGGTTACCCTGCGGCCATCGGACTCATGGTGGCACTCAGCACCGGCCTCTACGTGATGTTCAAGCGCCGCGGCTGGCTGTGACGACGAGCCTGTCAGCGACGGCGATTCGCCAGTCTCGCCACGGCGGTGACAGGAATCGTCACCCAGCTCGGCCGGTTGCGCACTTCGTAGATCGCTTCGTAGAGCGCCTTGTCGATCTCGAACGCATCAAGCAGGGCACGGTTTGCGCGCAACTCGATGCCTGAACGTTCAGCGTAGCCGTCGAGAAACGCGTCCCTGGCCTCGTGTGCCCACGCGGCGGCATCGTCGCCGAGCTTCTCGTCTCCGGGGTGTGACTGGGCGAACGAGCCCGCGACGTAGTCGAATGATCGCAGCATGCCAGCGATGTCACGAAGGGTCAGGTCAGGCTGGTTTCGCTCGACCATCGGGCGGAGCGGTTCTCCTTCGAAGTCGACGAGTACCCACCCACCATCGGGTACGGCGAGCACCTGGCCCAGATGGTAGTCCCCGTGGATGCGCTGCAGCCGGGGCCACGGGCTGGCCGCGGCGACTTCGAACAGGTGCTCGATCGCTTCGCTGTGTGCGGCGAGAGCTGGTACCTCCCGCACAGCCCCAGCGTGGCGCCGACGCATACTCGCCAGTACGCCGGCGATGAGTTCAGGCGACGGTGCGAGCGTCGGCATGACCTCTGCGAGCGTCTCGTGAACCTCTGCCGTCGCTGCACCGAGCGCTCGTGCTTCTGCCGTGAACGATTCGACCTTGCGTGCCGATTCGAGGGCGACTCGCCACGCGTCTTCGACCCCCGGCAGGAACTGCTGTGCGAAGGCCAGATGACCAGAGGTGCGGCCGTCGGGCATCCGGGAGTCCTGCCACTGGCCCACGACGCTGCCGATGGAGGCCGGGACTTTGTCAGACCCGGCCTTGGCCAGCGCTGACTGCAGAACCACATCGGGGTTGTTGCCGTGGTGGAGCACCCGGAAGACCTTGCAGATGACGCCAGGGGCAGGCTCGCCGTCAGCGGTGGTCACCGTCATGATGATCGAGGTGTTCGACTGCTCGCCACTCAGGACTTTCGACGAGACGACGACAAGTGGATGCCCGGGGGTCTGGCTTCGGCCGCTCGCAGTGGCGCCACCGATACTTGCCGAGGCGCCTTCAGCTGCGGTCACTCCGTCGCGCGTGACCAGGTCGAGCAGAGCAGAAGAGTAGTCGAGATCGTGCGTGCCGTCGTAGACGAAGGCCGACGGCCCGGGGTGGTCGAAGACTGCAATGAGCGGCTGGCTTTCGCCGGGCATCCGATCGCGCCGAACGGTTATCGGCACCTGATAGAGCTTGCCCTGAGGGCCGCCTTCGTCGAGCACCAGAGCCGTCACGAGGTGAGTACCCGGATCCGCAGCGGGCCCAGGGGTGAATTCGAAGCTGCCGACCAGCCGCAGGTCTGGCTGGGTTCCCTTTCCCTGGAACCAGCGCTGCGACGGCATCCACAGGGCGAGAGCATCGACCAGCGCGACTTCGTCGACGCCGCCGATCTGCGTTGTGCCCATTTCTGCCATCAGCCCGACCCCTTACGCTCTGCGTTGCCCTCCCACCCTACGCGAGACCCAAAACGTCGAGCATCCATGCATATTCACAGGCCGTCTCCTTCCAGCGCGCGTAGCGGCCGCTCACGCCGCCGTGACCGGCCGACATCTCTGTCTTCAGCAGGGGAGTGGCCCCCGCTTCGCGCAGCCGGGCGACCCACTTGGCGGGTTCGACATAGAGCACCCTGGTGTCGTTGAGGCTTGTCATGGCGAGGATGCGCGGGTATTCTGCCCCGTCGCGTACGTTTTCGTAGGGCGAATAGGACTTCATGTACGCGTAGACGCCCGGGTAGTGGAGGGGATCGCCCCACTCATCCCACTCGATGACGGTGAGGGGCAGCGAGGGGTCGAGAATCGAGGTGAGCGGGTCGACGAACGGCACCTGCGCGAGAATGCCGGCGAAGAGTTCGGGCGCCTGGTTTGCAACGGCGCCCATGAGGAGGCCTCCTGCACTCCCTCCCTGTGCAACGAGCAGCTGCGGCGTTGTGGCACCGATGTTGATGAGGTGCCGGGCGCACGCGATGAAATCGCTGAAGGTGTTGCGTTTGGTGAGGGTCTTGCCGGACTCGTACCACCAGCGCCCGAGTTCGCCGCCGCCGCGCACATGGGCGATGGCGAAGACGACCCCGCGGTCGAGCAGCGAGAGCCTGGCGACCGAGAACGAGGAGTCGATGCTCGCTTCGTAGGAACCGTAGCCGTAGAGGATGACCGGCTGGGCAGTCTCGTCGATGCGGGTGTCGCTTCGGTAGACCAGGGAGAGCGGCACGCGGGTGCCGTCGTCGGCCGTCGCCCATTCGCGCCGCTGGGTGTAGTCATCGGGGTTGTAGGCGCCGAGAACAGGCTGTTGTTTGAGAACGCGCAGCTCACCGGTCGAGACGACGTAGTCGTACACCGTGGAGGGCGTGACGAAAGAGGTGAAGCCGACGCGCAGGGTCGGTTGCGACCATTCGGGGTTGCCGCCCGTCCCAACGGTGAACAGGGTCTCGGTGAAGGGGAGTTCGGTGAGCGTGCCGTATCCCGTGCCTGGTGTGGCGCCGAGCGCCATCACGGCGACCCGGCTCAGCGCGTCGCGGCGATACTCGACGCTCAGAAAACCCTGGAAGGCATCCACGCCTTCGAGTCTCACGAGGGGGTCGTGGGCGAGGATGACCCGTTGACGTGACGCGTCGGTGGGATCATCCACTGCGACGTCGACCACCTCGAAATTGTCTCCGCTCGCGTTGTGAGTGATGAGGAGCCGGTCTTCGCCTTCGACGACGGCGTGTTCGAGGGAGTATTCGACGCCCTCCGTTCGCGGCCAGACCACCGTGAATTCGCCCAGAGGGGTCGAAGCGTCGAGCAGGCGGGATTCGCTGGTGACACTCGATGAGGCAGCTATTTCGAGGTAGCGGCGACTGCGGGTGAGGCCCACACCGACCCAGAACCGCTCGTCAGGTTCGGTGAAGACGGCGACATCGTCAGAGGCGACGGTGCCGACTTCGTGGCGCCAGATGGTGTCAGGTCGCCAGGAGGGGTCGACGGTCGGGTAGAAGACATACGTCGAATCGGCGCCGAAAGTGGCGCCGGGAGAGGTGTCTTCGATCGTGTCGGGCAGATCGAGACCAGTGACGAGATCACGGATGCGCAGTGTGTAGCGTTCATCACCCACGGTGTCGATCCCGTAGGCGAGGTAGCTACCGTCTGCACTCACATCGAAACTGCCGAGCGAATAGAAGTCGTGGCCCTCGGCCTCGGCATTGTCATCGAGAACGATCACCTCGCCCGGCACGGCGACTCCCGGGTCGAGCACAGGTGGATTCCAGTCATCCGGCGAGGCGATCGGGGCCCGCGCATGCACGCCGTACTGGCTGCCTTCGATGGTGCGGGTGTAGTACCACCACGCTCCATCGCGCACGGGAACAGAGAGGTCGGTTTCGCGGGTGCGGCGCTTGATTTCGTCGAAGATACTCTGCTGGAGACCCGCGAGAGGCAGCAACTGGCTGTCGGTCCAGTCGTTCTCCGCACGCAGGTGGTTGAGGACCTCTTCGCTCTCCTTGTCTCGGAGCCACTCATAGTTGTCGATCACCACATCATTGTGGTGCTCTCGTCGGTGGGCGATCTTCTGTGCAATCGGGGGAGTACCGGTGGGCATCCTTCAACCGTACTCCGCACCGGCGCAGGGTGCTGGTCGCACTCTGCCGCCTGCGTACAGGCCGGATACGTTACCGTGAGTGACGGAAGTAGAGGTAAAGCAGATGTCCCCTCAGATGCACATCGAGATCGAGCGAAAGTACGACGTCGATGCTGCGGCGGTCGTACCCGATCTGACAGGCGCCGGTCTTGTCGTTCACGTGTCGGCTCCGGAGACCACGACACTGGAGGCCGTCTACTACGACACAGCAGATCTCGCGCTTGCTGCGCAGCGCATCGTGCTGCGGCGGCGAACCGGCGGTTCAGACCAGGGCTGGCACATCAAGCTTCCCGGCGACGAGGGTCGTCTCGAACTGCACTGGCCGCTGGGCGAGGACGGCCCCATTCCCGACGCGGTTCTGGACCTCGTGATGGTGCACCTTCGGAACCGCCCTGTCTCACCGGTTGCCCGGATCACCACAACCCGAACGACGACATGCCTGTTCGGCGCCGACGACGTTGCCATCGCCGAGGTCTGCGATGACCTCGTGTCTGCGGGAGATGTCGCTACCGGCCAACTGAGGGTCTGGCGGGAGTGGGAGGTCGAGTTGACCGACGATGCTCCCGGGTCTCCGAAGAAGCGAGACGCCCTGCTCGATTCGATCGAGAAACAGCTCAGCGAGGCCGGCGCGAGCCCGGCCTCGAGTATCTCCAAACTCGCGCACGCTCTCGGAAAGGAGAAGCTCGGTGAGCTCGGTCCCCGCTGGGTTCTGACCTCGCGGAGCACGGCCGGCGACGTGCTCCGTGCCGCGATCACCTCTCTCACCGAGAGGCTTGTCGCCGCAGACCCGCAGGTGCGCCAGGACGAGGCCGGTGCCATCCATGAAATGCGCTCCTCAGTGCGGCGTCTGCGCAGCGTGTTCGCGAGTTACCGCACGCTTCTCCCTGCACCAGAATCGACCTTTCTGGAATCCGAGCTCGAAGTGCTCGGGCAGACCCTGGGCGGGGCCCGTGACCCCCAGGTCATGCACGACCGGGCGAGGAACCTCGTGCGGTCCCAGTCGAACAAGCGGATGCACGAGGCCGTGCTCGCCCGCGTCGTCGTGCAGAAGGAGGCCGAGTACCACAGGGCCCTCGAACGACTGCACGACCTCATGACCAGCGATCGGTACTTCAGGTTGCTCGATGCGCTCGAGCACCTGGCAGCGCGCGCCGTTCTGCCCAAGGCCGCGCAGCGTCCAGCGGCCAGGGCTCTTGCCGAGGGGATCGTGACGGACTATGCCCGCGTCAAGCGGAGGATGGCAGGGGTCAACCAGGCTTCAAACGCCACGGAATGGAACCAACGGACGCACCGGGTTCGGAAGGCCGCACGCCGCCTCCGTTTTGCGGTCGAGGCGCTCAGCACGGGAGAAACCGCGATCTTCGGCGAGAAAGCCGGGAGACTGGCACGCGCGGCCGAGGGTGTGCAGACGGCCCTGGGCGAATACCGTGACAGCATGCTGTTGCAGCAGCTCCTGCTCGCCAGCTCCGAACTGGCGTTTGCCGAGGGTGAGAACACTTTCGGCTATGGTCGCCTCCACGCCATCGAACAGCAGCGCTCTGATTACGCAATCGAAGAGTACAGTCGTGCCCGCGACGAGTTCACGGCGGCCAAGAAATGGCTTCCATCGCGATCCCGGTAGGCTGACACCACACTGCAGGCGGCCGCGAGTGGGCTAGCGGCCCTCAACGACGGGGCTATTCATGAAAAATCGCACCTCACGCTCCAGGTCACAAGCTCGCTTCGCCGGTTCCTATGCGGAGGTGTCGGATTCAAGCGCCCGTGGCGACGATTCGCCGACAGTCGATCAGACGGCATCGTTCGATGCGGAAGACGAGGCGAACGCCGCCGCCATCACCGACCGGATCACCGATGTCCTGACCGAGGCGCTGCCCGGCAGGAGCGGAGGGGAAGGCTTGGATGGCCCCGCCCAGACGTTTTCCCGCTCGCGGTTGCGCTCGTTCGGCTTCACTCGAAGCGATGAGGGGCAAGCCGCGTGGAATTCGGCCGCGGAATGGCCGCTCACCGTCGTGTCGATCGTCTTTCTGGTCGCCTACTCCTGGGATGTCATCGGCAATCTCAAGGGTGCAGCGAACCTTGCCGCCGAGATCGTCATGTGGGCGGTCTGGGCGTTCTTCGTCGTCAACTACGTCGCGAACCTGGTGCTCGCCCCTCGCAGACTGCGATGGTTCTTCACGCACATTCTCGAATTTCTGATCGTGGCTCTGCCCATGCTCCGGCCGCTCCGGTTGCTGCGACTGGTCATGCTGTGGACCGTTTTGCAGAGAACGGCAGGTACCGCCTTCCGGGGCAGGGTCGCGACCTACGTGATCGGCTCGGCAAGTCTGCTCGTGCTGATTGCCGCGCTGGGAATCCTCGATGCGGAACAGAACACGCCCGGCGCTTCGATCACGAACTTCGGAGATGCGTTGTGGTGGGCTTTCGTGACGATCACCACCGTCGGGTATGGCGATTATGTTCCGATCACCGGCGAGGGGCGCCTGATCGCGGTCGGCCTGATGATCGCGGGAATCGCTCTCCTGGGTGTGATCACCGCAACTCTCGCCAGCTGGCTCGTCGATCGTGTCCGAAGCGGAGAGGCGCGAGTCGAGAGCGCGAATGTCGACCATATCGATGCGCTGGCAACCCAGTTGGAAGAGATGAGGGCAGAGCTGGCCCGGTCACACGAATCCTTCTCCGAAGAGATCGCGACGCTCAGACGAGCGAATCTTCAGAAGGGGCCGATGAGTGCTGCGCGTTTCAACTCACGTGCACGGCGGGGCGCAGCTTCACGTCCTTCTCAGCCTCGCGGAGCACTTCGCGGGTCACCGGGGCAACCTCGCCGCCGCCCGTGATGAGGAACTTGAGCATGTTCGAAAGGGGATTGCCTTCGGTCCACTCGAAGTAGATCTCGGGCACGACGCCTGTCTCGTCGCGAATCGTCAGAAGCACGACGGCAAGAGTGTTCGGGATGTTTCCGCTTCGTATTTCGAGTACACGGTAGCCGTGTTTGGTGACGCCACGAACGACGAGGTCTTCTTCGAAGTCTGATGAGTCGGCCGGGTAGACCTCCACGAAGATCACCTTCGCGCTGGTCGGTATGTGGCTGTCGTGCCGTTCCTCTTTGTTCTTGATGCGATATTCGAGCGCGCTGCCGTCGTCCGGTTCGTTGGCGATGAGGTTGATGACCCCTCGATCCGCGTCGGCACGAACGAACGCGAGGGCCGATTCATCGAGGGTGACGGAGGTCGCCCGCAGCTGGAACGACCGTTGGATGCGTGAGACGAGCGAGATTCCCAGGATTCCGACGATGAAGAGCGCGGCAATCTTGACGCCGTCGGGACGTTCGAAGACATTCGCCACGGTCGTGTACAAAAACACGAGGGAGACGATTCCGAAGCCGATCGTGCGTTTGGGCTGTTTCTGTCTGCGTGCAGACAACGTCACAGCAACCGAGGCAGAGGTGATGAGCACGAGCACACCGGTGGCGTAGGCCCCGCCCTGCGCATCGACGCTCGCGTTGAACGCGATGGTGATGATGAATGCGATCGCCGTGAAGACGAGCACGAGAGGTCGTACTGCCCGCACCCATTGGGGAGCCATTCCGTATCTCGGCAGGTACCTCGGTACGAGGTTCAGCAGGCCGGCCATTGCTGACGCCCCGGCGAACCAGAGGATGGCGATGGTGCTGATGTCGTAGAATGTACCGAACCCAGCTCCCAGGTACTCGTGGGCCAGATATGCCAGGGCCCTGCCGTTCGCGGCCCCGCCCGCCTGGAATTCAGACTGGGGAATCAGCAGTGTCGTCACGATGCTCGAGGCGATGAGGAACGAACTCATGATGAGTGCCGCCGTCGTGAGCAGGCGCCACGTTCCGCGGATTCGCCCAGTCGGGTTCACCGGAGTGTCGCTCGGTGAACCCGTGATCTGGGGCATGACGGCCACGCCGGTCTCGAAACCCGAGAGCCCGAGCGCCAGTTTGGGGAACACGATCAGCGCGATTCCAACCATGACCAACGGGTTGCCGTGCTGGGCGTTGAGTGCCGACCACCAGTCACTGATCACAACGGTGTTCTCAAAGACGTGGGCGATCGAGACGGCTACCACCACCAGGTTCAGTAGCAGGTAGACGGCGACCAGTACAGTTGCTATGCCGATGGCCTCTTTGAACCCCCTGATGAAGACGGCTCCGAGAAGGGCGACAAGAACCAGAGTGATGATCACCTCATTGCCATGGAACCACGACGGCGCAAAAGGATTCTCGATGGCGTGAGCTGTCGCGTCTGCCGCGGAGAGAGTGATGGTGATCATGAAGTCGGTCGCGGCGAACCCGAGCAGTACGAGAACGAACAGCTTGCCGCCCCACCACGGCAACAGTCGCTCGAGCATGGCGATGGATCCCTCGCCCTTGAAGCTCTCTTTGGCAACCCGGCGGTAGACCGGAAGGGCGCCGAAGAGGGTGAGCAGAACAAGAACGATGGTCGCGAACGGCGAAAGGAGTCCCGCTGCCAATGCCGCGATAGCCGGCTGGTAGCCCAGGGTGGAGAAGTAGTCGACACCCGTCAGGCACATGACACGCCACCAGCTGTGCGTCTTCTCGGCCTTCGCTGCGTACGACCCCTGGTAACGGCCGGACTGGTCGAGGAGGCCCTGCAGGAGCCAGTGCCTCACTCGCCCGTTCGGACGTGTGTCTCCGTCGGTGATGACGTGTCGGGCGGTTTCACCGACGGTGTCGTTCCGAGGTTCGGGTTCGGGCGCGATTGTGGGCACAGACCAACAATACGACCCCCGGGGTCAGTGCAGATTCCAGGCCGGGACGACGTCGAAACCGTTGTCGAGAAGGCCTCGCCGGAGGAACGCTTCAAGGGCGTCTGCGGCGACAGTGGAATGTCCGACGGCCCGAGGGAATTCGGCCCAGCACAGTGGATCTGGCCGATAGTCGATCACCCGCACTGCAACGGCGGCTTCGCGCAGCAACTCCGGCAGATCTTCGCGGGGATCAGGCGTTCCGGATACGGCATCCCGTTGTAGGAGGGTTGGTGGGAGCTCGCTCAGGCGGGCGACCAGCGAGACCACTTCGGCCTCTGCTGTCGCGGGTGGCCCGATCAACAACGCGAAGTCCGGCGAGATGAGGGCTTGCCGAACAAGCTGCGGTGCACCGCTTTCGAGCGAATCACGGGCCCGCATTGCTGTTCTGGCGGCCAGAGCTGCTCCGTCTCCGGTGCCGACAACGGCGAGCAGGGCAGATGGGGCTTCGAGTGCGCACTGCTCCAGCGCACGGAATGCCGCCTCCCGTGCATCGCCGGTCCCCTCCCCGATCTGGACCACCACGACCGTCAGCGACAGCCGGCGGCACAGCCTGCTCGCAAGCCACGCGCCGGTACGTGCCCCGTGCCAGCGCAGTTCCGAGCTGGCGGCGAAGTAGAGCACCCTGGGTGCCGTTCCATTCGTACTTGACGCGAGAGGCGGGGAGTAGCTGCGAAGCGAGACGTGCTCGAAGGGCGCCCCCAACGCGGAGTCGCGCGTCTTCACACCCTTCACCCGATCGTCAGCGTAGTAGCGGCGAACAGGGCTGAGGTGCGTGACCGCCCACCGTCGAAGGCCGGGTCGGGGTTCTGGCTGCAGAGCTTCACTCATCACTGTTCACGATAGTCCCCCGTCAGCCGACGGTGTTGCCTGGGGAGCAGGCGAAGCGCGGTCAGCGGCGGTTGCGCGTCATCGCCGAGGTGTCGAGCGCCAACTGCTCGGAGTCGATGCCGCGCAGAACACTGCGCATGACCTCTTCATCGAGTTCACCATTGTTGCGCTCACGGATGATGATCGACCGGCGATGGTCGAGAAGCTCGCGTCGCAGTTCGGTGAGCTCCGGCCCGCTCAACCGGGGTGCTCGCACTGTCGAGGTGTCGACACCGGCGGAGTCGATGTCCTGTTCTTCGAGGTCGTGTTCGTCGAGCAGAACCGCGACCTGGCGTTCGAACTGGCTGATCAGCGTACCCAGTGAGCGGTCGAGTTCCGCGGTTCCGTAGCGGGCGGCCCACTCATCGTGGTGCTCGTCGATGTAGTCCTTCGTCTCCCGGACACTCCGTTCGAAGATGCGAACCTCGTCTTCGGCATCGCGTTCTGCCTGGCCGAGGTCGGCGACGGAGAGTCTTCGAATGACCCACGGCAGGCTAAGCCCCTGCACGATCAGAGTGCCGATCGTCACGACGAAGGCCACGAGGTTGATGGTGTCGCGTTGCGCGACAGGCCCGGCGGCAGTCACCACCGGCACTGCAGCGGCCGCAGCAAGAGTGACGACACCTCGCATTCCCGACCACGATATGACAGCGAGTTCCTGCCAGGAGAGCTCTGGCTCGTGTTTGGAAGCCAAGTGCCGCAATATCGGGATCTTCTTCTGCGCGCGGGCCTGCCATCGGGCCCGGAAGTACGCGGTGTAGACGAATACCGGCCTGACCAGGATGACCACGGCGAAGACGGCGGCGGCGAGGCCGATGGATTTCGCAAGGCCCAGTGAGTTGGATGCCACGTTCTGTGTGACGCTGAAGACCTGCAGGCCGATGAGGGCGAAGACGAAGCCTTCAAACAGAAGGTCGATCGAACTCCACACCGGACGTTCCTGGAGTCTCGTCTCGTAGCCGGTTTTCGGCGAGTTGTAACCGATGTAGAGTCCGGCTGCGACCACGGCGAGAACGCCTGATCCATGGAGCGCCTCGCCTGCGGCGTAGGCGCCGAAGGGAACCAGGAGACCGAGAGTCGCTGCCACCACTGAATCCCTGAGTCTGACTCTCACGAACTGCACTACGACCCCGATCGCGAGTCCGACGACCACGCCGACCACGATCGCGAGGACGAAGGTGCCGATGACCCCTCCGAAGCTCAGCGCCGACCCCCCGATGATGGCAATGAAGACCCGGAAGAGTGTGAGCGCCGCGGCATCGTTGATGAGACTCTCACCCGAGAGAACAGTCATGACTCCGCGCGGCAGGCCGAGGCGTCGCCCGATCGCAGCGGCAGAGACCGCATCGGGCGGGGCGACGATCGCCCCGAGAAGCAATGCGCCCGGCAGAGTCAACTCGGGGACGATCCAGTACGCGATGAGGCCCACGACCACGGTCGTCACGATGACGAGCCCGACACCCAAGCGCCTGATGTGACGAACGCTCTGGGTGAAGTTCTGGAATGAGACGTCCAATGCCGCCGAGTAGAGCAGCGGTGGCAGCACGACTGTGAGAATGACCTCCGAGTCGATCTCCACCGGCGGGATGCCCGGAATGAATGACACGCCGAGTGCGACGGCGACGACCAGCAGCGGCGCCGGCCAGCCCCTCCAGCGCGCGAACGCGCTCACGGCCAGGGAACCCGCAAGGATGAGCAGAAGTTCAGGGGTGTTCATGAACACCTACCTTAGATCGGCTCAGGCGCGTGAACCGACGGCCTGGGGAATGCTGGTTGAGCGATAGGCGGGTTCCCTCCGCGGAATGAAGAACGCGGCGACGACTCCGAGCAGGGCCACCGCAGCAGCTATGGCGAAACAGAGCTGGAACGCCCCCTGGGTGGGAATCGGGTGCCCAGCCGAGATGACGACATTCGATGACAGGATCAGACCGAGAACGGCTGCGGCCACTGTGGAACCGAGGCTCCTCATCACAGAGTTCAGTCCGTTCGCCGCCGCCGTCTCAGTCGCAGGTACAGCGTGCATGATCAGCGTCGGCATCGCTGCGTAGGCGAACCCGACCCCGAACCCCACCGCAGTCGCCACGAAGACCGCGTGCCACACTTCGGTCATCAAGCCGATGGCAAGCGCGTAGCCGACCGCGATGATGATGCCGCCGAGAACGAGGCTCGTGCGGGGGCCGCGCGCTGCGCTGAGTCGAGCCGCCACGGGCGACATGAAGAACATCACCAGGCCGCTGGGCATCAGGCACAGGCTCGCGATGAGCAGGCTCTGGCCGAGGCCGACTCCGGTGGAGGTGGGTGCCTCGAGCAACTGGGGGAGCACTGCCGCGCTCGCGAAGAAGGCGAATCCCACTGTGATCGAGGCCAGGTTCGTGAGGAGCACAGGCCGTCGTGCGGCAATCCTCAAGTCGACGAGAGGGTTGCTCGTGCGGAGCTCGAACAAACCCCACAGCACCAGCACGAGCACACCGCCGCCGAGCATCCCGAGCGTGACCGGGCTGGCCCAGCCCCACTCGCTGCCCTTCGAGACGGCGAGCAGGATGCCCACCAGACCTATCGCGAAACCGATCGCGCCCACGAAATCGAACGAGCCGCCGGTGCGAAGCGTGCTCACCGGAACGACGAGGAACACCAGCACGAGTGCCACCAGTGCCAGGAGCCCGGCCAGCCAGAACAGGAAGTGCCAATCGAGGTTCTGGGCGATGAGGGCCGAAACCGGCAGTCCCACTGCGCCGCCGATGCCCAGCGTCGCGCTCACCAGTGCGACAGCCGCGCCGAGTCGTGCCGGGTGCAGAACGTCTCTCAGGATGCTGACACCCAGGGCGATCACTCCAAGACCCGTACCCTGCAGGACGCGCCCGATGATCATGACGAGCACGTCGTTCGACAGTGCAGAAACGACGGAGCCGGCGAGCAGGAGAACCAGAAGAATCAGGACCATGCGTCGCTTGCCGAACATGTCGCCGAGTCGGCCGCTGATGGGCGTCGAAATGGCTGCGGCGAGCAGGGTGGCCGTCAGGATCCAGGTCGCGTTCGAGGCAGTGGTGTTCAGCAGCAGCGGCAGCTGGGGCGTGATCGGCGTGACCAGGGTCTGCATGAAAGCGGCGATGAGGCCGGTGAAGGCGAGGGTCGCGATGATGGCCCGTTCACTCGAGGGCTTGGTGAGACGCTTCCTCTCGCGTTCCGTCAGTACACCAAGGGAGTCTTCGACGGTCAGGTCTCGTGGGCTGGCTTCGGTCGGGATTCTGGAGTCTGGCTTCACTGCTCCTTCAACGCGAGTGGCGGCGTGGATATTCCTTAGGAGACAACAAGTATTTCGCCTCGCTAGGGTTGCAGCATGACCCGTACTGCTGAACTGTTCCAGGCACCCATTCGCACCGCACTGATCGGGTTCGGCCTGGGCGGCCGGGTCTTCCACGCGCCGTTCCTTGCCGCGGATGCTCGTTTCTCTCTCGACGCCATTGTGACCGGTGATCCGGCACGACAGGCGGATGCCCACGCTCGTTACCCGGAGACGTCCGTCATCGCGTCGGTGCCAGAGTTCTTCGAGGTCGCAGACGATGTCGATCTGGTTGTGATCAGTTCCCCTCCCTCTGCGCACTACGCACTTGCATCAGCGGCGATCGACGCCGGGCTTTCGATCGTGATCGACAAGCCGTTCACCACGAACTCGGGCGAGGGTCTCGATCTGATCACCCGGGCCGAAGAGCGGGGTCTTCTCCTTACCGTGTTTCAGAACCGGCGGTGGGACGGCGACTTCCAGACGGTCTCCGACCTGGTGGCGGGCGGTGCGCTCGGCGAGATCCACCACTTCGAATCGCGCTTCGAGTGGTGGAAGCCGCAGGGTGGGCGGGCCTGGAAGGGTGAGGCGACGGTGGCAGAAGGCGGGGGAATTCTCTTCGACCTGGGCCCACACCTCATCGACCAAGCCCTGCAGTTGTTCGGGCCCACCGCCGAGATCTACTCCGAACTTGCGACCAGGCGACCTGGCGCCCCCGCCGAAGACGACGTCTTCCTCGCCCTGACCCATGAATCTGGCGTGACCAGTCATCTCTGGATGAGCGGATTCGCGGCTCAGAAGGGCCCCCGGTTCCGGATGCTCGGGTCGAAGGGGGCGTACACGAAGTTCGGCCTCGATGGTCAGGAGCCCGCGCTGATCGCCGGCGCAGTGCCGAACGACGAAGGATTCGGGGTCTCCCCGAAGCACGAGTGGGGAGTTCTCGGCATCGACGGAGACCTCGCACCGGTCGAGACCCGGCGGGGGAGCTACGCCGGTTTCTACTCCCAACTGGCAGACGCCCTGACAACCGGCGCACCCCTTCCGGTCGACCCGCGGGACTCGCAGGCGATCACGGAGATCATCGAGAACATCCACGCCACAACCAGGACCCGTCGACAGAATCGGAGCCAAGCACTGTGAGCGAAACGAGTACGGCTCCGACAATCGGCGTCACCGGCGCGACGGGCAAGATCGGCGGCGCGGTCGCGAGGTCGCTGGTTGACACGAGTCGGGGCGGCCACGCCGGCACCAGTCTGCGTCTGGTCGTGCGGGATGCGTCGCGGGCCCCGGCATTCGAGGGTTCGAACGCCGATGTGACTGTCGCAACGGCGACGTACGGCGATGGGGAGTCGGGCATCCGGGCGCTCGGAGGGGTTGACGTGTTGTTCATGGTCTCGGCCGCCGAATCGCCAGACCGCGTCGCCGAACACGTGCAGTTCGTCCAGTCGGCACTGGAGGCCGGGGTCAGCCATATCGTCTACACGTCGTTCACAGGTGCCGGCCCCGCAGCAGGGTTCACCCTGGCCCGGGACCATGGTGCCACTGAAGAGGTGATCCGGGCAAGCGGTGTCGATTTCACGTTTCTGCGCGACAACTTCTACCTCGACCTACTGCCGTTGTGGGCGGGCGACGACGGGGTGATCAGGGGGCCAGCCGGCGACGGACTGATCGCAGCAGTGGCGCGAGCTGACGTCGTCGATTCGGCGGTGGCGGTTCTCCTGCACCCTGAACGTCACCGGAACGCGGTGTACGAACTCACGGGGGGTGAGGCTGTGACCTTCGCCGATGTCGCTCGTCGAACCTCTCTGGCGACCGGTCAGAAGCTGCGGTTCGAGAATGAGACCGTCGAGGAGGCCTACGCGTCGAGGGCGCACTACGGGGCGCCCGACTTCATCGTCGACGCCTGGGTGAGTACCTACACAGGAATTCGGGACGGCGAGCTGGCTGCGGTGAGCGATGACGTCGTCGTGCTCACCGGTCACCCGCAGCGCACCCTCGAAGATGTACTGGCAGGGAGGTGATTCGGTGACGATACCGCTGGAAACATTCGGCGTCGATTCGGTCGACAGCGCGTCTAGTCGCATCGAAACTGTTGACGTCGAGACACCGAACGGAACTCTTCGCGGCCGTGTCGACGGGGATCTCCTGCGGTTCCGCGGGGTGCGGTACGCCAGGGCCAGCAGATTCGAACTGCCGGTCGCCGAGCATCCGTGGCAGGGAGTGCGCGAGGCGCAGCTCAATGGCCCGATGTGCCCCCAGCCGCCATTCGGTCTCGCCCTCCTTGCGTTGCCCAAGCCGGTGCCGCCCATGGACGAGGACTGTTTCTTCCTGACGATCACGGCACCCGCCACAGGAACCGCGAAGAAACCGGTCATGGTGTGGATCCACGGTGGCGCCTACGTCAACGGTTCGGGTTCGGGTGACATCTACGACTCGGCGAGAATCGTGCGCGACGGAGACGTCATCGTGGTCGGCGTCAACTATCGGCTCGGTGTCTTCGGCTACCTCGCCATCGACGGTGTTGCGCCCGCAAACCTGGGCGTGGCCGACCAGCTCGAAGCCCTTCGCTGGGTGAAGACCAATATCGCGAGCTTCGGAGGCGACCCTGACTCCATCACCGTTTTCGGGCAATCGGCGGGAGCCGATGCGATTGCCCACCTGCTCTCGATTCCCGAGGCCGACGGACTCTTCTCGCGGGCCATCCTGCAGAGCCCGCCGCTCGGCCTCGACCGCGAGCGGCAGAAGCTCAGCCCGCAACTGACCGCGAACGTGCTGCGCGCGCTCGGTGAAGACCCTGTCACAGCGCCGGTCGAACGGATGCTCGCCGCCCAGGTTGCAGCCACGCAGGGGCTGAGCGGCGACAGGCTCACGGCGGGTATGCCGTACGCGCCGACGCCCGGTGCCTGGCCCATCTCGCTGCCCGAGCGGCGCCAGACGAGGTGGCGAGCCAGAGCAGCATCGGTCGATGTGCTGATCGGCTACAACAGAGACGATTTCACACCGTTTCTCGATGCAGTTCCCGCGCTCCGGAGGGCTCGAGCGCGCAGCGTGGTGCGCCCGGCCACCGAACCGCTGTCGCGAATTCTGACGAACCGGGTGTTCGGCGCACCGACGCTCGAATTGGCACGATTGCTGGCCGGCAGCGGTGCGCACGTCTACACCTATCGATTCGATTGGCGGCCACGCAGCACCGTGTGGGGAGCGTGCCACTGCATCGAACTGCCGTTCTTCTGGGCCGACGAGGAGTTCTGGCAGGGCTCACCGATGCTCGGCGGCGTCGACTGGGCGGACCTCGATGAGCTCGGCTCCCGACTGCGCCGGGCATGGGCTGCTTTCGCGCGTTCTGGAGTGCCGGTTCTCGACGGGCAACCCGGGGCGTGGGCCGAAGTCAGCGACGAGCATCCGATCGGCGTGAAGATCACCTTCGATCCCCGGTATTCACCGCGTTCACAGGGGTGAATCAGCGTCTCATCGGTCGTACGATGAGGGAATGAGCACAGGTGCTGGAGTGACGATTCCCGACGTTGTCGATCGACTGCGCAGCACGTACGAACGGGGTGTGACAAAACCGTACGCGTGGCGGGTCTCCCAGCTCAGGGCCCTGCGCTCCCTTCTCATCGAGGGCACCGCAGAGATCGAAGCTGCGCTACTGGCAGACCTCCGCAAGAACCCGGCAGAGGCCCAACTCACCGAGATCGGTTTTGTCATCGCCGAGATCGACTACACGCTCGCGCGGTTGCGCCGGTGGCTCAGGCCCAGCCGGGTGAGCACGCCGCTGCTCATCGCGCCCTCGACGGCGAAGACCGTTCTCGAGCCCGTCGGTGTCGTTCTGGTGATCTCCCCGTGGAACTACCCCGTGCAGCTGTTGCTGGTGCCGATCATCGGGGCGATTGCCGCCGGGAACGCCGTGGTCGCCAAACCGAGCGAACTCGCCCCTGCCACCTCAGCCGCCTTCGCCTCCCTGTTCCGTCGATACCTCGACAATCGCGCGATCGCCGTGGTCGAGGGGGGCGTCGACGAGACCACGGTGTTGCTGAACGAACGGTTCGACCACATCTTCTACACGGGCAACTCCCGGGTCGGCCGAATCGTGATGCGGGCTGCCGTCAAGCACCTCCCGCCCGTGACGCTCGAACTCGGCGGAAAGTCGCCGGTGTACGTCGACGAGACCGTCGATCTGAAGGCCGTCGCCCACCGCATCGCCTGGGGAAAGTTCATGAACGCCGGCCAGACCTGCGTCGCCCCTGATTACCTGCTGGCGACGCCCCAGGTCGCGCGGGCGCTCGAGCCGCTGCTGGCCGAGGTGATCGCCGAGTTCTACGGCGATCATCCGGAACAGAGCGAGAGTTACGGGCGCGTCGTCAATGACGCCCAGTTCGGCAGGCTGACGAAGCTCATCGAGGGTGAGACGGTGGTGACCGGTGGCCAGTCGGATGCCCGCACCCGCTACCTCGCACCCACTGTTCTCTCGGGCGTCAGCCGGGCCGCTCCCATCATGCAGCAGGAGATCTTCGGGCCCATCCTCCCGATCGTCGAGGTCACCGGGCTCGCCGATGCGATCGGCTTCATCAATGCCGGCGAGAAGCCGCTCGCACTGTACGTCTTCACCGAATCGGCATCGGCTCGCCGCCGCTTCATCACCCAGACCTCGTCTGGGGCACTGGCATTCGGCGTGCCGGCGGCGCATCTGCTGGTGCCGGGGCTTCCCTTCGGGGGAGTGGGGGAAAGCGGCATGGGTGCATACCATGGCCAGCGAAGCGTCGAAGTGTTCAGCCATCGCAAAGCGTTACTGAGCAAGAATCTGAAGCCCGACACATTTAACCTCGTGTATCCGCCGTTCACACAGAAGAAAGATGCGTTCATCCGTGGTTTCCTCAGAAAACTCACGTAGTTCGAACGCGCGGCGAGTAGTGTCTTCGAGGTGCCAGAGACATACCTTTCAGCAATCGCAACCGACTCTTCCACCGCAACCCTGAACGCAACGGTGCCTTCATCGAACACGCCGGGCTACGGCCCCGGCACCGGCGGCCCGACCAGGACTGAGACGGATTCGCTGGGTCAGGTCGAGATTCCTGCCTACGCTTTCTGGGGCATCCACACCGCCAGGGCGCTCGAGAACTTTCCGATCAGCCGCCGGCCCATCTCCGTCTACCCAGACCTCATCAATGCACTCGTGATCGTGAAACAGGCCGCTGCGCGGGCCAACGCCGAGATCGGTGTGCTCGAACCCGAGAAGGCCCGCGTCATCGACGAGGCGTGCCAACTCGTGCGCGATGGCGAGTTCCATGACGAGTTCGTTGTGGGCGTCATCCAGGGCGGTGCCGGTACCTCGTCGAACATGAACGCGAACGAGGTCATCACGAACATCGCCCTCGAACTCATGGGCAAGGGCAAGGGCGAATACCAGTTCCTCCACCCGATCGACGACGTGAACCGCAGCCAGAGCACGAACGACGTGTACCCCACGGCAGTGAAGCTCGCCCTCTGTTTCGGGTTGCAGCGGTTGCTGGCCGAGCACGAGCTGCTCCGGGACTCGTTCGGGCGCAAAGGTGTCGAGTTCAACGATGTGCTGAAGATCGGCAGGACCCAGCTGCAGGATGCTGTACCGATGACTCTCGGGCAGGAGTTCCATGGCTTCGCCACAACACTCACCGAAGACAACCAGCGCCTGGCCGAGACGGTGCCACTGCTCTGGGAGATCAACCTCGGTGCAACGGCCATCGGAACCGGCATCACGGCTGATCCTCGTTATGCCGACGCCGTGCGCAGGCACCTGCGCGAGCTCACCGGGTTCGCGCACGTGACCGCTCCCGACCTCATCGAGGCGACTAGCGACGCAGGCGTGTTCATGCAGCTCTCGGGCATCCTGAAGCGCTCGGCCATCAAGCTCAGCAAGATCTGCAACGACCTCCGTCTGCTCTCGAGCGGCCCGCAGGCCGGTTTCGGCGAGATCAACCTGCCCGCCAGACAGGCGGGTTCGAGCATCATGCCCGGCAAGGTCAACCCGGTCATCCCCGAAGTGATCAACCAGATCGCGTTCTCTGTCGCCGGTGCCGACGTCACCGTCACCATGGCAGCAGAGGGCGGCCAGTTGCAGCTGAACGCCTTCGAGCCCGTCATCGCCCACTCGCTCCTCCAGAACATCTCGTGGATGACCGCCGGCTGCACTACGCTTCGTGTGAACTGCATCGATGGCATCTCGGCCAACCTCGACCGGCTCGACCGGCTCGTGTCCACCTCGGTGGGGGTCGTGACCGCGCTGACGCCGTACATCGGCTATTCGGCCTCTTCTGCCTTGGCGAAGGCGGCCCTGCTGACGGGGCGCAACATCGCCGACCTGGTCGTCGAAGCGAACCTCATGACCAGGGAACGCGTGACGAAGCTCCTTTCCCCCGCACGCCTGTCGGGTCTCGAAACGATCACCTCGGCGATTCCGGTGATCTCGGCCGATGCCGAAGCCCTGAGCGATGCTGCTCAGACCGGCGCGGTCCAGGCGGCGGTCGATTCGGCTTCGATGACCACTGTGGAATCCGTCAGCGGCCTTCAGGCGCCTGTCGACGGAGCAGAGTCGCCCGCTCGCGAATAGCGCGGCCGTCCTTCAGGTCGCGCTCCAGCCGGCGGGCCAGAATGATGTTCCGCCGGTTGTCTCGCAGCGGGAGCCGAATGGACTCCTCCGCCTCGATGCCACCGAGCAATTGCCGGGCGCGCGTCAGCTCGGCATCCACTTCAGCGCCGACCACCAGCACGAGGTTCGAGAGAAAGAGCCAGATCAGGGTGATGATCGCCCCGCCGAGCAAGCCATAGAAGCGGTCGTAGGCAGAGAATCCGGTGATGTAGATCGAATAGCCGACGGTCATGGCGGCGAGGCCCACGATCGCGAAGCTGGCACCAACGGTGAGCCATCGCACCCGCGGCCGCTTCAGATTGGGTGAGCCGTAGTAGAGCACCATCACCGTGAAGACTGCCAGCAGTACGAGCAGCGGCCATTTGGCGATGCTCCATAGATCGACGGCGATCAGGGGCCAGCCCAGCGTGGTGACAACCGTTCGAGCGACGTCGGGGGTGACGATCACGATGATGCCGAGCGCGCTCAACAGCACGATGAGCGCGAGCGATTCGACGAGCATCAGCAGCCGGAGTTTCACGAACCGGCGACCCTCGTGCACGTCGTAGATGGCGTTCACGGCCCGCCCGAATGCCGTCGCATAACTCGCACCGGCCCACACGGTGAGCGAGAGTCCGATCACCAGGGCGACAACGGGGTTGGGGATGCGCGTGAACTGGGTCAAGGCAAGCCTGGTCGATTCGACGCTCCCTTTCGGAATGTAGCTGTCGAGCACGGTGAGAATGACCCGCACGGCATCACCCTGCGGGTCGAGCAGCCCGACGATCGAAACGAGAGCAAGCGTCGCGGGGAACAGCGAGAGAGTGGAGAAGAACGTGAGGGCAGCGCCGGAGTCGAGCCCACGGTGAATGAAGAACCCGTGGTAGGCCCTGCGCAGCGCGTAACCGACAGCCGTACGATCGAGGTGCCGGTGCTCCGCTGTTGCTCCTCGTTCGCGTTCGGTCACGGATCCACTGTATTGGTCATGAACCGGTGGTCCGTTCCGCAATACGCTTCGGCTCAGGTTCGGCAGCCCTAGCATGGTGGCATGCCACCACAGACAACGGAGTTTCTCGCCCGGCTGCGGGGCGCGCTCGGCACAGCCGTATCGACAGATGCGAATGAGCTGGCGGATGCTCGTACGGACCGTTCCGGCTATCTCTCTCCCGGCGTTCCGGTAGCCATCGTCACGGCACGGTCGATCGATGATGTCCAGGTCGCCCTCCGCCTCGCGTCGGAGTTCCTGGTGCCCGTTGTTCCGAGGGGTGCCGGCACCGGGCTGGCGGGCGGGGCCACTGCGACCAATGGGGCGCTGGTGATCTCCACGACCGCCATGAACAGGGTTCTCGAGATCTCGCTTGCCGATGAGCTGGCCGTCGTCGAACCCGGTGTTCTGAACCAGCAGCTGAGCGACCAGGTGCTGCACGACGGCTACATCTTCTCGCCCGACCCTGCAAGCAAGGCCATCTCGACAATAGGGGGGAACATCGCCACCAACGCCGGTGGCCTGCTCTGTGCGAAGTACGGTGTGACCCGGGATGCGGTACTCGGGCTGAAGGTGGTGCTCGCAGACGGCCGTCTGATCTCGACCGGTCATCGCAGTGTCAAGGGTGTGACCGGGCTCGACCTGACCGCCCTGCTCACGGGTTCGGAGGGCACCCTCGGAATCATCGTCGAGGCGACCGTGCGACTTCGGCCGATTCCCGCGGGTCTCAGTGTGACGATCGGCACCTTCTTCGAATCGGTGACGGCCGCGGCCGCAGCCTCAGCAGCGATCACCGCAGCCCGGCTGAAGCCCGCGGTCATGGAGCTGATGGATGCCGAATCACTGCTCGCCGTCGACGCGTTGAATGGCACGAGCTTTCGAAACCGGGGTGCTGCCTACCTCCTCATTCAGACCGACGGACCGGCCGCAGCAGACGAAGCCAACCACATCGTCGCCCTGACGCGCCTGCTCGGCGGAATGTCTGAGCTGTCGACCGACCCCGCAGAGGGCGAACGACTCCTCGCCATCAGGCGGAGTTTTCACCCTGCCCTCGAGGCCCGCGGCTCCGTGCTCATCGAGGACGTCTGTGTTCCCCGCTCGGCACTTGCAGCCATGTTCGCTGAGATCGAGCTGATCGGTCTGCGACACGGATTGCGCATCGCGACGATCGCCCACGCCGGAGACGGCAATCTCCACCCGAACTTCGTTCTCGAACCGGGCGTCACCGTGGTGCCAGACGCGGTATGGCTGGCGGCAGGGGAGCTCTTCGAAGCGGCTCTTTCCCTCGGAGGCACGCTGACGGGCGAACACGGGGTCGGGGTCCTGAAGAAACGCTGGCTGGAGGCAGAGATCGGCCCTGGCAGTTTCGAACTGCAGCAGCAGATCAAAGCGGTCTTCGACCCGCTCGGAATCATGAATCCCGGCAAGGTGTTCTGAGCCCTCGGTTCATTGGTGCGGAGCCCGCGGCGAGCTGGTTCGAGGTGCCTGCCCTCGACCGTTGCGGGGCGTCTGGACACATCCGTCGGGATAGAATAGTCTGCCGGATTTTTGAGGGGTACTGACGTGGTTTCATCTGAGCTCGACCGGGAACGTGAATACGTTTCCCGCCTGTACGAACGACTCGACGAACTGCGAACGGATGCCCGGCACCAGCTCGAGCGTGTGCACCGTCAAGACGTGGGCGGCAATCACCAGAGTCGCTCCGAACGTGATGCCTTCGCCAGAATCTTCGAAGACCGCATCGTCGCCCTGAACGAGGTCGACGAGCGGCTGGCCTTCGGTAGGCTCGAACTTGCGGCATCAGATGTACCTGCAGACGAGAGCTCTGCCTCGGATTCCGTTGGCGCTGACGCCGACCGCGACGTGTCGGACGGCTCGGATTCCGTGTTCCGCTACATCGGGCGCATCGGCCTTCGCGATGAGAACCTGAGGCCGATTCTGCTCGACTGGCGCGTTCCGCAGGCCGGCCCGTTCTACCAGGCGACAGCAGCGACACCGATGGGAATCAGGGCGCGCAGGCACCTGCTCAGCAAGGGCAGGCGAATCGTCAGGATCGAAGACGAGGTATTCGACAGCAGTGACCTCAGCACCGAGGAGGTCAGCGCGCTGCAGGGCGAAGGTGCGCTCATGGCGTCGCTGTCCACCGAGCGTACGGGGCGCATGCACGACATCGTCGCGACGATCCAGGCAGAACAGGATCGCATCATCCGTTCTGAACTGGCCGGCATTCTGGTCGTGCAGGGTGGGCCTGGCACCGGCAAGACGGCTGTGGCCCTGCACCGGGCAGCGTACCTGCTCTACTCGTTCCGTGACCGGCTGAAATCGTCTGGTGTGCTCGTCGTGGGGCCATCCCGGGCGTTCCTCCAGTACATCGAGGCGGTGTTGCCGAGTCTCGGTGAAACCGGCGTGGTGCTGGCCAGCGTCGGGCAGCTGTACCCCGGCGTCGAGACCAGCATCGAAGACGTCGCAGAGGTCGCTGTCGTCAAGGGTCACACCGAGATGGCCGCACTCATCGAGCGTGCCATCAAATCCCGTCAGAAGGTGCCGGCCGAGCCGGTGCAACTCGATGTCAACGGCGAACCGCTGACGCTCGAGCCGCACGTAATCGCGAACGCCATCACCCGTGCCAGGGAGAGCCGCAAGCCCTACAACGAGGCTCGCGTAACGTTCGTGAAGACGGCCCTCGCCGAGCTGACGCGGGCCCTGGCCGCGCAGTTGCGTTCGCACGGCAACACCGTCGACGAAGATGACTACGGCATGCTGCGCGAAGACCTCCGATCGGCCTACGACGTGAAAGTCGCACTGAACACTGCCTGGATTCCGCTGTCCCCGCAGAAACTCCTCCAGGATCTCTATGCCAGGCCGCAGTGGCTCGCCGAGCTGACTCCGAACTGGAGCCCGGAGAAACGCGCCCTCCTCAGGCGAGACCGCGACGCGCCGTTCACCATCTCCGACATTCCCCTGCTCGACGAGGCGGCCGAGCACCTCGGCGAGCACAGCGAACGCTCTGCGGCCATCGAGCGTGAGGCGAAACAACAACGCAAGAGAGACGTCGAGAACGCCGAGAACGCCATCCGCAACATGGACGTGGAGGGGCTGGTACGCGCCGAAGACCTGGCCGACAATTTCGCCGAACAGGCCTCGAGGGGCACCACGGCCGAGCGCGCTGCCGGCGACCGCACCTGGACCTATGGGCACATTGTGGTCGACGAGGCGCAGGAACTCTCGCCCATGCAGTGGCGACTTCTCCGCAGGCGCGGCCCGATGCGCTCGTTCACGATCGTCGGCGACATCGCCCAGGCCAGTGCGGCCGCGGGAGCACGCAGCTGGCAGGAGGCCGTCGCCCCGCTGGTCGGTCGCCAGGCCCCGGGAGAGGGGTGGCGGCTCGAAGAACTCACGGTGAACTACCGCACTCCTGCCCAGATCGCCGCGGCAGCGCAGCAGATGGCCGAAGAACAGCGATTGCCGGTGACCCGGTCGACCTCCGTGCGCGAAAGTGAATGGCCGATAGTGGTCATCCGGGCATCCGATGACCGTTTCGGCCCTGACCCCACTGTCGCCTTCGCCAACGCCCTGGGTGAGGCGGTCGCCGCCGACAGGATGATCGACCCTCGTGGCACGATCGGCGTGATCGTCACTCCAGCCGACCTGGCAGCGGCCTACGCAGCGCTTGCACAAGCGCTCCCCGGCGAGGTCGGCCAGGGTGCCGCAGGGCTCCTCCTGCCGGTGACGGTCATGACGCCGCAGGAAGCGAAGGGACTGGAGTTCGATGCTGTCGTCATCGGCGACCGCGAGGCCATTCTGAACCGCCTGCCACGCGGAGCAGGAGCGCTCTATGTGTCGATGACCAGGCCGACGCAGCGCCTGACTTTCGTCGACCGGTTTTGACGTGCGCGTACCCGACACGGTTGGATAGAGGCATGACAGATCTCAATTCCAAGCCCGAACTCGACTTCCCCGAAGGCCCTGCCCCCGAAACCCTCGAAATCGTGGACATCGTGGTCGGCGACGGCCCAGAGGCCGCAGCCGGTTCGACCGTCGACGTGCACTACCTCGGTGTCGACTACGAATCCGGAGACGAATTCGACTCGTCGTGGAGCCGTGGCACCTCGATCAACTTTCCGCTCCGCCAGCTGATCGCCGGCTGGCAGCAGGGTATTCCCGGCATGAAGGTCGGTGGCCGTCGTAAGCTCACCGTTCCGCCGCAGCTGGCCTATGGTGCTGCCGGCAGTGGGCACCAGCTCTCTGGTCGCACCCTCATCTTCGTGATCGACCTGCTCGGCGTCAGCTGACCGAACTGACCGCCGGCTGAGCCGGCTTGTGTGATCCCAGAACCCGTTGCGCCTGGCCTTCCGGCTCAGGGCAGCGGGTTCTGTGCGTCGTAGCCCCGGAAGCCTGCGCTGGCCCGCACAAGGATCGTCACCAGCACCATGATGACTATTCCGCCCAGCAGGGGAGGGAACCACACGGCAGCAACGGTTGCCAGCACCCCGATGTAGGCGTCTCCGAGCCGCGGGCCGCCAGCGACAACGACGGTGAAGACTCCCTGGATACGACCTCGCATCACATCGGGAACGGCCGACTGCAGAATCGTGGTGCGGAAGATGGCGCTCACGTTGTCGGCAGCACCCGATCCGGCGAGAAAGAGGGCCGCGAGCACGAGGGCAACACCGTTGGCGTCACCGAACGATTCCGTGATGGAGTGCACGCCGGGCGAAGCCGATCCGATGGAGGCGACCAGAAGCACGGCACCGAAGGCTGCGATGCACGCGCCATACACGACGATCGCTCGTTGCACTGCCCTGCCCTGCCAGCGAACGTGACCCAGTCGGCCCGACAGCAGGCTGCAGAGCAGTGCACCTGCGGCCGCGGACGCCGTGAGAATACCGACGGTGATGGCACCGCCGCCGATGAGGACAGCACCCACTGCGGGGAACAGCACACGAGGCTGCCCGAAGGTCATGGCCACGATGTCCACGATGAACGACATCCGAACATTGGGCGCACCCTTGAGGAATTCGACTCCATCGAGCACGGCCGAGATACCCGCCCGACCGGTGGTTCCCTCGGGAATGATCTTCGGCAGCGAGAAGATCCCGACGAACGCCGCGACGAACAGGACGACATCGACCGTGTACGTCCACTGGATGCCCGCCGTCGCCACCAGTACGCCGGCCAGAGCGGGCCCCACCGTGATCATCGCCCCCATACTGATGCCATTCAGGGCTGAGGCCGCAGGCAGAAGCTCCGGCGGCAGGAGTCGGGGCACGATCGACGACCGTGTAGCGCCGATGACGGTGGCCGCAACGGAGACGACCGTAGCCAGAACGTAGAAGGGCCACACTGTGTCGACCTGCAACCAGGCAAGTGCGGCCAGGGTTGCCGTTGAGACCCACGCGACGATCGCTGAGACCAGGGCAACCACCCGGCGATCGAACGTGTCGGCCAGTACTCCGCCGTACAGCCCGAAGACGATCATCGGCACCAGGGCGAACACGCCCACGAGGGAGACCGCGAAGGTGGACTGGGTGATGCTGTAGATGTGCAGCCCCACGGCGACGATCGTCATCTGGCCGCCGATGCCTGAGATCGCCCCGCCTGCCCACAACCGGGCGAACGCCGGGCTCTGTCGAAGCGGCGTCAGGTCGACGAAACGGCTGCGCCGGAGCCGGGGTTCGAAACTGTGCAGTGGTTCGACGCTGTGCAGGGAATCGATGCCGCTGGGCTCGTCCCGCTTGAGCGGGTCGTCGACGTTCTGGTTCTCGGTCACCGGATGGCCCCGATCGGTCGGGGTTTGGTGCTAGTCGCCAAGGGCATGAAAGAAGAATCCGATCGCGGGTTGTGCAGAGTGAATAGTCGATGTCGTCAAAACAGTGTCGGGGAGATAACCTCCCCACGATCATCCACATTCCCTTTGGAGCAATTATGACCCGATCAGACGACGACTCCCTCGAGCCAGGCCGAGGCGTGGCCGGGCAGGTGCGGCCGCACCCTGCACTCACGGGCATGCAGCAGATGCAGGCGCTGATCGCCTCCGGCGTGCAGCCGCCTATCGGCGACACCATGGAATTCGCACTCGAGAGCATCGAAGAGGGTCGCGCCGTGTTCTCCGGTAACCCCACCAGCCGCGTGTACAACCCCATCGGTTCGGTGCACGGCGGGTACGCCGCGGCACTGCTCGATTCGGCCTGCGGCTGTGCTGTGCATTCGTTGCTGACCGAGACTCAGGCCTACACGACCCTCGAGTTGAAGGTCTCGTACCTGCGGCCGATGACGACAGAGACGGGGCCAGTGCGCGCCGAGGCGACAGTCATCAAGATGGGCGGCAGGGCTGCGTTCGCCGAAGCGAAGCTGACGGATGCCCGGGGCACCCTGCTCGCAACGGCGACGTCGACACTGCTGGTCTTCGCCCGCTGAGCCCAGGCGCACACCCGGGTGCCTGACCGGGGCGGCTGAGAGTGGTGTGGATGGCCCAGCAGCCGTAACCGCCCACTCGGGGCAGCTACTTGGCGTTGTTCCAGTCGTCTGCGCGCTCGACGTACCCGCTGATGATCTCGATGAAGTCGGCGGTCGGAACGTGGCTGGGATCGGCATCGTACTTGTCGAGTTCGGCCTGGAGACGCTCGATTTCTTCGTCGATCTCGAGAACGATGATGGCGTTCGTCTGCGCCTGGTCGAGATTGACCAGCATGTCGAGGGCCTTCTCGATGTCTGCCCGGCCGCCGAATTCGTAATTGCTCATGGGCCCTGAGTTTAGTGTGTAGGCCGCAGCATTCGAGGGTTGGTCCGTCACGTGTGCAGCGTTCAGAGCAGGAAACCCAGAGAAGGAAACCCAGAGCAGGAAACCCAGAGCAGGAAACCCAGAGCAGGAAACACAGAGCAGGAATCCCAGAGCACGGAAGTCATAGCAGGGGCATAGCAAGGGCAATGAATTCATGCAGGCTCGAGGAGCAGGCTGTTCTCCAACGAAGGAGAGCGAGATCATGGATTCCAGAAGACAAGGCAGACGTCGTGCGGGCCTCGTGACGGTGGCTGTCGGTGTGACGAGCATGATTGCTGCTGGTGCGACGAGTGTCGTGCTGTGGACGGGCGAATCCGTTTCTTCCACTTCGAGTTCCGGCAGCAGCAGCAGCGTCAGTGTGTCTGACGCGTCGTCGAGTTCATCGGTAGGCTCGTCGTCGAACACCTCCGCTGCCGCGTCCTCCAGCGGGGTCAGCGCGGGTACCAGCGGTTCGTCCGCTGCCAGCTCCTCGGGTTCTTAGTCTTCGAACACCACGATTGAGCCACGAACTCTGCTAAACTCGCAAGGCTGCCGTCGAACGGCCGCGGATAAAGAGAGTCACAGCACTGGGCTGATGGCGCCGCGCAACAAGAGAAACGGGGTCATCTATGCCATTAACGCCAGATGCCAAGAAAGCCATCATTGACGAATACGCCACCCACCCAGGTGACACCGGGTCTCCCGAGGTTCAGGTTGCGATGCTCACCACACGCATCCTCGACCTCACAGAGCACCTGAAGTTTCACAAGCACGACCACCACTCACGTCGTGGCCTGCTTCTGCTGGTTGGCCAGCGTCGTCGTCTGCTCGGTTACCTCCAGAGCGTCGACATCGAGCGTTACCGCGCGCTGATCGCTCGTCTGGGGCTGCGCCGCTAACACGACGCAGAACCGTTCAGGCTTGAGCTTGGATCGATGGGTCGCTTCCCTGCGGGGAAGCGGCCCATTTTCATTCCCCCTGGCTCGTCTTGGATCAGCCGAGCACCTGCAACGACAATGTCGTCAGGGAGATCTGCGACACTGGAGTGGATGACGAAGAGTACTCCGCGCGCCTCCCTGCCTCTCTGGCGTTGGGACCCGTTTCTGGTAGCGGTGGTTCTCGGCCTCTCGATCGTGGCTGGAATCTTCCAGAGAATCGCCGTGCCCGTAGTGAGCCAGGTCATGGTCATCGTTTTACTGGTGATCGCTGTGGCAGCGGCTCTGGTGCTTCTCGCCCCCTTCGCGGTTCCCCGCTTGCGGCGTGACGCCGAAGGATCATTGACGCTGACAGAGCGCACCGTGCTGTTGCCCGTTTCTGAATCGTCGCCCCGTGAGACATTTCCCGTCGTCGATTCGGCCCGCTACCAAGCCAGCATCGACGCGGCCTACGCCCGTAGTGGTGGTCCGCACGTGGCGGTTCTTGTGCCGCGCGCTACGCGGTGGCTCCGGAGGGACTACCGCGTGGCGGTCGACCTGCTGATCGGCACTCGCCTCTATCGGGCCGGATTCCTCCCACAGCAGATCGACAGGCACCTCGACACACGGCTGATCGGGCTGGCCGAACGACACGAGTTCGTGACGGTCGATGTCCTCATCCGTCAGACGAAACGTCCCTACAGTCTGACCGTGGAGCTGCCCGAGTCACTGCTGCAGACCGAACCGCGGACGACGAAAGAGTAGACAACACCCGTTCACTGGCTGTGGCGTTACTAGGCGTGCGAGGGGGTCACTGATAGCATCGAATTGTTACAAACGGAGCAGGCTGGTACGAAGCTGGTCACCGGTGGTGGTATCCCGAAGCAGCACGTGAGCGGGCGTCGGTGTATTTCTACTGTTGGCCAGAGAAAAATTCGCTCCTAGGCAGCGCTTTCACGCGCCGGCGCCACAACACGATGGCTCTGCTCCTACCAGGAGGATCGCCCTCCACACGGGAGGGCGACGTTCTCCGCGCCTGAATGGTGCGGGAAGAAAATAAAGGAGAAAACCCCCACATGGAGGGTCCAGAAATCAAATTCGCCGAAGCCGTTCTCGACAACGGTTCATTCGGCACACGCACGATCCGCTTCGAGACCGGCCGCCTCGCGCAGCAGGCTCAGGGCGCGGTTGCTGCGTACCTCGATGAAGAAACCATGCTGTTGAGCGCCACGAGCGTCTCGAAGCACCCGAAAGACAACTTCGACTTCTTCCCGCTCACCATCGACGTCGAAGAGCGCTCGTATGCAGCAGGCAAGATCCCCGGCTCGTTCTTCCGTCGTGAAGGCCGCCCCTCGACCGAGGCCATCCTCGTCTGCCGCCTGATCGACCGGCCGCTGCGCCCGTCGTTCGTCACCGGTCTCCGCAACGAGGTCCAGGTCGTCATCACCGTGCTGAGCATCGCTCCCGGTGAGTTCTACGATGCTCTGGCCATCAACGCCGCCTCGGCGTCGAGCCAGATCTCCGGTGTTCCGTTCTCCGGCCCGATCGGTGCAGTTCGTCTCGCGCTCATCGGCAGCCAGTGGGTCGCATTCCCGACCGCGGCGCAGCTCGCTGACGCTGTCTTCGACATCGTGGTTGCCGGTCGTGTCGTCACCGACAAGAACGGCAATGAAGACGTCGCCATCATGATGGTCGAGGCTGAGGCCACCGAACACAGCTGGAACCTGATCCAGGCCGGCGCCACCAAGCCCGACGAGGCTGTTGTCAGCCAGGGCCTCCAGGCCTCGAAGCCCTTCATCAAGCAGCTCGTCGGCGCGCAGGTCGTTCTCGCCCAGCAGTCTGCGAAGGAGATCGCACACTACCCGGTCTTCCTGCCGTACTCGAAGGAGTCCTACGACAACGTCGCCGGCCTCGCCTACGACGAGCTCGTGCGTATCTACCAGATCGCCGACAAGATCGAGCGCCAGGACGCCGATGACGCTCTGAAAGAGCGCGTCAAGGTCGCCATCACCGAGAAGGTCGAAGCTGGCGCCATCCCCGCGAGTGTTCTCGCCGAGTTCTCTGCGGCGTACAAGTCGGTCACCAAGGTGGTCGTTCGCGGTCGTATCCTCCGCGACGGAATCCGCATCGACGGCCGTGGCCTCTCCGACATCCGCCCGCTGGATGCCGAGGTCGAGGTCATTCCCCGCGTGCACGGTTCAGCGATCTTCCAGCGCGGTGAGACCCAGATCCTGGGTGTCACCACACTGAACATGCTGAAGATGGAGCAGCAGATCGACTCGCTGAGCCCCGTCACCAAGAAGCGCTACATGCACCACTACAACTTCCCGCCGTACTCGACCGGTGAGACTGGCCGCGTCGGTACCCCGAAGCGTCGCGAGATCGGGCACGGCTTCCTCGCCGAGCGCGCCCTCGTGCCCGTGCTGCCTTCGCGTGAAGACTTCCCGTACGCGATCCGCCAGGTCTCCGAGGCACTCGGCTCCAACGGCTCTACCTCCATGGGATCCGTGTGTGCGTCGACTCTCTCCCTGCTCAACGCCGGTGTGCCGCTGCGCGCCCCGGTTGCCGGCATCGCCATGGGCCTCGTCTCCGACGAGGTCGACGGTGAGACCCGCTACGCAGCCCTCACCGACATCCTCGGTGCAGAAGATGCGCTGGGCGACATGGACTTCAAGGTTGCCGGTACGAGTGAGTTCATCACGGCCATCCAGCTCGACACAAAGCTCGACGGTATTCCGACGTCGGTGCTCGACGGCGCGCTCGGCCAGGCGAAGGCTGCGCGAACCGCGATCCTCGAGGTTCTGAACGCCGCAATCTCCACGCCTGACGAGATGGCCCCGACCGCGCCCCGCGTGATCTCGGTCCAGATCCCGGTCGACAAGATCGGTGAGCTGATCGGCCCGAAGGGCAAGACGATCAACCAGATCCAGGACGACACCGGAGCCGACATCTCGATCGAAGACGACGGCACCGTGTACATCGGCGCTGTCGACGGCCCCTCGGCCGAGGCTGCTCGCATGGCGGTCAACGCCATTGCGAACCCGCTGAACCCCGAGGTCGGCGAGCGGTTCCTGGGCACGGTCGTCAAGATCGCGACCTTCGGTGCGTTCGTGTCGCTCATGCCCGGCAAAGACGGCCTGCTGCACATCAGTGAGGTTCGCAAGCTCGCCGGTGGCAAGCGTGTCGAGAACGTCGAAGACGTGCTCGGTGTCGGCCAGAAGATCCAGGTCGAGATCACCAAGATCGACGACCGCGGAAAGCTGTCGCTCGCCCCGGTGATCGACGAGGCAGTCCCTGCTGACACCGAAGGCTCCGCAGCGCACAGCGCGGGCCCTGAGGCACCTGCAGAAGGCGCCGAAGTATAGTCACTGAATAACGGTGACGGATGCCCGTGCCTACACTCTCGTCGAGGGTGGTGGGCACGGGCATCCGTTCGTTAAGCTGAGCCAGACGAAAGGCACAGCATGAGCCAGGCAGCAAAGACAACGGAGTCCGTGCAGTTCAGCGAATTCGGGGGAGTTGACGTTCTCGACCTTGTCGAGATCCCGATGCCGCACCCTGGCCCCGGAGAAGTACTCGTAGAGGTTCTGGCTTCCGGGATCAACCACATTGAGGCCTACATCAGGCGAGGCCTCTTCGCCGACGAGATCGAGGTGACGAAGCCCCAGGCACAGGGAAGCGACTTCGCCGGGATCGTGCTCGAAGTCGGCGATGGGGTCACTCAGTTCAAGCGCAACTCCGAGGTTCTGGGCCATTCGCGGCTCTCTGCACAGGCCTACCACATCGTCGTTCCCGCGCAGAACCTCGTGGTGAAACCGAAAGATCTCTCCTGGGAGGTTGCCGGTTCGCTCTTTCTTGCGGGCCTGGCAGCCCACGACCTGGTCGAATCTGTGCATTTGAGTGCGGGGGAGACCGTCGTGGTCTCTGCGGCGGCCGGCGGGGTCGGCAGCATCGAGATCCAACTGGCAAAGCTCAAGGGTGCCAACGTGATCGGAACCTGTGGTGAACGCAATTTCGACTACCTGAGACAACTCGGAATCAAGCCAGTGGTCTACGGCGAAGGATTGGCCGATCGTATTCGCGCGCTCGCACCCGACGGCGTTGCCGCGTACCTCGACAACTTCGGTCAGGACGGAAAGGCGATCGCCGACGAACTCGGTGTCTCGCCGTCTCGTTTCAAATCGAGCGACGACCGTAAGGCCATCGAGATCGCGGCCATCATTCCTGACGACGAGGGCGCAAAGCACAACACGGCCGTGCTCACCGAACTCGCCCACCTTGCCGCAGAACACAAGATCTCGGTTCTCATCTCGGGCTACTACCCTCTCGGCTTCGTGCGGCAGGCCTTCGACGATCTGGAGAAACGCCACGCCCGGGGCAAGATCGTGCTCGGAATGAAGCCAGCTCACAGCTACGGCGTCACAAAGGCCAGAGACATAGCCGACGCCCGGCCCTGACCCCACGTTCCGACGATCGCGGGCACGAACCGGCAGAGCCGACGTGCCCGTGATCGGCTAAGGTTAGGCACGATGAACGGTGCTGTTGCTCTCCCTCTTGACCTGCCCGAGCTGTCTCTCACCGCATCGGGAGATGCGTTTGTCAGGCGATCGGTTCTCCCCAGCGGAATACGCGTTCTGAGCGAACGAGTTCCCGGTGCCCGGAGCGCCACAATCGGCTTCTGGGTGGCGGTGGGTTCACGCGATGAGCTGGGTGCAGAACCCGCTTTCGGCGACGCGGCTGCCCTGCCCTCCCGTTTCGGCTCCACGCATTTTCTCGAACACCTGCTTTTCAAGGGCACACCGACGCGCTCAGCTCTCGAGATCGCTGTCTCGTTCGACGAGGTCGGCGGCGAACACAATGCCCTCACCGGCAAGGAGTACACCTGCTACTACGCCAAGGTGCAGGACAAAGACCTGCCCATGGCCGTTTCGGTGCTCGCCGACATGTTCACCTCCTCGGTGCTCGATGAGGCAGAGTTCGAGAACGAACGCGGCGTCATCCTCGAAGAGCTGGCGATGGCAGACGACGACCCGAACGATGTTGTGGGCGAGAGGCTGTTCGAGGCGGTGCTGGGCGATCATCCACTCGGTCGCCCCATCGGCGGCGACAACGACACGATTCGTGGGGTGACCCGCAGTGCCGTCTGGCAGCACTACCTGGCGAACTACCGCCCGAATGACCTCGTCGTCACGGTCGCCGGCGCCGTCGACCACGACGAACTCGTCGCCCTGGTGACGGCATCGGTGAGTGCGGCGGGCTGGGACCTCTCTGCAGCGGCACGACCGGTCGAGCGCCGCGCCCCGCTTGCCGCAAGCGTGACCCGTGGTTCGGCCCTGTCGCTGACAACACGACCCAACGAACAGGCCGTCGTCATGCTCGGGTACCCCGGGCTGGTCGCGACCGATGACCGCCGTTCGACGCTGAGTGTTCTCAACTCTGTTCTGGGTGGCGGCATGTCGTCCCGGTTGTTCCAGGAGGTCCGTGAGAAGCGCGGGCTTGCGTACTCCGTGTACTCCTTTGCCTCCGGTTACTCAGACGCCGGCGTCTTCGGTCTCTACGCCGGATGCTCGCCGAAGAACGTCGGCGTCGTGAGTGACCTGCTCGTGGCTGAGTTCACCCGCCTCGCCGAAAGCGGTGTGACCGCCGATGAGCTCCGCCGCGCCAACGGGCAGCTCTCCGGCTCGGCAGCACTCTCTCTCGAGGACTCCGACACGCGCATGTCCAGGCTCGGGCGGTCGGAGATCACCACCGGCGAATTCGCCGACCTCGACGTAGCCCTCGGCCGACTGGCCGAAGTGACGGCCGCCGACGTGCAGGCGTTGGCGCAGGAGCTGCTGTCGCGCCCACTGTCGGTCGCGGCTGTCGGCGCGGTGGAGGCTTCGGCGTTCGATTCGGTTCTCGCCAGCGCTTCAGGCTCAACCGAGACGTCGGCCACTGGCCCGGTTCTGGTGGGATCATGACGGTCGGACACGTGCTCTACCTGGTGCGCCACGGCGAGCAGGTCGATGCCGAGTACGGTGTCGCCGACGGCCCACTCTCGCCGCGCGGTGAACGCCAGGCGCGGTTGATCGCCGATCGCCTCGGCGGGGTTCCGTTCGACAACGTCTGGCATTCGCCGCTGCAGCGTGCCGCCGAAACCGCCGCGATCATGGCCAAGCAGCTGCCGGCACTCGACCCCAAACCGTCGCCCTTGCTGTTCGACTGTGTTCCCACCGAATATTCACCCGAGATGCCGCACGCCTTCGAACCGTTCTTCAACGCGGTGAGCGAAGAGGAGGTCGATGCCGGGCGGGCCCAGATGTCCGATGCGATCGCCGAATTCCTCACGCCGTCGCGCGAGACCCGCCATGACCTGCTGATCACGCACAACTTCGTCATCGGCTGGTTCGTTCGCGAAGCTCTCAGCGCGCCGGGGTGGCGCTGGGTCGGGGTCAACCAGGCGAACTGCGGGCTCACGATCATCCGCTACCGTAGCGGTCGCATGCCAGAACTGGTGACGCACAACGATCTCGGTCACCTGCCGGTCGAATTGCGTACGGGGCTCGCCGACCCGCAGCCCTACTGAAGCGCGGCCGGGCCGGCACTGCACGGCCCCACGGCTGACGCTACTGCAGCTGTTTCGCGTACCAGTTCGTTGCGTTCGCATTGTCGTTGTACGGTTCGGTCTGATCGTAACCGAGTCGGGCGTAGAGCCGTGCGGCGGCGGTGAGGCGCGCATTCGTGTCGAGAACCAGCTGCGTCGCACCGAATTCACGAGCTCGCTCCTCCAGCTCATTCATCAGCGCAATCGCCCAACCCCTGCCTCGGGCGGCTTCGCCGAGCCAGACGTGTTTCACCTCGAAGCGCACCGGGGTCGCGTCGCTGACGGTACCCCGTTCTCGCTTAGCGGCAGCCGTGCCAGCGCCACCCGGAGCGTCATCCGCGGATGCCCGGGGGAGCAGCCTGATGCCGCCGCACCCCACTGCTGCGTTGTCGTCGTCGATCACGAGCAGGAACACGCCCGCGGGGGGAGTGAAGGCGTCGGCCGTCGGGAACCGAGTGGTGTACACGCCACCGGCCTCGGTGAATTCGAGTTCCCGGCTGCCGAAGTAGTCACTCAGCAGCCGAACGGAATCCGGCCGTGTCACGGCGGCCTCACGCAGGTGCATGCCACCCAGCCTAGGTGAGCGCTCGTGGAGTGCCGCCGTCGGTTCGAGCCGGCGCTTCGTAGGGGTCGCGAAAGGAACGGGCATCCTTCGCACAGAGTCATCAGCGGCGCTTGGTAGATTGGCACCATGAGTACGAAGGTTGCCGTTGTCGGCGCGACGGGCAAGATGGGCCAGCTGGCAACGAAGCTGATCGAGGCCAGCGCCGAATTCGAGGTGTTCGCCTCCCTCGGCTCGACAGACTCCTTCGACCGGATGATCGGAGCAGACCTCGTTCTCGACGTGACCGTTCCCGGGGTGAGCCAGGGTGTCGTCGATTTCGCTGTCGCCCACGGCATCAACGTGCTGGTGGGAACGAGCGGATGGTCGGGTGACCGTATTCTCGCCCTCGAACACACTCTCGCCGCCCGTCCCGACACTGGCGTCGTGATCGTACCGAATTTCTCGCTCGGCTCGGTTCTCGCAACGGCTTTCTCCGCCATGGCGGCGCAGTTCTACGATTCGATCGAGATCATCGAGGCTCACGGCTCCACCAAGGTCGACTCGCCCTCGGGCACTGCCGTGCGAACGGCCGAGCTGATCGGTGAAGCCCGCGCCGGTGTCGGGCCTGTCTCTGCCCCGCACACCGACCAGCGGGCCAGGGGCCAGCAGGTCGCCAGCATTCCCGTTCACAGTCTGCGGCTGCGCGGCGTCGTTGCCAAGCAGGATGTGATCTTCGGCGGAACGGGTGAGGTGCTCACCATCAGCCATGAGACCATCTCCCCGAGCGCCTATGAAACGGGAATCCTCCTCGGCTTGCGAGCGGCTGCCAGCGCCCGAGGAGTCGTCGTCGGGCTCGACAAGCTCCTGAACCTCTCAGCTCTTCTCTCAGCCCCGCGTTCGGCCGCCGACAGCGGTTGGGCGCCTGAGCCTGAGAGCGTCTCGGGCCAGGCCGCCCGGGCGACGATCGCGTGAGGGCCGACCCTGTGAATGAGAAGAGCGGCCCGGATGAGAACGGCTCCCTGGGGCAGACGGACCCGTCGAACACGACTGGTCCTTCGAATGAGATCGGTGTTGTGAAAGGCAGAGGAGTTTCGAAGGGCAAAGTCGCCGCGTTCGTCATGTCCGCCCTCTTGGTGGTCTATCTCGTGCTGGTGTTCCAGCACGCCCTGCTGTTCATCGGTACAGGCGCTCCGGCCGGAGTTGCGATCGGCGTCGCCCTGATCGTCTTCCCGATCGTCGGCGCCTGGGCGCTCTACCGCGAACTCCTCTTCGGCTTCCGCACCCAGAAGCTGGTGGGTCTGCTTCGAGACGACGATCTGTTGCCAGTGGATGATCTGCCCAAGCGTCCCAGTGGCCGACCGTTCCGCGCCGCAGCAGACGCTGACTTCGAGACCTACCGCGACGAAGTCGAGGCAGCTCCAGAGAGCTGGCAGGCGTGGTTTCGGCTGGGGCTTGCCTATGACGCCAGCGGAGATCGCAAACGGGCGCGCAAGGCCCTTCGACAGGCGATCGCTTTCTACGAGAAGGCTTAGGGACTAGCTCGCGAGGGCGGCGGCCAGTGTGTCGTCGAGCGAGGTGTCCCTGAAGGTGAAACCGTCGGCGACGATCAGCTGTGAAGACTCGTTCTGGTCGGAGAGGATGAGCTCACGCCCCGCGTCGGCCAGTGCCCCTTTGATCGCCCAGGCGGGCGCGGGCAGCCAGTAGGGCCGGTGCACGAGTTCGGCGATCGCGCGCATGACCTCGGATGCTGTCGCCGGGGTGGGAGCGGCGAGATTGACCGGCCCGGTCAGGTCTGAACCGAGCAGGTGCACGATGGCGGCCGCCTCGTCATGAAGGCTGATCCACGGCCAGTGCTGTTCACCGGTACCGAGCGGACCCGCTCCGCCGAGAAGGGCTATCCGCCGGAGCGTCGCGACGAGGCCACCTTTGCCGATCACCACCCCGGTCCTGAAATTCGTGACCTTCGTCGCAGGCTCGGCGAGGCGCGATGCGGCCTCCCAGGCGTCGACGACCTTCGGAAGAAAGCCCTCACCGATCGGAGATGCTTCAGTCAGCAGTTCGCCGGGACGATTACCGTAGTAGCCCACAGCCGAGCCGCTGAGAAAGACTGTGGGAGGGTTCTTGGCCTTCGTGATGGCCGAAGCCAGCGTCGAGGTGGCATTGACCCGTGACTCGAGAATCACGCGCTTGTAGGCCAGTGTCCACGGGAGTCTCGAGATCGATGCCCCCGAAAGGTTGATGACGGCATCTGCGCGTTCGATGGTCTCAGGGTTCAACCACCCGGCATCCGGGTCCCACATGCGTTCGTCGGGGTGATGCGTGGGGTGGCGCACCAGGTTCACGACGACGTGACCCGATGAACGGAGCTGCCTGGAGACCTCGGTGCCGATGAAGCCAGATCCGCCGGCGATCAGAACGGTGTGCGTGTCGGTCATAACGTGGCCTTGGCCTCCTGGATCGGTTTCTCCAGACTACTCGCCACGGACGGCAGGGTGAGGTTTCAGGCTGTGAGTGCCGGCTTCGCCTTCGTGACCCGGATGAGCAGCAGGTACAGCTGGCACCCGAGGCAGTATCCGAATACCGAGTTGAGGAACGCGGCTACAAAGGCCGCCGCGGCCGCGATCACGACGGCGTACGGAACGCCGGCGAGTGCCAGCACAAGCCCGGCAAGGGTGATGACGAAGCCGACGCCCTGGGCGAATGTCGGCGGCTTCGGGTCTTCCAGCTCCGTGGGAGCGGAGAGTCGTGGCCGGATCACCGTGCGAAAGAGCCGGCCGTACGGGTGGCGTTTGACTCCGGCGAACGCCCCCCAGGCGAACAGCACGCTGATGATCGCGAGCAGAATGAAGGAAGGCTCGGCGGCTCGGCCGCCGACGGTTGCAGGAGGTGATGCAGCTGAACCCAACCCGAGAAGCAGCACCGTGATCAAGTGTACGGCCGTGATGCCAGCGCTGAACCGGGGGCCGCGCGGGTCGATTCCGAGCGTCGCTGCAGGGCCCGGAGACGTGCTCGCGGATGTGGCGGAAGCTCTGGACGTGCTCAATGGTCGCTCCTGACTGATCGGGTGGACCGGAGTGAGGCGAGCTCGGCCTCGACGACGCCCGGTCGGGGCGCCCCGCCGATACGGGCCGTGATGCGACCATCTCGGTCGAGAATGAAGGTGGTGGGCGTCTGGAGGATCCGGAACCTGTTTGCCAGGTCTCCACGGTGAGTCAGGTCGACATCGACATGACTCACGTCGTCGTATTGCTCGGCCAGCTGCCCCAGCCGCCTGCGCGTGGCCGGGCACGTTGAGCAGAATTCCGTCGAGAACTGCAGGAGGGTCGCGTGATCCCCGAAAGTGACGTCGGGCCCGAATTCAGACTCGACGAGGCCTGCGCTGCCACCGGACGCGGTGTCGTTCCCGAGGTCATTCGAAGAGACCGACGTCGAAGCACGTCGCTCTCCCCGCCTCTGCCGAGCATCCACTGTTCCCACAGCCGTGCCCTGGCTTCGACGCCACAGCAACCCGAGAACTGTCGACGCACCGACGAGGGCGAGAACGATGAGGATGGAGGTCAGCGTCATGATGTGACCACGGTACGCGCGGGGGCGGGCAGTCCGACGGATTATGACCTGAGATTACGAACAGGCGTCGCATGGCAAACGTTCAGAGTGTCAGGGCACACTGGGTGCTGCATTGCTGGGGCAGCGAGTGAGGGTGAACATGGGCTCATGGGGAACCATGAGCATGATCGAGGGTCCGCTCGTCATCGCTCTGTGCTCAGCATCCGTGGCGCTCCTCCTCTTTCTCGTTCTCGTCAGACCGGGGCCGCGGTGGCCGAGGCGTTCGTATTCGACAGCTCTTGCCGTGGCGGCCGGCGCAGGGGCCCTGGTCGGCGCGGCCGCGACCTGGCTCACAGACGACGTGCTGAACGTCGTCGGTGTCGACTTCTCGTTCGCGACCCGGCTCTGGATTGCCGGCACGTTCGCCGGTGTCGCTCTGGCGCTGTGTTCATTCTGGCGATCTAGGTGGTACCGCAAGGCACTCGGCCTCTGTGCTGTCTTCCTGTTTCTCGTCACAGGCGCCGTCGGTATCAACATCGACTTCGGCACGTACCCCACTCTCAACTCGCTGCTCGGTGTGAGCCCCTACGATTCGGTCTCGCTGCCTGTCATCGGCGCATCCCACGACTACTCCTCGCCGTTGTCGGCGAGTTGGTCGGCACCCCAGGGAATGCCGACGAAAGGTGTTGTCGCATCGGTCGCCATCCCGGCCACGGTTTCTGGATTCGTTGCGAGAAAGGCACTCGTGTATCTGCCACCGGCTGCGCTGACCGCCGTTCCTCCTGTGCTGCCGGTCGTCATCACCCTGTCGGGCCAACCCGGGCAGCCCTCCGACCCGCTGGTCTCCGGGCACCTGATCGAGACCCTCGACGCCCTCGCCCAGGCGCATGCGGGCCTCGCGCCGATCGTGGTCTCACCCGACCAGCTCGGTGACGCGCAGAACAATCCGATGTGCGTCGACGGCGCCCTGGGCAACTCGGCAACATATCTCACCGTCGACGTCGTGAACTGGATCAGGTCCTCGCTTCCGGTCGCTGCCCCCGGGCCGGAGTGGGGTATTGCCGGATTCTCACAGGGCGGTACCTGCTCGATCCAGCTCGGAGCCGGGCATCCGGAACTCTTCGGGGCAATTCTGGACGTGTCGGGGGAGCTGGTACCGGCCAACGGCGATGAACAGGAGACCATCGACTCCGGGTTCGCGGGTAGTCGGGCCGCCTATCTCGCTGCGCTGCCCGAGGCCATTCTGAAGGCTCGGGCACCGTATTCGACTTTCGCTGTCTTCTCGGCGGGCCAGAACGACACGATCTACCAGCCCGATTCACTCGTGCTGTCTGGCGCTGCCCGCGCTGCCGGCATGACCGTTTCCTATTTCGAAGCCCCGGACAGCGCCCACGACTACACGACAGCGACGTATGCTTTCGGTCGTGGGTTCGCCGAACTCTCCGCTCACTGGGGGCTCTGATCATGACGGTATCTCTGGCTCCTCGCCCCACCGTGGCGCCCTCTGCCTCGTCACCGGGCCTGGCGAGGCGACGACTTCGGCGATTCATCTCCTGGCTCGGCCGTTGGGCTTCGTCCATTCCATTCACCTGGACCATCGCTGGTGTCGCGACGGTAGTGAGCGTGCTGCAGCTGGTCTTCCATGCGTCGCTCTACCGGATTCTCGACGGGGTGCTGTCGCAGAGCTTCGACTCGGTGGTCACCCAGCATCACTGGTTCGCGCCAGTGACCTCGGTGCTCATCGGGGCCAGAGCCCTGCACATCGTCGTACTGCTGCCGCTGATCCTGGTGGTGCTCGGTGCGGCTGAACGCCTGATGGGAACCTGGCGAACGGTCATCGTCTACCTGAGCGTCGCCATCCTCGGCGGAATCCTGGGCGTGCTCGTCGAGGGAATCGGTCTCTGGCTCGGTCTGATCGCCGCGGAGCAGGTGCGTTCGCAGGCCACCATCGACCCCGTGATCCCGATCGTCGGCACGATCATGGCCGCGAGCGCCTTCACCGGCCCGCTTCTGCGGCGCCGTATCCGGCTGCTGGGTTTCGCCGGTCTCCTCATGTTCGTTCTGTACTCCGGTGAGCCGCGAGACCTCTACCGGGTGATCGCCGCACTCGCCGGTCTCATAATCGGGTCCCTCTGGAACCGGCGCCTGAACCGTATGCCGGTGACACGGCTGAACCTGACGCGCAGTTCGCATCGGGAACGCCGATCGCTGCTCGCCGCCCTGGTCGCGATCACGGCAGTCGGCCCCCTCATCACCATCATCACGCCGAGTGGTTTCGGCCCGCTGCAGCCACTGGGGCTGCTCTTTCGAGACACCCTCGGCTCAGTCGCCGGGGTGGACGACTGTGCTGCGGTCGGCTACAGCGATGCCTGCGCGGATTCGTTCTCGCTGGCCAGGCTCGACGGCCCCGGCCCCGTGCTCGTCACCGTTCTTCCGCTTGTAGTGCTGGTGATCTCGGCGATCGGCATCCTCCGCGGCCGCCGTGTCGCGCTCTGGCTGGCCGTGAGCGTGAACGTCTTCCTGTCGGTGCTGGGAATCGCCTACTACGGCGTTCTGCCTGCGGTGGGGACCAACACCTTCTTCGACCTCTCCAACGGGCAGTTCGACCAGTACAGCATCTCCGTGATCATCTCCATTGCGCTGCCCCTGGTCATCGCCGCCGTACTCGTCTTCAACCTGCGCATCTTCCCGACGGAGTTCTCTGAAGGAGCAACCCCCCGCTTCTTCCTGGGTGTCGGCGTCGCCTTCATCGTCATTTCGCTTGTGTACCTCGCCCTCGCACTGATGTTCCGTGGCCAGTTCGATCCGGTCGTCTCTCTCTCCGACCTCCTGACCGACCTGCCGGAGCGCTTCATGCCGGTCGGTTTCCTCTCCCTCGAGCGGGTCGATGTCTTTCCCGTCGGTGACGCAGCCCGCTTCGTGTACGGCTGGGTCGGCCCGGCCTTCTGGTTCAGCGTCATCGTCGCCGCGATTCTGTCGATCTCGCACGTTCGGCTCGGTTCTGCCGCAAACGCCAATGCGATCATCCGATCGCTTCTGCACCGCGGTGGCCGCGGCTCGTTGTCATGGATGGCGACCTGGCCCGGGAACCACTACTGGTTCTCTGAAGGTCGTACCTCTGCAGTCGCCTACCGGGTCGTGAACGGTGTGGCGATCGCCCTCGGTGAACCTCTGGGCGACCCGGATGATCGGGCCGCCGCGATTCGGGAATTCACCGTCTTCTGCACCAACCACGGCTGGACGCCGGTGTTCTACGTCGTCTCGGCAGACATGCAACCCGTTTTCGACGAGTTGCGGTGGTCGCTGCTGCAGATAGCCGAAGAGGCGACCATCGATCCTCGGGCCTTCTCGTTGCAGGGCAAGAAGATGCAGGACATCCGTACGTCGATAAACAAGGCGGTGAAGACCGGAGTACGAGCGGAATTGACCGCGTACCACAACCTGACACTGCCGCAGATCGCCCAGATCAGGGACATCTCGGAAGGCTGGATCGCGGAGAAGGATCTGCCCGAGATGGGCTTCACACTCGGCGGGGTCGATGAGCTGACCGACCCCGAGGTGAAGCTCATGCTTGCCTTCGACGACTCAGGAACGATTCTCGCTGTGACGAGCTGGCTCCCCACCTACCGCGACAGGCAGGTCATCGGCTGGACACTGGACTTCATGCGGCGCCGCCAGGGCGCCATGAACGGGATCATGGAGTTCACGATCGCCGAGACGGTGCTGGCTGCCCGCGACGCGGGGCTGGAGTTCGTGAGCTTGTCGGCGGCACCGCTTGCGCACACCGAATCAGCTGGGGCCGGGCAGGAGGGGGCCCGCGCAGCGGTATTGGGAGTGTTGGGCCGGGCGCTCGAACCGATCTACGGTTTTCGCTCACTGCTCGTGTTCAAGCAGAAATTCCGGCCCCGGAACGTTCCGCTGTACCTGGCGTACGCCGACCCGCTGTCGTTACCGGCGGTCGGCGTCGCATTGACGCGCGCCTACGTGCCCACTTTTTCAGCACGGCATGCTCTCGGCTTCCTCAGTCGCTCGGCATAGTGCTACCCTGAAAGGGTGTCTTTCGGTCTGCTCCTTCTTAGCTGCCGCGACGAGCGCTAACAGGGCTCCCTCGTCGCGGAGTTTGTCGTTGGCCCTCCCCCATACGCTGAACCGCAGGAGAAGAACCCGTGAAGAATCATCAGACCGCATCGGCAATGCCGATCCACAAGTACCGCCCGTACACCGAGACGTTCGCCGTCGATCTGCCTGATCGCACCTGGCCGTCCACCGTCATCACCGAGGCCCCGCGCTGGTGCGCGGTCGACCTGCGCGACGGCAACCAGTCGCTCATCGACCCGATGAACCCCGAGCGCAAGCGCATCATGTTCGACCTGCTGGTGCGCATGGGGTACAAGGAGATCGAGGTCGGGTTTCCGAGCGCAAGCCAGACCGACTTCGATTTCGTTCGCAGCCTCATCGACGAAGACGCCATTCCGGCCGATGTCACGATCCAGGTTCTGACGCAGGCCAGGGAACATCTGATCGAGCGCACCTACGAGTCGATCACCGGCGCGAAGCAGGCGATCGTCCACCTCTACAACTCCACGAGCATCCTGCAGCGTGATGTCGTGTTCAGAAGCGACAAGCAGGGCATCGTCGACCTGGCACTCGAAGGCGCGAGGCTGTGCCGCGAATACGAGAAGACGATTCCCGGAACGACCGTGTACTACGAGTACTCGCCAGAGAGCTACACGGGAACCGAACTCGACTTCGCTCTCGACATCACGAACCAGGTGCTGGAGATTCTCGAGCCGACCGCCGAACGCAAGGTGATCGTCAACCTGCCGTCGACCGTCGAAATGGCGACGCCGAACGTCTACGCCGATTCGATCGAGTGGATGTCCCGCAACCTGAACCACCGTGAGAACGTGATCATCTCGCTGCACCCGCACAACGACCGCGGCACGGCTGTCGCCGCCGCCGAGCTCGGCTACATGGCCGGCGCCGACCGCATCGAGGGGTGCCTCTTCGGCAACGGTGAGCGCACGGGAAACGTCGATCTCGTCGCGTTGGGCATCAACCTGTTCACCCAGGGCATCGACCCGCAGATCGACTTCAGCGACCTCGACGGGGTGCGCCGCACCGCCGAGTACTGCAACCAGCTCAAGGTGCACGAGCGCAGCCCCTGGGCAGGTGACCTGGTCTACACCGCTTTCAGTGGCTCCCACCAAGACGCGATCAAGAAGGGCTTCGAAGCGATGGAGGCCGATGCGGCCGCGCAGGGGGTGCACGTCGATTCGCTTCTCTGGGCTGTGCCGTACCTGCCCATCGACCCCAAAGACCTCGGTCGCAGCTATGAAGCCGTCATCAGGGTGAACTCGCAGTCAGGCAAGGGTGGGGTCGCCTACCTGCTCAAGAACGACCATGCGCTCGACCTTCCCCGTCGCCTGCAGATCGAATTCAGCGGTGTCGTGCAGGCCAAGACCGATGCCGAGGGCGGCGAGGTCACCAGTGACGAGATCTGGTCGATCTTCCAGGACGAGTACCTTCCGGCTCCGGCCTCCAGGTCAGAAGACAAATGGGGCCGGTTCGAACTCACTCGCACGAGCACATCGAGCGATCTGAACGGCACGACCTCGCTCACCGTCGACCTGCGGGTCGGTGAGGAGACGCGCGAGATCGTCGGTTCGGGCAACGGCCCGATTGCTGCGTTCCTCGACGTACTCGGTACAGAGGGTGTCGAAGTCCGGGTGTTCGACTACGTCGAACATGCGCTGAGCGCCGGGGGAGACGCCCTGGCCGCGGCCTACGTCGAGTGCCAGGTCGAAGGTGTCACCTATTGGGGCGTCGGAATCGACGCGGACATCTCGACGGCTTCGCTGAAAGCTGTCGTCTCGGCCGTCAACCGCGCCATCCGTGTGACTGGTCGCGATCGCCAGCTCGCGGCTGTCTGACCCTCTGGCGCGTTGAGTGGCTGGCAGGCCGACCGTCCGGGGACACGGGCGTGCGGCCCTGCTTCCGGCCGGTGTGCGGTGCATGACCGATAATTGACTGTGCCCCTCTACCGAGACGACGTGGTCGTGCTTCGTACCCACAAGCTGGGCGAAGCCGACCGCATCGTCACCATGCTCTCGCGACAGAATGGCAAGATCCGTGCTGTCGCCAAGGGTGTGCGCCGAACGGCGTCCAAATTCGGCGCACGCCTCGAGCCGTTCATGGTGGCCGACGTGCAGTTCTTCGAGGGCCGAACGCTCGACACCATCACGCAGGCCGAGACCATCGCCTCGTACGGTGCGGAGATCTCGGCCGACTACGCCAGCTACACCGCGGCAAGCGCAATGGTCGAGACCGCCGACAAGCTCACAGAAGCCGATGCCACCCAACAGCAGTACCTCCTCCTTGTGGGCGCCCTCCGTTCGCTGGCCCGCGGGGAGCACGGTTCGAGCCTCACGCTCGACTCCTATCTGCTCAGGGCGTTGTCGATGGCGGGCTGGGCGCCGAGTTTCTCCGATTGCGCTGTCTCCGGTGCGCCGGGCCCGCATTCGGCCTTCGTCGTTCAGCTCGGCGGGGTGGTGAGCGACGAACTCGCCCCTCCCGGCACTCCCAGACTCGACCAGGCCACGCTGGGCCTTTTGAGCGCCCTGCTCACCGGTGACTGGGCAACCGCAGACTCCGCCGCAGAACGTGTCCGTTCGCAGGCGAGTGGTATCGTCGCCGCCTACACCCAGTGGCACCTTGAACGGGGGCTGAAATCGCTCCAGCATGTGGACCGCTCGAATTCGACCATCCATACCCTGCGAGAGGCGCAACTCGCACGCCTGAGCAGCCCCACGGTGCTGGTCGACCAGCGTGATCCACGAACGAAAGCCTGAAATCTCATGAGCCGTGTGCAGAAGACCTCCCCCCTCGCGGCCGAATTCCGGCCGCTCGACTACACAGGTGTCTACCCGCCCGAGATTCCGCGGTCGCAGGTGCCAGCTCACGTCGCCATCGTGATGGACGGCAATGGGCGCTGGGCCAATGCCCGCGGACTCACCAGGGTCGAGGGTCACAAGGCAGGCGAAGCGTCGCTGCTCGATGTTGTGGCCGGCGCCATCCAGATCGGCGTGAAACACCTCAGTGTCTATGCCTTCTCCACCGAGAACTGGAAGCGCTCGCCCGATGAGGTGCGATTCCTGATGGGCTTCAACCGCGAAGTGCTGCACCGTCGCCGCGACCAGCTCAACGAGTGGGGAGTGCGCGTGCGCTGGGCCGGCCGCAGACCCAGGCTCTGGGCTTCCGTCATCAACGAACTGCAGTTCGCCGAACGCCTGACAGAAGCAAACACCACCCTCACTCTCACCATGTGCGTCAACTACGGTGGCAGGAACGAGCTGACGGATGCTGTGCAGGCCATTGCCGCAGAGGTCGCCGCCGGGCGGCTGAAGCCCGGAGGCATCTCAGAGAAGGTGATCCAGCGCCACCTCTACGTTCCAGACCTCCCCGACGTGGACCTGTTCGTGCGCAGCTCAGGGGAGCAGCGCACCAGCAATTTCATGCTCTGGCAGTCGGCCTATGCCGAGATGGTGTTTCTCGACCGACTGTGGCCGGACTTCTCCCGCACCGACCTGTGGGAGGCCATCGACCACTACGCCGGACGCTCCCGCCGTTTCGGTGGTGCGGTAGACGCCCCGAAACCGTAGCCTCATCCACCGTCCCACCCACCCGCACCACCTTCTCGTGCTGCCCCGGTCCCCATCGACTTTCCCGAAGGTGCAAGCGAATCGCGAATTCCCTGCACCTTCGGGAGAGTCGACCTAGGGTCTTGAACTCGAGCGGGGCTGCAGGGGGTCTGTAATGTCGGCGACAGTGGCATCGAATGACGCCAGCAGTGCGTCGGCGTCGACGAGCAGGCTGTGGCCGTGGGCTCCGGCGCCGAGCGCGATGCGTTTGCCGAGCATCCGTTCGTCTGCGATGACGGGCAGCAGGGTGGCGCTGCCGAGCGGGGTGATGGTGCCGCGCTCGTAGCCTGTTGCCTCGAAGGCGCGCTCAGGCGACGGCAGAGAGAGCTTGTTGACGCCCAGCAGGGCTCGGAGTTTCGACCAGCTGATCTGGCGATCGCCCGGCACCAGAGCGAACAGGTAGTCGCCGTCATGGCGTTTCACGACCAGCGACTTGACCACGTCAGAGGGCAGAAGGCCCAGCAGCGAGGCAGCCTCCTCGAGGCTGTTCGCCGGTGGGCGTTCGACGACCTCGACGGCGAGACCCCGTGCGCGTGCATCGTGGTCGACCCGTTCCGTAGCGCTTTGCGTCATGAATCCATCTAAGCGGATGCCCGGGAATACCACGCGCGGCCGTGTCGTTGCCCTGTGCATGAGTGAAGCTATCAAAGTCGACGTCTGGTCTGATATCGCCTGCCCCTGGTGCTACATCGGCAAGCGGCGACTCGAGGGTGGAATCGCCGAATACGCGGCGTCTGCAGGTGAGGGCGCTGCCCTTCCGATCGAGATCGAGTACCACAGCTTCGAACTCTCGCCAGACACGCCGGTTGACTTCGAAGGCAGTGAAGTGGACTTTCTTGCCGGGCACAAGGGTCTGGCTCCAGCCCAGGTCGAGGGCATGCTCGAGCGCGTCACCAGTATCGCCGAGAGTGTCGGACTGCACTACGACTATGACGCTCTTCAGCACACGAATACGGTGAAGGCCCACCAGCTGATTCACTATGCCAAGGCGCACGGCGTGCAGCTCGAAGCGAAGGAGCGCCTGCTGAAGGCATATTTCGAGGAGGGCCGTCACGTGGGGCGCGACGAAGACCTCGCCGACCTCGCTGCCGAAATCGGGCTCGATCGCGCCGACGCGCTTCGGTCCCTGCAGAGCAACGAGTTCCTCGCAGAGGTGAGGGCCGACCAGGCCCAGGCCGTGGAGTTCGGGATCCAGGGTGTGCCGTTCTTCGTCTTCGACTCCAAGTACGGTGTCTCGGGCGCCCAGGAGGAGTCGGCATTTGCCCAGGTCTTCGCACAGCTGGCCGAAGAACGCCGGGATACCGGCCTCGTCGACGTCGCGGCGGGGGCGGCCGATGCCGGGGTGTCTCGATGACGGAGAGTCGACCTGCCACCGCATCCCCAGCAGTGCCGTCGGTCGCGGCCCTGCCCGGCGTTGACGCCGGCGGCTCGTTGCGACGCATCGGATCGGCCTCCACCCTCTTCCGGCTTCTGGGCGACACCACCGGGTCAGCGGCCTGCGGCATCGATGGTGTCTGCACGGTGCCGGAGATCGACGACGAGAATTCCTCCACCGGACACACCCTGTAGGGGTCTCTGCACATGGCCACGCAAAACGGCGTGGCCTGCCCGAAACTCTGGGAGAATTGAAGCAATGTCTTCCCTTCCCACTCTCACCCGCACCCCGGGGTTCACAATCGGCCCGATCGAACTGGACGTGCCCGTTGTGCTCGCCCCGATGGCCGGCGTCACGAATACCGCGTACCGGCGACTCTGCCGCGAGTACGGCACGGGCCTCTTCGTCAGCGAGATGATCACGAGCCGTGCCCTCGTCGAACGCACGCCAGAGTCGATGCGACTCATCACCCACCACCCTTCAGAGACCATCAGGTCCATCCAGTTGTACGGCGTCGACCCCAAGACGATGGGCGAGGCGGTCACCATGCTGGTGGCAGAGAACCGCGCCGATCACATCGACATGAACTTCGGGTGCCCTGTACCGAAGGTCACACGCCGGGGCGGGGGCGCGGCCTTGCCCTGGAAGAGCGATCTCTTCCGCGGAATCGTCGAAGCGGCTGTCACCGCTGCCGGTGACATTCCGGTCACGGTCAAAATGCGCAAGGGCATCGATGACGATCACCTGACGTATCTCGAAGCGGCCCGCGCCGCAGAGGGTGCCGGTGTCGCCTCGATTGCCCTGCATGCCCGCACGGCCGCGGACTTCTATTCTGGTCACGCGGACTGGTCGGCCATCAGCAAGCTCAAAGAGACGATCACCAGCATCCCTGTGCTTGGCAACGGTGACATCTGGTCGGCCGACGACGCGCTCCGCATGGTCGACGAGACAGGGTGCGACGGCGTGGTCGTCGGCAGAGGGTGCCTCGGCAGGCCATGGTTGTTCGCCGATCTCACCGCAGCCTTTCGGGCTCGCGCCGGCGAGATCACCGAAGCCGAGTCCCTGGCCTCCCGCGTGCAGCCACCCCTCGGCGATGTCGCGCGGGCTCTGCGCCGCCACGCGGAGCTCCTGACCGAGTTCTACGATGGCGAGGAGCGGGCGTGCCGCGACATCCGCAAGCACGTCGCGTGGTACTTCAAGGGCTATCCGGTGGGTCACGAAATTCGAACGGCACTGGCCATGGTCACGAGCCTGTCGGAGATGGATGACCTGCTCGCAACCCTCGACGGCAGCCTGCCCTATCCCGGCGTCGACGCCGAAGGGCCTCGCGGTCGCGCCGGTCGCCCCAAGCGCCCTGCACTTCCGAACAAGTGGCTCGAGTCACGCTCGCTCGACACACCGGGCCTCGCCGAGCTCGCCGGTGCCGAATTGGAGCACAGTGGTGGCTGACACCGTGCAGGCAGCCACGGTAGTCGGCGACGCGGTCGAGGGATATTCGCTCCACGACACCGAGCGACCTCTACCCGAGGAGCACTACAGCAGGCGAAGCGATTTCGCCAGGGACAGGGCCAGGCTCCTGCACTCCGGCGCCCTTCGTCGTCTTGCCGCGAAGACCCAGGTACTCAGCCCCACGGCCGACCTCGATTTCGCCCGCAACCGGCTGACCCACTCCCTCGAGGTCGCCCAGGTCGGGCGTGAGCTCGCGTCGAGCCTCGGCCTCGACCCAGATGTGGTCGACACGGCGTGCCTCGCGCACGACCTCGGGCATCCGCCCTTCGGCCACAACGGCGAGCGGGCGCTCTCCGAATGGGCGGCAGACATCGGCGGGTTCGAAGGCAACGCCCAAAGCCTGCGCATTCTCACCCGACTCGAGCCCAAAGTCGTGGGGCCGAACGGTGAGAGTCAAGGGCTGAACCTCACCCGGGCATCCCTCGACGCCAGCTGCAAGTATCCGTGGGCGAGCGATGACGCGGTCAGTGACGCGAGCGGTCGGCAGAAGTTCGGGGTCTATGCCGACGACAGGGCGGTCTTCGAGTGGCTCCGCGAGGAGGCACCCCCGAGAGTGCTCTGCATCGAGGCGCAGGTGATGGATCTCTCCGACGACATCGCCTATTCGGTGCACGACTTCGAAGATGCCGTACTGAACGGTTACATCGATGTGTCGGCACTGGGTTCCCGGGTCAATCACGAAGAGCTGGTGACCAGCATGCAATCGTGGGTTGGCGGATCGTTCCGCTATGAAGAACTGATTGCCGCATTCGACAGGCTCGACTCCCTCGACGTCTGGGTCGACGAGTGGGACGGCGGCCGGGTCGCACAGGCGAAGCTCAAGAATCTGACCAGCCAGCTGATCGGGAGGTTCGCGGGTGCAGCAACCCAGGCAACCCGCGAGGCGTACCCCGGAGCCCAGCTGATCCGGTTCGGCGCGAACGTGGTGGTTCCCCGCAGTGTCGAGGTCGAGATCGCCGTTCTGAAAGGTATCGTCGCCGCTTTCGTGATGTCGAGTTCCAAACGCAAGCCGATCTACCGCACCCAGCGTGCCCTGCTGGTCGAACTCGCCGAGCTCCTTCATGCAAGCGGCGACCAGAACCTCGAGCCGGCGTTCGTCGGCGACTGGCGTGATGCAGCTTCAGACGCCGCGAGAAAGCGGGTGATCGTCGACCAGGTGGCGAGCCTCACCGACCAGTCGGCTCTGGCCTGGCACCGGCGACTCCTCGCACCGGCAGCACCCTTCGATCTTTCACCGGCGCTGGCGAGCCAGCGCCGGGCTGAATCGCCTGGGCACTGATGGCCGGGCTCAACTGATGGCCGGGCTCATCTGATGGCCGGGCTCATCCGGCGCGCCGACATCGACGAGGTTCGTTCGCGCATCAACATCGCCGATGTCGTCGGCGAGTTCGTCACGCTCAAGAGTGCCGGGGTCGGCTCCATGAAGGGGCTCTGCCCGTTTCACGATGAGCGGTCACCGAGCTTTCACGTGCGCCCCCAGGTGGGCTACTACCATTGCTTCGGTTGCGGTGAGGGGGGTGACGTCTTCACCTTCCTCCAGAAGATGGACCATGTCACCTTCAGTGAAGCGGTGGAACGACTCGCCTCCGGTATCGGCTTCGAACTCCACTACGAAGACGGCGGCCAGGCCAGCGATCACAGCAACAGGGCAAGGCTCCTGGCCGCGAACGAAGCCGCCAGGGAGTGGTTCATCGAGCAGCTCATGACCGACGGTGCCGATGAAGGCCGTCGCTTTCTCGGCGAGCGGGGGTTCGACGCTTCAGCGGCAGAGCGTTTCGGCGTCGGCTACGCGCCGCAGGGATGGGACAACCTCGGCAAGCACCTTCGAACCCGAGGGTTCACGAACGACGAACTCAGTGCTGCAGGGCTCACGAGCACAGGGGAGCGTGGCAGCTACGACCGCTTCCGGGGCCGCCTGGTCTGGCCCATTCGCGACCAGACCGGCCAGACCGTGGGTTTCGGCGCCCGGCGGCTCTTCGACGATGACAAGGGCCCGAAGTATCTCAACACACCCGAGACGCCGGTCTACCACAAGTCGCAGGTGCTCTACGGTCTGGACCTCGCCAAGCGCGACATCGCGCGCGGGCGGCAGGTCGTCGTTGTAGAGGGCTACACCGACGTCATGGCGTGTCACCTCGCCGGTGTGACGACGGCAGTCGCTACGTGTGGAACGGCATTCGGTGTCGACCACATCAAGATGATCCGGCGCATTCTTGGTGACGACACCGCCGGGTTGGGTGAGGTGGTCTTCACCTTCGACCCCGACGCTGCAGGCCAGAAGGCCGCCCTCCGTGCCTTCAGCGAAGAACAGCGGTTCGCGGCCCAGACGTACGTCGCCGTCGCCCCCGATGGGCTCGACCCCTGCGATCTGAGGCTGAACAAGGGCGACGACGCCGTTCGGCGCCTGATTTCGTCGAAGAAACCGATGTTCGAGTTCGTCATCAGGCAGAAGCTCTCTAACTACGACCTCAACACCGTAGAAGGCCGGGCAGGCGCCCTGCGCGACGCAGCACCTGTGGTCGCCGACATTCGCGACCCAGCGCTCCGCCCCGGCTACACCCGGGAACTGGCGAGACTGCTGGGAATCGACGTCGCGGAGGTCTCGCGGGCCGTTGAGGCAAGCAGGCGCAGTTCGCCAGATACGCCGGCTTCTTCCCGTTCAGAGAGTTCGTCCCGCTCCGAGAACGCTTCCCGACAGCTGGCAACGGCCTCAGACTCGACAGCTTCCCCGGTATCCGCTTTCTCGCTGACGCAGCTGCCTGGCACCACCCAGGTGAGGCTCGAACGCGATGCGCTCATGGCTATGCTCCAGTACCCGAAGTCTGTGGGTCGGGAACTGCTCGCACGGGCATCCCTCGTCGGCTTCAACAGCGAACCGCTCGCCGCGGTGCGCGATGCCATCGCCGTGTCGATCGATGACTACGAGCGGCCGGACTGGGTGGCGACGATCGTGGGGCGCGTGCCCCCACAGTTCACCACCCTGGTGGAACAGCTCGCGGTAGCTCCGATCCCCGAACGGCCAGAGCGCGAACTCGATGTCTACCTGAGGCGCGTCACCTCGTCACTGGTCGAACGCCACCTGGTACGGAGAAAAGAAGAAGTGCTCGGGCAGCTTCAGCGCACAGACGCAGTGGGTGCTCCGGAGCAGTACCGCTCCCTTCAACGGGAGCTCATGCAACTCGAGGCCGATCGACGCGCCATTCACGCGGAGTGACCGAGGGGGAGCATTAGGCTCGTTTCATGAGTGAGCCAGCGCATGAGCGAGCCAGTGCATGAGTGAGCCAGTGATGGTCGCGTCAGACGTGACCATCGAGTACCCCGCACACAGCGTCAGCCCTTCGTACACTGCGGTGCGCGGAGTGAGCATGCGCCTGGAGCCGGGGGAGATCGTGGGGCTCATCGGGTCGAGCGGCTCTGGCAAGTCGACTCTCGCCCGCGTTGCGGCTGGCCAGGGCAGCGGCGGTTCACGCGATTCGCTCGCCCGGGTCGTCGGAGGAACCCTGAACGTGCTCGGCTTCGACCTCCGCAAGGGCGTTCGCGGCCGCAAGTTCAACCGCCTGACGTTCGGCGTCGGCTACCTCCCGCAGGACTCCTCGCTCAGTCTCGTCTCGAACATGACCGTCGCCGAATCGGTCGCAGAGCCCTTGTTCGCACGCGACAAGCATTTCAACGAGAAGAGCGCCAGTCTTCGTGTGGCCACGCTTCTGGATGCTCTGCTCCTGCCTGTCGGAACGGCGCTGAAACTCCCGCACGAGCTCTCCAGCGGCCAGCGACAACGCGTTTCAATCGCACGGTCACTGATCCTCGACCCCGTCTTCCTCATCGCCGACGAACCCACAGCAGGGGTCGACCCGTCAGTGCGGGGAGCAGTTGTCGACGTCATTTCGACTCTCCAGCGCGAGCGCGGTGCGACGGCTCTGATCGTGAGCCACGACCTCGAAATATTGCGGCGTTCCGTCGACCGCATCATCGTTCTGCACGAGGGTGTGGTCGTGGGGCTCGGCACCATCGACGATGTGCTCGCTGATCCGCGGCATCCGTACGTCGCAGGCCTTGCCCGGGCGGCTAACGGTCGCGCCCAATGAGCACTTCCCGTTACGACCAGCCGGAGACCGCAGGCCCAAGGGCTGGCCAGCACCGCGCAGTGACGGCCACGGATTCCGTGCCACTCGCGAGTGATCGGCGACCGACCCCGGGGAGCATCACCATCCTGCCGAAACCGGGAGCCCTCTTCGTGGACGCCGTGCTCGACGGCGGCGGCCAGATCGCCGAGCTCGACGCCGGAACAAGGGCGATCGTCTGGCTCACCTCGAGCGAGCCCGAGCGACTGGAGCAGATCCTCACGACCCATCCCGCAATCCAGTGGGTGCAGTTGCCATGGGCGGGGGTCGATGCTTTCTCCGGGCTCCTCAAGCGCTGTGACCGGCCCCAGCTGCTCTGGACGAGCGCAAAGGGGGCCTACGCGCAACCTGTCGCCGAGCACGCCCTCATGCTCACCCTTGCCCTTCTTCGGCGACTGCCGGAGCGTCTGGCGGCAACGACGTGGTCGCACGAGTCGACAGGGGAGTCCCTCTACGGCCTCTCGGTCACCATCGTGGGTGCCGGCGGCATCGCCGTCGAACTGCTGCGCCTGCTGGCTCCGTTCGGTGTCAAGACCACGGTTGTCCGCCGCAGCGAAGAACCACTGCCGGGAGCAGACCGTACGCTGTCGACGGATGATCTCGACGAGGCCCTGGCGACCGCCGACATCGTCGTGCTCGCCGCCGCAATGACCGACGACACGAAGCACCTCATCGGGCAGGCGCAGTTTGCCGTGATGAAGCCTTCCGCCATTCTCGTGAACATCGCGCGTGGCGGCCTGGTCGACACCGACGCCCTTGTCGACGCACTCCGTTCGGGTGCCATAGCGGGGGCCGGGGTCGACGTCACCGATCCTGAGCCACTGCCCGACGGGCATCCACTCTGGAGCGCACCGAATGTGATCATCACCCCGCATGCGGCCGACACGCCCGAGATGACAGCGCCCCTGCTCGCGGAACGTCTTCGCCAGAACGTCGTCGCATTCCTCGGCGACGGCAGATTCCTGGGTGTCGTCGACCCGCAGGCCGGGTACTAGATCGCTGGCGGAGCCCGGGGTGCAGTCCGTCCAGCCTGCCCGCGAGCCAGTTACGCAGAAGCAAACGAGGGCAGCCAGAACGGCGTATGAGTGCTTCTCGATTTAGCGCACAGGTGTTTCGTGATAATGTAACCAAGCTGTTTCAGCATTCCTCGATAGCTCAATTGGCAGAGCAGCCGGCTGTTAACCGGCAGGTTCTTGGTTCGAGTCCAAGTCGGGGAGCGAAAAGGTCGTCAGGGCTCCACCCCGGCGGCCTTTTTTGTTTTCTGCAAGCAAGGTCACCGGGCTTCGCCGCAGGGTCACACAACCCGGTCTGAGTGTCTGAAGGCGTGGCCTGGTGCGGTCGAGACGGCAGAATAGAGCCGTGTACTCGAGCCCTGATTCCCGGTCGGCTGCGCGCGCGGGCCTGGCGGTCGGAGTGGCAACGGCCGCATACGGTGTCTCGTTCGGAGCGCTCTCGACTGCCGCAGGCCTCGATGTCTGGCAGACCTGCTTTCTGAGCCTCGTCATGTTCACGGGAGGCTCGCAGTTCGCCCTGATCGGCGTGCTGGCCTCTGGCGGCCTCGCCGCGGCCCCCTCGGCGATCGCGGGAGCAGCCCTGCTCGGTTCGCGGAACGTGATCTATGCGCTCCGCATGTCACCAGTGGTCGGCTCCGGGTGGTTCACGAGGACTCTCGCCGCTCACCTCACCATCGACGAGTCCGTCGCTGTGGCGGTTGCTCAGCCCACCCTGGCGGCACAGCGTGCCGGGTTCTGGGTCACAGGCCTCGTTGTCTTCGTCGGCTGGAACATCACCACCCTGGTCGGTGCACTCATCGGCAACCTGATCGGCGATGTGAGCGCCTACGGGCTCGACGCGGCCGCCGCAGCAGCGTTTCTCGGGCTCCTCTGGCCCCGGCTGAAGGCCAGGCAGGCCCAGGCGGTCGCCGTGGGCGCTGCGGTCGCTGCAACGCTCCTGACGCCCGTCCTGGCGCCCGGCCTGCCCGTGATCGTCGCGGCCCTGGTCGCCGTGCTCTTCGGCCTGACGAACTGGCTCGGCCCCAGGCAAGGCCCCCAGACCGCCGAGATCACCCCGATCGAGGGGATGCCCTCATGACCATGTGGCAGGTACTGATCCTTGCCGCCATCGCCTGTTTCGCCCTCAAGCTTGTCGGCTACCTCATCCCGCCCGCGCTGGTCTCCCGGCCGACACCAGCACGCGTTGCGAATCTCCTGACAGTCGCACTGCTCGCGGCGCTGATCTCTGTGCAGACACTTGCCCACGGCCAGCAGGTGGTTCTGGATGCCCGGGTACCCGCCGTCCTCGTGGCAGCCGGCCTCTACGCGCTGAAAGTCCCGTTCATCGTCGTCGTGCTGAGTGCGGCCGTGGTGGCGGCAGGGATCCGCGCCCTCACGTAGCTCGCGGCCGGCAACCGGGCGGCCGCTTCCCGGCCGACTTTTTCTGGGCCGCTGCGGACGGTCTGCTCAGGCTCCGCCGTCGAAGGTGTCGACCCCGGGCATCCAACTCGACCCGGGGCCCGACCAGCTGCGCTTGCGGGCGATCTTCGTCGCGGCCTTGGAGTATGGATACTCGAGGCGGTCGACGTAGAGGTACCCGTCGAGGTGGTCGTATTCGTGCTGGAAGATGCGTGCCAGCCAGCCGCTCGCCCGGACTTCGAAGGGTTTGCCCTCGATGTCGACCGCAGTCAGGAGTGCGTCGGCAGAACGAAGCAGGGGGAACCGCTCGCCGGGGAACGACAGGCAGCCCTCTTCATCGGCGTCGTCGTCTGTGTCGGCGACGGGAGGCGGGCTCACCAGCAGAACGGGGTTGATCGCCGTACCGCTGTGCACGAGGCCGTCGCCGTCGGTGTACTCGTAGACGAAGAGTCGCAGTGGCACGCCGACCTGCGGTGCAGCGAGGCCGACACCCGGCGCGGCGTGCATCGTGTCGATCATGTCGGCCACGAGCGTGCGCAGCTCATCGTCGAATTGGGTGACAGGGGCCGCGGGAGAGTGCAGGACAGGGTCGCCCGAAATCCGGATGGGAAGAACAGTCATTGAGAAAGCCTATCGGCGGCGTGCACAGACCCCGGTGTCTCCCGGGCTCGCACAGGCGGCCGCGCTGCCGACGCACCCTGGAGCGGCCTGGGCGCGGCGACTGTGGCCTGTCGGCTTTGTTTTGGGAGGCTTTCTGGCGATACTGGGTGTTCGGCCGGCCACGTTCACGTCGGCCGGATGCACACTAGGGTAGCGTTGACTGCAACGATTCGGTAACGACGTGTTGAGACAACACACGTCGGGGCCAGACCCTCCAAGCCACAGAGAGACTTTCACTTGCCAGCTACTTCCGGTAACAAATCTGCTGACCCGGCAGGCTCCGTGAAGCCCCTGAAGATCGTGATTGGCGCAGACACCTTCTCCCCGAACGTCAATGGCAGCGCACGATTCTCCGAGCGGCTCGCAACCGGCCTCGCAGCCCGCGGCCATGAGGTGCACGTTGTCGCACCCGCCGCCACTCGCAAACACGGCACCTGGACAGAGACCTACGACGGCCAGGACATCACCGTTCACCGGCTGCGGAGCTACCGCTGGTACCCGCACGACTGGCTGCGCTGGGCAGAGCCGTGGTTCATCAACAAGAACAGCGACCGCATCCTCGAGCAGATCGACCCCGACGTCGTGCACTTCCAATCCCACATCATCGTGGGCAGGGGCCTCTCGATTGCAGCGCGCAAGCGCGGGGGAGTGCGCATCATCGGCACGAACCACTTCATGCCGGAGAATCTGCTCGAGTTCACGCTCCTCCCGAAGTCATGGCAGGTGAAGGCGGTCGGCATGGCGTGGCGCGCCGCGAAGCGCACCTTCGGCAGGGCCGACGTCGTGACCACACCCACCCAGAGTGCCGCTGACTTCCTCGAGAAGTACACCGGGCTGAGCGGAGTGCTCGCGATATCGTGCGGCATCGACGCCGAGAACTACACCCCAGACTTCACGCCCCGCGCCGACAACCGCATTCTCTTCGTCGGTCGGGTCACCGGTGAGAAGCAGATCGATGTGCTGATCAAGGCCGTTGCACTTCTGCCCCTCGATCTCGACGTGAAGCTCGACATCGTCGGCGGCGGTGATCTGCTGAAGAATCTCGAGCACCAGTCGAAGGCGCTCGGCATCGGCGACCGCGTGCACTTCAGCGGCTACGTGAGCGAAGAAGAACTCCGGGCCGCCTACACCCGGGCGACCATCTTCGGCATGCCGTCGATCGCCGAACTGCAGAGCATCGCCACCATGGAAGCCATGGCCTCCGGCCTGCCGGTCGTGGCAGCAGACGCCATGGCACTGCCGCACCTCGTCAAAGACGGCAAGAACGGTTTTCTCTTCGAGCCCGGCAACGCCCAGCAACTCGCCGACAGGATCGAGTTCCTGCTCCGTCTTCCGCAGGAAGAACTCGACGAGTTCAAACGCAACTCGCTCGCTTTCATCCAGGCGCATGACCTGCAGCGCACCATCGTCACCTTCGAGCGCTTGTACCGCGGGGCATCCGATATCGATGCGGCAGCCATCGACGCGATCATGGCTGCTGGCGCCCTGCCCAGCGTGGCGATCGAATCCGATGCGACGGATGCCGCACACTCCTGATCCGAATCCACCGCGTCGCGCAGTTCCCTCCGCTTTAGCCCGAGTCAGTTACCGAGCCGGAAGCGCGAACATGTATCGTTGGTTCGCGGCGGTTGTGTGCTGGATTGCATGCCGCCAACGGGGCGTTAGCTCAGCTGGTTAGAGCAGCGGACTCATAATCCGTCGGTCGCGGGTTCAAGTCCCGCACGCCCCACCCACACGCCACCGCCTCCGAGCCACCCCAGAACTGGGGCAATCGCGAATAAACGTCAGGTCTGTCTTGACTCGATAAAACTTCACAAGTATGGTTTTCGGTGGTGGTTCGCCACCGCTTGTATGGGGATACTGGGTTTCGCTTGATGCATGGTGCGCCGTCGTGCGCGCCTGCGCCAGGTTTCTCGCAAAGGCACTATCGATGACGTACTTCACCCATGATGTTCCCGTGCGCGGCGGCGTGATGAGGGTCGGTGAGTGGCGGCCGGAATGCCCCGACGCTCCCACGATCGTCGCGCTGCACGGCATGACCAGCTCGCACCTCGCGTGGCACTTCCTCGCCGAGCATCTTCCCGGCTACCGCATCGTCGCGCCAGACCTCCGCGGCCGCGGGCTGAGCGCCCACCTGCCGGCACCATTCGGCGTGGCCAGCCACCTTGACGATCTCGCTGCCATCAGTTCTGCGCTGGACGTGTCGCAGGCGTCCATCGTCGGGCATTCCATGGGTGCCTTCGTCGCTGTTGCGGCCCTCAGGGAGCATCCAGCGCTCTTCGTGCGTGGAATTCTGGCCGACGGCGGCCTGCCTGTGACCGTGCCGCTCGACCTGGCCGACGACGAGCTCGTCGAAGCCGTGCTGGGGGTTGCCGCGGCCCGGCGGGTCGAATTCACTTTCTCGAGCAGGGAGATCTATCGCAAGTTCTGGCGGCTCCACCCAGCCTTTGCAGGTGACTGGTCTGAAGCACTGGGTGCCTACGCAGACTATGACCTGGCGGAAGGCGTCACCTCCGACGGCGAACTGGCGTTCCGACCGGTAGCCAACCCCGCAGCGGTCACCGCTGACGCGCGCGAACTCTACGGCAGCCACGCGCTCCGGGCCATGCTGTGCGGCCTGCAGGTGCCCATCACTGTGTTGTACGCCGCCCGTGGCCTCCTCAATGAGACTCCAGGGGTCTACAGCCAGAGAGACATCTCTGGCTGGCAAGCGGAACTGCCGGCCACCGTGTCGTTCGTCGAGGTGACTGACGCAAACCACTACACACTCGTTCTGAGCGAGCACGGTGCCGAGTCGATCGCGCAGGTACTGCGCGCCGCGCTGGTACCGAGCTGAACCCCGCGCCAATCGCTGGCAGTGATTCGACCCAACCCTCACTCTGAAGCCTGAACTGATGCTCGCGCCGAACCAGCGCAGGCACCCGCTTTTCTGGAGCTCTCAGTGCTCCTTTAGGAGCTGCAAGGGGCGTCGACCCCTCCGAGGGCGCTCTGACTGCATCGCCACAGTGAATCCGGTTGTGTCGGTTCTGAACTGTTCCAGCCACGCCAGAGCAGAGTGCGCCAGCAGTCTCTCGGCTTCCGCCTGAGCGCGCGCCAACCTTGTGCCTGCGACCTCTGACGAGCCGACATTCTCCGGGTTCTGTTCGTGCGAGGAGATGTCCAGCCATGCTTCTTCATAGGCTCGGATGAGGGGGAGAGGGTCATGGCCTGGCAGCGAGGCCGCGAGCAGCACGTGGTCCATCATCTCTCCCCAGGCTGAGCCCGATACCTGTTGGGCGGTACCGAGCCACCGGGCAGCCTCCTGCCGGCCCGCTGGCGTCAATTCGTACAACGGGAGTCCTCCGGCTGTTGTGGACTCGCAGGCGACCAGTCCGGCCGTCTTCAGCCGGCCCAGCGTCGAGTACGCCTGACCGACATTGAGAGAGCCTTCCCGGCAGGTTCGCAGCTCCACTTCGTCGTGAAGCTGCAGCCCGTAGGCCGGGCCGAGGGTGAGAACAGCGAGGATGCTCTGCCGAACCGACACACGCACCACACCCCTTTCGGGCCTACCGGCCTTCAAATCTCTGCCGAGTATACCGACGAGCCTGCACCAGCCTTGCGATTCACGATCCATGTCGGCATACTGGAGCCACGCAGTACTTGTACAACTGAACACTGAGCCGCCGTTTGAGCGCAGCCATTCACAGGTCGTTGGGGAAGACGTACCTCACGAATGGAGAAAACAAATGGTGGCATCTGTCGCACGCGGAGTGATCTATGTTCACTCCGCTCCCCGCGCGCTCTGCCCTCACGTCGAGTGGGCGGCAGGTCGCGCCATTGGTCGTGCAGTGAACTTCAGCTGGATCGAGCAGCCGGTGCTCCGTGGCTCCCAGCGAGCCGAGTTCTACTGGGAGGGCGCTGCAGGCACCGGGGCCGCCATCGCCTCTGCCCTGCGTGGCTGGGAACATCTCCGATATGAAGTGACCGAGGACCCCGCTGCAGGCCGCGACGGTGGTCGATGGATGCACACTCCAGACCTGGGGATCTTCTTTGCCCAGACCGACACGGCGGGCAACACCGTCATCCCTGAAGACCGCGTGCGCGCGGCGATGGAGTCGGCCGGCACGAATGCGCTCGAATTGCACCGGGAACTCCGCCTGGCGCTCGGCCAGGCGTGGGACGATGAACTCGAACCCTTCCGCTACGCGAGTGACTTCGCGCCGGTGGTCTGGTTGCACTCTGTCGGCTGAGGCGCTGGTCGAGTAGCTCCGAAGGAGCGTATCGAAACCTCAACGAGCGAGTCAGGGTTTCGATACAGCGCGCTTGTGCGCTTACTCAACCGGCGAGTCCATCGTCGACCGTCGAGACGGCTAGACGGTCTTGAAGGCCGCCACTGCGTTGTGCCCGCCGAAACCGAACGAGTTGCTGATGGCGAGTAGGTCGCCGTCCCCCAGCGGCCGCGGCGACGTGACCACATCGAGGTGGATCTCCGGATCCTGCTCGGTGAGGTTGATCGTCGGGGGAGCGATTCGCTCCTGCAGCGACTTGATGACGAACAGTGCTTCGATGGCTCCGGCACCGCCGAGGAGGTGACCTGTCGATGCCTTCGTCGCCGAAACAGGAATGCCTTCGACTGCTTCACCGAACACACGGCGAAGAGCGTTGTACTCTGCGATGTCACCGACGGGTGTCGACGTTGCATGCGCGTTGATGTGTGCGACATCTGTAACAGCAAAGCCCGCGTTGGTGATCGCGGCGATCATCGCGCGCGCGGCGGCCGAACCTTCGGGGTCGGGGGCAGTGATGTGGTACGCGTCACTCGTGACCGAACCGCCGAGCAGCTCCGCGTAGATCTTGGCCCCGCGGGCAACGGCGTGCTCGTAGGTCTCAAGCACGATCGCAGCGGCGCCTTCGCCAAGCACGAACCCGTCGCGGGTGACATCGTAGGGTCGCGAAGCGGTGGCGGGGTCGTCGTTGCGCTTCGACAGCGCCTGCATCGCCGCGAACGAGGCGATGGGCAGCGGGTGGATGCACGCCTCAGAGCCGCCCGCAAGAATGATGTCGGCCAGCCCGGCCTGCAGGTGGTCGTAGGCGTTGGCGATCGACTCGGTGCTCGAGGCACAGGCCGAGACGTCGGTGCGGCTGAAGGCGCGTGCGCCGAGATCCATGCTGATCGCAGCTGCCGGCCCGTTCGGCATGAGCATGGGAACAGTCATCGGGAGAACGCGGCGGGGGCCACGCTCACGCAGGGTGTCCCAGGCGTCGAGGAGCGTCCAGAGGCCACCGATTCCCGTGGCCCAATCGACTCCGATGCGTTCCGGGTCGACCTCAGGAGCACCCGCGTCTGCCCACGCCTCGCGAGCGGCTGTCAGAGCGAATTGGCTGTTGGGGTCGAGCCTCTTCGTCTCCTGCCGCGTCAGAACGTCGATGGAGGGCACGACGGCCTGCGCAGCCATAGTGATGGGCACCTGCCACTTCTCGACCCACTCCTGTTCGAGGGTGCGGTTGCCCGAAACGCCGTTCAGAAGTGCGTGCCAGCTCTCTTCAGCTGTTCCGCCCAACGGAGTGGTTGCACCGATTCCGGTGACGACGATTCTTTTGCTCATGGCAGGTGCTTTCTCTGTGGATCAGTTGCCGCCGCAGCGGCCCCGAGGCGACGGGACAGTAGCGACGGTACAAGCGGGAAGACCGGAGCATGGGGCGCATGCCGAGCCCCGGTCATCCGCACTCTTCGACAGGGTGTCGGGGGGGTGAAACCTACGCCTGTGCGTTGGTGATGAAGTGCACGGCGTCGCCGACGGTCTTGAGGTTCTTGACCTCTTCGTCGGGGATCTTGACGTCGAACTTCTCTTCAGCGTTGACGACGATGGTCATCATCGAGATGGAGTCGATGTCGAGGTCATCGGTGAACGACTTGTCCAGCTCGACCGTGTCGGCTGCGATACCAGTTTCGTCGTTGATGAGCTCGGCGAGGCCGGCAAGAACTTCTTCGGTGGACAATGCCATTGTATTTTTCTCCTTGGGTGTCATTTGAGGCGACATTCAGTTTAGGTCAGAGGGGGAGCGGTTCGTTGCGGCGGCGCGGCACGAGCGCCCATGGTGGGCAGTCGAACCGGGTCAGGGAAGCACGACGACTTGCGAACCGAACACCAGCCCGGCACCGAAGCCGATCTGCAGCGCGAGGCCTCCAGAGGCTTCCGGATGCTCCTGCAGGAGCCGGTGCGTCGCGAGCGGTATCGACGCGGCCGAGGTGTTGCCCGTCGTCTCGATGTCGCGGCCGATCAGCACGGTTTCGGGCAGCTTGAGCACTTTGGCGAACTCGTCGATGATGCGCATGTTCGCCTGGTGGGGAATGAACGCGGTGAGGTCATCAGCGGTGATTCCTGCTTCGTCAAGCGCACGCTTGGCCACCTTCGCCATCTCCCAGACCGCCCATCGGAAAACCGTCTGGCCTTCCTGGCGCATGGTGGGCCACTCGTTGTCACCCCGGCGAAAGCCGACGTAAGTGCCTGTCATTCCGACCGCATCCCACTTCGAGCCGTCGGAGCCCCAGATGGTCTTGGAGATACCAGCGAAGTCACTCGGCCCCACGACTGCAGCGCCTGCGCCGTCACCGAGCAGGAACGAGATGGATCGGTCTGCCGGGTCGACGAAGTCGGACAGCTTCTCTGCGCCGATCACCAGAACATACTCGGCAAGTCCGGCACGGATGAGTGAGTCGGCCTGCGCGATTCCGTAGGTGTAGCCGGCACAGGCGGCTTCGATGTCGTACGCGGCGGCCGGCGTTGCGCCGACCCGTTCTGCGACGAGCGTGGAAATCGACGGGGTCACAACCGGGTTGCTGATCGTCGAGACGATGACAGCACCGATCTGGTCGGGCCTGATTCCTGCCTTCTCGATCGCCTCCCGGGCAGCGGCCGTGGCCAGGTCGACAGCCGTGACGTCGGCACTGGCTCTGCGGCGCTCGATGATGCCCGTGCGTTTCCTGATCCACTCATCGGAGGAGTCGATCGGCCCGATCAGGTGATCGTTGGGCACGACGAGGTCTCCTCGTGCGGCACCCATCGCGTAGATCCGGGTGAATTCAGGGCCGTGCGACTGCTGGAGAGTGGGGCGTGACATCGTATCCTTGGCCGTTTGAGCGGCTTCGTTTGGCTGGTGAGTGGGTGTGCGCGTGGTTCGGGTGAGTGACTCGGGTTAGTGACTCGGGTTAGGCCGCCGAGCCGGTGAGGAGTTCGATTGCCGCTGGCAGGTCATCCGGAGTCTTGACGGCGACCGCCGGAACACCCTTGAGCCCGCGTTTGGCAAGACCCGTCAAGGCGCCTGCCGGAGAGACTTCGATGATACCGGTCACACCGGCGTCGTGGAATGACTGCATGCAGCGGTCCCAGCGAACGGGAGAGGACACCTGGCCGACAAGCAGATCGACGAAATCCGGGCCGGCGTCGACAATGCCGCCGTCACGGTTGGTCCAGATCGGGATGGTGGGGTCTGCGGGCGTGAGACTGCTTGCCACCGCGCGGAGATGTTGCACCGCGGGAGCCATGTACTGCGTGTGGAAGGCGCCGGCGACCTGGAGGGGGATGACTCGCGCTCCGCGGGGTGCCAGATCCTTCAGTTTCTCAAGCGCACCGAGGTCGCCGGCCACCACGATCTGCCCTCCACCATTGAAGTTGGCGGGTTCCAGCCCCAGGGTCGCGAGGGTGGCCAGGAGCTCTGCTTCGTCGCCACCGACGACCGCGCTCATTCCGCTGGGAGCCAGTGCTGCGGCTTCGGCCATCGCCAGACCTCGTTCGCGAACGAACGTCATGGCGTCGTGTTCGCTCAGGATTCCGGATGCTGCGGCGGCGGTGATCTCACCAACAGAGTGGCCGGCGACCCCGCCGACCCGCGAGCGGCGGCCGTCGGCGAGAAGTGCTGTCAGCGTGAGGAGCCCTGCGGCCACGATGAGCGGCTGGGCGATCTTCGTGTCGCGGATGGTGTCGGCATCGCTCGTGGTTCCGTGGGCGAGCAGGTCGATCCCTGCGGTGTCACCCAGTGCCCCGAGGTGCTCCCTGAATGAGGTTTCAGCAATCCAGGGCTCGAGGAAGCCAGGAGTCTGTGAGCCCTGGCCAGGGCAGACGATGACGATCATGATTTCAGTCTTTCAAGTGTGGTGACGTGAGCGGTGTCAATAGCCGACGAACGTTCGCACGAATCGTTGTGGGTGTCGTACAGCCGCTCACCGTTTGCGCGCCAACGGGTCAGGCTCGTTCATCGAACCCAGGATGAGGGCGGACTGCAGGATGAGGGCCTCCCGGGCTCCTGTTGCGTCCCAGCCGATCACCTGCGAGACCCGCTTCAGTCGGTATCGTACGGTGTTGGGGTGAACGAACAGTTCCCTGGCAGTGCCTTCGAGGGAGCGCCCGTTGTCGAGGTAGCACCAGAGGGTTGCCATGAGTTCGGGGGACTGGTCCTGCAGTGGCCGGTACACCCGGTTGACGAGCGTCGAGCGGGCGAGCGGGTCGCCGGCGAGTGCGCGTTCCGGCAGGAGGTCGTCGGCAAGCACGGGCCGGGGAGCGTTACGCCACGATCGGGCGACAGCGAAGCCGGCAAGCGCGGCCTTGGCGCTGCGCGAGGCATCCACCAGACTCGGTACCTCGTGACCCAGCACCAGGTGACCTGGCCCGAATCCTGGTTCGAGCGCGTTGGCGATCTGCATGAACGACAGCACCGGCTCGGCCACTGCACCCGCGGCCGGTTCGTCGGCCGAGCCGATAGCGGGCTGGGAGCGGCCGATGACGAGCACGAGACGGCCGCCCTGCACGCCGATGAGAACGTCGGCGGCCAGGTGCCTGGCCGTTCTCCTCAGTTGATCGACGTCGAGCATGCGGGGGGTGGTGCCGACCAGAACACTGACGGCACCGTGGCCGTGCCAGCCGAGAGCCGCGATACGGCTCGGCAGCTCGTCGTCACCCTCCCGGCTGAGAATGGAGTCGACCACGAGTGCCTCGAGTCGGGCATCCCACAGGCCTCTCGCTTCTGCGGCGCGTGCGTACACGTCTGCTGACGCGAAGGCGATCTCGCGGGAGTAGAGCAGTATCGCTTCGCGAAGCGACTGGTCTCCGTTGGAGATTCGCTGTTCGACCACCTCGACGACGACCCGGATGAGCTGCAGGGTCTGCTGCAGGCTGACCGACCGCAACAGCTCACGCGGCGCCGAGCCGAAGACATCAGACGCGATCCAGGTGGTGGTGGTCGGGTCGTCATACCAGGTGATGAACGATTTGATGCCCGCCTGGGCGACCAGACCCACCGCCGAGCGCCTCCCCGGCGGCATGTCGCCGTACCAGGGAAGCGTCTCGTCGAGTCGCTTGATCGTCGCTGTCGAGAGCTCTCCCGACACCGTTCGCAACCATGCGAGGGTCTGTTCTTTGGTTCTGGCCATGAGTGGGGCGCTGTTGTGCGTCAGCTCTCTCCGCCGGCGGAGCCGGAGGTACCAGCAGACACGTCGTGCAGCCGGTACTTCTCGATGGCCCACTGCGGTGCGTTCTGGTCGACCTCACCGCGGGCGGCGAGCTGTTCCAGAACACGCACAACAACGCTAGGGCCGTCGATCTTGAAGAAACGGCGGGCTGCGGGGCGGGTGTCGGAGAATCCGAAGTCGTCGGCGCCCAGAGTCGCGTACTCACCGGGCACGAACTGCCTGATCTGGTCGGTGACCGCGTGCATGTAGTCACTCACAGCGACGAAGGGCCCGTGGGCACCCGACAGCTTGTTCGTGAGGTACGGCACGTGGCGCTCGTCGTTGGGGTAGAGGAAGTTGTGTTCCTCTGCCCGCAGGCCGTCGCGGCGAAGCTCGGTCCAGCTGGTGACCGACCAGACGTCTGCCGAGACACCCCAGTCGTTTGCCAGCAGTTCCTGGGCTTCGAGGGCCCACGGAACACCGACGCCGGAGGCCAGGATGTTCGCCTTCGGCCCGTTGTCGACCCAGCCCGACTTGAGGTGGTGGATGCCCTTGACGATGCCTTCAATGTCGACGTTCTCCGGCTCGGCCGGCATGACCATCGGCTCGTTGTAGAGCGTGATGTAGTACATGACGTTCGGGTCGGTGTGCGTGCCGCCGTACATGCGCTCGAGCCCCGAGCGAACGATGTGGCCGATCTCGTAGCCGTAGGCCGGGTCGTACGAGATCACAGCAGGGTTGCTCGCTGCGAGCAGGTGCGAATGGCCGTCGGCGTGCTGGAGGCCTTCGCCTGTCAGCGTGGTGCGGCCCGCCGTCGCGCCCATGATGAACCCGCGGGTCATCTGGTCGCCTGCGGCCCAGAGCGCGTCACCTGTGCGCTGGAACCCGAACATCGAGTAGAAGACGTACACCGGGATGAGGGGCTCGCCCTGCGTGGCGTACGAGGTTCCGGCGGCGGTGAATGCTGCGACGGCACCGGCCTCGTTGATTCCGACATGGATGATCTGCCCCTGTGGGCTCTCCTTGTAGGCCAGCAACAGGTCGCGGTCGACGCTGGTGTAGTGCTGGCCGTTCGGGTTGTAGATCTTCGCGCTCGGGAAGAACGCGTCCATTCCGAAGGTTCGTGCCTCGTCGGGGATGACGGGAACGACACGGTTGCCGAAGTCCTTCGACCGTGTCATCTCCTTCAGCAGGCGCACGAAGGCCATCGTCGAGGCGATCTCCTGCGTGCCGGAGCCCTTCTTCATGATCGCGTAGGCCGAGTCGTCGGGAAGCGTGATCGCGGTGTGCTTCGTGCGGCGTTCCGGCACGTAGCCGCCGAGCGCGCGGCGGCGCTCATGCAGGTACTGGATCGCTTCGTCGTCGGGGCCCGGGTTGTAGTACGGGGGAGACCAGTGGTCGTTCGCCTCGAGCTGCGCGTCGGTGATCGGGATGCGCATCTCGTCGCGGAACGCCTTGAGGTCGGGCAGTGACATCTTCTTCATCTGGTGCGTGGCGTTGCGGCCGGCGAAGCCCTTGCCGAGGCCGTAGCCCTTGATGGTGTGCGCCAGGATGACCGTGGGCTGGCCCTTGTGCTCGCTCGCGGCCTTGAAGGCGGCGTACACCTTGCGGTAGTCGTGGCCGCCTCGCTTGAGGCCCCAGATCTGGTCGTCGCTGTAGTCTTCGACGAGCTTCAGCGCCCGGGGATCGCGACCGAAGAAGTTGTCCCGGACGTACTTGCCGTCTTCGGTCTTGTACGTCTGGAAGTCGCCATCCGGAGTCTGGTTCATCAGGTTGAGAAGCGCGCCGTCGGAGTCGTTCTGCAGCAGCGAATCCCATTCGCGGCCCCAGATGACCTTGATGACGTTCCAGCCGGCACCCCGGAAGAAGCTCTCGAGCTCCTGGATGATCTTGCCGTTGCCGCGAACAGGGCCGTCGAGGCGCTGCAGGTTGCAGTTGATCACGAAGTTCAGGTTGTCGAGACCCTCGTTGGCAGCCACCTGGAGCTGGCCACGGCTCTCGACCTCGTCCATCTCGCCGTCGCCGAGGAACGCCCAGACCTGCTGGTCGCTGGCGTCTTTGATGCCCCGGTTGGTGAGGTACTTGTTCGACTGCGCCTGGTAGATGGCGTTGATCGGGCCGATACCCATCGACACAGTCGGGAACTGCCAGAACTCGGGCATGAGCCGGGGGTGGGGGTAGGAGCTGAGGCCGCCACCGGCGTGCGACTTCTCCTGGCGGAATCCGTCGAGCTGGTGCTCGCTGAGACGGCCTTCGAGAAAGGCACGGGCATAGGTGCCGGGGGAGGCGTGGCCCTGCACGAAGACCTGGTCGCCGCCACCCGGGTGGTCGTGGCCGCGGAAGAAGTGGTTGAAACCGACTTCGTAGAGGCTCGCGCTCGATGCGTAGGTCGAGATGTGCCCACCGACGGCGATACCGGGGCGCTGTGCGCGGTGCACCAGCATCGCGGCGTTCCAGCGGATCCAGGCACGGTACCGACGCTCGATGTCTTCGTCACCCGGGAACTCGGGCTCGTTCTCTGACGCGATCGTGTTGATGTAGTCAGTGGTGGGAACCATCGGCACGCCAAGGTGCAGTTCTTTGCTGCGCTTGAGCAGGCTGAGCACGATCTCCCTGGCACGGCCATGGCCCCGCTCGGCAACCAGTGCATCGAGCGACTCAGACCATTCGGCTGTTTCGTCAGGATCAGAATCGATGTTCGACACCGAATAGGGGTCTTGGTCGTTGACTGTCAACGTCAACCTCTCTCTTTTGGGTTGTAGAGATCATTCAACTGGGGCGCTCCCGGTTCACGGAAGTCGACACCACCGACCAGCCTAACCAATCCGCTGGGTGACTTTGCACCTCGACGGTATCTGCACGCGATTGGAGGAATACACTGGGTGTTTGGGTCTGGCGGGCAAGGTACCTGTCACCGGAAGGATCGCCTCAATGGCACTCGAGAACGACACGTGGGCTCCCGATTTCGAGCTGTCGAACCAATACGGCGAGAAGGTCAGGCTGAGCCAGTTCCGAGGCGTCAAACCGGTCGTGCTCGTCTTCTACCCGCTGGCATTCTCTGGCGTGTGCACCGGGGAGCTCTGCGCCCTCGAAGACAACATCGCGATGTTCCGTGACAACAGCGTCGAGCTCATCGGCATCTCTGTCGACTCGAAGTCGACGCTCCGTGCCTGGAGTGACCAGAAGGGGTTCGACTTCACCCTGCTCGCCGACTTCTGGCCGCACGGCGATGTTGCCAAGGAGTACGGCGTGTTCCTCGAGGAGAAGGGTTTCTCCAACCGGGCGACGTTCGTGATCGACACCAAGGGCATCATTCGCGCGAGCTTCATCACGGCTCCAGGCGAAGCCCGCTCGATCGAGGCCTACCGTGCGGCGCTTGAAGAACTCGAGCCCGCAGGCGTGTAGGGTTTCGGGTGCAGTAGATTTGCATCACCGGGGCCTTTAGCTCAGCTGGTAGAGCGCCACGTTTACACCGTGGATGTCATCGGTTCGATCCCGGTAGGGCCCACTCTGATATCGCAAAATGGCATCCCCGATTTGACGGGGATGCCATTTGTGCGTTCGCTCGAGTTAGCGTCAGCCGATGGGCGGCAGGGGTGTCACGGACACCTGGACATTCGTGGTTCGGGGTGCGCCCAAGACCAACTTGTTCAGTGCGTCGACTTTGACGAATCCGGCAGCGAAGGTGCTGATATTCATCGAGGCTGTAGACGAATACGTGGGTGTAGCTTGCACCAGAAGGACGACGTCTCGAGTCTGTCCTGCTGCAAGCATCGGAAAGGTGCACGATTCCACCAGAGAATCTGGCACGTCACACGTCACGTCGCTGGGAGCCGAGATGACACTCGACACGGAAAGTTCTCGGGTCTCCAGGAACATATTCACCGACGTGGCAAATGTGTTGCCATTCGTGACGGTCAGCCGAAGGAAGAACTTGTTGGTTTGGAAGGGGACGGGAGAGACTGTCGCAGTGGCAGCGGCCTTGGTGGCCAACGGTGGCAAAGACGGGCCGGCGGCGCCTCTGAAGTCCTCGTCGACTGTGATGGGGATCGGCGTCGACCAGGTGTTGTTCTTGCAATCCCATTGCCATGCCATGGATGTCCAGCCCGCACCGAGGTCCACGTAGAACGCGGAAGTAGCCCCTGGCTTACCAACCGGGTGATAGAGCGCAAGTGCTCCGACCGAGTGACCGGCGGCCGCCCTATAGACGGTGATCGTGCCGTCCAAGGCCTCGCCGCTCGGGCCGAATGCTGGTTCTAGATGAGAATCCCAATGAATAGCTCCCCGTTCAGCGACTGCATCGACTGGAGGAGCGGGCATGCTGAAGAGGCATCCTCCGGTGGTGCCTGCAGCACCCCCGGCCAGAGGGGCTCCAGTACCTCCCCTGCCGTGCCCCACCCCCACTGACCACGAGCCGGGGCCACCGATGCACGAGTAGCCCGACTTCATGCCTTCGTCGCCGTTCAAATACGAGCGCAATCCCTCGTCGCACTCTACAGCTAGCGCATGTGCGCCCGTAGTTGGCACGACGATCGATGCGCCGATGGCCACGACGCAACCCGCAAGGGCAATTAATGTGATGAGCGACCGTGGCCCAGACAACCGGTGTCGGTCGCGAATTCCTATCGAGATTTGCATGACTTGAGATTGGCTCATTAACCGTTTCATGGCGAGAGTCTTGGCGCGATGACGATTCATCATCAGTAATGGACTTATATTCGGGAAATATAAGAGTTATGCTTATGCATATGTCTTCTCATCTGCAGGTAGCCGTGGTGATCGACCTCGTGAAGTCGCGGCAGATTGCTGAGCGCAGATCGGCGCAGGTCCAGATCGAGACCGCGTTCGCCCTCGTCAACTCTCTCGTGATCCCTGTGCAGCCGCTCGAGGCCACTGTCGGCGACGAGTTTCAAGCCGTGTACGAATCTGTGCCAGCAGCGCTCGAAGCGACTCTGCTCGCACGCCTGGCGCTGCCAGCGGGAATCGACTGCCGGTTCGGTATGGCCAGCGGCGACCTGTGGTCTGTGGGAAGCGGTGCCACCGGGCCCCTGCAGGACGGGCCGGGGTGGTGGTTGGCGCGGGAAGCGATCAACGAGGCTCACGTTCGGGAAGACGCCCGGACTCCGAGTCTGCGCAGCTGGTATCGAAGCGACGACGCCAAGTACCCTGAGGCTGTGGTCAACGCGCACCTGCTCGTGCGCGACCACGTCGTCGGCGGCATGAGCGACAGGGCACGGCGCATCACCCTCGGCACGTTCCGGGGGCAGTCACAGGCCGAGCTCGCTGCCTCAGAACACATCTCACAGTCTGCCGTCTCTCAGTCGCTCCGGCGGTCTGGGGGAGCATCGCTGGTTTCGTCACTGGAGCTGTTCACCGCGGGAGTCGCCTGATGCTCGCCGCCGTATTGCTGCTCCTGGTCGGAACGGCAGACCTCGCCCGCTCCGGCCGCCGGTTCGAAGTCGCCCGCGTCGCGATTCCCCTCGTGTGGCTTGTCATCGTTCTGCTCGCTGTGACGGGGCTCGGCACGCCGTGGTGGGCACTCGTAGCCCCGCTCGTGATCGCCGGCGCGTGGCTTCTGACCACGACGACACTGGAGCATGTGAAGCCGCCCTCTGGTCTCTGGCCGGTGGCTGGGCTTGGAGTAGCACTCCTTCTTCTTCTCGCGATCGATACAACGGGCCAGTCCGCGTCAGGATTTCTGGTGCAGTGGCACGCAGATGCTCCGGTCGATGCGCTCAGACAGGCCTCACTGACCACCGTCGTGCTCGGTTTCTCCGCTGCCGTCTTTCTCACTGAGAGCGGCAATGTCGTTGTGCGGGCGAGCCTGCATCGAACTCCGCCTGCAGTATCCCTGGGACCCGTGAACCGGGCCCCATCGGCTGCTGGACCTGACGACATCGACCTATCTGCAGCCGATCTGCGCGGAGGCCGGCTGATCGGCCCGCTTGAGCGCCTGTTGATCGTGACGCTGGCCCTCGCCGGCATGTATCCGATCGTCGCGGCACTGATTGCGGCAAAGGGCATTGTGCGTTTCCCCGAAATCTCCAGAGACGGCCCGTCGGGATCGAAAGCCGAGTATTTCCTGGTCGGCAGCCTCGTCAGCTGGTCGATCGCGGTCGCCATCGGTGGACTGCTCTGGATATCAGCCCACGGCTGATAATCGCCGAGTATGAGCAAGGAGCTTATGACTTTTTCACTGGAAGACCTCAGGCGGTGGCCCGACGTCGAAGCCGCAAACCTGTTCGCCTTCGACGCGAGCGACAGGCTGATCCTCGACGAGGCCGATGAGCTGCTCAGCGAAGTGAGCGGCAACGAGATCGTCGTGATCGGGGACCGGTATGGCGCGCTGACCCTGGGGGTCGCTGCGCGATACGGCGCCACGGGCATCCGCGCCCAGCAGGACCGGCTGACGGGCGAGCGGGCACTGGCGAACAATGCAGAGGCCGCTGGTCTCGAGACCACCTACCGCAGCCTGCCTCTGGGGGAGGAGTTGCTGGCAGGGGCGAAAGTCGTGCTGATGCAACTGCCGCGAAGCCTCGCAGAACTCGACGAGCTGGCCGACCTCATCGCCCGATTCGCCGACTCCACAGTTACCGTCTACGCCGGCGGCCGAATCAAGCACATCACGCGTGCGATGAACGATGTGCTCGGCGCCTCATTCAGCACAGTGTCAGCGACGAGGGCGCGCCAGAAGTCACGCGTGCTGGTGGCGTCGCAACCCAAAACAGCACCGGATGATCGCCCGTACCCGAAGCGCGAACTCCACGCCGACCTCGGGTTGACCGTGGCCGCGTACCCCGGGGCCTTCGCCGGCACCTCCCTCGATATCGGCACGCGTTTCCTGCTCGATTTTCTCGGGCAGGTCTCGCCCTCAGCCCACGCCGTGATCGATCTGGGGTGCGGAACCGGCATCCTCGCCTCCGCCATCGCGAAACAGCGGCCAGACGTGCAGGTGCTGGCGACCGACCAGTCGCAGGCCGCCGTCGAATCCGCGAGAGCCACGATGGCAGCCAACGGTCTCGCCGATCGCGTTTCTGTCGTGCGCGACGACGGGCTCGCATCCCAGCCCGATGCGAGCGCCGACGCGGTGCTGTGCAACCCTCCGTTCCACGTCGGAAGCACGGTTCACACCGGCGTCGCCCTGTCGCTCTTTCGCGATGCGGCCCGGGTACTCGTGTCGGGCGGCCAGCTGTTCACCGTCTTCAATTCGCACCTCGCCTACCAGGCAGATCTGCGACGCCTCGTTGGGCCGACGTCCGTGCTGGGGCAGAATGCGAAGTTCACAGTGACCGTTTCCACAAAGCGATGATCGGCACACTCTAGGCTGGGGCTGTGTCATATACCGTTCGCGACGTCAACGCTGTCATTGAGGGTCTCTGGCCCATCGAGCACGCCGAGCCGTGGGATTCGCCGGGTCTCGTGTCGGGTTCGCCGGAGGCCGAGGTCACGAGCATCCATCTCGCCGTCGATGCCGTAGCCGAAACGGTCGACGAGGCCGTGGCTGTCGGTGCCGGTCTGTTGCTGGTTCACCACCCGCTGCTCTTCCACGGGGTGACCACGATCGCCGAGACCACGTACAAGGGCGCCATGCTCGCCCGTCTCGTTCGGGGCAACTGTGCACTGGTGGCGGCCCACACGAATGCAGACATCGTTGAGAACGGGGTGTCGGCGGTGATCGCCGAGCGACTGGGGCTCATGGATGCTGTTCCCCTCGTGGCCGGAACTGTGCCTGGCACGGGGCTCGGTCGCTCCGGTGATCTCGCCCAGCCGGTCACCCTCGGGCGACTCGCACTGGAACTCGCAGAGATCCTGCCCGCAACCGCGACCGGCGTGCGCGTCGCCGGTGCGTACGACACCGTGGTCTCGAGGGTCGCGCTCTGCGGCGGGGCCGGCGATTCGCTGCTGTCGACTCCCGAGGTGCAGGCGGCCGACGTGTACATCACCTCCGACCTGCGCCACCACCCCGTCTCCGAAGCCCGCGAACAGGCCGCCGTGGGTGGCGGGCCCGCGCTCATCGATGTCTCGCACTGGGCGAGCGAGTGGCTGTGGCTCGAAGTCGCCGCTGAGCAACTCCGGGCTGCCCTGCCGGGAGTCGTCGTGACAGTGAGCGATGTGCGAACCGACCCCTGGGACTTCGTCGTCACCCAGTGACCGGCAACACCTAGCCCTGGCAAGAAGTCCCCCTGGCCACGAACCACCGGCCACACGAACCGACGGCCACACCTTGCACCTCAACACCGCTCACTGAAGGATTGAACCCATGAAAGCTCCCGTCTCCGAGCAGCGAACGCTGCTCGACCTCCAGGCCGCAGACAGCCGGATCGCTCAACTGGGTCACCGGGCGAAGACGCTTCCGCAGCAGAAACGGCTCGACGAACTCGCCGCCCAGATCGGTACCGTGTCACACCGGCTCGCCGGCACGAATGGCGAGCTCGAAGACGCCCAGCTGGAGATCTCCCGGGTGGAATCCGATGTGGAGGTCGTGGCAGCCCGGCTGGCCCGGGACCGATCGCGACTCGAATCCAGCTCGTCGACAAAAGACATCCAGGGTCTCGAACACGAGATCGCCTCCCTGGAGAAGCGGCAGTCCGACCTCGAAGACATCGAACTCGCCGTCATGGAGCGCATGGACGAGATCAATGGCCGCCTTGCCGTGATCGTCGAGGAGATGGCAGGCCTGGCTACAGAGCGCGACGAACTGCAGGCATCGCGCGACGCCGATCTGGCCGCGATCACCTCCGAGCTCGCCGGCGTGCAGCTGAACCGCGACCTGATCGCCGGGGGAGTCGGCGACGAGTTGCTGGCTCTCTACAACCGCCAGCGCGAACGGTACGGAATCGGCGCGGCGCTGCTCACACGGGGCGTCTCGATGGGGAGCAACGTCAAGCTGCACGAATCCGACCTGGCGAAGATCCGTGCCGCGGCACCCGACGACGTCGTGATCGATCCCGACAGCAGCTGCATCCTGGTGCGCACCGAGGAATCCGGGCTCTAGCAACGCGGCCGGAATCAGTCCCGTAGCGCCGGGTCGGGGTTGAACCGGTACCCGAGACCCGGCTCGGTGATGAAGTAGCGCGGCCTCGACGGGTCGGGCTCGAGCTTCTTTCGCAGCTGGGCAAGGTAGAGCCGCAGGTACCCGTCTTCGGAGCTGTAGGCTGCGCCCCACACAGTGGTGAGCAGGTGATGCTTGGTGACGAGCCGGCGCGGGTTGCGAACCAGCACCTCGAGAATGTGCCACTCGGTGGGAGTGAGTTTCACGACTTCGGGCGCCGCTGAGACCTCTGCGCCTCGAGCAGTGTCGTTCTGGGTTGTGTTGCCCCGGGCATCGGCCGCGCCATTCCTCGCCTCGTGCCTCACCTCGTGGGCGGCGAGGTCGACCACGATGTCACCGAACCTGACGATGGGCTCGTCGACGCCCGCGACCGTGCGCCTGGTCAGTGCACGGATGCGGGCGAGCAGCTCATCGACGGCGAACGGTTTGGTCACGTAGTCGTCAGCTCCGGCGTCGAGGGCGTCGACCTTGTCTGCAGAATCGCTGCGCCCGCTCACCACGAGAATCGGTACGGCACTCCAGCCGCGGATACCCTCGATCACCTCGATCCCGCTGAGTCCTGGCAGGCCCAGATCGAGCACGACGAGCTCGGGCGGATGCTCGGCAGCCCTCTTCAGCGCGGCTTCGCCTGTCGAGGCGAGGTCGACGTCGTACCCGCGGGCCGACAGGTTGATGCGCAGGGCGCGAAGGATCTGCGCGTCGTCATCGACGATCAGCACCCTCATGACGCCGCCACCTCCATGGGGTGCAGGGGGGCGTGCCGGCCGGGGCGGAGGGAGACGACCATGGTCAGCCCGCCACCAGGGGTGACCTCGGCTTCGAGCGTTCCCCCCATCGCCTCGACGAAGCCCCGGGAGAGAGCAAGTCCCAGTCCCACGCCGCTGGTGTTGTCGGTGTCACCCAGTCTCTGGAACGGCTGGAAGGCATCCGTGAGCCGTTCGTCGGGGATACCTGGCCCCTGGTCGATCACCCGGAGCTCAACGGTGTCGGCGAAGGCGCTGCCCGAGAGGATGGGTGGCTGGCCTGCAGGAGCGTACCGCAGGGCGTTCGAGAGCAGATTCACCAGAACCCGCTGCAGCAGGGCCGGGTCGCAGATGACCGGCGGCAGCTGGGGGGAGACGTTCACGACGACGGCACCGGCGACCACGTGGAGCTCGTCGAGAGCGAGCGGCACAATCTCATCCAATCCCACCTCAGAACTCGCCACAGCGAGCACGCCAGCCTGCAGTCTGCTGACGTCGAGAAGGTTGCTCACCAGGTCGGCCAGGGTCAGCAAGGACTCTTCTGCCGTGCGTAGGAGGTCGTCGCGGTCGTCGGCGCTCCATTGCACCTCTCTGCTGCGCAGGCTCGAGACGGCTGCGGTCGCCGACGAGAGCGGTGTGCGGAGGTCGTGGCCCACCGCGGCGAGCAGTGCCGTGCGCATGCGGTCGGCCTGCTCGAGAGGTTTGATGCTTTCGGCTTCGGCGGTCAGTCTGCGTTGGACAAGCGCGGACTCGATCTGTGAGAGAAACGCGGCGAGAATGCGGCGGTCGGAGGCCTCCAGTACGCGACCGGCGAGAACGAGCCGCGCCGACTCCGAGAGATCGAATACTGCCGTGGTGGTGAGCGGTTCTGCCGCACCCCTTCTCTGCGGTTGCTCCGGCACTCCGGAGCTCGCCGCTTCGTAGAGCACCTCGCCGTCGGATTCGAGCAGCACCGAATCGAGGGAGAAGACCTCTCGCAAACGGTCGATGAGTGCCTGCAGGGCATCCTGGCCCCGGAGTACGCTACCGGCGACGGTCGCGAGGGTCTCCGCCTCGGAGGCGCTGCGCCTGGCCGCCCGGGATCGCCTGGCCGAGGAGTCCACCACCACGCTGACGAGCACAGCGACCACGAGAAAGATCACGAGGGCGAGAAGATGGCGTGGGTCGTTGATGGTCACGGTGTACAGCGGTGCCACGAAGAAGAAGTCCAGCAGGAGGCCAGCGAGCACGGCGGTGGGAACGGCGGGTCGCAGGCCGCCGACGAGTGCGACGATCACGATCAGCAGCTGGTAGAGCAACACATCGCTCGTGATGGTCTCGTCGCTGCGAATGGCCGACAGGCCGAGAGTGAGAAGCGGCAACCCGAGCAGCGCAACCGCGCCACCCATGAGCTGCCGCCTGATGGTCAGGGCCCCGCCCAGCCGTGGCAGAGCGAGGCTGCCTGCAGCAGCATGGGTCACGATGTGCACGTCGATGTCGCCCGACTCGCGGATGACCGTGGCCCCGATTCCCGCACCGGTCAGCAGTGCCGTAAGCCTCGAGCGGCGGCTGACCCCGATGACGAGTTGAGTGGCGTTGGCACCTCTCGCGAAGTCGACCAGGGCCGTCGGGGTGTCATCACCGACCACATGGTGGTACTCGCCGCCCAGTTGCTCCACCAGCGTGCGCTGGGTGGCCAGGGAGCCGGGGTCTGCTGCGGCGAGGCCGTCTGCGCCGCTCACGTGCACCGCGAGCAACTCGCCTCCGCTCGAACGCGCGGCGATACGGGCACCCCGACGAACGAGCGTCTCGCCCTCCGGCCCGCCCGGCAACGCGACGACGACCCGTTCGCGTGCCTCCCACTTCTGCCCGATGCCGTGTTCGCTGCGATACGCCTTGAGTGCAACATCCACCTCGTCGGCCAGCCAGAGCAGCGCGAGTTCTCGAAGAGCCGTGAGGTTGCCGAGCCGGAAGTAGTTCGAGAGCGCGGCATCGATCGTACCGGCCGGGTAGACGAACCCGCCGGAGAGCCGGGCACGCAAGGCCTCCGGTGCGAGGTCGACGAGTTCGATCTGGTCGGCCGCACGAAGGATCGAGTCGGGGATGGTCTCCTTCTGGGCGATGCCGGTGATCTTCTCGACGACATCGTGCAGGCTGTCGATGTGCTGGATGTTGACGGTCGACATCACGTTGATGCCGGCGTCGAGCAGCATCCCGACATCGAGCCAGCGTTTGGGGTTGAGTGAGCCAGGCGCGTTGGTGTGGGCGAGCTCGTCGATCAAGGCCCACTGTGGAGCTCGCGCGATGAGTCCTTCGACGTCGAACTCGTCGAGAGCGACAGAGCGATGATCGACCCGCCTGCGTGGGAGGACTTCGAGCCCCTCGACGAGCTTCGCTGTGCCCGCCCGCCCGTGGGTCTCGACGATGCCGACCACCACGTCGAGTCCCTGATCGCGCAGGCGGCGCCCCTCTTCGAGCATGGTGAAGGTCTTGCCGACCCCTGGTGCTGCGCCGAGGTAGACGTGCAGTAAGCCTCTGCCCACGAATCCAGCCCTAACTGTGATGAGCGCGCCTGGGAACGCGCGTGACGATGAACATCGTGCCTCTACTTCAGAGCGTTCAGGGCAATGTTGAGTTGCAGCACGTTGACGGTCGGCTCACCGACGTACCCGAGATCGGCACCCTGGACGAACGATTCGACAAGTTTCGACACCTCAGCTTCGGGAAGATCTCTGGCCGCGGCGACCCGCGCCACCTGTTCACGAGCGTACTCCGGGCTGATGTGTGGATCGAGACCCGACGCGGAGGCGGTCAGCGCGTCTACCGGAATCGAAGCGGGGTCGACACCGTCGCTTGCAGCGATGGCTGCCTTCCGGTCTGCGATGGCCTGCACCAGCTTGTCGCTGTTCGGCCCGAGGTTCGAGCCGCTTGAGGCGCTGCCGTCGTAGCCGTTGCCGGCGGCAGAGGGCCGCGACTGGAACCACTGCGGCAGTGCGACACCGTCGGAATCAGTGAAGCTCTGCCCGATCAGGCTCGACCCGACGACGCTGCCGTTCACAGAGATCAGCGAGCCGTTGGCCTGCGCCGGGGCGATGAGCTGGCCGACCCCGGTGACCACCAGCGGGTAGACGATGCCGAGTGCGACGGTCATGATCAGGAAGAGCCTGATTCCGACCCAGTACTGCCTCAGTGTTGCGTTTCGTTTGCTCATGAGAGCTTTCTCGATTCTGGCTGTGGTGCGGTGGATGTCTCGTCGTGGGCGTTCATCAGGAGAGCCCCGGAATCAGACTGATGAGCAGATCGATGATCTTGATACCGATGAACGGCGCGATGATGCCGCCCAGCCCGTAGATCAGTAGGTTGCGGTTCAGGATGCTCGAGGCCGATGCGGCACGGTACTTCACTCCACGCAGCGCAAGCGGTATCAGCGCGACGATCACCAGGGCGTTGAAGATGATCGCCGAGAGGATCGCCGAAGCAGGTGACGAGAGCTGCATCACGTTCAGCACCGCGAGCGACGGGAACGCGACCGTGAACATGGCCGGGATGATGGCGAAGTACTTCGCCACATCGTTCGCGATCGAGAACGTTGTGAGCGAGCCCCTCGTGATCAGCAGCTGCTTGCCGATGCTCACGATGTCGATCAGCTTGGTCGGGTCGGAGTCGAGGTCGACCATGTTGCCGGCCTCCTTCGCAGCCGAAGTTCCGGTGTTCATCGCGACGCCGACGTCGGCCTGGGCCAGGGCGGGGGCATCGTTGGTGCCGTCTCCGGTCATCGCGACCAGGTTTCCACCCTCCTGTTCGCGTTTGATGAGCTCCATCTTGTCTTCGGGCGTTGCTTCGGCGAGAAAGTCGTCGACGCCCGCCTCCTCGGCGATGGCCTTCGCGGTGAGCGGGTTGTCGCCGGTGATCATCACCGTGCGGATGCCCATGCGGCGCAGGTCGGCGAAGCGGGCAGCAAGGCCGGCTTTCACGATGTCCTTCAGGTAGATGACACCGAGTACCTGGGCCTGACCCGAGGCCGACTTCTCGGCAACGACCAGCGGGGTTCCGCCCGCCTGGGCGATGTCGGTGACGATCTGGTCGAGCTCGGCGACCAGCGCAGGGTTCTGGGGAGCACCCTCGGCAACCCAGGCGGCGACCATGGAACCGGCACCCTTGCGCACCTGGGTGCCGTTGTCATAGTCGACCCCGCTCATCCGGGTCTGTGCGGTGAACGGAACCGCAACGCCGTCGCTCGCCTCAGGTACAGGCAGCCCGAGCGCGCGGGTGAGATCGAGCACCGACTTGCCTTCGGGAGTCGGGTCGCTGAGCGACGAGGCACTAGCGGCCGCGGCCAGCCTCGACACCGTGACTCCGGTGACGGGGCGGAACTCGGCGGCCTGCCGGTTGCCATAGGTGATGGTTCCGGTCTTGTCGAGCAGCAGGGTGGTCACGTCTCCCGCAGCCTCGACGGCACGACCCGACATGGCGAGCACGTTGTGCTGCACCAGTCTGTCCATGCCGGCGATTCCGATGGCAGAGAGCAGGGCCCCGATGGTGGTGGGGATCAGGCACACCAGCAGGGCGACGAGCACGATGAGGGACTGGGCGGCGTTGGAGTAGTCGGCGATCGGGTTGATGGTGAGCACGACCAGGAGGAACACGATGGTCAGGCTCGAGAGCAGGATGCTGAGGGCCAGCTCATTCGGAGTCTTCTGTCTCGATGCGCCCTCGACCAGCCTGATCATCCTGTCGACGAACGTGTCGCCGGGTTTGCTGGTGATGGTGACGACGATGCGGTCGGAGAGCACGCGTGTGCCACCAGTCACTGCGCTGCGGTCTCCGCCGGATTCACGGACGACCGGAGCGGACTCGCCGGTGATGGCCGACTCGTCGACGGAGGCGATGCCCCAGACGATGTCGCCGTCGCCGGGGATGAGTTCACCGGCGGTGACCACGATCGTGTCACCCAGCGTCAGGTCGGCAGAGGCGATCTGAGTGACAGGCGCGTGCTCAGCGCTCGGGTCGCTCACCGGGTTGTACTCGACGCGATTGGCGAGGGTACTGGTTCGGGTCGCCCGCAGGCTGCTCGCCTGCGCCTTGCCTCGGCCCTCTGCAACCGATTCAGCGAGGTTCGCGAAGATCCCCGTGATCCAGAGCCAGATCGCGATCGACCACGCGAAGAGCAGGGACGTGGGCGAAGCGGAGGCCGTGGAATCGGCACTCAGGAACGGCTGCGAGATGGCCAGCACCGTCGTGAGGAGTGCACCGATCTCGACGATGAACATGACCGGGTTCTTGTACATGAGTCGTGGGTCGAGCTTCTTCAGTGCACCCGGCAGTGCGTCAAGCAGCTGGCGTGGGCCGAAGGGAGCCGATCGTGTGGCGTGAGTGGTCGATGGCTCCTGGGGAGCCGTGGCGCGTGCTGCGGTGTCTGTCGACATGGTTATTGCAGCCCTTCCGCTAGGGGACCTAGCGCTAGAACGGGGAAGTAGGTGAGAGCGGAGACGAGCAGCAGCGTGCCGATCGTGAGGACGACGAACTGGGGTCGATGCGTCGGGAGGGTTCCCGCGGTTGCGGGCACCTTGCCCTGAGCAGCGAGGGAACCAGCGAGAGCGAGTACCAGCACGATCGGGATGTACCGGCCGAGGAGCATGGCGGCCCCGAGCGCCGTGTTGAACCACGGCGTGTTCGCGGTCAGGCCGGCGAAGGCCGAGCCGTTGTTGTTCGCCGCAGAGGTGAAGGCGTAGAGCACCTCGGAGAAGCCGTGCAGCCCGGTGTTGGCCATCGAGGTGCCTGTCACCGAGTCCCGAACCGCAGGAATGGCGAAGCTGAGGCTCGTACCGATCAGTACCAACGCCGGCGTAGCAAGGATGTAGAGGCTGGCGAGCTTGATCTCCCGCGTGCCGATCTTCTTGCCCAGGTACTCAGGAGTTCGGCCGACCATCAGCCCGGCGACGAAGACCGCGATGATCGCGATCACCAGAATCCCGTAGAGCCCGGAGCCCGTTCCGCCCGGGGCCACCTCGCCGAGCATCATGTTGACGATGGCTAGGCCACCGCCGAGCCCGGTGAAGCTGTCATGCATACTGTTGACGGCACCGGTCGAGGTGAGCGTGGTCGAGGTCGCGAAGATCGACGACAAGACGGTTCCGAAGCGCTCCTCCTTGCCTTCCATAGCTCCGCCCGCAGCCGCCGTTGCTGTGCCCGCGAGCGATGATTCCGCCCAGACCATGAGGGCAGACGACGCCACCCAGATCGTCGCCATGGCGCCGAGGATGGCGTAACCCTGGCGGTTGTCGCCCACCATCTTTCCGAAGGTGCGAGGCAAGGAGAAGGGGATGACCAACAGCAGGAAGATCTGGAGAAGACTGGTCCAGGCCGTGGGGTCTTCGAACGGGTGCGCGGAGTTGGCGTTGAAGAACCCGCCACCGTTGGTGCCGAGCTCCTTGATGGCCTCCTGCGAAGCCACAGGGCCTCCAGGCAAGGTCTGGGTACCGCCGGTGAGAGTCGTCACGTCCTGGAAGCCGTTGACGTTCTGAATGACCCCGCCGATGATGAGAACGATCGCGGTGACAAACGCGAGAGGCAGCAGGATCCGCAGGATGCCTCGAGTGAGGTCGACCCAGAAGTTGCCGATCGTCGTCGAGTTCTTGCGGGCGAACCCGCGCACGAGGGCGATGGCGACAGCAATGCCGAGCGCCGCAGAGACGAAGTTCTGCACCGTCAACCCGATGAGCTGCACGGTGTACCCCATGGTCGCTTCGGGGGAGTACGACTGCCAGTTGGTGTTGGTGACGAAGGAGATGGCCGTGTTCCACGAGAGCGACTGTTCGACGGCAGGCAGGCCCAGCGCCCAGGGCAGGAACTCCTGCAGCCGTTGGATCGCATAGAGGAAGACGACGCCGATCACCGAGAAGAGCAGAACGCTCTTCAGGTACCTCGGCCAGGTCTGATCTGAAGTCGAGTCGACTCCGATGAGCTTGTACAGCCCGCGCTCGACCCGCAGGTCTTTGCCCGAGGTGTAGGTGTGGGCCATGTAGTCGCCCAGCGGCCGATAGGCCAGCCCCAGGGCGATGATGAGCGTGCCCAGCTGGGCGACAGTGAGCCAGACGTCACCCATCAGAACCTCTCTGGCTTGACGAGGGCGTACACGCAGTAGAGAACCGCCGCGACGCCGAGAACGACGCTGATGATGCCGAAGACGATCACAGTTTCTGCACCCCTCGCGCGATCAGGGCCACGAGGCCGAACAAGACCACGATGCCGAGTAGGTAGGCGATATCAAGCACGGAATGCTCCCAAGGCTCAAACGGGCTGCACGGTCGGCGACTTTCTGCGCGACCGGGCAGGCGTGGTGATGACCACTGATCGATCACACACCCGCCGGGCATCCGGATGACCGTTCCTAACGGCTTCCTAACGCCGGCCGCACGATCCCTAACACGGCGCTGCACTTCCGGAGGAGATGCAGCCACACGCGCATCTGGCTGGCTGGGGCCACCCGGGCTGTGCTCCTCCCGAACTGGCACACGGGGTAGGCTGGGGCACGCGAATGGGTCGGCAAGACGGTCGCGTTGGCTCGAGCATCCGTCGTTCTGCGACAGGTGCGGCAGTCACCGAGGAACGTCCGGGCTCCGCAGAGCAGGGCGGTGGGTAACACCCACCCGGGGCAACCCGAGAGAACAGTGCCACAGAAAACAGACCGCCCTGGCTCCTTCGGGAGCCGGTGGTAAGGGTGAAACGGTGGTGTAAGAGACCACCAGCTGCCATGGTGACATGGCTGGCTAGGTAAACCTCGCCCGGAGCAAGGTCAGACAGAAGGCGATACGGCTGCTCGTCGTGTCTTCGGGTAGACCGCTGGAGGCGTGCGGCAACGTACGTCGTAGATAGATGGCCGTCCATGGGTTCGTGCGTTTTTCGCAGGGGCCCAAGACAGAACCCGGCGTAGCAGCCGGCCCATTCGTTCCACCTGCAGACGCCGACGCTGAAATTCAGAAGTGAAGTTCTGGATGCCCGGACCGACCGGCGCCGCGAAGGCCCCGGTAACGCCGGGTGGTCAGGTCTTCTGCGGGTAGATGGTCTCGCCGCGGGCGAGCATGTCGACGTACTCGCCGATCTTGCGGGCGCGGGTCTCCGGGCGTTTGACGTTGCCGATGCGAAAGAGGATCGCGTAGCGGTTGACGCTGTTCAGGCGTGCGAAGAATTCCGCTACAGCAGGGTTCGCGTCGAGCGCCGTTCTGAGGTCGTCAGGCACCTCGATGGTCTTCGAGCCCTCATAGGCCGCCTCCCAGCGGCCGTCGGCGCGGGCTCGCTCGATCTCCCGGAGCCCCGCGGGCTGCATGCGGCCAGCCTCGATCAGAGCGAGGGCCCTGTCGCGGTTGATTCGCGACCAGATACTCCTCGCCCTCCGCGGCCCGAAGTTCTGCAGGAAGTGATTCTCATCGAGCTTCGCCTTGCCGCCGTCGATCCAGCCGAAGCACAGTGCGATGTCGAGGGCTTCGGAGTACCCGACGCCGGGGATCGTGCCGCCCTTCTTCGCCAAGGCAAGCCGAACGCCGTCGGACGTGCCGGAGTTCTCCGTCAGCCAGCGCGCCCACTCGCGTGCATCGCTGCAGAAGAGAGCCTCACGTTCGACGACCATGACCGCCATCATATTCGGAGCAACCGACGCCTGCGTCGGGGTTTCGATGCGGCCCGTCGGGCCTACTCAACCAGCGTTGGTGTTGACGCCGGCGAGCACCTTCGGCTCGAGTGCCAGCGTCGCTGCGCCGAGGATTCCCGCGTTGTTGCGGAGCGTTGCGGGCACCATCGCGGTGTTGATCGAGATCTTCGGCAGGAACTCCTCGTAGCTCTTCGAGACGCCACCACCCACGATGAAGAGGTCGGGCCAGAGCAGCTTCTCGAGTTCGGCGTAGTAGGTCTGCAGGCGCGCGGCCCACTGCACCCAGTTGAGGTCGTCGCGCTCCTTCGCCGCGTACGAGGCCTTCGTCTCGTAGTCGACGCCGTCGATCTGGATGTGACCAAGCTCGGCGTTCGGAATGAGCACGCCGTTGTAGATGATCGCCGTGCCGATCCCTGTTCCGAGGGTCGTCATGATGATGAGGCCGTTCTTGCCTTTCGCAGCGCCGAAACGCACCTCGGCGTACCCGGCCGCGTCGGCATCGTTCACGAAGGTGATGTCGCGCTTCAGAGAGGTCTCGAACAGCTTCTCGGCTTCGAGGCCGATCCACTTCTTCGAGACGTTCGCCGCAGACATCGTGCGACCGTTCTGCACGACCGCCGGGAAACAGACCCCGATGGGAGCGTCGGCGGGAGCAGCCGTGAGGCTCTTCAGGATCTTCTCGACCGTTTCGACGATGTCTTTGGGCTTGCCGCCCTCTGGAGTGTCGAGTTTGATGCGGTCACTGAGGAGTTCGCCGGTCGACGTGTTCACGATCGCGCCCTTGATACCGGTGCCCCCGATGTCGATCCCGATGGCGATGTGTGCTGCCGAATCGTCGGTCATCTTTCTGTGCTCCCTTGTCGTTCGTATCTCGCCTGTGAGACGCATGCGAGTCTATTCTGCAGGTCGAAGGTGCCTTCGGGCGACACGTGGCCGGATGACCGGCTGAACCATAGCGGCGCGGCTTCGCCTGTGGTAGCGCCGCTGGGTGACTCCACCATCACGGCAGTGTCAGGACTTCGGCGCCCCGTTCGGTGACGACCAGGGTGTGCTCGAACTGGGCGGTGACGGACTTGTCGCGCGTCAGAACCGTCCAGTCGTCGCTCCAGAGTTCCCAGGACTGCGAACCGAGAGTGAGCATGGGCTCGATGGTGAACACCATTCCCACCTCCATCACGTCGGTGAAACGATCGGTGTCGTAGTGGGGAATGATCAGGCCGGAGTGGAACTGCTCGCCCACGCCGTGCCCGGTGTAGTCGCGAACGACGCCGTACCCGAACCGCTTGGCGTAGGACTCGATCGCCCGGCCGATCACGTTGACCTGGCGACCGGGGGCGACGGCCTTGATTCCCCGGTTCATCGCCTCACGGGTGCGTTCGACCAGCATGCGCACCTCGTCGCTCGGCTCACCGGCGAAGAACGTGGCGTTCGTGTCGCCGTGCACGCCGTTCTTGTAGGCCGTGATGTCGATGTTGACGATGTCGCCGTCGTCCAGAACAGTGGAGTCGGGGATGCCGTGGCAGATGACCTCGTTCACCGAGGTGCAGAGCGATTTCGGGTAACCGCGGTAGCCGAGGGTGGAGGGGTAGGCATCGTTCGCGATCAGAAAATCGTGGCCGAGGGCATCCAGTTCATCCGTCGTCACGCCCGGCGCGACGTGCTGGCCGACCCACTCGAGCGCCTCTGCAGCAATTCGCGACGACTCGCGGATGTCGGCGATGCGTTCGGGGGAGTAGATGTCGCTCTTGCCACCCTCGTCGGGTTCACGGCGGCCGACGTACTCGGGGCGCTCGATCGTCGAGGGAACGCTGCGAAGGGGAGAGACTCTCCCTGGCGTGAGGTGGCCGGAGGAGTCTTTGGGCATAGGCTCTATCGTAGTTGAGGCCCCTCCGGCGACGAATGCCGGTCTGGCCGTCGTGCACCCTGGGAGAACACATGTCAGCCGACCCGTCGCAGCAGTACTGGTACAACATCACGACCGGTGAGGTGGAGTTCGGTTACGTCTCCCCAGCCCCCGAGCGTGTGGGGCCGTTCCCGACCAAGGTCGAGGCCGAGCACGCCCTCGAGACGCTGCGAGCCAACAGCGCCAAGTGGGCAGAAGAAGACGCCGCCAACGACTAGACGGGTGTTGTCAGCGATCCTGGCACCGATTACCGGCCGGTGAACTTCTCCATTGTCGTATAGAGGTGGAACACGCGGTCGGCCATCTGGTCCCAGATCGCGGTCGGCAGCAGGCCCTTCGTGACCTTGGCGATGTGAACACTCCACGGCATCAACAGCAGGGGCTTTCCGGCGAGCATCGACGTCCAGACGCGGTCGACGACGAACTCCGGGGTCATGATCGGGGTGAGCACCGGGCCACGCGCGCCGGCGAACATTCCGGTCGAGATGTAACTGGGGGCGACCGTGGTCACAGTCATGTGACGGTGGCCCTGTTGCGACAGTTCGAGTCGTAGGGAGTCGCTCCAGCCGATGACCGCCCACTTCGAGGAGGCGTACACGCTCATCCTCGGGTTCGAGATCATGCCGGCGGCAGAGGCGATGTTGACGATGCGTACGGCCCGGTTGCCCGCGATCATCCGGGGCAGGAAAGCGCGTGTCACGAGCATCGGGCCCAGCGCGTTGATGCGCATCGTCTCGATGATGTCGGAGTCGATGTCGTGCTCCCAGAAGTACTTGCCGCGAACGATGCCGGCATTGTTGATGAGAACGTCGGGCACGCCGACCTCCGCAAGCACGCGTTCGGCGTTCTCGGCGATGCTCGTCGGCTCACCGATGTCGACCCTGTAGGTGTGTACGCGGCTGCGGCCCGGTTCGGTGTTGAGCCTCGCGGCGATCGATTCGAGCTTCTCGCCGTTGCGGTCCCAGAGGATCACGTCGCGCGCGCCTTCGGCGACAGCTCGCTCCGCGTAGAGCAGGCCCATGCCACTTGCCGCTCCAGTGATCAGCACGCGGGCGTGAGCCACCGTGCGTCTTGTTGCCACTGAACCGAGGATGGTTCTTGCCACTGTTCTACTCCTCGTACTCGTGTTCGGGTGCAGGGTACGCACCGGAGACGACATCGGCCCGGTACGCAGTGACGGCGTCGGTCAACACCTTCGTGAGATTCGCGTACTGCTTGACGAACTTCGGAGTTCGACCCTGCGAGAATCCAGCGAAGTCTGTCCACACCAGCAGCTGCCCGTCGGTGTGCGGCCCTGCGCCCACGCTGATCGTCGGAATGCGGAGCTCTGCGGTGACCCGCGCCGCGACCGCACTCGGCACCATTTCGAGAACGACGGCGAATGCACCCGCGTCTTCGACCGCATGAGCGTCGGCGAGCAGGGCTTCAGCGCCTTCGCCCCTGCCCTGGATGATGTGCCCACCCAGCCCGTGTTCACTCTGCGGGGTGAAGCCGACGTGCCCCATCACGGGAATACCCGCATCGACGATTCGCCGGATCTGCGCGGCACTCCGAACGCCGCCCTCGAGCTTGACCGCGTGGGCATGCGATTCCTTCATGAAACGCACGGCCGTGTGAAGCGCATCATCAGGGCCGCCTTCATATGAACCGAACGGCATATCTGCGACCACGAGCGCCCGCGACACTGCACCGGCGACTGCTCGTGTCAGTGGGATGAGGTCGTCGACGGTCACGGGGAGCGTGGTCTCGTAGCCGAAGACGTTGTTTCCGGCTGAATCGCCGACCAAGAGGAAGTCGATGTCAGCAGCGTCGAAGATGGCCGCTGACAGCTGGTCATAGCTGGTGAGGCCGACGATCGGTGTTCCATTCTCCTTCGCGGTCTGAAAGTGTCGCGTGCGAACGCGCTTGCGAGGGGACTGCTCCATCATCGTTCCAGTCTAATGACCGCGACTGTTGGGTCGGCCCCGGTCAGACGTCAGACGGGCGATACGTGATCGGCAGGCGTCGGTCGCGCCCGAATGCGGTGCGCGAGATCTTCGTGCCGATCGCGCTCTGGCGCCTCTTCCACTCCGAGTGGTCGACGAGCCCGACGATCCGGTCGACGGTCTCTGCGTCGAAACCACGGTCGACCAGCTCTGACCGGCCGAAACCACCGTTGATGTAGTCCTCGAGCAGGGCGTCGAGAACGTCGTACTCCGGCAGCGAATCCTGGTCGGTCTGGTCTGGTCGGAGCTCGGCCGACGGCGGTTTGCTGATGGAGTTCTCGGGGATGGGTGGTGTCTCGCCGCGACGGGCCGCGAAAGCATTCCGCCACCGCGAGAGCTCCCACACCAGCATCTTCGGCACATCCTTCAGTGGAGCAAAACCCCCCACCGAGTCACCGTAGATCGTCGAGTAGCCGACGGCCAGTTCGCTCTTGTTGCCCGTGGTGAGCACCAGGTGCCCGAGCTGGTTCGAGAGACCCATCAGAATGATGCCCCGGATGCGCGCCTGCAGGTTCTCTGCCGCCACGCCGTCGAGCGACAGCTGCGTCTCGATGGGGGCGACCAGCTCGGCGATCGCCTGCGTCTCGTAGTGGAGCCCGATCCGTTCGGCGAGGTCGTCGGCGTCGGATCGCGAGTGATCAGAGGACCACTGGCTCGGCATCGAGACGCCGTACACGTTGTGGGAACCGATGGCGTCAGCGGCCATGATCGCACAGACCGAGGAGTCGATGCCGCCGGAGAGACCCAGGATGACCGAACGGAAGCCGTTCTTGCGCACGTAGTCGCCGAGCCCGAGCACGAGGGCGTTCCAGATCTGCTCCAGCTCGTCGGGCACGACGGCTATGTCGCCGGAGACCGGCGTCTGGGAAGCGGAAAGCGAACCGGTTGCCGGGAGGGCGAGTTCCACCCGAACGACATTCGCGGGTAACTCCACGTTGCTCGCGGCCTCTGCGTCGACGTCGACCACGAGCAGGTGGGGCGCGAACTGCGGCGCGCGGGCGATGATCGTGCCTGAACGGTCGACGACGACGCTGTCGCCATCGAAGAGCAGATCATCCTGGCCGCCGACGATGTTGACGTAGGCGACGATGGTGTCGTTCTCGACCGCACGCCGGGTCACGAGGGGGAGCCGCACCTCGTTCTTGTCGCGCTCGTAGGGTGAGGCATTGATCACGAGCAGAACTCCGGCATCGGCCGAAGCGACGCGGTTGACTGGCCCGCCGTCTTGCCAGAGGTCTTCGCAGATGATGAGGGCAACATCGACTCCGCGCAGCCGCAGCACCAGCAGGTCGTCGCCCGGGATGAAGATGCGGTACTCGTCGAAGACCGAGTAGTTCGGCAGGTGGTGCTTCGCGTATCGCGCCTGAACAGCGCCATTCTGAAGCACGCTCGCCACGTTCTGGGCGATCGCGGTGGGCGCATTGCTGGTCGTGAAGCGCCGCGGTTCGAACGGCCCGTCAGGATGCCCGACCACGACCACCACGTCACCGAGCCCTGCCTCGTCGAGCTCTGCCGCAAGCGTGGCGATGCGCCCGCGGCACGCGGCAAGGAACGACGGACGCGAGGCGAGGTCTTCGATCGGGTAGCCCGAGAGGGCCATCTCGCCGAAGGCGACCAGGTCGGCCCCAGCGTCTCTGGCCCGGCGAACGGCGGCGATGATCTCGAGCGAATTGCCTCGGAGGTCACCGACAATGGGGTTGGTTTGGGCCAACGCTAAGCGAAGTCTCGGCATAGCCACTAGCCTAATAGCGGCAGAACTCCGTGCCGGAAAGAGGATCGAATTGTCGATGGATAAGCAACGTGACTTCGTTCTTCGAACCATTGAGGAACGTGGCGTGAAGTTCGTTCGGCTCTGGTTCACTGACGTGATCGGCACCCTCAAGTCGGTGGCCATCGCTCCCGCCGAGGTGGAGGGTGCGTTCGCAGAAGGGCTGGGATTCGACGGCTCGGCGATCGAAGGCCTCACCCGGTCTTTCGAGGCCGACGTGCTCGCGCATCCTGACCCCACCACCTTCCAGATTCTGCCGTGGCGCGGTGAGGTCGACCCCACCGCCCGCATGTTCTGCGACATCACCACGCCAGACGGCCAGCCCGCTGTCGCCGACCCGCGTAATGTGCTCAAGCGAACCCTCGCCAAAGCGGGCGAGCGCGGCTTCTCGTTCTACACGCACCCCGAGATCGAGTTCTACCTGCTCAAGTCGAGCGAAGTCGGCCCGAACGGCCCCGAGCCCGTCGACAAGGCAGGGTACTTCGACAACGTGCCGGGCGGAACGGCTCACGACTTCCGGCGTCGATCGGTGCGGATGCTCGAAGACCTCGGCATCTCGGTGGAGTTCTCGCACCACGAAGCCGGCCCCGGCCAGAACGAGATCGACCTGCGCTACGCCGATGCTCTCACCACGGCCGACAACATCATGACGTTCCGCACGGTGATCAAAGAGGTGGCGATCGAGCAGGGCGTGTACGCCACGTTCATGCCCAAGCCGCTTTCGGGACACCCCGGTTCAGGAATGCACACCCACCTCTCGCTCTTCGAAGGCGACTCCAACGCGTTCTTCGAAGCCGGTGCCGAGTACCAGCTCTCGAAGGTCGGGCGCCAGTTCATCGCAGGGCTGCTGAAGCACGCACCGGAGATCACAGCGGTGACGAACCAGTTCGTCAACTCGTACAAGCGCCTGTGGGGCGGGGGAGAAGCCCCGAGTTTCGTCTGCTGGGGCCACAACAACCGCTCCGCTCTGGTGCGCGTGCCGTTGTACAAGCCGAACAAGGGCCAGAGTTCGCGCATCGAATACCGGGCCATCGACTCGGCCGCGAACCCGTATCTCGCCTATTCGCTGCTGCTGGCCGCGGGGCTCAAGGGCATCGAAGAGGGCTATGAGCTGCCACCGGAAGCCGAAGACAACGTCTGGGCACTGAGCGATGCTGAGCGACGCGCCCTCGGCTACAGTTCACTGCCGGCGAGCCTCGACCAGGCGATCTCCGAAATGGAGAACTCAGAACTCGTCGCCGAGACTCTGGGTGAGCACGTCTTCAACTACGTGCTGCTGAACAAACGCCAGGAGTGGGCTTCGTACCGCGACCAGGTCACCCCATTCGAGTTGCAGAGCAACCTGGAAATCCTCTAAGAGCGCCGCAATCCCACCATGGCGAGGGTTCAGACCACACTCACCGATCTCGCCCGCGTCGGGTTCTCCCAGCTCTCGCAGGCTCCGGCCGACCTCGAGGTCGCCACGGAGCTGGGGGCTGTGGGGCTCGGCGATCTGCTGGGATCGCTCCGGCTCACCGCCGACCCCGACCAGGCGTTGTCCACACTGGTGAAGCTTCTGCGTCTGGCCGAGGCACCGACCAGGCTGCTCCTGGAGAGCGAACAGAGCCGCACACGCCTGTTGAGGGTGATTGGGGTCTCCCGTGGCTTCGGCGACTTCTTTCTTCGGCACCCCGAAGAGCTGGATTGCCTGGAAAGCCATCTCTCTGTGCTACCCGGACTACCGGAACTCGAGGCGGAGCTCCTCGACTCGGTCGGCGCGATCGACGGTTTCGCAGCAGTTTCCGGTGGCGTCGCCTACACCCGGCTGCGCGTGCGCTACCGACGAATCCTTGCGCAGGTCACGGCGTTCGACCTCGAACAGCCAGACCCGGTGCGCGGAGTCGACGCCATCGCCGACACGCTCGCCGACCTGGCATCGGCCGCGCTCGACGCCTCGCTCGCCGCAGCCCGTGCCCGGGCATCCATCAAGGGCGAAAGCCGCTGGCTGTTCCCGCGAGACGAGGTGGCTGCGACCAGGCTTTCGATCATCGGGATGGGCAAGGCCGGGGCGCAGGAACTCAACTACGTCAGCGACGTCGACGTCATCTTCGTGGGCGAGGGTGACGAGGAGGCGGGGCTCAGCACGTCGCGGGCCATCGACATCGCAACCGCCCTGGCCATGATGACCATGCACGGAATCATGGAGACCGGGCTGGAACCGGCGCTGTGGGAGGTCGACCCCAACCTGCGGCCGGAGGGCAAGGCCGGGGCTCTCGTCAGGTCGCTGGAGTCGCATCTCGCGTACTACGACCGCTGGGCAAAGAGCTGGGAATTCCAGGCACTCCTGAAGGCCAGGCCGTTGGCTGGCGACCTCGAACTCGGTGGCAGGTATGTCGATGCCGTGAGGCCCAAGGTCTGGAACAGCGCTTCACGTGACGGGTTCGTGGGTTCGGTGCAGGTCATGCGCCAGCGTGTCACAGAGCACATCCCCGATGACGAGGTCGAATACCAGCTGAAACTCGGTCCCGGCGGGCTCCGCGACATCGAGTTCACTGTGCAATTGCTGCAGCTGGTTCATGGCCAGAACGACCCGATGGTGCGTCAGAGCGCGACTCTGCCAGCTCTCGTGGCACTCGCAGACCAGGGGTACATCGGGCGTATCGAAGCGCAGGAGTTCTCGCAGGACTACCGCGTGCTGCGTCTGATGGAGCACCGCCTGCAACTGCGTGATCTGCGGCGCACGCACCTCGTGCCCCGCGACGAGTTCGAACAGCGGGTGCTGGCACGGGCAACCGAACTCGCGCCCAGCGCCGCGGCGCTGCTCACCCTCTGGAGCGAGATCAAGGTGCGCGTGCGTACGTTGCACGAACGGCTGTTCTACCGGCCTCTCCTGGCCGCTGTCGCCGCTCTCGGACCTGACGAACTCAGCCTCACCAGCGAACAGGCCGTCGCCCGACTTGCCGCCATCGGTTTCCAGGACCCGAGGGGCGCCCTGGCTCACATAGCGGCGATGACCGCCGGTGTCTCCCGGCGCGCGGCGATCCAGCGTCACCTTCTGCCGGTGATGCTGCAGTGGTTCGCCAATGGAGCAGATCCCGACTACGGGCTGCTCGCCTTCCGTCGGCTGAGTGACACCCTCGGCGAGACCTACTGGTATCTCCGGATGCTCCGGGACTCCTCGGGCGCTGCATCACGCCTCACGCAGGTACTCTCGGGCTCGCGTTTCGCCGGAGAACTGCTTGAGCGCATACCGGAGGCGGCCGCGTGGCTCGAGAACGACCACGAACTCCGGCCCCGACCCTTCGAGGTACTCGCAGGGGAGACGGCGGCCATCATCGCCCGGCACGACACTCCCGATGCCGCCGCGGCCGCCCTTAGACATGCGCGGCGTCGAGAGGTGCTGCGCCTCGCGTTCGGAGCGATTCTCGGCCTGCTCACCGTGCAGGAGCTGGCCAAGGGCCTGACCGACATCACGACGGTACTGCTGGAGGGGACTCTCGGGCTCATCCGCCAGGCAGCGGCCCCCGCAGCGGGGGATGGGATCGAGTTCGCCGTCATCGGCATGGGCCGGTACGGCGGCCGAGAGATCGGCTTCGGCTCCGACACCGACGTGATGTACGTCTATCGAGCGAAGACGATCGACGGTGAGACCGCCCAGTCGGTGGCACGGTTCATCGTCAACGAACTGGTCAGGCTGACCGAAGACCACAGACTGACACTCGAGCTCGACAACGACCTGCGCCCCGAGGGCAAGAACGGCATCGTCGTGCGTTCGCTCGATTCGTACCGTGCGTACTATTCGCGATGGTCGCTCACCTGGGAGGCGCAGGCACTGTTGAGGGCACGGGGTGTCGCCGGTGACCCAGCCCTGATTGCCGATTTCGAAGCCCTTGCCGATGAAGTCCGTTACCCGCACCAGATCGCCGAGACCGCGGTGCGCGAGGTCAAGCGCATCAAGGCCCGGGTCGAGAAGGAACGGCTGCCGCAGGGCGCTGATCCGGCTCGCCACCTGAAGCTCGGTCGCGGGTCGCTGAGCGACGTCGAATGGTATGTACAGCTCCTTCAGCTCGAGCATGGTGCCGATCATCCGGAATTCCGGACCACGTCGACACTGGATGCCCTGCAGGCCGAAGTAGAGGCCGGGTACATCGACCCTGCTGACGCCCGGAAGCTCCTCGATGCCTGGATCTTCGCCTCGCGCGCCCGGTCGGCGATGACGCTGTGGACGAACCGCACCGCCGACGTCCTGCCGATGGATCGTCGTGCGCTCGACGGTGTGGCCCGGCTTCTCGAGTATGCGCCCGGGTCGGCCACGGCCCTCGAAGAGGACTACCTGGCCGTGACCCGGCGAGCGCGGGCGGTCTTCGAGAGGCATTTCTACGGCGAGCTCTAGCTCCAGCCGGTCTTGCATCTGATGTATGCTCACATACTACGTCGAAGGGTACAAAGATGACAGACCAGCCCCAGCCGGTTCGCCAGTCCGTTCTGAGCGGACTGAGCGGCAACGAGATGTACTGCATCGATCTCCTCGGCTACCACCCCGGAAACCTCCTGGTCGGCAACAGTGTGTTCTCGAGGGGTTTCCTCGGGTCGATGAGCGCCGGGTTCAGGGGAATGGTCGGTGGGGAGATCACTGAGATCACTTCGATGATCACCCAGGGGCGTCACCTCTCGATGCAGCGGCTGATCGGCGAGATGCAGCACCACCAGGGGCACGGTGCAACCAGTGTCACAACAGAGCTGATCTTCCACACCCAGAACATCGAATTCCTTTCGGTGGCCTCAACGGTGCATCAGAAGGTCGGGGTGCCGGCCGTCGCCTTCACCTCGGCGAGCGACGGGCAGGAGCTCTTCTGCCAGGTCGATGCGGGTTACCAGCCGATCTCCTTCGTCATGGGCAACGTGGCGTACTCCATCGGTATCGGGCGTGGAATCACTGGTGCCTTCAAACAGATGGCGCGCGGCGAGGTGCGACAGTACAGCGATCTCTTCGCCCAGACGCGCAATCTGGCGCTCCAGCGGATCGTCGATGAAGCCACGTCGGTGGGCGCAAATGCGGTCGTGGGCATCACTACGAACATCCTGCCGTTCGGCGGCACTGCCGTGCAGGAGATGCTGATGGTCGGTACGGCCTCACGCCATGACATCTCCGACCCGGCGCTGGCAGCCATGGGTGTGATCACGAGCGACCTCACGGCCGAGGAGATGTGGAGCCTGGCCCGAATCGGATATGCACCGATGAAACTCGTGATGGGCACTTCGGTGTACTCACTCGGGCTGGTCGGCGGCATCACCTCGGCCTTCAAGAACTTCGTGAAGGGGGAGATCAGCGAACTGACGCAGCTGATCTACGGCGCAAGAGAAGAGTCGCTCGGCAAGATCCGCGATCAGGCAACGGCGGTCGGTGCCGACGACGTCATCGGCATCAAGACCTACGTATACGACCTCGGCGGCGGCCTGATCGAATTCCTCGCCATCGGAACGGCAGTGAAACGAACCTCGGTCGCCCACACCCGGTCCGAACAACTGCCGCCGCAGGCCATCGTGCGCGATCGCGACACCTTCTTCAATACGGCGGAGGCGTCCTACGGCGTGACGCTCACCGACCAGCAGCAGTAGCCTCGGCATCAGGGCCCGTCTCCTCAACGGACGTGGAGCGACCGCGTCACGCTGGCGCGCGCTCCACTCCACTTCGGTCGGAGATCGGCACACCCGGCGGCACAGTGTGCACACAGAGCCGTTCCTCCGCCGAAAGTGCACAGATCGCTTCGGACCGCCATGCTTTCAGGCCGCCGCGCCGCACACTCATCGCATGAGAATCGAAGAATACGTCCAGTCCGTGGGATTCACGCTCGGTCGCACTCGGAATTCCGAACGAGAGCGGGGTCGCCGTGCATCGGACATTTCCTGCGTATCGAGCGCCGCGTCACTGCCACATGGATTCGGTCGACGTTGCTCTGATGCACGCCATCGATTGTCAGCCCCGAGACTATGCGGTCGCCCTGTGCGACAGCGCACTCAATCTTGATCCTGCACGAGCGGGGCTACTTCGTCGTGCGGCTCAGCTACGCCCAAACGATGTTCGAGTGGTACGGCGCAAGCACCGCTGGCCCCGGACACGGTCCGCGCCCTTCAACACTTTCGACGAACATCCGGTGTTCTGGCAGCCAATAAGACGCCGGATGCCCGATTCTCCGCCCGAAGTGGAGTACGCATTCGCAGAGCAAACTCGCTCCCATCGAAAACCAGCCCAGTGGCCTAACCTCCGCTTGGCCAGCGAACGAAAAGGGCCGCACCCCATGAGGATGCGGCCCTTCGCGCTACCTGAGCAGAGCGTTATACGTCGCGCCCGACAGGGACGGGCGCGACCGTACACTCAGACGCCGTAGTACAGTTCGAACTCGAACGGGTGCGGGCGCTGGGCGATCGGCTTGATTTCGAACTCCCGTTTGTACGAGATCCATGTCTCGATCAGGTCGGGAGTGAAGACGCCGCCCTTGGTGAGGAACTCATTGTCTTCCTCGAGAGCCAGCAGGGCCGCTTCGAGGGAGGCGGGAACCTGGGGGATGTTCTTCGCCTCTTCTGGCGGCAGCTCGTACAGGTCCTTGTCGACGGGCTCGTGCGGCTCGATGCGGTTCTGGATGCCGTCAAGACCGGCCATGAGCTGGGCTGCGAACGCGAGGTACGGGTTGCCCGAAGCATCCGGGGCGCGGAACTCGATGCGCTTGGCCTTCGGGTTGGTGCCGGTGATCGGGATGCGCACCGAAGCCGAACGGTTGCCGGCCGAGTAGACCAGGTTCACCGGAGCTTCGAATCCCGGCACGAGGCGGTGGTACGAGTTGACCGTGGGGTTGGTGAACGCGAGCACCGCGGGAGCGTGCTTGAGCAGCCCACCGATATACCAGCGCGCAATGTCGCTCAGGCCGCCGTAGCCAGCTTCGTCGTAGAAGAGTGGCGAGCCGTCGTTCCAGAGCGACTGGTGGGTGTGCATGCCCGAGCCGTTGTCTCCGAAGAGGGGCTTCGGCATGAAGGTCGCAGTCTTGCCCCACTGGGTGGCCGTGTTCTTCACGATGTACTTGAACTTCAGGATGTCGTCTGCCGCGTGCACCATGGTGTCGAAGCGGTAGTTGATCTCGCCCTGGCCGGCCGTGCCGACCTCGTGGTGCGCGCGCTCGAGAATCAGGCCGGCGTCGATGAGCTTCAGCGAGATGTCGTCGCGAAGGTCGGCGTGCTGGTCGACGGGGCTGACCGGAAAGTAGCCGCCCTTGTACGGGGTCTTGTTGGCGAGGTTTCCGCCTTCTTCTTCGCGCCCGGTGTTCCAGGCACCCTCGCTGGAGTCGATCGAGTAGAAGCTCTTGTTCTGCTTCACTTCGTAACGCACGTCGTCGAAAATATAGAACTCAGCCTCTGGGGCGAAGAACGCGGTGTCAGCGATTCCCGTCGAAGCAAGGTACTTCTCCGCCTTCTTGGCAACCTGGCGCGGGTCGCGGTGGTAGATCTCACCGTTTCGCGGGTTGTAGATGTCGAAGATCAGGATGAGCGTGCGCTCGACCCGGAACGGGTCGATGTAGGCGGTCGAGACGTCGGGAATCAGCTGCATGTCTGACTCGTGGATCGAGGCGAACCCGCGGATCGACGAACCGTCGAACATCTGGCCGACGGAGAAGAATTCCTCGTCGACAGTTGAGGCAGGGATGTTGAAGTGCTGCTGAACACCGGGGAGGTCGGTGAACCGAATATCAAGGAACTTGACGTCGGTGTCCTTGATGAACTTGAGCACCTCTGAAGAATCACTGAACATTTGAGAGGCTCCAAATGGCTGGTACTTGATCAGTTGCAATCACAACTACCCCGAGGCTATCGCTAAGCCATTACCCCGTCGTATCGCGATTGTTTCGGGCATGTTACGCCGCTCCACGACGAGTAGCCGACGACCGCCCCTTTCTTCTTCGGGATGATCGCCGGCTGACGCCGTAAAGCTGTGTTCAGTTGGACGGAAAAGCGATGTGACTACAGGATGAAGAGCATCTCCTGGTAGGTCGGGAGGGGCCAGAGGTCGTCAGCGACGATCTCCTCGAGCACATCGGCTGCTGCGCGAACCCCAGACATTGCGGGCAGGAGTGCGTCGCGCGCGTGCTCCGCCTCGGCGAGAGCCGAGTGCCCGACCTCTGCACCAAGGGCGTCGCGCAGTGTCGACAATGCGCTCCGCAGCTCGGCAAGCGGGCCGCTCACCTCGTCGAGGAGTGCAATATCGGCGTCGACACCGGCGGCCTTCAGTGCGCCTAGGTTGACGGCGACCTCCGTCTGGTGACGGACGGCTGCGGGAAGAATGGCCGTCGAGCCGACCTCGAGCGTGAGGCGGGCCTCCACACCGATCGTGAGTGCGTACTGCTCCAGGCCGATCTCATAGCGGCTGTGCATTTCGCGGTGGTTGAACACCTTGTACTTCTCGAAGAGCTCCATGGCCGGCTCTGTGATGAGCTCTGGCAGAGCATCCAGAGTCGTCTTGAGGTTTGCAAGCCCACGCTTCTCAGCTTCGACCGGCCAGGCGTCAGCGTAGCCGTCGCCGTTGAAGACAACAGCGCCGTGCTCGTTGATGATCTGCGTGAGAAGGGTCTGAACTGCTTCGTCGAAGTCGGTGCCGTCGGCGACAGCGGTCTCGAGCTGGGTGGCGATGAAGTCGAGCGAGTCGGCCATGATCGTGTTGATCGTGGTCATCGGGCCGGCAACACTCTGCATCGAACCGGGCGCGCGGAACTCGAACCGGTTGCCGGTGAAGGCGAAGGGGCTCGTGCGGTTGCGGTCTCCCGGGTCGGTCGGCAGGACGGGCAGCGTGTCGACGCCGATGATCATCTGGCCCTTGCCCTTGGAGGACGTTGCGCGGCCGTTGGCGATCTGCTCGAAGACATCGGCGAGCTGGTCGCCGAGGAAGATCGAGATGATGGCCGGAGGAGCCTCGTTCGCACCGAGGCGGTGGTCGTTGGTCGCCGAGGCGACGGATGCCCGCAGGAGGCCTGCGTACAGGTGCACGGCACGGATGACCGCGGCACAGAACACGAGGAACTGGGCGTTGTCGTGGGGAGTGTCACCGGGCACGAAGACACTGCCGACCTCGGAGTTGCCGAGCGAGAAGTTGACGTGCTTGCCAGAACCGTTGACACCCTGGAACGGCTTCTCGTGAAAGAGGCACTCCATGCCGTGCTTCTTGGCGATGGTTTTGAAGGTCGTCATCAGGAGCTGCTGGTGGTCGGCAGCGAGGTTGGCGCGCTCGAACATCGGTGCGATCTCGAACTGGCCGGGCGCGACCTCGTTGTGGCGGGTCTTGGCAGGGATGCCCAGTTTGAACAACTCACGTTCGGTGTCCATCATGAACCCGAGCACACGCTCAGGGATTGCGCCGAAGTAGTGGTCGTCGAATTCCTGGCCCTTCGGCGGCTTCGCGCCGAACAGGGTGCGGCCGGCATTCAGCAGGTCGGGGCGCGCGAGGAAGAAGTGTCGGTCGACAAGGAAGTACTCCTGCTCCGGGCCACAGAATGAGACCACGTGCTCGGGATTGGTGTGGCCGAAGAGCTTGAGGATGCGCTCGGCGTGCTCACCCATCGCCTGCTGTGAACGCAGGAGAGGCGTCTTGTGGTCCAGTGCCTCCCCGGTCATGGAGACGAACACGGTCGGGATGCAGAGCGTGTTGCCGTTGGGGTTCTCGAGAACATATGCCGGGCTGGTCACGTCCCAGCCGGTGTAACCGCGTGCCTCGAACGTGTTGCGGAGTCCACCGTTCGGGAAGCTCGAGGCGTCAGGCTCGCCCTGGGTGAGGGTCTTGCCAGCGAACTCAGCGAGTGCTGATCCGTCGCCGACGGGTTCAAGAAAGCTGTCGTGCTTCTCTGCAGTGAGACCCGTCAGCGGGTAGAAGACGTGTGCGTAGTGTGTCGCGCCCTTCTCGAGCGCCCAGTCCTTCATCGCTGAAGCCACTGCGTCTGCTACCTGCGGGTCGAGCGTGGTGCCGTGCTCGATGGTCGAGATGACCGACTTGTACACCGACTTCGGAAGACGCTTCTGCATGACGACTTTGTTGAAGACGTTCTCGCCGAAGACCTGGCCAGGCGCCTCGGTGATGTCGAAGCTGACCGCTGGGGGCACGTAAGCCTCAACGTCTTTGATCGCCTGGAGGCGAACTGCATTTCCACTCATTTATTACCCCTTTGACACAGCATGCTGTTCTCAACAGCGTGCAGACTGCGGCCGAATGCGGATTGTGATCGCCCACATATTACGAAGGGTCTGTGGCGGGGATGTTTCGGCTGTGTGTCAGTTGGCAACCAGTAGCGTCGCTTAGAATCAGCGCGTGTCCAACGTCAAGTCATCGTCGCGATTCTCTGGTGCCGCGCCCAGTAACTGGCCGGGCGAACGCCTCGGTTTTCCTGAGGAAGGGCGCGGTTCGGTGGCGCGACCGGGCAGGCGCATCGGTGCCCTGTTGCTGGACTGGGCCGTGTGTTTCGTGATCTACGCGGCATTCTTCTTCGGCAACGCGTGGGCCGCGACGATCATCTTCGTGGTTGAGCAGGTCGTGCTCATCGCGTTCACCGGCAGCGGCTTCGGGCATCTGTTGCTGGGGCTGCGGGTTGTGAAGGTCGACGGAACATTTGCGGGCTGGTGGAGGCCGATCATCCGGACCGGACTCTTGATCCTGACGATTCCCGCGCTCATCTGGGATTCAGACCAGCGCGGGCTGCACGACGTGTTCGCCGGAACGGTACTCGTTCGCAAATAAGACCGGGGGTGCGGGGTCAGCGACCGCGCTGTGGCCGGGCCTTCATCGGGTCGACGCCCTTGGGGATCGGCAAGTTGCCCGACGCCAGCGAGCTGAGCCTGTTGCTCACGGCCAGTACCTCGGGCTTGGTGAGGTTCGGCTTGATCCTGGCGAGTTTTCTCGGGATGTTCTGCAACGAGATCGAGTCTGCGTCGGGGCCGACCGAGAGAAAGGTGACGGGCACGTTGGGCAGAACCCGAAGGACCTTGCGACGTTCGTCTTCGAGCATGCGGGTCGTGCGCGACTTGGGGCCCTCACCGATGAGTACGACTCCACCTCGCCCGACGGCACGGTAGACAGCATCCTGTGTCTTTGCATTGACAGCGACCGGCATTTCACTGCCACGCCAACTGCGGCGAAGTGAACTGCGGAGCACAGCGCCGACCGCACCCGGCTGACCCTCGATCTGGCCGTACGCGGCAGCTTCGGCGCGACGCCCGAGCAGAAGCAGCGCGAGAAGGATGCCCGCCAGCACGCCTGCGACAACCCACATGGTGATCGCGAAACCGTTGCCGTCGCCGAGTGTGAGAGCCAGAACCAGACCGATCGCAACGGGTACGAGGATGCTCAGCACCAGGATCAGGGTGATGTTCTTGTCATAGCGGCGAGTCATTTGGAAGACTTGCCACATCTGCTTCAGACGGCCGTCTTCTTTCGGCTTCTTGGGGGTCTTTTCTTTGGAACGTGCCATGTAACCCATGGTACCGAGTTACGCGGAGCCCCATCATCCCGGTCGGCGGTCTGGTCGTCCACAACGAACGCTGTCGGCGAACTTTTCACAGTTCAGAGGCTCTGGATGCCCGGAGTCTCCTCCCCGATTCATTCTGTTGTCATGAATCCTGCCGTCGCTCCTCTGGTTGTCAACTCCCCACCCTCCGACACCTCGCTGCCCAGCTGGGGTCCGCTTGCGATCGAGGTGCCCGCTTCAGACGAGATGATGCTGCAGGAGTTCCTGGAGGCCCGTGATCTGCTGCCGGGAGAAGCAACAAACGTGCTCGTAGCGGTGCTGCAGTCCTTGGCGGAAGTTCACGCGACGACCCAGGTCAGCGGGCGGATACGTGCCACAGACATCTGGCTCAGCGAGACTGGCGAAGCTCGCACTCTTCCGCCCCTCAACCATCCCCCTGGCTGCCCGGCTGCCGCCTCCGCTGGTACGCGGAGGATGTCACGCAGGGCTCGTCGAACGATGTCCCGCCGAGCCCGAGCGGCGGCGATGGACGACTGTCAGGCATTTGTCGATCTCTGCCATCACGTCTTCTCCTTCTCAGAGGTCGATGATGAAGATCATCGACAGCTCTTCGTTGAACTTGGACGCGCTGAACGCAGGCTGCGCCGCACGCCCCGCCGTCATCCCGGATACCGCCCCTTCAGCCGAGGGATTCTCCCTTCGATGCCTCCCAGCGGTACAGACCGCCGTGCCGTTTGGGTTCGGCAGGTGTGCAATTTCGCGGCCGAGTGTGAAGCCGCGCTCTTTGCCTGTGCTGAGCCATGCGCAATCGCACGCACGCCATCTGCTCCGGCGAAAACTTCGGCTCACTCCGATCCAGTGGTACCAGCCGTTACGGTCGCCAGCGAAACCGCCGAGTTCGATTGGTACGCTCAGTCAGCCAGCGCTCTTGCCGACATCGACAGAGCGGTCGACCGCATCCTCGAAGCAGACAGGGCGAGCCATCGACCTCGCGCACGTGTCGCAGATCTTGCGGCCCGCTCGAAGGCAGCAGGGGCGCGTCAGCTCACTCGAGCGGCGTCGGCGGTGAGGTCCCGGGTGAAACTGGTGATCGTCAGCGTCTCGGTGGTCACGGTGGCGCTTGTCGGTTCCCTCAGCGCCGGAGCGACAGCCTCCCACACCCAGGCGTCGGGCTATGCGGCATCCGACGCGCTGGTGTCCAGCACACCTTCGTCAGCAGCGCCGGGAGAAGCTACCGCTGTGACACTGCCTGAGTCGTCAGGTCGTGCGAGCAGGCTAACGCCCGACGTGTTGACCGCTGACGACCCGCGCGCCGCTGCCCTTAGTTCTGCTGGAAAGTCGGGATCACTGTCTTTCTGGTAGTTCAGCAGCCTGTCTGTCTGAAGTGGACCAGTTCCAGTCTCCTCTCCTTGCCGCCGACCTGATTCAATTCGCATGGAGTCACCGCGTGGGGACTCCACCGACGACGGCATCTTTCGCCAGCACGGCGACGGTACCGACGGTCGAGATTCTTCAGCGAACCGGGGGAGCCGTTCTTGTCAGAGTCGATCCGTGGCACGGAAATGAATCACAGCCTGCTGAACCGGCACCCGCGGCACACAACAAACCGGCCTCACTCCTTCTGGTGAAGGGTGAGGCCGGTTGGCGACTCCGAGAGGTCTTTCTGGCAGTTACCGATTGACGAACTCGCTGACACGATTCCGAGTTTCCCGGCGACCGGAGTATCGGCGGCCGGTATCTCTCAGTTAAGCGCTCCTCAGATACCGAGCTTGGAGGCGAAATCGCCGCCCTCGAGGCGGTTCTTCACTGCGACCAGGAAGCGCGCGGCATCTGCACCATCGACGATCCTGTGGTCGTAGCTCAGAGCGAGGTACACGGTCGAGCGGATCGCGATGGCGTCAGCCCCGTCGACAGTCACGACAACCGGCTTCTTCGTGACGATGCCAGTACCGAGAATGGCGACCTGGGGGAGGAACACGATCGGCGTATCGAAGAGGGCACCACGCGAACCGGTGTTGGTGAGCGTGAAGGTGCCCCCACCGAGCTCGTCAGGCTTCAGCTTGTTGTCACGCGTGCGAGCAGCGAGATCCGCGATCTCTTTGGCCAGGCCGGCGAGGTCCAGTTCGCCGGCGTTGCGCACGACGGGAGTGAGGAGTCCCCTCTCCGTGTCGACAGCGATGCTGATGTTCTCCTTGTCGGGGTACACGATCGAGTCGCCATCGATGGTGGCGTTGATGATCGGGTAGGCCTTCAGTGCCTCTGCGGCGGCCAGGGCGAAGAACGGGAGGAACGAGAGCTTCGTTCCCGTCTTCTCTGCGAAGGACGCCTTGACGCTGTCGCGGAATGACGCAACCTTCGTGACATCGACCTCCACCACGCTGGTGAGCTGGGCGCTTGTCTGCATGGAGATGACGGCGCGTTCTGCGACCACCTTGCGCAGCCGCGACATGGGCACCGTTGTGCCACGAAGCGGTGAGACTTCAAGAGGCGCCGGGGCAGCGGGAGCTGCTGCTGCAGGAGAAACGGTTGCTGAGGGACGAGCCGCGACTGCAGCAAGCACGTCTTCTTTGCGGATGCGTCCGCCAACTCCGGTGCCGGCCACACTGGCGAGGTCGATGTTCTGATCGTTCGCCAGTTTGCGCACGAGCGGCGTCACGTAGCCGGAGTTGCTGGTGCTTTCGGCGACAGGTGCAGCCGCAGCCGGCGCCGGTGCGGGGGTAGTGGGTGCAGGTGCTGCGGGTGCAGGTGCTGCGGGTGCCGGAGCTGCAACGGGTGCGGGAGCTGGAGCAGCAGTTGCGGGTGCTGCAGGAGCCTGCGCTGCGGGAGCCGGCTCAGGCTCCGCTGGTGCGGGAGCTGCGGCTTCGGTCGGCGCATCGACGGAGGGTACTTCGGCAACAGGGGCCTCGGCGGTCGGCGCGGCGGCTTCGGGCGCCGGAGCCTCTGCAGGTGCCGCACCCGACCCGTCGCCGATTGTGACCAGCGGCGTGCCCACCTCGACTGTCTCGTCTTCCTGCACGAGGATCTGCTCGATGACTCCAGCGATCGGCGATGGGATCTCGGTGTCGACTTTGTCCGTTGACACTTCGAGAAGGGGTTCGTCGACTTCGACGCGGTCCCCGACGTTCTTGAGCCAGCGGGTCACCGTTCCCTCGGTCACACTCTCGCCGAGTGCAGGAAGGTTGACGGATTCGCTCATCAGTGTGTCTCCTCTTCAGAAACAGTTCAGGTGTTGGTTTGTAGTTTATGTCTAGAGTGCGTGGAGCGGTTTGCCAGCAAGCGCGAGGTGCGCCTCGCCGACTGCTTCATTCTGGGTCGGGTGGGCGTGGACCAGCGATGCCACATCTTCGGGGTAAGCCTCCCAGTTGACGATCAACTGGGCCTCGCCGATGAGCTCGCCGACACGTGCCCCGATCATATGGATGCCGACGACGGGCCCGTCGTTGACCCGAACGACCTTGACCGAACCAGCGGTGCCGATGATGTGGCTCTTGCCGTTGCCTGCGAGGTTGTAGTCGTACGACGAGACCTTGTCGGTGCCGTACTTCTCAACGGCCTTGGCCTCCGTCAGGCCGACAGAGGCGACCTCGGGATCGGAATACGTCACCTTCGGGATGTTCACGTCTTCGACGATCTGCGGCGCCAGGCCAGCGAGTTCCTCTGCGACGAAGATGCCCTGCTGGAAGCCGCGGTGTGCCAGCTGGAGGCCGGGGACGATGTCTCCGACTGCGTATACTCCGGGAACACTCGTCTCAAGCCGTTCGTTCGTGATCACGAAGCCGCGGTCGACCGTGACACCCGCTTCTTCGAAACCGAGGCCGGCAGTCTGTGGTCCGCGTCCGACGGCGACCAGGAGCAGTTCTGCCTCGATGGTCTTACCGCTCTCGAGCGTCACCACGACGCCGGAGTCGTTCTGCGTGACGCTCTGGAAACGAACGCCGAGGGAGAACTCGATGCCGCGCTTTCGGAAGGCGCGCTCGAACTGCTTGCTGACCGATTCCTCTTCATTCGGCACAAGGTGGGGCAGAGCTTCGATGATCGACACTTCAGACCCGAAGGACTTCCACACACTGGCGAACTCGACACCGATGACGCCTCCGCCGAGGATGGCGACCTTTTTTGGAATGAAGTCGAGCGTGAGTGCATGCTCGGAGGTGATGACTCGTCCACCGATCTCGAGCCCCGGGAGGGAGCGCGAATACGAACCGGTTGCGAGGATCACGTTCTTGCCGACATAGCTGTCGTCACCGACCCGCACCGTCTTCGGGCCCACGAGCCGACCCTCGCCACGGATGACGGTGATCTTGCGGGCGTTGATCAAACCTTCGAGACCCTTGAACTTGCTCGCGACGATCGCCTCGCGGTACGCCGTCACTGCAGCGAGGTCGACGCCATCGAACGTGGTCCTGACGCCGTACTTGCCGGCATCGCGAGATACATCGGCCACTTCGGCGGAGTGCAGGAGTGCCTTGGTCGGAATGCAGCCCTTGTGCAGGCACGTTCCGCCCAGTTTGTCCTTCTCCACCAGCGCGACGCTGAAACCCAGCTGGCTGGCACGAAGAGCTGCCGCGTAGCCGCCGCTTCCTCCGCCGAGAACGACAATGTCAAAATTCTGCTCAGACACTCAAAGACTCCCTTAGCGTTTCGTATCCGTGAAACGACCGGCCGACAACAGCAGGTCTCTCGATGGCGAGATATTTTTTCGCCCTCCCGAGCCTACTACTCGGATGCACGGCCGAGCTTCTCCGCGACATCGAGCAAAGTGCGCACGGTGACACCCGTCGGGCCCTTCGGTGTGAACCCGTAACCCTCGCCGCCGTTGACTGCAGGGCCAGCGATGTCGAGGTGGGCCCAGGGGATCTGCGCCCCACCCTCGGCTGTCTTGCCGACGAACTCGCGAAGGAACGCGGCGGCGATCAGCATGCCACCAGCTGTGTTGCCTGGCTTGATGTTCTGGAGATCGGCGATGTCGGAGTTGAGCATCGGCCGGAACTCCGAGGGAATGGGCATCGGCCACAGCGTCTCGCCGACAGCTTTAGCCGATTCAATGACGGTGTTCACGAGATCGTCGTCACCGAGAGTGCCGACGTAGCGGTTTCCGAGTGCCGTCACTGATGCACCGGTCAGTGTGGCGACATCGATGATGGCGTCGGGGAATTCCTCGCTGGCGGCAACGAGTCCATCGGCGAGCACCAGCCTGCCTTCCGCATCGGTGTTCAGGACCTCGACCGTGCGCCCGCCGTGGATCGTGAGCACATCGCCGGGCCTGATGGCAGAGCCGGAAGGCATGTTCTCAGCGAGGCACAGCCATGCCGTGATCCGAACGGGCAGCGAGAGTGCTGCAGCGGCGAGGGTCACAGCGAGAACCGTCGCCGACCCGGTCATGTCGTTCTTCATGCCGATCATGGAGCCCGGCGGCTTCAGTGAGAGTCCGCCGGAATCGAAGGTGATTCCTTTGCCGACCAGGGCGAGGTGGCTCGACGAGGCAGCGGGTTCATAGGACACCCGCACCAGGCGCGGGCCACGTGTCGAGCCTTGACCGACCCCGAGGATCCCCCCGTATCCCTCCGCTTCGAGTTCTGCCACCTCCCACACCTTCAGGGACACCGGCAGGCCCTCAGCAGCGCTTCTGGCACGCTCCACCAGCGACTCGGGGTAGAGGTCGAGGGGAGCCTCGTTCACGAGGTCGCGCACCAGGTACACCGCCCTCGCGGTCTCTCGGGCCTGGGTCGCTGCCGCTTCCGCCCCGTCGAGGCCGGTGGGCACAACCAGGAAGTTCGCGCCGAGTTGCCGGGCATCCAGAGACGCCTTGCGATAGGTGGTGTAGCTGTAGGCGCCGAGCGCAGCCCCCTCGAGCACAGCGCGAACGTCGGCGACGCCGGTCACCGGCAGAGCAAGCGCGAACGAGGCGAACCCACGGATGCGCCTCGTTGCAACGCCCGCAGCATACCGCAGCGACTCCGCTGTCGGGCCGGCCTGCCCGAGCCCCACGACCACGATCACCTTCGACCGGATGCCCTCCACCGAGGGCATTCGAACGACCTCGTCCTTCTTTCCCGTGAACCCGAGCCCGTCGAACATCGATTCGATGCTGTCCGCCACACCGGCGGGCAGGTCGTCACTGCCGAGAAGGAAGAGCCGATCATCCGTTCGCCCTGCCGCGAGAACGAGAACATCGGCGTCGAGGTCGTGGGCGGGAGATTCTGCAACCGAAATATCTGGAAGAGTCATGTCAACAAGTATCGCGTTCGCTGAGGGCAGTTCTCCAACCGGGGCGCGGCCGTGCGCGCTCGGATTAGAGTGGAAACATGAAGGATCCGGCGGAGTTGTACGAACTGGCAGACGAGGTCGGCCTGATCCCGCAGGGACTGCCGTTGGTGGCGGCCCTGACGGGTTTCACAGACGCGGGCGGTGCGGTTTCACAACTCGGTGAGTATGTGCTCGACACTCTGAACAGTCGGGTGGTGGCTGAATTCGACGCCGATGCCCTGCTCGACTACCGGGCGCGACGACCCATCATCTACTTCGACCAGGACCACCTGACCGACTACCAGCCGCAGACTCTTCGGCTCTACCTGGTGAATGACGAGCTGGGCCAGCCGTTCTTGCTGCTGCACGGCTTCGAGCCCGACTTCAAGTGGGAGCAGTTCACGGCTGCGGTCCTGCAACTCATCGATCTCTTCCAGGTCAAGACGACGACCTGGGTCCACGCCATCCCGATGCCTGTTCCGCACACACGCCCCATCGGGGTGACCGTGAGCGGCAACCGCATCGAGCTCACTGATGCGATGTCAGTCTGGCGGCCGCACACCCAGGTGCCGTCGAACGCCCTTCACCTGGTCGAATACAGGCTGGCAGAGCTGGGTCACCCGGTGACCGGTTTCGTTCTGTTGATTCCGCACTACCTCGCCGATACCGAGTATCCCTCTGCCGCCGTCGCCTCACTCGAGAGCATCAGTGCGGCCACCGGGCTCATCTTTCCGACGGATCGCCTGCGCGAAGAAGGTCGTGAATTCCTGACGAAGATCGGCCAGCAGGTCGAGTCCAACCCGGAGCTCGAGAAGCTGGTCGGCACACTCGAAGAACGACACGACAGCTACATGCAGAATTCCGGCCTGCAGAACGCCGGATTGAGGTCCCCGTTGACGGACGAAGACGGTGAGCTGCCGTCAGCAGACGAGATCGCAGCGGAGCTCGAGAACTTCCTGGCGATCAAACGCCGCGGCGACGACGCCTCGCCCGGTTTCGCCGGCCTCTAAGCCTGGATTCACCGATGTTTTTGAGTGGTGAGCCGTTGACGGTTTCTGGGCAGTTCGGTGTTGCTGGGCGTGCTGGTGTTGCGTCCCTCGCTGGCCGCGGTGTTCCACTGGTTCGTTTCGTCGTTGCCTGGGGTGGCATGTTGGTCGGGTTCGTCAGCGTCGTGGTGGAGCCAGCGAATGCGTGACGAGCGTGGTCCATGCGGTTTCCCAGGGCCAGTTCTCGGGGAGATGCAGTCGAATGCGGCGCGCGGACGTCGCGATCCTCGCGGGGATGTTGATGAGTTTCTGGCGGATCGTCCCGGTCGTCGCGGACGCGAGAGCGGAGCCGGTGATGGTCGCGGCGGTGCGGGTGAGGTTGAACGCGATGACGGCGAGGACGAGCCAGGCGGCGTTGGCGGTGAAGACGCCTGAGGGCATGTGGGCGAGTGCGGAGTTCTTCAGGTCTGCGTTGACTTGCTCGATGATCGCGTGGCGGCGGTGGATCTGGTCGGCGGTGATCGTGTCGAGGGTGCTGGTGGTGAAGAACGCGTGGAAGCGGTGCGTGTCGAACAGGGTCGGCTGAGACAGCTTCTTCTTGTTCAGTTCAGGGATCCGCCGCACCACGAGGCGCCCGTGCACGTGGTCCTTCTTCGGTCTGGAGGCGAACGCAGTGAACGGGACCTCGGCGACTTCCGCGACAGAGGTCCAGGTGGCGGTGTCGGGGTCATAGATCGCGTTCGGATACTCGATCTTCGTCCAGGCATCATCCGGGATGGCGTGGATCGCGCGTTTCACCGCGGGATCCTGCCGGGCGGTGATCGACACGTTCGCGCCCGCGCGGAGCGCGGCGCTCACCGTCGCGTGTCCGTAGTAAGCGGAGTCCGCGCGCAGCAGCACCGGTGCAGCGTTCATCCCGGGGAGTCGGGTGACGGTCTTGAGCGCGTCGGCGACGATCCGGGCAGCGCCTCGTGGGGACCCGGCCGCACCCTTGCGGAGGCGCTGCCCGATGACCACGGGAGCGGTGGTGTCGGTCGATACGGTCGCGAGCAGCGCGTTGATGCCGCGGACACCGGAGTATCCGAACCCGGCGCCCTGCTTCTTCGGGCCGTGCACTTCGATGATCGTGTCATCGACATCAACGAACACCAGCCCGCCGTCGGCGGGCGGTGACACGATCGGAGCCTCAGCGGCGAGGTTGATCAGCAGCCGGGACGCGACGGCGTCGAGTTGGCGGACGTGCCCGAACGTAAACGATCGGAGGAACGACCCCAACGTCGAGGGGGCGTAGATCGATGTGAAGATCTTCCCCATCCCGCCGTGGCGCAGCACCGCCATGTCATCAATCGAATCCGCGCCGGCGACCATCCCGGCCACCAGCGAGGACACCTTCAACCCGGCATTCGCGCCCTTGTCTGTCGGGACGCTCAACCACTGGTCGGCGAGGTCACGGAGGCCTGCGTTCTCGGCGAGGCGCATGACCGGGAGTAAGCCGACGGACGACACGAGATTCGGGTCATCGAATGACCAGGCAGCGGACCGGGAGACGTGAGAAACTTGCACCTGCGAGATGCCTCTCTTTTCAGAGTAATAGGACCTTAGACAAGCTCTATTTTCCCTGATCAGACAGGCATTCTCCGTTTAACGCGCCGACCTCAACTCATACTCCATCGGTGGATCCAGGCTAAGAGAAGGCCCGCGGTCGCGAGCCTCTGATCGTCGACCCCGGGTTGCAGCCGGGTGGCGCATCGGGTGTGAGTTGCGTTCGGTATTATCGAATCAATGAACTCCAGACGCTCGTGGGTGATCTTCGGCGTGGCCGCGATCGCCTACATCGCGGCTGTCCTGCAGAGAAGCACCCTCGGGGTGGCTGGCGTCGCAGCGTCTGACAGGTTCCAGACGTCTGCGGCAATTCTCTCGAGCCTCGCCGTCGTGCAGTTGATCGTGTACGCAGCACTACAGATCCCCAACGGGATCCTCATCGACAAAGTCGGACCTCGCTGGCTTGTTGTCGTGGGAACGGCGGTGATGGCCGTCGGCCAGCTCATTCTCGCCTTTTCGCCAGACATCAGCATCGCGATCGTCGGCCGGATCCTTGTGGGCGCAGGGGACTCTGCGATCTTCATCTCGGTGATCAGGCTCGTCAACTCGTGGTTCTCGGGCCGAATCGTGCCTCAGGTCTCCCAGTGGATGGGCAATCTCGGTGCCCTCGGGCAGATTCTCTCTGCCGTGCCCTTCGCCTACCTTCTGCACCTCGCCGGCTGGAGCGTCGCCTTCGCCTCTGCGGCCTCCGTTGCGGTTCTCGCCTTCGTTCTCAGCCTCATCGTCCTGCGCGACAGGCCGCAAGCGGTGATTGCACCGCCTGCCCCGAGTTTTCGCACCGTCCTGGGGCGACTGGGCCCCACGTTGAGGCGTCCCGGTACCCAACTCGGGTTCTGGTCGCACTTCGTCACACAGTCATCAGGAACCGTCTTCAGTCTGTTCTGGGGCTTTCCGTTCATGGTTTCGGCCCTCGGCTACGACACCGGCTTTGCTTCCGGGCTCCTCGTGGTGATCGTCGTGACCGGTCTGATCTCCGGGCCGATCCTCGGCCTGCTCACAGCACGGTTTCCGACGAGGCGGTCGAATCTCGTGCTGGGAATCGTGGCCATGCTCGCAATTGCCTGGACCACTGTGCTGCTCTGGCCAGGCACACCACCCGTCTGGCTCATCATTCTGCTTGTGGTAGCCATGGGAGTCGGAGGGCCTGGTTCGCTGATCGGGTTCGACTTCGCGCGCACCTTCAACCCGCCGCACACCCTTGGTTCGGCGAACGGCGTGGTGAATGTCGGGGGGTTCACGGCCAGTTTCACAATGATGTTCCTCATCGGTGTGCTCCTGGATCTTCAGCACAACCTCGGGTGGAGCACGAATCTGTACGACCTCAGCGCGTTCAAGATTGCTTTCTGCGTGCAGTATGTCGTGATCGGAGCCGGCGTCATCCTCCTGCTGAGAGCCCGAAGGCGAGCACGTCGACAGCTCGAGGAAGACGAGGGAATATCGGTGGCACCGCTGTGGGTTGCACTGACTGAGGCATGGACGCAAAGAAAGACTTGACAAATCGTGTTGAGGTCAGAATGTTTCTCAATCCGTGCAATAATTAGTGCTAGAGACCCGTTCTTGTATTGGGGTGGCCGTTCATACGGCAACGCAAAAGCCCAGCACTTGACATGGGTCTTAGTAATGTCAAAAAACAACTCCGGTCGACCTTGACTCGGGCTCGCCAGATCTGGCGTTCCTGGTTTCTCGCCCGGTGTGAAAGGTGATCTCATGGCCACCACGAAAGCTCCCTCCGCCACAAAGGCGCCCGCTGCCAAGGCGCCTGCAACCAAGACCGCTGCGGCAGCCAAAGCTCCCGCAACCAAGGTAACGGCAACCAAGACAACGGCAGCCAAGACAACAGCAGCCAAGTCGGCCGCCGCCAAGAAGACCGGGCCTGCCGTCAAGGCGACTGCCCGCGGCAAGGCAACGGCAAGCAAGGCATCTGGCGCCAGCGACGCAGACGACGACGACGAAGCGGTCGAACTCGACGACGTTGTCGTGGTTGAAGACGACACCGAAGACGTGCTCGTCGTTGTTGCCGTGCCCGACGCCGACAGCGACTCGGCCGACGATTCGGATTCCGACGACGACTCCAAGAAGTCGGCATCGACCGAAGACCTACCCTCGGGCGCACTCGTCCTCTCGCTCGTCGACGATGACGATGACGTTCCCGTCTACTCGAGCGCAATCACGGGCGCCACAGCTGACCCGGTCAAGGACTACCTGAAGCAGATCGGCAAGGTCGCGCTTCTGAACGCGGCCGAAGAAGTCGAGCTCGCCATGCGCATCGAGGCGGGGCTGTTCGCCGAAGACAAGCTGGCGAACGCCGAGGGCCTCACTCCCCAGGTCAAACGCGAACTGCAGTGGGTCGCCAAAGACGGGCAGCGGGCCAAGAGCCACCTGCTCGGCGCGAACCTGCGCCTCGTCGTGAGCCTTGCCAAGCGCTACACCGGCCGGGGAATGCAGTTTCTCGACCTCATCCAGGAGGGAAACCTGGGCCTCATCCGTGCCGTCGAGAAGTTCGACTACACCAAGGGTTTCAAGTTCTCGACGTACGCGACCTGGTGGATCCGCCAGGCGATCACGAGGGCAATGGCCGACCAGGCGCGCACCATCCGCATCCCGGTCCACATGGTCGAGGTCATCAACAAGCTGGCTCGTGTCCAGCGCCAGATGCTGCAGGACCTCGGTCGTGAACCCACGCCAGAAGAACTGTCGCGTGAACTCGACATGACCCCCGAGAAGGTCGTGGAGGTTCAGAAGTACGGTCGCGAGCCCATCTCTCTCCACACCCCGCTCGGTGAAGACGGCGACAGTGAATTCGGTGACCTGATCGAAGACACCGAGGCAGTCGTGCCCGCTGACGCCGTGGGCTTCACCATGCTGCAGAAGCAGCTCGAGTCGTTGCTCGACTCCCTCTCTGAACGCGAAGCCGGCGTCATCCGCATGCGCTTCGGCCTCGGAGACGGCATGCCGAAGACTCTCGACCAGATCGGTGACACGTTCGGCGTGACGCGTGAGCGCATTCGCCAGATCGAGTCCAAGACGATGGCCAAACTCCGCCACCCCTCGCGTTCGCAGTCGCTTCGCGACTACCTCGAGTAGACCTTGAGTCTTCGCACCACGACGGCTGTTCTGGTCGGCCGAGCCGTTCGGCTCGCCGCACGTGCGCGAGGCGGCGGTTCGGCCATCCCGGGCACCATCGCGCTCACGATCGCTCCGCGCTTTCTCGAAGACACGATCTCGCGCATCCCGCTCGGTGTTGTGGCGGTTTCGGGTTCGAACGGTAAATCGACCACCACGAACATGCTGGCGGCGATCCTGCGCGAACACGGGCTCAAGGTCTTCACGAACCCTTCCGGTGGCAACCTGCCTCAGGGCATCGCGTCGTCTGTTCTCTCGAGTGTTTCGGTGACCGGTGTGCTCGACGCTGACATCGCGATTCTCGAGGTCGACGAAGGCTACGGCCCCAAGATCGCGAAGATGCTGAAGCCGACGACCGTGCTGCTGCTGAACATCCAGATCGACCAGCTCAACAGGTACCACGAGCCCGAACGAGTCGTGAGGATGCTCGAAGAAGTGGCCGGCACTGCCACCCGGGCCCTTGTGCTCAATCGTGACGACAACCACCTCGTGGACCTCGACTCCCGCCTCGCCGGCTCTCGTGAGGTCACGTTCTTCGGTGCCGCTCCGGAGCTCATCGCCGCCTCGGCCCACGGAGTCGCCTCGGCGGACCGGTTCGGTACAGGCGGCGTGCAGGCAGGGGATCGCGAAGCCGAGGTGACGGTGACCGACCTCGGTGAGAGCCAGGCTGTGCTCGCGATCGACGGGCGTGACGTGGCAGTGAGGCTGCCGGCCAGGGGCCTGCACTACGCACTCGATGCCGCCGGTGCCGCTGCCACGGCTAAGGCGATCCTCGGTGACCGCTTTCACCCTGGGCTCGTGACGGCGGCCCTCAACGGCCTCACGACGGTCTACGGCCGGGGCGAGTTGCTTCACGTGGGCAACGAAGCCATCGAGATCATCATGATGAAGAATCCGGCGAGCCTCCAACTGAACCTCGATTCGCTCGAAGCGGCGCCAGAGCAGGTCTTCATGGCGGTCGACGAGGGAACGCCCGACCCGTCGTGGATCTATGACATCGACCTCAGCAGGCTCGACCACGTCGACGTGATCACCGGCTCGAAAGCGTGGCAGTTCGCTGTTCGGTTCGGGTACGCCGGGATTCCTGTCGGAACCGTCGAACTCGACGTGCGTTCGGCGATCAAACAGTTTCTCGCCCTTCCCCGGCCGAATACCGGGCGAAAGACGATGATCCTGAACTACGAACAGATGATGCTCATTCGCAAGATCCTCGGTTTCAAAGAGCTCGAAGGCGGGGGCAAGTCATGACCGGATTGCGCATCTCCCACCTCTTCCCTCGCACCCTCGGAATGAACGGCGAGAGCGGCAATGTCGACGTTCTGCGCTTCCGCGCCGAATCACGCGGTCTCACCGTAGTAGTCGACCGGATTGAGCACGGCGACATCATCTCGCCGGAGACCGACCTGGTGTTCATCGGCAGCGGACCGGTCTCGGCGCTGATCGAGACCGAGCCGTGGATCGACGAGGTGTCGCCCGCCCTGCACACGCTGGCGTCAGCAGGGGTGCCTCTGCTTGCTGTCGGCGGTGGATTCCAGCTGCTCGGCGAATGGGTCAGGCTCGCGGATGGCCGGGAGCTCGAAGGTGCCGGAGTGTTTCCGGTGACGACCACAGTTGCGGGGGAGCGAGTGGTGGGCGACTTCGTCATCGAGTCCCGCCTCGGCCTCCTCGTCGGCTTCGAGAACCGTGGTTCGTATGTCGACATCGGCGATGCGACAGCTATCGGGCACGTCATCTACGGGCGTGGCAACGTCGCGGCCACAGGGCCCGGGGCCAGCGCTGGCGCGGCAGCTGTTGCGGCATCCGGGGCGAACGCGGTCGGTACCCTCCTCGTAACCCCCGACGAGCGCGTCGAAGGCTACTGGGTGGGCAACCTCATCGGTACACACCTCCACGGCCCCGTGCTGGCGAACAATCCGGCCCTGGCCGACTGGCTTCTGGAGGCTGCACTCGCGCGCCGCGGAGAGACTCTGCCAGCGGCGACGGCCGAGCTCGACGAGATCGATCGGCGTGCATCCGAAGCTCGCAGCACGATCGCGGCGGCTCCCCTCAGCGAATAGGGTCAGATCGACTGATCGTCGGCCCTCGTTCCGGCGCGAATAGTGCGTTGAGGTCAACCAGCGCCGACGAAGCTATGCTTCGTCGGTTCGCTAGGTGTCGATGCGCGCGCTGGAGCTATGGCGATTGCACAGCAATCGCGCGACGCCAGCGCCGACGAAGCTATGCTTCGTCGGTTCGCTAGGTGTCGATGCGCGCGCTGGAGCTATGGCGATTGCACAGCAATCGCGCGACGCCAGCGCCGACGAAGCTATGCTTCGTCGGTTCGCTAGGTGTCGATGCGATCGCGCGACAACCCTGAGCTCCCGGCGATGATGAACTCCTTGCGCGGGGCGACATCGTCGCCCATCAGGAGCTCGAAGGTGCGTTCGGCGGCCTGGGCATCGGTGACGCGAACCCGGCGAAGCATTCGGTGTCGCTTGTCCATCGTCGTCAATGCGAGCTGGTCGGCATCCATCTCGCCGAGGCCCTTGTACCGCTGGATCGGATCCTGGTAGCGCTTGTTCGTGCGCTTCAGCCCGGCAAGCACGCCCTGCAGTTCGGTCTCCGAGTAGGTGTAGATGGTCTCGTTCGGTTTGGTGCCCGGATTCATCACGACCACCCGGTGCAGCGGAGGTACTGCCGCGAAGACACGCCCAGCGTCGATCATCGGCCGCATGTACCGGAAGAACAACGTCAACAGCAGTGTGCGGATGTGTGCGCCGTCGACATCGGCATCGCTCATCAGGATGATCTTGCCGTACCTGGCCGAATCCAGGTCGAACGAACGGCCCGACCCGGCGCCGAGCACCTGGATGATCGAAGCACACTCGCTGTTCGAGAGCATGTCGGAGACCGACGCCTTCTGCACGTTCAGGATCTTGCCGCGAATGGGCAGCAGGGCCTGGAACTCGCTGTTGCGCGCCAGTTTCGCCGTGCCGAGCGCCGAGTCACCCTCGACGATGAACAGTTCACTCGAGACCACATCGCTGCTGCGACAGTCGACGAGCTTCGCCGGCAACGATGAGCTCTCGAGCGCATTCTTTCGGCGCTGTGTCTCTTTGTGGGCGCGCGCCGAGATACGGGACTTCATCTCGGCGACAACTTTGTCGAGCACCAGCGCTGTCTGGGTCTTGTCGTCGCGTTTCGACGACGAGAACCTCTCGGAGAGCGACTTCGTCACGACCGAGGTCACGATGTTGCGAACGGCAGGCGTTCCGAGGATCTCCTTGGTCTGGCCCTCGAACTGTGGCTCCGGCAGCCGAACCGTCAACACCGCGGTGAGACCTGCGAGAACGTCTTCTTTGTCGAGCTTGTCGTTGCCGACCTTCAACCGGCGTGCGTTGGCTTCGACGGTGGTGCGCAGAAAGCGGAGCAGCCCTGCCTCGAAACCGGCGAGGTGCGTGCCCCCCTTCGGGGTGGAGATGATGTTGACGAAGGTCTTGACCGTCGTCTCGTACCCCGTTCCCCACCGCAGGGCGACATCGACCGTGCAGTCCCTGGTGAGCTCGGTTGGCACCATCGCCCCGGCATCGCTGAGTACGGGCACGGTCTCGGTGAAGCTGCCATCACCCGTCAGGCGCCAGGTGTCGGTGAGCGGGGCATCCGGTGCCAGAAAGTCGACGAACTCGGCAAGACCCCCCTCGTAGCTGAACGATTCGTGCAGAGTCTCTTCGCCACGGTTGTCGGTGATGTCGAGCGAGAGCCCCGACACGAGGAACGCGGTCTGGCGTGCCCGGTCGACGAGCTCGTCGGTCTGGAACTGCGTGGACTCAGTGAAGATCTGCGGGTCGGCCCAGTACCTGATGCGGGTACCGGTCACACCGCGGGCCACCTTGCCGACGACACGCAGTTCGCTCTTGTTCTCGAACGGAGTGAATTTCGACGAAGGAGTCGGTGCACCGGCATCGGCGAAATTGCCCGGCTCCCCTCGGTGGAACGACATCGCCCAGGTCTTGCCGTCACGGTCGACCTCGACGTCGAGCCGCTCAGACAGCGCGTTGACAACCGAGGCGCCCACGCCATGCAGCCCACCAGAGGCCGCATACGAACCCGAACCGAATTTGCCACCGGCGTGCAGCTTGGTGAAGACCACTTCGACGCCAGACAGGCCGGTGCGCGGCTCGATGTCGACCGGTATGCCGCGAGCCCTGTCACGCACCTCGACGCTGTTGTCAGGGTGCAGGATGATCGAGATCTCGTTGCCGTGGCCACCCAGCGCCTCGTCGACCGAGTTGTCGATGATCTCCCAGAGGCAGTGCATGAGCCCGCGTGGCCCCGTCGAGCCGATATACATGCCAGGGCGCTTGCGAACAGCTTCGAGACCCTCGAGAACCGACAGGTGCCTGGCCGAGTAGTCGGAGGATGCCACAGAGTTGCCCTTCGTGATGGGTTGACGGGTTCCCACCCAACCACCAACCATACTTTCGGGCACTGACATCAGACGGCATCGACACCCGAATGCGGGTGTGCCGTACGCGCACAGCGAAACACAGACGAATGTAACCTAGTGGGAACATACTCATGCTTGTATTGGTTACACAGATTGTCTGAGGTACGAACCCGTGAGGAGCCAGAAGATGCAAACAATTGCAACAGAGACCAGCGTGGTGGGCGATCTCGAAGTGAGCCGTCAGCTGACCGGTGCCGACCGCTGCGACAGCTGTGGCGCACAGGCCTACGTCCGTGTCGAGATGGCCAGCGGTGAACTCCTGTTCTGCGCGCACCACGGTCGCGAGGTCCACGCCAAGCTGTTCCCCATCGCCAAGAGCTGGCACGACGAGTCCGCGCGACTGCTCGAAGACCACCGCTCGTAGTAGCCACTACGCACGCTTGAAGAGCGGCGCCTCGGCATCACTGGATGCCCGGCGCCGCTTTTTCGTTTCCTGCGGTTTCGATACGGGGCGCTTCGCGCCCCTACTCAACCAGCGGTCAGCCCAGCCAGCCTCATCAGCCCGGCCAGCCGTCTCAATCAATGGAGACGGCGAAGCCGATCGAGCCGACGGCGGCAGCCAGGGGAGTACCTGAGGCATCACGTTTCGCGCCCGCATCTGGAAGGGTTCGCACCGCACCGTCTGCGGCCACAGCGAGAGCCGGGGCCTGGCCGACCCAGGCGAGTTGGAGTGCATCTTCGCCCCTCAGGAAGCGATGCGCACGCACTCCACCCGTGGCACGGCCCTTCGGTGGGAACTCGGTGAACCGGGAGACCTTGGCCGACCCGGTGTCTGTACCGGGGAGAACGCCGGAACTGCCAGCGACAGTCGCGACCACGATCTGCAGCTCCTCGTCGGCGTCAGTGCTCGGCACAACGGCGGAGAACGCAATGACCGTTGCTCCCCCCGACAGGCTCATGCCGGCCATGCCTCCGGCCAGGCGCCCCTGCGGGCGAACGCTGGCCGCCGGGAAGTGCAGGAGCTGGGCATCCGTTGCCACGAACACCAGGTTCGACGACTCCTGTGCCTGCGCTGCACCGACGACCTCGTCGCCGGGCTTCAGGGTGATGAGCTCGAAGTCCGGCTTGTTCGGCCAGTCGCCGGGCGTGACGCGTTTCACGACCCCCTGTTTCGTGCCGAGCGCGATCGGGGTCTCTGAGGTGAGCGAGACGAGAGCGACGACGCGTTCGCGCTTGGCATCGACGGCGAGATAGTCGGAGATTCGCACCCCGGCGGCGAGCTGGATCGACGCCGAAGGGGCCGACGGCAGGTCGAGCACCGACATGCGGATGACGCGGCCCAGGTTCGTGACGGCGCCGATCTCCGTGCGGGTTGTCGTGAGCACCGTGGAGCGGACGGCATCGTGTTTGCTGCGACGCGCGTGAGCCGCAGCATCCGGAGCCTGCTCGCCGTCGTTCGGAAGATCGACCCGAAGTGCCCTGCCGGTCGTGCTGAGGAACACACGGCAAGGAGTGTCTGCGAGTTCGAGCGAAGGCAGGCTGCGGCCGCGGGCCGCCGCGGGCGCCGCTGCGCGGGCCTCGGTGAGCATCGTTCGGCGCGGCGTGCCCAGCTTGTCGGCGACGTCGTCGAGCTCTTCTGAGACGGTCTGCCTGATGAGAGCCTTGCTGGCCAGGAGCGCTTCGAGGTGCTCGATCTCGCGGCGGAGCTGATCGCGTTCGGCCTCGAGTTCGATGCGTGAGAACTTCGTCAACCGTCGAAGGCGCAGCTCGAGGATGTAGTCGGCCTGCAGTGTGTCGAGGTCGAAGACGTCGATCAACCGGACCCGCGCCTGCTCGGTGTCGTCGCTGTTGCGAATCACCTGGATGACCTCGTCGATGTCGAGGATGGCGATCAGGAGCCCCAGTACGAGGTGCAGCCGATCGCGTCGCTTCGTGAGCCGGAACTGCGTGCGCCGGGTCGTCACCTCGATGCGGTGGTCGATGTAGACCTGCAGCAGCTCTTTCAGCCCGAGCGTCTGGGGCTGGCCGCCGACCAGCGCGACGTTGTTGATGTTGAACGAGTCTTCGAGCGGCGTGAGTTTGTACAGTTGCTCGAGCACCGCCTCGGGGCTGAACCCCGTCTTGATGCCGATGACGAGCCGCAGGCCGTTCGTGCGGTCGGTGAGGTCGGTGACGTCGGAGATTCCCTGCAGCTTCTTCGCGTTCACGCCGTCTTTGATCTTCGAGATGACCTTCTCGGCTCCCACGAGGTAGGGCAGTTCGGTCACGACGAGACCCACCTTGCGGGCAGTCAACGTCTCGACGCTGACCTTCGCCCGGGTCTTGAACGCCCCCCGGCCGGTCGTGTAGGCATCACGGATGCCCGCCAGACCCACGATCGTGCCGCCCCCCGGCAGGTCGGGGCCGGGTATGAACGACATCAGGTCATCGACGGTCGCGTCGGGGTGCGTGATCAGGTAACGGGCACCCGAGACCACTTCGATGAGGTTGTGCGGCGCCATGTTCGTGGCCATACCCACGGCGATGCCGCTCGCGCCGTTCACCAGCAGATTGGGGTAGGCCGCAGGCAGCACGTCGGGCTGGGTGAGCTGGTTGTCGTAGTTGGGAACGAAGTCTACGACATCTTCGTCGAGCCCGTCGGTCATGAGCAGTGCAGCCGGCGCGAGACGGGCCTCGGTGTACCGCGAGGCCGCCGGGCCGTCGTCGAGCGAACCGAAGTTGCCGTGGCCGTCGATGAGGGGGAGCCGCAGGGTCCAGCTCTGCGCCAGACGAACCATGGCGTCGTAGATCGATGCGTCGCCGTGCGGGTGAAGCTTTCCCATCACCTCGCCGACCACGCGGGCCGACTTGACGTGGCCCCGGTCGGGGCGAAGCCCCATCTCGCTCATCTGGAAGAGGATGCGGCGTTGTACAGGCTTCATGCCGTCACGGGCATCCGGAAGTGCACGCGAATAGATCACCGAGTAGGCGTATTCGAGGAACGACCCCTGCATTTCGCTCGAGACGTCGATGTCTTCGATGTTCTCGACGATCGGAGCTTCGGGTTCGGGAGTTCTGGGCGTCATTCCTGCAGTTTCATCGAAGGTTGTCAGTCGCCGTGGGCCGGCACGATTGTGTCAGACTGGGCGCAATGCCCCCCATGCTACCGGCCCTCGATCAGGCTGCCCCTCACCTCACAGACGTGTTGCCCAGTTGCCTCGCCGCGCTGTCGGGGTCGGCCAATCGCCTGGAGCTTCCCCCGGCCGAACGGGCGGTGGTCGTACTGGTCGACGGCCTCGGCGCTTCGTCGCTGCGGGCGAGTGCGGGGCACGCACGCCATCTCGCCGCGAAGCTCACCAAGAGGGCGCGACTGGTGAGCGGCTTCCCGACGACCACGGCAGTAGCGCTGGCATCATTGACGACAGGTGTCTCTCCGGGTGTTCACGGGCTCGTCGGCTACACCGCGCTCGTGCCGGCAGCAGATGCCGTGCTGAACCAGCTCACCGGTTGGGGAGCCCAGATGCAGCCGGCCGAATGGCAGTCGCAGCCGACCATCTTCGAGCAGGCGACCGCGGCGGGTGTGGAGTGCACGGTCGTGGGTGCTGCGCGCTACGAGAACAGCGGGTTCACCGGAGCGGTGCTGCGCGGAGCCGCGTACATTGCCGGCAAGAGCATCGCGGAACGGTTCACCGCGGCACGCGCTGTGCTCGATCGCGGCGGGCGCAGCCTGGTCTACCTCTACATTCCTGAACTCGACATGGCAGCCCATGCGTTCGGCTGGCAGTCAGACAAGTGGCGGGCGGCCCTCGAAACGGTCGACGCCGAAACGCACAACTTCGCCGAGCACCTGCGCAAGGGCGAAGGGATGCTCGTGACCGCCGACCACGGAATGCTCGACATTCCTCTCACCTCCCACGTGCTCATCGATGCCGACCCTTCGCTGGTGGCTGGCGTCAGGCACGTGGCTGGCGACCCTCGCTGCCTGCAACTGCACCTCGAGCCTTCACTCGACCAAACGGAACGGGCCGGGCTCCTTGAGGCGTGGCGGGCGGCAGAGGGGGAGAGGGCGTGGGTCGTGACCCGCGACGAGGCGATCGAGGCAGGGTGGTTCGGTGAGGTGCTGCCGGGCATCCGCTCGCGAATCGGCGACATTCTGGTTGCCGCGCGAAAGAATGTGGCCTACTACGACTCGCGCCGAACTCCGGTGGCCAAACGCACCATGATCGGCCAGCACGGCTCGTGGAGTGACGACGAGCTGATCGTGCCTCTCTTACGCTTCGGAGCCTTCGACCGCAACTGACGTGGGCAGCTGACAGGGACGCAGCTGACGGGCACGCAGCTGACGGGGTTTGAGTAAAGCGTCTAGCCCAGGTCGTCGTCTGAGCGCGCCCCGAAGACGATCTCGTCCCAGCTCGGCATCGCCGTGCGGCTCGCGCGCTTTCGTGTGCCTGTTGCCGAAGACGACGTTGGTGAAGCATCGTTCGCTGTCGCAGAACCGGGGGGCACTTCCAGGCCATCGAGGGCGATCTCGCTCGTCTCCGGGTTTGCGGCGGCCTGGGCAGGTTGCCTAGCCGAGAAGCCACTGAATGGTGAAAGCCTGGCCATGGGCCGGGTTTCACCCTCGAGCGCGTCTGGTGCGTCGATGAGGTCGAAATCGTCGGAGGCATCGACCAGGAACGAGGCGGATTCGCGCTCGCCCCGGCGTCGCCGTAGGGCCTCGAGGAGGTCGGCCGTCTCGTTGTGGGCTGCAGGGCGCTCGGCTGCACGATTCACTGCAGCCGCCGAGGCCGCAGCAGACGATTCGCTCGAGCTGCGGGTGAACGGCGTCGGCTCCACGAGAACGGCAGGCACTCCGGGCACGGATGCCCCGGATGCCGGCATGGTGCCGATCGTCGGGGTCTCACGCGTAGTGGACGGATCTGAGTCGAGAGCGGAATCGAGTTCGTCGAAGCTGAGGCCGTCGCTCTGCCTCACCTCTCTTTCATGCCTCGCTCCGTCTGCTCTCTCTCTGCCGCCCGCACTCCTGTCGATAGCGCTCTTGTCGACGACGCGAAGGCGAGGAATGAGGCCGTCGGAGATCTCACCGTGTTGCGAGAGAGTGACCGCCCCGGAGTTCAGGGGCACCAGGGTGTGCCGCTTCACGTCGAACTGCCACCGGGCGTCGTGGTCGATGGTCGAAGCGGTGAAGGTGAGCTTGACGATCCAGCCCGCCTCTTCTTTCCAGCTCGCCCAGCGGAGGTCGACAGCTTCGAGCCCCGCGAGGCGTTCTTCGATGACGTCACCGAACGTGGAGGACTGGTCGTCACCGAGTGGGTCGCTCCGGAGGGGGTCGACACTCGACGCGATCTTCACGGGAACCCGAAGCGCAGAACTCACGATGTGGAGTCGTTCAGCGAGCACTGGCCCTTCGAAGCGCTCGACGTACTCGAGAGTGGCTCCTGTGGCCCTGGCGACGTCTTCAGCGCTCATTCCGGCACGGATCTGGGACTGGATCTCTCGCGGCGAGACCTTCACACCGGCGCTCGGCGTCGTCGTGCTCTGCCGCAGGCGCGACTGGAGCACCTCGTCGATGGCTACGCGGTATCGCTCACCGGTTTCGGAAGTGACGAGAAGTGCCCCGTTTTCGATTCCGATGACTGTTAGATCCTGCATGGTGAAAGTCCCCGTCTTGGTCTGGAGTTGCCTGCAAGGATGCCATGACAAACGCCCCGAGGTCGGGAATGTTCAGGGCGTGCCGTAAGTTGCTACGGGCGAGGAGTGTGAGCCGCAGATGCGCGGTTTGCTATTCCCCTTGGAATGATGCAAACTAACGCCGCCGATTTTGTTTCAGCTGGCGTATGAGAAGTGGATAAGCATGGCAACCGATTACGACGCTCCGCGCAAGACCGACGACGATTCAGATTCCATCGAGGCGCTGAAAGAACGCGTCCCCGACAAGATGTCTGGAGTTGTAGACGTCGACGACGCCGACAACCCCGGTGGGTTCGAACTCCCGGGTGCAGATCTCTCCGACCTCGACCTCGACGTGGTGGTTCTGCCACCCCAGGCAGACGAGTTCACCTGTGTGAACTGCTTCCTCGTGAAGCACCGCTCACAGATCGACCACCAGACGAAGCTGGGCCCGGTCTGCATCGAATGTGAAATGTGAACAATAGATAAATCGTCTTACTGACCAGCGAGCTCGTGGTGGGCCCTTTCGAGGGCGGCCACGAGCTCGTTCGGGTTTCGGGTCGAAACCAGCCAATAGGGCACCGGGTCCTGCGGGTCGTGCACCCAGACCTTGACGACAGGCTGGATCCACCCACGGATACACAGCCATGCCCGTGCGTCGAGCTTCTGCCCTCGTGCAAGTGTTGCAGCGCTGCCCGTGAAGGCTTCCGGTTCACCGAGGAGTGAGACGGGAATCCTTGCCTTGCCGGCCTGGAACACACCGTTCTCGATCTCGACGACGGGTGAGAGAACGAGAAGCGCCGCCACGCTTCCGCCGTAGAGCACGATCGCGCAGATGATGCCGGCAAGCATGTTGATGGGTGCGAACACCAGGATGCTCGCCGGCACCAGCAGCACCAGGTAGATGTACACCCGTGCTGAGGGGCTCAGTCTTTCTCGATACGTCGACATGCCTCTATTCGATCAGAGTTTCGGCTGGGAAATCTGCACTACCCTCGACTCGTGACTGAAAGCATCGAAGTACTCATCAAAGCTGAGCACATTCCCAGCTACGCTCACCCCGGTGATGCCGGAGCCGACCTGCGGTCAGCCGAGGCTCTCACACTGGCCCCCGGGCAGCGACACACCGTCGCCACGGGCGTGTCGATTGCCCTGCCCGACGGGTTCGTCGCATTCGTGGTCCCGCGCAGCGGGCTCGCGAGCAAACACGGCATCACGATCGTCAACTCCCCGGGAACGGTCGATGCAGGGTATCGGGGCGAGATCAAGGTCGCTCTTCTGAATACTGACATCAGCGTGCCGTACGATATCGCCGTCGGCGACAGAATCGCCCAGCTGATCGTGATGCCCGTGAGTCGGGCCACATTCGTGCCGGTCGACGAGTTGCCGTCGAGTGACCGAGGAGCCGGCGGCTTCGGGTCGACCGGAAAAAATGACTGAAACTGAGGACGTTCTCGCTGTGACTGACAACAACGAACCGATTGAAACCGAACTCGAAGGGAGCGAGCTCCAGGAGGTCTCCCTCGAAGAAACGTCTCCTGTGCAACAGGACGCAAAGTCGGCTCCGGAGAACCGGGCCGACGAGGGCCCCTTCGACGCAGAAGAGGCCAACCCGGCGAGGCCCTACGTCGACCTCGGGGGTGTCAAGATCCTCCCGCGCGAGGGGCTTCAGCTCCGGCTCGAGGTTGAAGAGGGCACGAACCGGGTCGTCGCGGTCGGTCTCGACTTCGCAGGCTCCACCCTTCAGGTCCAGGCCTTCGCTGCCCCCCGCTCCACGGGACTCTGGCACGATATCCGCGGGCAGATCCGCGAACAGATCACTGCCCAGGGAGGCAGGCTCACTGAGCAGGAAGGCGTATTCGGGCCCGAGCTCATCGCCGAAGTACCTGCCACCGCGCCTGACGGCACGACCGTGACCCGGCTCGCCCGCTTCATCGGTGTCGACGGACCGCGCTGGTTCCTCCGGGGTGTGATCGCCGGCGAAGCGATGGTGAACGAAGATTCCAGGGCGGCCGTGGAAGAGCTCTTCCGCAGTGTCGTCGTTGTGCGGGGCGGCTCGCCCATGCCACCGCGCGACCTGATTCCTCTCACCATTCCCAAGACATCGGCAGCTCCGAACGCCTCGACGACGCTGTAACGGCACAGCTCGATGACAGACCAGGAACCGCCGCGCTACGGAGAACGAACCACCGGCGAGCCGCTTTCACAACCGCCCGCTCAGCGGCCGGATCCCGGGGCCGCACAAGAACCAGACGATCACCCGATAACACTGTCTGACGCGTTTGCAGCAGCCGCGAGGCGTTCCGGGATCGGCCAGGTCGAACCAGGCCAGGCGCCCACGGCCCACTCACTGCTGCGGGCGATGGGCGGTGCAAGGGGCCTCATCGAGTCGATCCTGCCGGGCCTTGCCTTCCTGGTGATCTACACGTTCACAAAAGACCTGACTCCGAGCGTGATCGCGCCAGTCGCGGTCTCTCTCGTGTTCATTCTGGCGCGTGCTGTGACGCGAAGCGCCGTCATGCCTGCTGTCGTGGGATTGCTCGGGGTCGCCGTTTCAGCAGCTCTCGCCCTCTTCACCGGGCGAGCGGAAGACAACTTTCTGCCGGGCCTGGTTATCAACGCCGTATCGCTCGTCGTCCTGCTCGGGTCGATCGCTGCACGCTGGCCGCTCATCGGACTGATTGTCGGAGTGCTCACCGGCGATGCCACCGGATGGAAGAGCGACCCCGCCAAATTCAGGGTCGTGCTGATCGCGACCTGGTGCTGGGTCGGACTCTTCGGCATTCGGCTCGGCGTCGAATTGCCGCTGTATCTGGCCGGTAACGCCGAGGCTCTCGGTTCGATGAAGCTCCTGCTCGGCATACCGCTGTACGCCGGCATGCTCTGGGTCACCTGGCTGCTCGTGCGGGCCGCATTCGGTCACGAGAAGAAGCAGTAGTCGCTGGGCAACGCGCCAGGCGACGAGAATCACCGGAACGGGTTCAGACAGTGGCATTCGATCCAGGCCTGACGGGAGCCGACGTAGCCGAGCGTCTGCGCAACGGCCAGGTGAATGTCACGCATGCGCCGACCTCGCGTTCGCTGAGGAGCATCTTCGCCGAGAACGTGTTCACCTTCTTCAACGGCATTCTGACGGTCTGTTTCATCGCGGTCATTCTGCTCGGCGACCTGCGCGACGGCTTCTTCTATGGCGTGGTCGTCTTCAACGCACTCATCGGTATCGTGCAGGAGCTGAGAGCCAAACGGGCGCTCGACCGGCTTGCGTTGCTGGCCGCCCCCGAGACGGCGGTTCGTCGCGACGGAGCACTGCAGATCATCCGACCAGAAGAGGTGGTGCTGGGTGACCTGGTCATCGTGCGCCCTGGGGACCAGATCACCGCAGACGCCGAAGTGCTCGTGACGACGGCACTCTTTCTCGACGAGTCGCTGTTGACGGGCGAATCCGACCCGGTGGCGAAGAAGCCGGGTGACCACCTGATGTCGGGGTCGCTGGTGTCGTCGGGCACGGCTGAAGCTCGCGTGATCGCGGTGGGGGCGGATTCCTATGCGAGCAAGCTGACAGCGGAGATCAAGAGGCACAGCCTCGTGCATTCGGAGCTGCGGGCGGCCACCAATCGCATTCTCGTGTACCTTTCGTGGATCCTGGTGCCGATGATCATCATCATCGGTTTTGGCCGAATTGCCACGTACGGTGGCTTTGCAGCATTGGCGAACCCGGCAGACCAGAGCTGGCGTCTTGCCCTCATCGACGCCGTCGCGGGTGTTGTCGGCATCATCCCTGAAGGGCTCGTACTGCTCACCAGCCTGGCCTTCGGTGTCGCCGCAATCTCCCTCACCCGGCAGAAGGTGCTGGTTCAGGAACTCGCGGCCGTCGAGGTCCTGGCGAGGGTGGATACGCTGTGCCTCGACAAGACCGGCACACTCACCACCGGGGCAATCGGGTTCCATGGACTCGAGAGTCTGCCCGGTGATGACGGTGACCTCGACGACTGTCGGGTCGCCCTCGCTGCCCTGGCCACCGACGACGCCGGCAACTCGACCTCGCGTGCGCTGTCGAATCATTTCGAGCTCGGTGATGCCGTCGTGGGGGAGAGGCTGGCGTTCAGCTCGCAGCGGGCCTTCAGTGCCGTACGGCTCTCGTATCGGGTTGCCGCACCCGGTGGGCACGACGACGGCGTCACGTGGCTGCTGGGGGCTCCCGAGAAGCTGCTGGCCGGGCATCCGGTGGCCCTGACGGCGGCCAACACGATCGCGTCGAGCGGGCGCAGAACCCTCGTTCTCGCGCGCACGGAGTACCTGCCGACTCACTTCGTCGACCACCCCGATGCTGTCGCCTCGTGCTCACCGGCCTGTTTTGTGATCTTCGAAGAGACCGTGCGGCCCGACGCGCGCGAAACTCTCGACTACTTCGCCGAAGAGGGAGTGCGCGTCATCGTCCTGTCGGGAGACAACCCGCGCACCGTAGCAGCCATCGCCCGAAAGCTCGGCCTGGGTGAGGCGGCGGTCGACGCCAGCCTGCTCGACAGCGACGACGAATTGACGGCCGCCCTCCTGGAGTCGAACATCTTCGGGCGCGTGTCGCCGGCGCAGAAGCAGTCCGTGGTTGCGCTCCTCCAGGGCCAGGGTCGCTCGGTCGCGATGACGGGTGACGGCGTGAACGACGCGATGGCAATCAAGAATTCCGACCTCGGAATCGCGATGGGCAACGCGACGCCCGCCACACGCGCGGTCTCCCGGATCGTGCTGCTCGACAGCCGATTCGACCGGATGCCCGAGGTACTGATGCTCGGACGACGGGTCATCGCCAACGTCGAGCGGGTCTCGAACCTGTTTCTCTCGAAGACCGTCTACGGGATCGTGCTGGCACTGTTCACCGCTGCCTTCGCCTGGGAATTCCCCTTCCTGCCGCGACAGCTGACCCTGGTCTCGGTGCTCGCGATCGGTGTGCCGTCGTTCTTTCTCGCGCTGGCACCCAACCGGCGCCGGTATCGCCACGGAATCCTCCCACGAGTGCTCAAATTCTCCCTGCCGACGGGCGTCATCGCGGCGACCGCTTGCCTGGTGGCATACGGCCCGCTCCGGGAGACGCTGCCGCAGCGTGAAGCCCGCAGCCTCGCCACCATCGCCCTGTTCATCGTGTCGCTCTGGATTGTCTCCGTGCTGGCGCGCCCCCTCTCGCGGCAGCGCGTGGCGCTCGTGCTCTCGGTGTCGCTCGCCTTCGTATTGGCATACCTGCTGCCGTTCACCCGGGACTTCTTCCTGCTGGAGGTGTCGCTCTCTCCGTGGCTGTTCTACGTGGTGGGCGTGGGAATCGCCGGAGCCTTCGGAATTGAGATCTACTACCGCTTTGCCAAGCGACGTGGGCTCGTCGTCGACAGGGAATGACGTACGCGCAGGTTCGGGCGCGTGTGAAGGACCATACATACGTGTGGTGCTAAAGTTATCTCGACGTCAAGATACTTTGTGAAGCACGAGGGTGCCGCAGCCGGTTAGGTAAGCCTTCCTAGCCACGGGTATCTCGAGCGCAGAAGATTGACGTAGTCAGCGAAGGAGAGACGAACGTGAGTGCAGTCAACAGTTTTGGGTCGAAAGACACCCTGCAGGTGGGGGACAAGTCATATGAGGTCTTCCGCCTCGACACCGTTCCGGGGTACGAGAAGCTCCCGTTCAGCCTGAAGGTCCTTCTCGAGAATCTCCTTCGCACCGAAGACGGCGCGAACATCACCGCCGAGCACATCAAGACCCTCGGCGGCTGGGTTCCCACCGCCGAACCCGACACCGAGATCCAGTTCACACCTGCCCGTGTCGTGATGCAGGACTTCACTGGCGTTCCGTGCATCGTCGACCTCGCAACGATGCGGGAAGCCGTCGGAGAACTCGGCGGCGACCCGACCAAGATCAACCCGCTCGCGCCAGCCGAACTGGTCATCGACCACTCGGTCATCGCCGACCTGTTCGGCACCGAGAACGCCCTCGAGCGCAACGTCGAGATCGAGTACGAGCGCAACGGTGAGCGCTACCAGTTCCTCCGCTGGGGCCAGACTGCATTCGACGACTTCAAGGTCGTACCGCCGGGAACCGGCATCGTGCACCAGGTGAACATCGAGTACCTGGCTCGCGTCATCTTCACCCGGGAGGTCGGGGGAGTGCTCCGCGCCTACCCCGACACCTGCGTCGGCACCGACTCGCACACCACCATGGTCAACGGCCTGGGCGTGCTCGGCTGGGGCGTCGGCGGAATCGAGGCAGAGGCGGCCATGTTGGGCCAGCCCGTCTCCATGCTCATCCCGAAGGTCGTCGGCTTCAAGCTGAGCGGGTCGATCCCCGCAGGCGTCACCGCGACCGACGTCGTTCTGACGATCACGCAGATGGTGCGTAAGCACGGCGTCGTGGGCAAGTTCGTCGAGTTCTACGGCGAAGGCGTCACCGCTGTGCCGCTGGCCAACCGAGCAACCATCGGCAACATGAGCCCCGAGTTCGGCTCGACCGCCGCCATGTTCCCGATCGACGACATCACACTCGACTACCTGCGCCTCACCGGCCGCAGCGAAGAGCAGGTCGCCCTCGTCGAGGCCTACGCCAAGCTGCAGACGCTCTGGCACGACCCGTCGGTCGAACCCGCCTTCAGCGAGTACCTCGAGCTCGACCTCGGCACCGTCGTGCCGTCGATCGCCGGCCCGAAGCGCCCGCAAGACAGGGTGGAGCTCAGCCACGCGAAGTCGCAGTTCGAGCAGGACCTGAACGATTACGCCAAGCAGGACCTCTCCCGCGTGGACGCCTCGCTCGACGGCTCGTTCCCGGCCTCAGACCCCAACGGTTTCACCGCGCAAGACGAGGCCTCGGCCCACGAGCTCTCACACTCGCACGTCAGCCATGCACCGTCGACCGTCTCGGCTCCGACGAAGGTCACGACACCCGCCGGCCTGAACTACACGCTCGACCACGGAGCAGTTGCGGTCGCCGCCATCACCTCCTGCACCAACACCTCCAACCCGAGCGTGATGCTCGCGGCCGGTCTCCTCGCACGCAATGCCGTGAAGAAGGGCCTCACCTCGAAGCCATGGGTCAAGACGACCCTTGCACCGGGCTCCAAAGTCGTCACCGACTACTACGCCAAAGCAGGGCTGACCGCCGACCTCGAGGCCCTCGGCTTCTACACGGTGGGCTATGGATGCACAGTATGCATCGGAAACACCGGCCCGCTCATCGAAGAGGTCACCGACGCGATCAACAAGAACGACCTCGCCGTCACCGCAGTGCTCTCGGGCAACCGCAACTTCGAGGGTCGGATCAGCCCCGACGTGAAGATGAACTACCTGGCCTCACCGCCGCTCGTCATCGCCTACGCGCTGGCCGGCTCGATGAACTTCGACTTCGAGACTGACTCGCTCGGTACGGGCAGCGACGGCACCGAGGTGTACCTCCGCGACATCTGGCCCGACGCGGCAGAGGTGCAGCGCACGATCGACACCTCGATCAACACCGAGATGTTCACGCACGAGTACTCGAGCGTCTTCGACGGTGACGAGCGCTGGCGCTCACTGCCCACGCCGACCGGCCCCACCTTCGAGTGGGATGCCCAGTCGACCTACGTGCGCAAGCCCCCGTACTTCGAGGGCATGACCATCGAGACCACACCGGTGGCCTCGATCAGCGGTGCCCGCGTTCTTGCGAAGCTCGGCGACTCGGTGACCACCGACCACATCAGCCCCGCCGGCAACATCAAGGCAGACAGCCCTGCTGGCAAGTACCTCGATGCTCACGGTGTCGACCGCAAGGACTACAACTCCTACGGATCGCGCCGCGGCAACCACGAGATCATGATTCGCGGCACCTTTGCGAACATCCGCCTCCGCAACCAGCTCCTCGACAATGTCGAAGGCGGTTACACCCGTGACTTCACGCAGCCGGATGCCCCGCAGTCGTTCATCTATGACGCCAGTGAGAACTACCAGGCCGCGGGTATCCCGCTGGTCATCCTCGGCGGAAAGGAGTACGGCTCAGGCTCCTCGCGTGACTGGGCAGCAAAGGGCACCTCGCTGCTCGGCGTCAAGGCCGTCATCACTGAGAGCTTCGAACGGATCCACCGCTCGAACCTCATCGGCATGGGCGTGCTCCCGCTGCAGTTCCCTGCCGGCGAGTCGTGGGCCTCACTCGGGCTCGACGGCACCGAGGTCATCAGCATCTCGGGCGTCGAAGAGTTGAACGAGGGCCGCACGCCGAAGACCCTGCACGTCACTGCGGTGCCGAGCGAGAACTCGCCGGCGGGCAAGGCGACCATCGAGTTCGACGCCGTGCTGCGCATCGACACGCCCGGCGAAGCGGACTACTACCGCAACGGCGGCATTCTGCAGTACGTGCTGCGCTCGCTGGTCACCGCGGCGTAACAACCCTGCTCGCCGTTCTCCACGGCAGCTGATGCCCCATACCCTGCTTTGCTGCACCCTCAGGTGCCGACGGGGTGTGGGGCATCGTGCGTTCTGCGAGAGTTCCCCTGGCGGGTGAGCCGATCCTGCAGCCAGCGGCGCGATTGTCAAGTTCGCGGCCACGCTTCGAAGGTTCACACGAACCACCAATAGACTCGTACAACGGCTGCAGATCATCCGGATTTCGAAAGGTGGGGCACCGCGTGACACTCCTCGAACAGATCACCTCCCCCCGTGACCTCGACGCGCTGACGACAGACCAGCTCATCCAGCTCTCCGACGAGGTTCGGCAGTTCCTGATCGCCGAAGTCTCGAAGACGGGCGGGCACCTCGGGCCGAACCTGGGTGTGGTCGAACTGACCATTGCCATCCATCGTGTCTTCGATTCGCCGCACGACGCGATCGTGTTCGACACCGGGCACCAGTCCTACGTACACAAGCTCCTGACGGGCCGCCAGGACTTCAGCCACCTGCGTGAGCGCGGAGGCCTCGCCGGGTATCCCCAACGCTCTGAGAGCCCGCATGACGTCGTCGAGAGCTCCCACGCGTCGAGCTCGCTCTCGTGGGCCGACGGCATCTCCCGCGCGTTCACGATGACGGGCCAGGCCAATCGTCATGTTGTCGCGGTGGTGGGCGACGGTGCCCTCACCGGCGGTATGACCTGGGAGGCACTCAACAACATCAGCGACGACAACGACCGAAATCTGGTCATCGTCGTCAACGACAATGGCCGCTCGTACGCGCCGACCATCGGCGGCATGGCACGCTACCTCAACTCCGTACGAACTGCAGCGGGGTACCGTGATCTTCACCATTCGAGTGAACGACTCTTCGGTCATTTCGGAGCGTTCGGCCGCGCGATCTACCGAGGTGCCCGCGGCGGCATGCACGGCTTTCTGAGCCGCCTCACGAACAACGAGGCCCTCTACTCGAACCTCGACATCAAGTACATCGGCCCCATCGACGGGCACGACGTCGAGGCGATGGAGCAGGCCCTCCACCAGGCCAAGGAATACCGTCAGCCCGTCATCGTGCACGCCATCACCGAGAAGGGCCGGGGCTACCAACCGGCCCGCGCCGACGAGGCAGACCAGTTCCATGCCGTCGGCCAGATCGACCCCGAGACAGGCGAGCCGATCGGCAGCGCCTCAGGCGGCCCCTCGTGGACGAGCGTCTTCTCCGACGAGATCGCCGCGTTGGCGGAGAAGAACCCGAAGATCGTGGGCATCACCGCAGCAATGCTTCGCCCGACCGGTCTCCACACTCTCGCCGAGCGGTTTCCCTCACGCGTGCTCGACGTCGGCATCGCCGAGCAGCACGCTGTCACGAGCGCGGCCGGAATGGCCTTCGGGGGCCTGCACCCTGTTGTCGCTCTCTATGCCACCTTCATCAACCGGGCATTCGACCAGGTGCTGATGGATGTCGGGCTCCACCACGCCGGCGTCACCTTCGTTCTCGACCGCGCCGGCGTCACCGGCCCCGACGGACCGAGCCACCACGGCATCTGGGACCTGGCGATTCTTCAGGTCGTTCCGCACATCCGTCTGAGTGCCCCCCGCGACGCCGTTCGCCTGCGCGAGGTGCTGGCTGAAGCGATCGCCGTCGATGATGCACCGACGGTCATCCGGTTCCCGAAGGGCAGCGTCGGTTCGAACATCGACGCGGTCAGGCGAATGGATGATGGCGTCGACGTTCTTCGCGAGGGCGCTCAGAAAGACGTACTCATCGTCACGGTCGGCCCGTTCGCCTCAATCGGGCTCGACGTCGCCGAGCGCCTGGCAGCCCAGGGAATCGGCGCCACCGTCATCGACCCCCGCTGGGTGGTTCCGGTTGCGAAGAGTCTGATCGAACTCGCGGCAGAACACCGCCTGGTGATCACCATCGAAGACGGCATCCGCGTCGGCGGAATCGGTACGCGCATCAGGCAGGACCTGCGGGAGGCCGGCATCGACACCGCCGTGACCGAACTGGGCCTGCCCGACGAATTCATCGAACACGCCACCCGCTCACAGATTCTCGAAGACGCGAGGCTCACTCCTCAGCACATCGCTCGCGACGTCGTGGCTCAGGTACTCGGCAGCAAGATCCCCATCGCCCGCCCGCTGCCCGACGACGCCGACTCCCGCCAGCTCGACTCACACTGACAGAGGGCTCGCAGCGACCTCTCCTCGCAGGCACAGACAGCAGCGGGTTCGTCTGCCGCACTCGCGTGTGGCGACGAACCCGCTGGATCGTGTTTCAGCTGGCGCTAGCTGACTCCCGCAATGCGGGGGTGGTGGAAGGTGTCTCCGAAGACCCGCTCTGATGCGCCGACCCGGTCGAGGTAGGGCGTTGCGCCACCCATCTGGAATGGCCAGCCTGCACCCAGGATGAGGCAGAGGTCGATGTCTTCAGCTGCATGAACCACATCGTCTTCGAGCATGCGGTGGATCTCGTCGGCGAGGCCGTCTTCGACCCTGCGCAGGATCTCGTCGCCCGTCATCGGCGTGGTTCCGCCCGAGACGATCTTCACGGCCGTCTTGTCGAAGCCCTTGATCTTGCCCTTGGCGTCGCGCTCGAAGATCTTGCCGTGCTCGGCCAGCTTGTGCAGGTTCTGGCTCTCGAAGAACCGGTCGGGGAACGCGGCGTGGTGCGTGTCGAGCACATGGGCACCGACCTTGAGTCCGACGAGTTCGAGCAGTTCGAACGACGTCATCGGGAGCCCGAAGGGCGCGAGAGCCGTGTCGACGACCTCGAACGGAGTGCCGGTGTCGACCGCGTGCATGGCTTCGCCGAGCAGCTTGGCCAGAATGCGGTTCACTACGAAGCCCGGAGTGTCGCGGGTGATGACCGCATTCTTTCGCAGCTTCGCGGCGACGACCATCGCGGTGCTGAGGGTGGCGTCATTGGTGAGGGGAGTGTTCACGACCTCGACCAGAGGCATGACAGCCACCGGGTTGAAGAAGTGGAAGCCGACGACCCGCTCGGGGTGCTTGAGGTTCGCCCCGATCTGCTCGACAGAGAGCGAAGAGGTGTTCGTCGCGAGCACGGCCGTCTCTGAGATGTACTGTTCGACATCGGCGAAGACCGCCTGCTTCACGCCGAGCTCTTCGAACACCGCCTCGATGACCCAGTCCGCGTCAGCGAAATCGGCCTTGTCGGTGGTGCCGGAGATGAGGGCGTTCAGCCTGTTCGACTCGTCGGACGAGATCCGGCCCTTCGCCAGGAGTCCCGCGATCTCGCCCCGGATGTAGTCGAGGCCCTTGTCAACCCGGCCCTGGTCGAGGTCGGTGATGACCACAGGTACCTTGAGCTGGCGAACGAAGAGCAGCGCGAACTGGCTGGCCATGAGACCGGCGCCAATGACTCCGACCTTGGTGACGGGCTTCGCGAGCTTCTTGTCTGGTGCGCCCGCCGGCCGCTTGGCCCGCTTCTGCACGAGGTTGAAGGCATAGATGCTCGCCCGGAACTGATCGCCGGCAACCAGATCGGCCAAGGCGTCGTCCTCGCGGGCGAAACCCTCTTCTTTCGTGCCTGATTTTGCAGCCTTCAGCAGGTCGAGGGCGGCATACG